>JAQBOM010000006.1 GCA_028288025.1 Mucilaginibacter sp. | reverse complement strand
TACCGGGCCTATAAAATCGCGGATAAATTTTTCCCTTTCGGTTTTCTTTTCGTTGAGCTTATTTTTAATGAACTGGTAAGTTTCGCGCTCGGTGTATTTCATCGAGAGGTCTTCCAGTTCTGACTTTATGGCATACAAACCCAGGCGGTGTGCCAAAGGTGCGTACAGGTAAACCGTTTCTGATGAGAGTTTTAACTGCTTATCGCGCGGCATAAACTCCATCGTACGCATGTTATGCAAACGGTCGGCCAGTTTGATCAATATTACCCTTACGTCATCAGCCAGGGTAAGCAGCATTTTCCGAAAATTTTCGGCCTGCAGCGAACTGTTGGTATCAAATACGCCCGATATTTTTGTCAGGCCGTCAATGATCATCGCTACTTTTTTACCGAATTCCCTTTCAATATCATCCAGGGACATATTGGTATCTTCAACCACATCGTGCAGCAATGCACAAACGATGGAAGTAGTGCCCAGCCCGATCTCTTCAGCTGCAATTTGCGCCACGGCGATAGGGTGGTAGATATACGGTTCGCCGGATTTGCGGCGCATATCCTTATGGCTTTCGAGCGCCATATCGAAAGCTTTGCGTATCATGCGCTTATCGCCCTTTTGCAGTGTCGACTTACAGGCACGCAATAAAGCACGATATCTTTTTAATATCTCATTCTTTTCGGTTTCCAGGTCGATCACTAATTCTTTCATCTCTGAATAAATATCTCTATAACAATCATTAACTTGCAATAAATATGTTAATTGCAGGTTATTATCAAAATACCAAAAAAAATTGCATTAATTTTGTAATGAGTAAAATTATGAAATTTATTGGCTTTCTGCTGTTGTTTTGTTGCTTGATGGGTTCGCTAAAGGCCCAAACAAAAAAGCCTGCTCCTTTAATTCTAGGCAAAAATGATACCATCAGGACTTACCTGACACTTGACAGCGGAAAGCTGACCCCATGGATCGTGTTACCTGATGTTAAAATAACCGACTTCCGAATATTTAAAAGCCATGCCGACCTGGAACAATATAGGCGTTTAAAGTATAACGTGCTGAAAGTGTTGCCCTACGCGCGTTTTGCGGGGCAAAGATACCGCCAGTTGCAGCGCGACCTTGCCCTGACCGGGGATAAGCGTAAGCAGAAAGAGTTAATAAGTGCCTGTGAAGATCAGATCAAAGTTCTTTTTAATAAGGAAATAAAAGAGATGACAATAAGTCAGGGCGAGGTGTTGATCAAACTAATTGACAGGGAAACGGGCTATACCAGCTATGCAATGGTAAAGGACTTGAAGGGCGGATTTAAAGCGTTTATACTTCAATCAGCCGCCCGTCTGTTTGGGCATGACCTGAAAGAAACCTATAACCCGGAAGAGCAAAAGGATATTGAAGCCATTTTGCAGGAGGCAGGCTATACCTCCACAAATTATTTATAAATGACTGATAACACCATCTACCAGTTTAATATTCAAAAATTAAACGGTGAACAAATCAGCTTGTCTGACTATAAAAATAAAGTTCTTTTAATTGTCAACACCGCTTCTCAATGCAGTTTCACCCCACAGCTAAAAGAGCTTGCGGATCTAAGAAATGAATTTCAGGGAGAAGATTTCGAAATCCTCGCCTTTCCGTCAAATGATTTTGGGGGGCAGGAACCGCTGGAAGGGGCTGCAATAACTGCATTTTGTGAGATACAGCATGTCAATTACCCGGTATTTGACAAGATACGGGTACGCGGGCCATACGCACATCCTTTGTATAAGTTCTTTGCTGAAAAAAAGGAAAATGGCAGGCTCGGTTCAGTGCCCCGCTGGAATTTTCACAAATTTTTAATTGACAGATCAGGTTTAACCACCGACTTTTATTATCCGTTCACCAAACCAATGAGCGCAAAGATCAGGAAGCGAATACGGCGGTTATTAGCCGTCTGATTATTATCAAACATCTCTATGAAATTAGATATATTAGTTTTACCTGTACACCCCGACGATGCCGAGCTAGGTTGCGCCGGAACTATTTTAAAACACATTGCCGCAGGTAAAAAGGTTGGAATTGCCGACTTAACAAGGGGCGAGCTTGGAACACGGGGCTCAGCTGAATTGCGCGAACAGGAAGCCGCTTCATCGGCCCGGATACTCGGGCTGACTGTAAGAGAAAATGTGGGACTTCCTGATGGTTTTTTTCAAAACACGCCGGAATACCAGCTGAAAGTAATTGAGGTGATACGTAAATATCAGCCTGAAATTATTATAACCAATGCTTACCACGACAGGCACCCCGATCACGGCCGGGCAAATGAGCTGGTTGAAGCTTCAGCATTTTTAGCAGGGCTCCGAAAAATTGAGACGATAGTTAACGGACAGCCGCAGGAAGCCTGGCGCCCTAATTTGGTTTTACACTTTATACAGGATAACTATATCCACCCGGACATAGTGGTTGACGTTACTGACTATTGGGATAAAAAGGTAGAAAGCATTAATGCGTTTGGTTCACAATTTTTCAACCCTAACCATAAAGGCGAGCCGCAAACCTATATATCATCACCTGATTTCATCCAGATTGTAGAGGGGCGTGCCCGCGAATTCGGTAAAAGCATCCGGGTAAAATACGCCGAAGGCTTTACTTCGAGGAAGATATTGGGGGTGGATGATTTATTTGATCTCAGGTAAATGATTTTCTGAAGCCCTAAGTCGAAAGTCCTAAGTCAAACTAGTTTTCTGACTCAGGACTTAGGACTCAAGACTTTCGACTCAACTAAACCCTCACATACTCAAACCTGTTATTCTCGTTGCTTCGTTCGCGACGGAGCTTATTTTCTTTTGCAAGCTTCAACAGAATGCCTGAAAGTTCGGAGGTTTTAAAATCTGAATCAAAATTGTCCTGGCAAAAGCTGGCTATTGCTGATATGGAACGGGGGGTGGCAAAAAAATCAGTTGATAGCAGTTGGTTTAAAACTTTAGTAGCTCCGGGCTTTTTAACCCGGCGTGCCGGTGAGTAGCCGCTCTCATCCGGCCGTTGTTTGTAAGGCTTTTTATTAAAAACGTCCGAACCATCATTGTCTGTTTTTTCCGATTCGACCATCGCGTCTAATAACCTGTCAATCACTCTTACCTGTACCGCTTCGGACTGAAACGAATTAACAACCTCGGAAATCTCCATCAGCTGTTTTTTTAACTTCTCTATTTGTTTGCTCATTACACTTACCGGCTAATAATTATACCTATCCTTATATTCAAAATTACTACGGGTAATAACTAAAAATATTGCCTATTTTGGTAAAAAAGTAGGGTATATTATTACAGGAGGCTAAACAGGTGTAAAAACAGCCTTTTTATAGCCCGGAAATATGATTTGAGCTTTGTAACATGGTGTTTTTCAGGTCGTTTGTAGCAAATGTTTTACACTTATTATAACTTTCCGGATATATTTTCTAGTATTTCCAGTCCATCGTCAATATGTTTTTTGTCAATAATAAGCGCCGGCCTGAATCGTATGGTATGGTCGCCGCAACCCAGGAACATCACGTTTTGGTCAAGCCCGAGTTGTATGAATTTATCCCTGGCGGTTTTATCGGGAAGGTCGAAGGCGGTCATCAGACCCTTGCCCCGAATATTCTGAACGGCAGGATGGCTTTTGGAGATACGAGCCAACTCGTTCTGTAAATAGGCACCAATCTGGGCAGCGTTCTCGCATAGATTGTCTTCCTGTATGATCTCCATTATTTTGGCCGAACGAACCATGTCAACAAGGCTGCCTCCCCACGTGGAATTAATACGCGATGAAACTTTAAATACGTTATTTTCAACCTCGTCGACCCTTTTGCCGGCCAGGATGCCGCAAACCTGCATTTTTTTGCCAAAGGCTATGATGTCCGGTCGCGCCTTTTCGCCAAAATGCTCGTGACACCAGAATTTCCCGGTAAGGCCTACACCGGTTTGAATTTCGTCGTATACCAGCATAGCTTCGTTTTCGTCAGCCAGTATCCGCAATTGCTCTAAAAATTCCTGTCTTACATGGTTATCGCCACCTTCCGACTGTATGGGTTCAATAATAATGGCACAAACGTCATCCTTGTTCTCCGCGAAAGCTTGCTTGATCTGGTCTATTGAAAATTCCTCACGTTTTACAAGTTCGGGCAGGTCGGCGTCCATTAGCGGGAAATTTACTTGCGGATGCGAAACACGGGGCCAGTTGAATTTGGCGTACCACTTTGTTTTTACAGGCTGGGTATTGGTTAGGCTAAGGGTATAACCCGAGCGGCCATGAAAAGCGTGTTCAAAGTGTATCACCTTAAAACCTCGTTCTTCTTTATATCCTTTGGCAAAATTTTTCTGGACCTTCCAGTCCATCGCTACCTTCAGTGCGTTTTCAATGGCCAGTGAGCCGCCCGAGATAAAGAAGGCGTGGGGCAGGTAAGCGGGGATGCCAATTTTGTCGAATGTTTCAACAAACTGCGCATACTGGGTGGTGTATATATCCGAGTTGGACGGGTTGGTCAGTGCGGCCAGCAGCAGGTTTTTTTTAAATGCTTCGTCATCCAGCATTTTAGGGTGATTATAACCCAGTGGCACTGACGCAAAGCAGGTAAAAAAGTCGAGCAGCGTACGATTATACTTCGAATCGTAAATGTAAACCCCCTCGCTTTTCTCCATATCAAAAGTGAGGTCGAAGCCATCGGCCAGTACGTGTTTTTGCAATGAAGCCTGAACATTTTTGGGTGATACCCGGAGGTTATACATTATGGTGTGCGTTTGTTCAAATTTACAATAAACCGCTCAAAAACAATAATTCAGGCGGTTTTTGAACCGATATCCGGAAAAGTAACTTTAAATTGTTTAAAGTAGGTTTTTGAACCAATGGAAGTTTCGGTTTACCGGGGTAATGTGCAGATGTGCGGATTTCAGATGTGCAAATTGTCGCAAAAGCAATATTAAAACTTCCATTTCCGGACTCTTCCATCAGCCCGGGCGCTGATAAGATCAATAAGTGATCTATATCATTTATTAAGGTAAGGATTATCATTAACAAGGGGATTAAATAGCTATAATTTTGTTATACATTAAAATCCAAACTATTAATTATGGAAAATTTACTTGTGGAAAAAGCAGCAAAGCTACTTGTACCACCAACTCGTTCTAACGGGGTCTCAAATAAAAATATGAAAGCTTTAGTTTATCATGGCGCAGGGAAAAAAGCCTGGGAAGACAAGCCAAAACCTACGATTACAAAACCAACAGACGCGATCGTAAAAATTCTGAAAACAACGATATGCGGAACAGATCTGCATATTATGAAAGGCGATCTGCCGGAAGTCAAAGACGGAAGAATTATAGGTCACGAAGGCGTTGGCGTGATAGAAGAAGTTGGCAGCGCAGTAAGTAACTTTAAACCAGGAGATCATGTGATCATATCCTGTATTACCTCGTGCGGCAAATGTGAGTATTGCAAAAAGGGTATGTATTCGCATTGCACCGACGGTGGATGGATATTGGGTTATATGATTGACGGCACGCAGGCCGAATATGTAAGAATACCACATGCGGATAACAGCCTTTACCCCATCCCCGCGGGTTCAGATGAAGAAGCCCTGGTAATGCTGAGCGATATTTTACCTACCGGTTTTGAATGCGGTGTGTTAAACGGCCAGGTAAAGCCGGGTGACACAGTTGCCATTGTCGGCTCGGGGCCGATAGGCATTGCAGCTTTATTGACCGCTCAATTTTATTCGCCGGCAGAAATTATCATGATCGACCAGGATGAAAACCGCCTTAACCTGGCAAAAACCTTTGGCGCAACCCAAATCATCAATACGCTTAGCGAAAACGCTATAGAAAAAATCAAACTGCTTACAGGCGGTAAAGGCGTTGATGTAGCCATTGAGGCCGTTGGTGTACCGGCAACATTTGAATTATGCCAGGAGATCATTGCGCCCGGGGGGCATATTGCAAATATTGGAGTGCACGGGAAAAGTGTAACGCTTCACCTGGAAAACTTATGGTCGAAAAACGTAACGATAACTACCCGGCTTGTTGATACGGTTACTACGCCTTTGCTGTTAAAAACTGTACACGCAAAAAAAATAGAACCTAAGCGGCTGATCACTCACCACTTTAAACTTGACCAGATCATAGCCGCGTACGATACATTCGGGAACGCTGCCAAGGAAAAAGCTTTGAAAGTGATTCTGGAAAGTTAACTATGACCTATCTGGGCTTCGCCGGGTATGCGGGTAAGGCCCGCGCCCGCCCGTTGACGAGCTTAGGGCGACACCCAATAAACCGCGTTATCCATATCCAACCAAATGAAAAAAATACTTATTTCAGGACTAATAGCAGGCTGTATTTTATTTGTATTCAGTTACGGCGGCCTGTTCCTGGCTATCCGGTTTTTCCCGAAGCTGTTTACCGAATATAATAATCCATTGTTTAACTCGGACGGCAGTCGGGACATGCTATTTTATCTGCATGCTTTTATATTCAGCTTCGCCTTATCCTGGTTTTGGGACCGGTTCAAAGGGTTGTTTAAAGGTGCCTTTTTCCTCAGGGGACTGGAATTTGGATTGGTTTATTCCATCATTGCCTTGCTGCCGGTTATGTGGATATCCTTTAGCGCATTGGACATAACGGTAGCTATGGTATTAAGCTGGTTTATTTATGGGGTGCTGCAGGCCATCACAGCCGGGGTAGTATTTGCTAAAGTTAACCCCTGATAAGCCTAAGGTGATGCTATACAAAAATATATTTTGCCTTTACCTGTTGTTAGTTGCGCCGGTAACTTATGTTTTACCACGACAGTTTAGCCATACAAATGAAAGAAAGAAATGGATAGTTAGTGAAAATAGCAGCTTACGCGTTAACGGAAGTACCAATGTGAACCAGTTTACCTGCGATATTTTAGCTTATGAACGGACAGATACGCTCACCGTAAATCAAGGCAAAAGTGACAAAGAGATCATATTGTCGGGTAGCATCAGCATAAACATCCAAAGCTTTAATTGCCATAACGGGATGATGACGCGCGACCTTAGAAAAACGCTGAAGGAGAAACAGTTCCCGATGCTCCATATTGCTTTTTTATCGTTAAATAACCTGCCGGAATTAACCGTACAACCTGAGCCGGTAACCGGCATGGTAGATATTGAAATTGCAGGTGTACACAAGCGTTTTGAGGTTAGATACAAGATATCTGCCGACGAGCAGAAAGTGATTCATTTATTAGGAACCCGGTATATAAATTTCTCTGATTTCAATCTCATCGCGCCAAAAAAATTGGGCGGGATGATACAGACAAAAGATAAGCTCAGTGTTGATTTCCATTTGAAAATAAAATCCATTAACTATTAAAATCATGAAAACAATATTAGTGCTCACTGATTTTTCGTTTGGTGCTAACAATGCAGCACATTATGCATTAAAGCTTGCGCAAAAAATCAGAGCCAATTTGCTGTTGTGCAATGTGTTTCTATTGCCTTCAAATGAACCTTTAGGGGGCCAGGTGTTATGGTCAACGGAAAGTTATGATACCCTTGCGGAGCGCAGCAAAAATGGCCTGAACAAACTAGCAGGCCATTTAAAAAGGCAGATGAATAATGATGTTGCCGGCGGAGAGTTTAGGCCGGCTATTAAGCAATCTAGTGTATCAGGGGTTTTCACAGCATTGCTGGATGAAATTGTAAGCAGTCATGAAATACTTATAACAGTTGTTGGCACGCATGGTACCAGTGGCCTGAGCGGTTTTTTACAGGGAAACCATGTGCAAAACTTAATAGAGAAAGCCAATTGCCCGGTTTTGATCGTGCCATCCCGGATAGTATTTAATGGGTATAAGAAAATAGTGTTTGCTACGGATATGACCGGAAGTGATATTGATGTATTACATTCTTTGTCGGGTTTTGCCAGGTACGTGAATGCTGAAATATTAGTAACCCATGTATTTGAAAATAAAACAAATGCTAAAGAATCGACCAAGGCTGAAGTTTTTCTCAAAATGATATCATCTAAAATAAACTATCCAAGGATATTTTACAGAGAGATAAAAAGCGAAAGTGTGAGCACCAGCATTGATTGGCTTTCTGAGCATATTGATGTTGACCTGCTGGTGGTGGTTCATCGTAAGCGAAACTTTTTTCAGATCTTATTTGAGGCGAGTGTTACTCAAAAACTGGCTGACCATCTTACAAAAGCCATGTTGGTTTTTCCCTTTACACGAGGACAGCACGCCTTGCCGGTATTTTAATTTCGTTAACCACCAACAATGGTAAAAGCCCATCTTCATTACGAAGGCGGGCTTTTACTATAAAGAACGAAACCCTATTTAAGTGAATCCTTTTTAGCGGGGAGGCATGCCCTTTCAGAATGCCTATCCTGCTGCCACAGGTCGAGATTGGTGATGATTTGATTGGCGATCATCTGTAGTGTCTCATCAGTTTTAAAAGCCTTGTAGAGGCCCGGGCTTTTTTCGATAGCGATGTGAGATGGATGAGGCCGGACGTTTGATAATTTGATACCATATTTTGCTGCGGCCGCTTTATCTATATGATCTGTTTCTAGTGAACGTGTTGCTATATATTTTACACCAAGGCCTGAAAGAATATGAATCATCTTATCGGAAACATCATCCGTTAGGCTAACAATCACAGCCATCTTCCCGCGGGCATAAATCACTGTTTCCGCGTTTAATACATTTGATATTAAGGTTATATCGTGTTTTTTGTTATTGGCCTTTGCAAGGAATTCCTTTTCAGAGATTTTAATACTGAATGCTACGGCTTTCATTTTGTGAATATTTAAACAAAATTAAGCAGTGCAAAAAGACTGTACCATGCGTATCATCAATAGAAAAGATGATATGTATCAGTTTTTTAATTTCTCCAGCCGCACCTTATCCAGTACCTGGATCAGGCTTCCTTTTTTTTCGATCAGCTTTTCGTCTTTAAAGTCAGACAATATACGACTTACCGTTTCAGTCGCCATCCCGGCCATGGAAGCCATTTCCTCGCGCGAGACCTTTAAACATTCATCAGAATTGCCAGCAGGCTGCTGTTTTAGCAGGCGTAATAGCACTCCGGACATCCGTTTCCTGACGGAGTGGTAAGCCATCTGCAGCAGTTGTTCCTCCTTTTCGCGGACATTGCCTGATAATATTTGTATAAATTTTTTCCCGACGCCGGTGAAATTTGAAAGAAGTTGGTCGATCGTATCTTTAGGCAATAAACAAACCGAGCTATTCTCAATTGCCTGCGCGGTTTCGGAATAGGGTTCGCCCAGTAAAAGCGAGTTAATACCGATATATTCCTCTTTCGCATAAATACCGGTAATTAATTCGCGCCCGTCTTCAGCAAGCTTGATGGTTTTAAACCGCCCGCTTAATACCAGGTAAATGCCCTGGGCAAAATCCCCTTCATTATAGATAGCCTGATTTTTCTTGACCTGCCTTACTTTACGTTCAGTAATTGTTTTCTCTAACTCGGCCAAACCATTACTTTTTGAAGCAAGCTGCTCAAGGCTATCTAACGAGGCGCTGTAAAAACCATCCATCTGCTCTTTTTTATTTAAACGACTTTCTATCGCAACCAGCAGTTCCATATCGTCAAATGGCTTGGTCAGGTAATCGTCGGCGCCAAGTTCCATTCCCTTGCGCAGGTCAATATGCTCTGCCTTTGCCGTCAAAAAAATAAAAGGAATGGTGCCGGTGCCAGCTTGTTTATTCAGTATGTGTAATACGCCATATCCATCAAGGCCGGGCATCATGATATCGCAAAGAATGATATCAGGTAGGTGCTTTCGCGCAAGATCGACCCCAGTTTTCCCATTGTCGGCCTCATAGGTTGTATAACCTGCCAGTCCAAGTATCTCGACAACATTTTCCCTGATATCATTATTATCTTCAATAACCAATACTTTTTTACTCATGATAAGGGGAATGAAATGGTGAATAATGTACCCTGCTTATCGCTGCTTTTGAAATCGATGTTACCGTTCATCAGGCTGGTGTAACGGGCGACGATATTAAGGCCAAGGCCGGTGCCGGGTATACTGCCGGTATTATTGGCGCGAAAAAAAGCTTCGAATAAGTGTTTTTGAGCCGCTTCCGGGATGCCGATGCCATTATCCCGTACGGTGATGATGCAGTTTTGTTCATTGATCTCGGTATTAAAGTCAATAAAAGTATTTTCCCCGGAATATTTTATGGCATTGGTCACCAGGTTGAAAATGCAATTCCTTAGCAGGTTAGGATCAAGATTAACCACGCTGCTGGTACCGGTATGCTGGTAAATAATGTTTTGGTTTTGTTTGGCCATTATCTGCATTTCTTCAGTTATTTCTTCGGCTAGCTTAACCAGGTCGAAACTGGTGAATGACGGCTCGATTTTTCCCGCCTCGAGTTTTTCGAGCGAAAGAAAATCATTTAATATGGTGGTGAGATTGCCTACCGCATTTTTGATTTTACCCACATGCTTGCTGATGTTTGGGCTGTCGAAAGGTTCGGCGTATTTTTCAATCAATGAAGCCGATAACAGTACCGCGCTTAAAGGCGTACGAAACTCGTGCGAAGCCAGGGATACGAAACTGCTTTTTAAATGGCCCAGCTCTTTTTCTTTTTCTAACGAAAAGCTTACTTCTTCCTTTGCCCGCTGCAGGGCTTGCACTGTTTTTTTTAACGATTGCGTGCGTTCTTCCACCTGTTCTTCAAGGTGCGCTGCATGTTCTTTAAGCTTTGCTTCCGCCTCTTTTTGCCGGCTCAGATCGTGGATAAACCCGGCATAAATTCTTCTTCCGGAGAATTCCACATCACTAACGCCCAGCCTGAACGGAAAAAGAGAGCCGTCTTTGCGTAAACCAATTACCTCTCGCCCGATACCGATAATATGCGGGTTGCCGGTACGCTGGTAGCGGTGCAGGTATTCGTCATGCTGGTCTCGATCGGGCGGGGGCATAAGCATAGATACGTTGTTCCCGATCACTTCACCAGGTAAATAATCAAAAAGAGTACAGGCTGCCGGGTTAATGGATTCTATTTTCCCATGCTCGTCTATGGTGAGGATTCCGTCTATCGCGTTTTCTATAATTGACTTTAACAGGGCAGTACTTTCCATATTTCGTAAGCTAATAAAAATAATCCACAAAGGCACATTTATTAACCGGTCAACAGACAAAAGGTGCATTGATGTATATCACTTATCCACCTAATCTCCGTCATTTCCCGCCGGCGCTGCGCGGTCTACTTTTGGTCAAACATAAAACCAAATGAAAATGAAAAACTTAAGATCACGAATTACATGCCTGGCTGTTATCCTCGCTGTAATTATCCAGGGCTTAATGCCCCGTTCGTTAACGGCACAAAACAGCTATAAGTTGTCCTCCGGTAAGGATGTTAACATCATTGTGCTGGGTTCATCCAATGTGCACGACTGGACCATGACCTCCACTGCGATGGACAGTCACGGAGAGTTTACTTTCGAAGGTGGAAATCTTCGCTCACTGCTTGGATTTAGCTTTTCACTGGATGCCAAAAGCCTGAAAAGTGACCATGAATCAATGGATAACCGCACCTATAAAACAATAAGGGCCGACCAATATCCGAAGATCACTTATAAGCTAACCCGGGCTGTCGTTACCACAGTGCAAAAAAATAAGTATTCAATCAAAACAACGGGCGACCTGAAGATAGCCGGGGCGATACAAACCATCATCATGACGGTAAGCGCTATTGTTAATCCAGACAATTCGATCAGCTGCAGCGGTTCGCAAAAAATAAAATTAACCGACTTTAACATCGATCCGCCAAGCTTTATGCTGGGCGCGATGAAGGTGAAAAATGACCTGACTATCCAATTTAACCTGGTTTATAAAAACAACCAGCTTTTAACGCAAACAAACTAACACAAATCACCATGAAAAATAAACTTTTTACCATATTAGGCTCATTTGCAATCGCCGGGCTCAGTTTTGTACCGATCGCGGCAAACGCACAGGAGATGATACAATTCTTTCGCCCGAACAGCAAGCTGGGGATAAACGTTTTTGAAACATCTAAAAAAGATACCGTTCCGTTTACAGGCCTTAAAGTGAAGGTTGGCGGAAACTTTGAACTGAGCTTTCAAACATTAAAGGATCAAAACACAGCGTTGCCGCTTACAAAAACGGGCTTTACCGGTAATGTAAACAGCCTGATCCCGCTTACCAACGGGTTCACGCTGCCCATGGCCAACCTGAACGTGGATGTTCAGCTTGCCGACGGTATCCGGATGAACATTACCTCGTACCTGGCATCAAGGCACCATGAAGAAACGTGGGTAAAAGGCGGGTACATCCAGTTTGATAAGCTGACCTTCCTGCATAGCGCTCTCGTTGATAATATTATGAAAAGCGTTACGATCAAGATCGGCCAGAACGATGTTGACTATGGTGATCAGCATTTCAGGAGAAGCGATGGCGGCAATACCATTTACAACCCGTTCGTTGAAAACTATATCATGGACGAGTTCGCGACAGAGCTGGGCGCTCAATTTTATTATCACCATAATTGCGGTTTGTTTTTGATGGGTGGGATAACCAATGGTATGCTTAACGAAACCGTTATAGCACCTGTTAAAATCGACTCGGCTACACACCAGGTTAATAAATATAATCCTGCCTTTTTAGGGAAAATAGGATTCGACAAGCAGCTTACACCTGATTTCAGGTTAAGAATGACCGGATCGTTCTATACCCTCAGCAGCGGCAATAGCAACACCCTTTTCGGGGGAGACCGTACCGGGTCGCATTATTTTAATGTAATGGAAAACCAGGCCATAGCAAACGGCACCGCGCTTAGTAATGCTGTTGACTACAGCCCGTTTTCGGGGCGTTTAAACCCAGGGTTTAGCGAAGAGGTGCATACTTACATGGGCAACCTGCTGCTGAAATACCGCGGGCTTGAATTTTTTGGCACCATTGAAAATGCCCATGGCCGGAACATTGCCGAAAAAACAACCCGCGAGGCTACCCAATATGCCGCCGACCTGATTTATAGGTTCCCGCAAGGCAAGGAGAACTTTTGGGTTGGCTTCCGGTACAACACAGTAACCGCAGCACTGGCTGGTGTTACAGGAAATGTTACCGTTAACCGTGAAGCCGGTTCGTTAGGGTGGTTTTTAACAAAAAATATTATGATGAAGGCCGAATATGTAACCCAGGAATATTTGAATTACCCAACCAATAATATTCTTAACGGTGGTCAATTTAAAGGAATGGTGCTCGAAGCATCAATAGGTTTCTAAGAACAATTGTTCTTATGAAGAAGGCCCTGGCTAAACCGGGGCCTTTTTTCTATTTGTCCGGCGCGGTTTATTGCCTTAACAATTGTGCTTTCTTTCGCTGTTTGTTTACGCTATGCGGGCGGAGGAAATTATAGGTTAATGTGAATCCCATATATTGTGAATTACGGCTGCTGTTTGTCCCATCGAAAAAATAATAGCCTTGGGTTACAGCTATAGCCACCTCAGTTGATATGTTAAAATTAATGCTGTTGCAAATCTCAGTCATTAACCCCTGCTTAGCGCCAAACACATATCCACCTCCTAAACAAAGACCCTCGGCAAACCTGCCGGCTGAGAAAATATTAATGGTTGGCCTGAATTCGATGTAACGCGTGGTATCCGCCCCTGAACTAAGCGAGCTTACCTGGCCGACAGCCAGGCCGAGGTCGAAAATGCCGTAGGTGCGCCCAAACTCAATACCGGGCGAAAACCGTTTCGCAAACCCGCCCCTGGCGTTTACCAACCCTTCCGCAAGAACAGATAAATAATAATAACGGGGTTCTTTGGTTTCCTTCGAAGTATCGGATTCGATAACCGTGTCCTTGCCGGCGACATGGGTACGCTTCGCGTGAGGCGGTATTAATGCTTTTGAAACAGTAGAGAGCGGAGAGTTTTGCGCAAACGCCCCAATGCCCGTTAATACTATTAATAATGTAAATATTATCTTCATACGTTTTTATAAATAATTTACCTGTTCAAAATATTGTAGTAGACAGATAAGCGATTTTTTTGTTTGAGGTTGAAAGTTGAAAGTTGAAAGTTGAAAGTTGAAAGTTGAAAGTTGAAAGTTGAAAGTTGAAAGTTGAAAGTTGAAAGTTGAAAGGTTTGGAATGAGTTCAAATAAGAATTAGAATAAAGTGAAACATGTATATCTGCTAATTGTCATTAGGCTATGTCAATCAAACATAAACAAACAGTAAAAGAAACAGCGGCGCAATATGTACTGCAAAAAGTGCAGCCCGCTTTATTGGGTTTAATGGACGGCTCAGTATCAACACTTGCCCCGTTATTTGCCGCAGCCGGGCTTACGCATCAAACAAGTAAAGCTTTCTTCGTGGGGCTCGCGGCCTCTGTTGGGGCCGGAATAAGCATGGGGCTTGCCGAAGCGCTGTCCGACGACGGCAAAGTAACCGGCAGGGGCAGCCCTTTAGTGCGGGGCATAATCACAGGTGTTGCTACTACTATCGGCGGTATGCTGCATACTCTTCCGTTTTTAATTAAAGATCTGTCAACGGCTTTACACACGGCTTACCTGGTAGTTGCCGTTGAATTGGTGCTGATCGCCCTTATCCGTTTCAGATTTATGAAATCGCCGCTGTGGTCAACCGTGGTGCAGGTGATCATAGGCGGCGGGATCGTGTTTTTTATTGGTGTTTGGTTAGGGAAACTAGGGGTAGGTGATTAGGGTTAAGTCAAGAGTCTTTAGTCTGTAGTCGAATTCTATTCTTCATTTTGCTTGTAAAAGACATTGGCATAAAGGCATCAGCGTGTTGACTCACCCCGACCAGAGTAGCGATGTTCGGGTGAGTTAATTTTGGACGGTAAGGGCGTTATAAAATATCTCCCCCTTACAACTGCATCGCGAATGATAGTCCGGGTGTGCCCTCCTGGTAGGTAGGCATTAACATGGTTGTTCTGCCGTGTTTGTCTTTATGTGTTAGTGCATTGCGGATATGCGGGTAAAGCCAGTAGGCCGCCTTTGTTGAAAGCATACCGATACCGGCACCGGCTACGCAGTCGCTAAACCAATGAGCCTTGCCATATAGCCTCAAAACGCCCGTAGTTGAAGCCATGGT
Organism: Mucilaginibacter sp.; assembly: GCA_028288025.1. Taxonomy (GTDB): domain Bacteria; phylum Bacteroidota; class Bacteroidia; order Sphingobacteriales; family Sphingobacteriaceae; genus Mucilaginibacter. Next base: position 68,174 of record JAQBOM010000006.1, on the reverse strand, counting down.
GTAGCCCAATACGCCATACCACGGTGATTTATCGCCAAACTCCTGCGCCAGGTATTCGGCAGCCATGAAGGCCGCACCCGTGTGACCTGATGGGAAGGAAAGCGGGTCGGTGCCGTAAGGGCGAACGCGGCGCGCCAGGTATTTGGAGCCGTCGGCAATGGTTAAAATGCCCGCGGATAACGCCAGTAGGGCAGTACGGTCGACAAACCGGTTTTTGCCGTGGTCGCCTGCCAGGTTTAAACCATATACCAAAACAATGGGAGCTATCTGTAGATAGTCGGCCATTTTTGATTGATAATTGGGGTCACTGCGTTCTATGCGGTCTCTGACGTAATAATCGAAACGTCGTAAAGGATGCACCACGAACGATGCCACGCCATAACCGACCAGCACCACCGGTACAATAATCGACCCTGGTTTGCTGTGCAGCTGCTTCACCGTGTCGGGGGCGGTTAAAAGGTCTTTTTTTATACTGTCCGCAGTTTTATTTTTAGCTGTGTCTCTAACCTGGGCGTTTGCTTCAAGCGCCAGTATTGTTAACAATGTGAATACAAGCTTTTTCAATGTTGCTTTTTTTGATTAAACAGCATTTGTTTGCAAATTGTTTACATATTGGTTAAAATGGTGTAAGCCGCGAAAGTCTGTAAGTCTGAAAGTTAGGCGAGATCGGAAGTCAGCACGCTGAAAAAAGTGATTTGTCTTTCTATGTGAAACGAAGGGTTTTCTTAGCCGGAAAGAAACTGCGTTAGGTGTTTGGCTGTTACCGTCCCGATGATTATCGGGACGGTCGGGCTTGTATATACGCCTATGGGCTTTAGGCGCAGTTCATCTCAATTAACATTATACTAACCCGGCAAACTGCCAATTGCTAACTATTAACTAAAACAAGAAGGTATCGCGCAGCCGTCTTCGGGCAGCGGGGTATATTTTTTGTACCTGCTATTATAAAAATAATTGGTTGGTATTATAAACAGACAAATTGCCCGCGGTCCGGCTGTATTTTCTCCGGGCCAGGGTTTTCCTGCCCGGCGGAACTGCCGCTGGCGCTACAAGTTTGCGCATCAGCTTTGCGCGATACCCTTTGAACCCAAACCAGGACCGTAATTTTTTCATAGTAGAACAGTTAAATTATTTCTGTAAAAATAAAGCCCTGCGCGGGCATATTATACCGTGTTTTCACGGTATTTTAGATAGTGTTTTTACGGGATGGACACAAGCGAAATAAATTGGTTTATTATATTTAAAAAAAATTATTCATATGAAGATCGTCAGGGTTCAATACACCACAAGGCCGGAATTTGCGGCTGTGAACAAGGAAAACATCAGCCGGATAGTAAAGGAATTACGGGAGCTTAACCACCCTGGCATCAAATACAGCGCTTACATGCTACCTGACGGTAAAACCTTTATGCACTTCGACCAATTTGAAAACGAGGTGGCACATGAATTTTTGACCAGGCTTGAGTCTTTTAAAAAGTTCGCTGCCGAGCTATCTGCCAGTAAGCCGGAAGCAGAACCAAAACTGGAGCTGCCCGTGCTGGTGGCCTCTACGGAAGGTTTTTGGGGATAACTAGGGGTAGATAAGCCGGCGACTTTTTCAAATGCGAAAGCCGTATCGTGAGAAAATTGCAAGTATGAACAGAAACAGCCGCCGTCGTGTAGTGACGACGGCGGCTTTATATTTTTTATAGTTTAATGATATAATATACGTAGGCATTTACAGGCCTTGTTTCCCTGCCGCCGGTTGCCGAAGTAGATCGTTGCACGGCTGCCGCGCCACAGCCGCTTAGGGTTGAATTACATCCTGTTCCAGTTTGATCTCTTCCATCGATAAAAGACTTCTCGTGACATAAGTATGTTCGAAGTCACGAGAACGCAACGTCTTTGACCATGCGCTGCATTCTCACTGCATGGATACGAGATCCTTTGTCTCTGTCTTTAAGTTAGGCTTGATTTCTATCGTTTTAGGTTGCCAGAATATTTGCGAGGGTATTAAGTTCGTGCTGCGTACTCATCCATTGATCGAGATCATAATTGCCGCCGGTTACCGTTCCGTCTAATTGTCCAAATTGACTGTACTGCCACATCTTATAAGGCCATCCTGGCAAAAAGGGCGGCGGTGTACTTTGAAAGCTTGAAACCCAAAAAATAGTACCCGGCCATGTATGACCGCCAAGGTTTTGTTTAATGAAATTGTCAAAGCTGTAAATAAACAATTCTGGCCTGCCGCAATTCGCCTGAATATAGGCAATAAAGTCATTAACGCGCTGAATGCATAACGCTTTATTCTGTGATACGAATATACCTGCTTCCCCATCCCCTTCCAGATCAAGCATGAGCGGCCCGGTACCCGGTTCGGTATAATCAACACCCCGGCTGAGGACGTTTTTAGCCTGGGCAACCCCGTCTGCCTGCCAGTCAAAAAAATGATAGGGAATACGAATGATTTCGGGACGTTCCTGCTTTAAGGCGTGGTATGCGGTCTGAAAAAATGGATCTTTCCCCGTGGCCCCCTGGCTTGCCTTTATGCTCACAAAAGCAATATCTGCGGGCAATGCTGCAATATTTATAGTGTCATTCCAATGGCTGATGTCGGTTCCGCGTATCATAAATTAAATTTTTAAATAGATTACATAAAAACATTTCCTCATTCGGCATGAGAATAACGGACAAGGCTGATTGTAAAAACTTCCCGCGACCTTATTGCTCGTAGTCACGAGAATGCCGCCACCAGGGCTCACGCTGCATCCTTGCAGATCGGAGAGGGGCTGCTGCCGCTACCGTAAACTTACGCACCGGCATTCCACCGAATATCCTGAACCCAAACCAGGATGGTATTTTCTTCATGATTGAACTATTCGATTACTCCTGTAAAATTAAAGGCCCGGCCGGGCATATTTCACCGTGTTTTCACGGTATTTTTTTGGTGTTTTGACGGGGTGGTAAATTTAAAGCTTTAAGCGTGGCGGATTATTGATTGGAAAGCAGCGTGAGGAGCGGTTAATAGGGTGAAAAAACCTGGTTTTTCGATATCAAATCGTTTTATTTTCACAATACGAAAACTAACCCTTTCATTGATAAGCTTACATAAAAAAGGCAGCGCAAAAGCAAAAATATTATTTAAACCAAATCGTATGATTGAGTAATCTCAAATAACGATATCCAATTATAACAGGTGAATGTGATAAACCAGGCATTGTCTGTTATTTGATGCTTAGTACGGATGGCCATAGGGTAAATATAATAATTATTCTTCTGATGGCATCCGGCGCAGGGTCCTCTTCGAGAGACCCTGCGGGGACAGGAACTGTACCAGGTGTATCCAGGTGTATCCAGGTGTATCCAGGTGTGCCGGATGGTACACCTGGATCAAGTGACAACCTTCGTCTGGACGCGACAGTGTTAAAAATTTGCACATCTGTACATTTTAATCATCCGCACATCAACCCATTGTATCATAACCGTACGCTCCGTGTTACATAAGCGAACAGTATTTGTTTGCGTGCAGGCATGTAATGTATTGATAATTAAGTTATTAATAGTTTGGTATGTTATTGATACCTTAGCGCGATAGAAGGTGAGTGCTACCTGATAAATAAATCCATTTTTTAATAAATTAGCAATTCACTATTCACTAAATCAATAATTCACTAATTAAAACACATGTTATCACTTCAGCATATTTCGAAATACTACCAGGTTGGCGGCAATAAAAATTATGTACTTAACGATATCAGCCTTGACATTGACGAGGGCGAATTTATTTCGATAATGGGGCCTTCCGGTTCGGGCAAATCAACATTGTTGAATGTTATCGGTATGCTCGATGAACCTTCGGATGGCTATCACTATTTTGCCGGGCAGACTGTGCATCAGCTTAAGGAAAAACAGCGGACGGCTTTGTATAAACAATATATCGGTTTTGTTTTCCAGGCTTATCACCTTATTGACGAGCTGACCGTTTATGAAAATATCGAAACCCCGCTGATCTACCAGGATTTTAAAGGCACCGAGCGCAAAGCCATGGTAGCCGATATGCTCGACCGTTTCCAGATCGTTGGGAAGAAAGACCTTTTCCCGGCACAGCTATCGGGCGGGCAGCAACAATTGGTAGGCATTGCACGGGCGTTAATAGCTAAACCAAAGCTATTACTTGCTGATGAACCCACCGGTAACCTAAACTCGAAACAAGGCGAAGAGATAATGGAGCTCTTCCGCAAGCTGAATAAAGAAGACGGAGTAACCATTATACAAGTAACCCACTCCGAAAAAAACGCAGAATATGGTACCCGTGTCATCAACCTGCTGGACGGTAAAATCGATTCATCAAAAAAATTCTGAACACTTAACAAATCATGCGATCTTATACTTACTTTTTAATACTCCTTTTTGCTGTGTCGGGACAAGTGGCGAATGCGCAGCAAAACAATAAGCTAACCCTGCAGCAATGTATTGACATTGCTATAAAAAATAACCTGAACGTAAAGCAGTCGGCGCTGGTAATGGAGCAGGATCATATAAATCTTAACCAGGCAAAAGAGAATCTGCTACCTTCCATAAATGGGTCTGTGAGCCATAACATTAACCAGGGGCGCTCCATCAACCCGGTTACCAATACGTATTCTAACCAGTCACTTACATCAGATAATTACGGCTTATCGGGCGGCATTACCTTATTTAACGGGCTGGCTTTGCAAAATAACATAAAGCAAGCCTCGTTGTATTACCAGGCCGGCAAAATGGATTACCAGCAGGCAAAAAATGTGGTAACTATTAATATTATCACCAACTACCTCCAGATACTGGATAATGAGGAGATTTTGGCGCAGGCTATAAGTCAGCAGCAGGTGGCTCAGCAAACGGTAGACCGTTCTGAGATACTGGAGAAGTCGGGAGCCAATAAAACGCCTGTTGACCTGTATAATTTCAGGGGTACGCTTGCCAGCAGTAAAGTAGCCGTGGTTAATTACAGGAGCGCGCTTGAAGGCGCAAAGCTGAGTTTGTATAATTTAATGAATATCCCATTTGAGAGGAGCACCGAAGTACAACCTTTAAATGCTGAAGAAATGAAAGGGCAATATGGCGTAAGCGTTGATGACATTTATGCGGCTGCATTACAACAGCTGCCCGTAGTTAAAGCGGCTGTTTTACGACGCGAGAGTGCCGAAAAAGCCTTAAAAGCAGTAAGGGGCTATTTACTGCCATATTTATCACTTTCGGCTAACCTGGGAACCAACTATTCGAGCACTGCGCAAAGCTCCAGGTTTATTGATTCAATCAGTTCGCCAACGAAGTTTTATATCAATACGCCCACCGGCAAACAGACCGTTTATTCAACCCAGGCGAATTACGCCAGCCAAAACATAAGCTATTATAACCAGTTTAAAAATAATTATGGCACCGGCATAGCCTTGAATTTAAACATCCCGATATTTAATAATCTGCAAAAACGAAACAATATTTCTACGGCGAAGATCAATTTGCAGATATTGAGAAATATTGAGGACAATACCAAACTGGTTTTGCAACAGAACGTTGAGCAGGCTTATGTGAACATGAACTCGGCTTATACCCGGTACCAGGCACTGGTTGAACAGGTAGATGCCTATAAGGAAAGTTTCAGGATAGCGCAGGTTCAGTTTGATGCAGGCGTACTAACCTCGGTAGATTATATCATTGCGAAAAACAATCTTGATAACTCAAATCTTAGCCTGATTAGCGCCCGGTATGACTATTATATCGACAGTAAAATACTGGATTATTACCAGGGAAAATTATCACTTTAAATTCTTTTTAAAGACTATTGGATTTATAAAATAATATCTAATTTTATTCCAGAATCCACCACGATTATCCGGCTTACACTTTGTCTTTGTATGAGTGTATGCCGGATTCCTAATTATATGGTTTTATAATCCATGAGTTGATAAAAAAACATTTAACCGTTTAAAATTTACTTTTACCTTATGAAAAAAATTATCTTCACATTATCAATTTTTACAGCAACTATCAGTTTTGCCTCTGCGCAGGTGTTGCCTTCGTTCCAGTTTGGCGCTAAAGCGGGAGTGAATTTGTCGAGCATTTCATCCTCTGCTTCCGCCACATTAAACAGCAGTAACCAGGCTGGTTATTTGGCCGGCTTTTGGGCGCGGTTCGGCGCCTTGGGCTTTAACTTTCAGCCCGAAATGTATATTACATCTAAAAGTGTAAATGTAATTGCAAGCGATGGCAGTGAAGCAAGGCAGAAGTTCACAAGCATTGATGTGCCATTGCTGTTTGGCGGTAAGATTGGCGCCTTCGGTATTGGCGGCCGTTTTTATACAGGCCCGGTGATTTCATTTGCGGTTAATAAAGACCAAACTTTTTCAGGCGCCGCCGCAAATGCGCTAAAACTTAATTATCACGACCAAAATTTCGCATGGCAGGTTGGTGCGGGCCTGGATATTAAAAAAATATCAATCGATTTGAGGTACGAAGCCGGCCTGACCAAGCAGGATTATGGCAACGGCCAGGCGAAAATTAACCTGTTTAATTTAAGCCTGGCTTACAGGCTGGCTAAACTTTAAATCGTGCTTTAACAAAGATCATGAGGTCGGCCGAAAGCCGGCCTTTTTATTTATTGTATAAAATACACCTATATTTATAAACCAATTATTATTCATAGGCGACAATAAATTCTAAGCTTTAATGGACAGTCATTTTCATTCCTGGTGTATAAAACCGGCTCTATCATTATGTGTGGCAATTTTTTTTGCACTGCAATTGGCATCGGGTCAGCAATCGCCGGTAAACAGTGAATCAGTTATCCGGCTCAACCAGGTCGGGTTTTATCCTGATGCGCCCAAAACGGCGATTGTTTTAAAAGACGGCGGCGGTACATTCTCCATTCAAACACCCTCAAATAAAACCGTTTTCACCGGAACACTTGCGAAATCTGTTAAACCCAACTTTGCGGGGAATTCAACCTGGATTGTAGATTTCGGCGCTTTTCACACACCCGGAAAATACGTTGTGTCTATTCCCGGGATAGGCTCATCTTATCCGTTTGATATTAAAAGATCGGTACATAAGGCTGTTGCAGCCGCAACCCTAAAAGCTTACTATTTTATGCGGGCATCAGTACCGCTTAATGAAAAATATGCCGGCAAATGGGCAAGGGCCGCAGGGCACCCGGATACGGCGGTGTTGATACATGCTTCTGCCGCGACAGATAAAAGGCCCGAAGGGATGAAAATTTCATCGCGGCGCGGCTGGTACGATGCAGGGGATTATAACAAATACATTGTCAACAGCGGCATCAGCACCAGCACTTTGCTTTCATTGTACGAGGATTTTCCTGCTTATATGAAAACGGTAAAGCTTAATATCCCGGAAAGCGGAAATGGTGTTCCGGATATATTGAACGAAGTTTTATGGAACCTGCGCTGGATGCTCACCATGCAGGATCCAAATGACGGCGGCGTTTACCATAAGCTCACTAATGCAGCGTTCGATAAATTTGAAATGCCCGATAAAGCCACCGCACCTCGTTACGTAGTACAAAAAGGCACGGCGGCCACGCTTGACTTTGCAGCGGTAATGGCACAGGCGAGCAGGATATTCAGGAAATTTCCAAAGGAGTTGCCAGGGTTGTCGGATTCCTGCTTAAAAAGTGCGAAAGGCGCCTGGGAATGGGCCGTAAAAAATCCCGACATCGCATATAACCAGGATGAGATGAATAAGAAGTTTAGTCCCAAGATTACAACCGGGGCTTATGGCGACCGGAATTTTAATGATGAGTTTATTTGGGCCGCATCTGAACTATTTGTAACTACAAAACAGGCTCAATATCTAAAAGCAGTTAAACTGATCCCTGATACCAATATGCCCCTGCCGGCATGGGGGCAGGTAAGATTATTGGGTTATTATACATTGATAAAGAATAGTGCGTCGTTCGGCACGAATGCACCCAATGAACTGCCTGAGTTAAAAAAACGGTTGATCTCTTTTGCCGACGATCTGGTCAGCGGCGCGGATGAAACAGCATATCAAACCGTAATGGACAAATCAACCCGTAATTTTCATTGGGGAAGCAACTCTGATGCAGCCAACCAGGGCGTGGCATTAATCCAGGCATATAAACTTTCAAATAATCCGAAATATCTCGTTTACGCTTTAAATAACCTTGATTACATTTTAGGCAGGAACGGAACGGGTTATTCGTATGTAACCGGCTATGGCAGCAAAACGCCCATGCACCCGCATCACCGGCCCTCCGCTTCGGATGGCATTGTCGATCCTGTGCCGGGATTGCTTGCAGGCGGGCCTAATCCGGGTATGCAGGATGGCGTTAAAGTTCCATCTAAAGTACCGGATGAGGCGTACATCGACGATGAACGTGCCTATGCCGCGAATGAGGTCGCTATAAACTGGAACGCGCCAATGGCTTATTTGGCTAACGCACTGGAAGCGCTGCAGGATAAACTGAAATCAGCTAAAAAGAATCAATGATATATCTGTAATCCAATCAAACCAAATCATTATGAAAAGAATTACCATTGTCGCGGGTTTAATGCTCATAAACGCGCTGTTGTTACAGGCGCAACCCAAAAAGGCGGTTAGCGCTGTCGATAAAAAAGTGGACGACCTGATTGCAAAAATGACGCTTGAGGAGAAAGTGGGGCAGATGACCGAAGTTACTTCGGATGTGGTGTCGACCAATAAAAATGGTGTGCACCTGATTGACGCTGATAAAATAAAAGAGGCGATCTTAAAATACCATGTCGGTTCAATATTAAATGTGACTGGCCATGCATATGACCGTAAACATTGGTACGAAGTTGTTTCGACAATACAGGCCGAGGCGGCAAAAGACCGTTTGAAAATACCGGTCATATACGGCATCGATGCTATTCATGGAGTAACCTACACTACCGGGAGCACCTTGTTTCCGCAGGAAATTGCCATGGCTGCAACCTTTAACAGGGATATTGTACATAGGGCAGGGGAGATCACGGCATACGAAACCCGGGCAAGCTATATCCCCTGGAATTATTCGCCGGTATTGGACTTAGGTAAATCGCCGCTGTGGCCGCGTATCTATGAAACTTTTGGCGAGGATCCTTATCTCATCAAAACAATGGGCGCTGCAATAATTACAGGTTACCAGGGCAATGATGTAAGCGATAAATACCACGTAGCCGCCTGTATGAAACATTACCTGGGATATGGTGATCCTTTGAGCGGTAAAGACCGCACACCCGCCTGGATACCCGACCGCTATATGCGCGAATATTTCTTGCCACCATTTGCCGAGGCTGTTAAAGCAGGAGCGCGGACCATCATGATCAATTCGGGTGAGATAAACGGTGTGCCGTTGCATGCCAGTAAATATATGCTTACCGATGTGTTGCGCGGCGAATTGCATTTTGATGGTATCGCGGTAACGGACTGGAAGGACATCGAGTACCTGCACGACCGCCACCACGTAGCCGCCACGCAAAAAGATGCGGTGATGATAGCGGTTAACGCCGGTGTGGATATGAGCATGGTGCCTTATGAATATACCTTTTATAATTACCTGATAGAACTGGTGCACGAAGGCAAAGTGTCGATGGCGCGTATCAATGAAGCTGTTCATCGCATACTTAAAGTGAAATACCAGTTGGGCCTGTTCGAACGCCCTGTAGGTAACCCGGATGATTATCCGAAGTTTGGCTCGGACGAGTTTCGCAATGTAAGCCTGCAGGCAGCAACAGAGGCCATTACGTTGTTAAAGAACAACAATAATATCCTTCCGCTTAAAAAAGATGTAAAAGTACTGGTAGCAGGGCCAACAGCCAATACCATGCGCGCTTTGGACGGCGGGTGGAGCTATACCTGGCAGGGCGAACAATCCGATAAATTTGCTGTGAATAAGCATACGATCTTGCAGGCCATTCAGCAAAAAATCGGAAAGGAACATGTCACCTTTGAACCCGGCGCTACTTTCGACAGCCAGCAAAACATGAATGACGCCGTAAATGCTGCTAAAAATGCAGATGTAATAGTGCTTTGTTTGGGAGAGATGTCGTATACCGAGAATGTAGGCAATATCGACGACCTTAATCTTCCCGCAGCGCAAACCGAGCTGGCAATGGAATTGGCTAAAACCGGCAAACCCATTGTTTTGATTTTGGCAGAGGGACGGCCCCGGATCGTTACCCGGGCGGAAAGCAAATCATCGGCGACGATTATGGCTTACCTGGCGGGTAACGAAGGGGGAGATGCACTTGCTGATATTCTTTTCGGAGACGCGAACCCATCCGGGAGATTGCCGGTTACCTATCCCCAATATCCCAACTCATTGGTAAACTATTACCGGAAAAATCTTGAAAACGGTAACCCGGATGACAAGCACGGTTATAACCCGCTTTATGAATTTGGCTTTGGTTTAAGCTATACCACTTTTGCTTATTCAAACCTCCATATCAGCAAACCAACGTTAAGCGATAATGAAACACTGACCGTTTCGGTTGATGTAAAAAATACAGGCCAACGCGCGGGCAAAGAATCGGTGTTGCTATATACCAGCCAGTTGTATGCCAGTATAGCGCCGGATACCAAACGCCTGAGGGCTTATGATAAGATTGACCTTCAGCCGGGAGAAACTAAAACAATTACCTTTAAGCTTACACCGAAGGATCTTTCTTTTGTTAATGATTTAAGTAAAACGGTTACCGAAGCGGGCGAGTTTAAGATACAGGTTGGGAATCTTGTCCAAAACTTTAACTATATATCAAACCATGATATACCGGATCGATCAGGAAAGTTATAGTATCCAATAATCGGTATTTCCCGGAAGTTTCAGCAGCATAAATTAACCCAAAAATAAAATGTCAAATAAACATTTTATTTTTGGATGCTGTGTTTATATTTGTAAAACCAGTTAACTTCCCGATTAAGCTAAATTTCCGGCCATGAAAAAAATATTCTGTGTACACGTCATTACTGCCCTGTTTTTAGTTGTTTCATGTTCAAATAAAGGAAGCACGGTACATCCCCATATCCCCACATACACGCCGCCGGTTGTTTCCTCGTCATTTGCGAAAGGCGCGGATATAAGCTGGGTAACGCAAATGGAATCATCGGGCGTAAAGTTTTACGATAAGTCGGGCAGCCAGCAGGATTTGTTCGCTCTGATGAAGAGCCTCGGCTTTAATGCTATCCGGTTACGTGCATGGGTTAACCCTGCGGACGGGTGGTGCAACACAGCGGATCTTGTTGCAAAAGCGCTGCGGGCAAAAAACGCCGGCATGAAAATAATGATCGACTTTCATTACAGCGATAGCTGGGCTGATCCCGGCAAGCAGTTTAAACCAGCCGCCTGGGCAACATTAGATTTTGCAACATTGACCACTACGCTGCAAAACTATACCGTTAGCACGATGAATACATTAAAAACCAATGGCATTACGCCTGATTGGGTGCAGGTAGGCAATGAAACCAATGACGGCATGCTTTGGGAAGATGGCCGTGCCTCGAAAAATATGGCAAATTTTGCCGCATTGATAAAGGCCGGTTATGCGGGGGTAAAATCGGTAAGCCCAACGACTAAGGTAATTGTGCATATTTCAAATGGTTACAATAATACCATGTTCAGGTGGATGTTCGATGGATTAAAGGCGAATGGGGCGCAATGGGATATTATCGGTATGTCGCTTTATCCGTCAACCGCCAACTGGTCAACACTGGATGCGCAATGTCTTGCCAATATCAATGATATGGTAGCACGCTACTCAACCCCCTGCATGGTAGTGGAAGTTGGGATGGATGCTGCAGCCGCTTCAACTGCCAGGGATTTTCTTACGGATATTATAGCAAAAGTAAATTCAGTAGCCAACGGAAACGGTTTGGGTGTTTTTTACTGGGAGCCCGAGGCATATAACTGGCAGAATTACGGGTTAGGCGCTTTTGACAACACCGGTAAACCTACGATTGCTTTGGACGCATTTGGCAATTAGCATCCTAAAAGAACGCTGTAATAACTACGATAAGGCAGACGCAGAAAGTAAATGCAAAAAGGTACATAAAGCTCATGCCTATCATTTTACTTATGGTCCTGAACCGGCTGCGGTGATACACTACCCTTAATGAACGGTAGATATACCACATAATGTAAATTGTAGCAGCGAACATCAACCAGTCGATGATTCCCCAGCTTGCGGGTATAATCAGCTGAAGCAGCATGGTCACGATCAGAAACAGGAACAGGAAGCAATGAAAATGGAAGGAATAGATCATATGCTCCACATAATATTTTTTATTCTTCCAAAACGTGATTTTGAGTATCAAAGCGAATAATGGTAGCAGCAAAAACATCATTTTGGGTGTATTATGCTTAAACTCCTCTATCAATACTTCTTTGGCGCTCTCACCATATTTTTCACGGTAAATCAAGGCTTTTTTGTTCCACTGTCTTTGAAAGAAGTTATCCCGTTCTGCTGCCGGTAATTTCTCTTGACTGCTGATATACTCATGGTAGGCAGTATCGTCGGTTGAGGGATGAAACCACCCATTCTTTCCTCTTTTATCAACCTCATCCGAATCCGTGACGGTAACGAACCCGAGTTTGCTGATTTTTTTGGAACGGCCGATCTGTTTTTCTAATTTCTTTTTTTGACTGGCGCTTAAATTCGGATTTTTTTCTATTGCCTTATAGGCCGAGTCGATAGCCTTTTCAACATTCACGGGTTTACCAGTGACTTTTGGGGCTGCAACTTTTTCCTGGCCGCTTTGAAATAATAGCAGGAAATAAACGATGCTGATAAAAATATACATTTTTACCGGGTGCAGGTATTGCGCGCGGCGGCCGGCCATGTATTCGTTGGTGAGTTTGCCCGGTTTGAATAAAAGGGGCTTCAAGGTGTGGAAAAACTGATGATCGAAATGGAAGTAGTCGCTTATGGCATGGTTCATCATGTGGCCAAAGCTTTCCTTTATCTGCAGGTTCTCCTGGCCGCAGTTGTGGCAAAATTTGCCTTCTAAAGTTGTACCGCAATTGAGGCAGTCGTTTTCGTGCCGGTAATGTTTCTTCATAGATTACATCAATATACCTGCGATAGTTGCCGAAAGGTAGGAGGCAAGTGTTCCGCAAATTAACGCTCTTACACCCAGTTTGGTCAGGTCCGTGCGCCTTTCGGGTGCCAGCTCGCCAATACCGCCAACCTGTATGGCAATTGAGCTGAAATTCGCAAAGCCGCAAAGCGCGAAAGTTGTAATGACCAATGTTTTTGGTGCGATCGTGCCTTTGATCTTTATCAGGTCGAGATAAGCGACAAATTCGTTCAGCACCATTTTGGTTCCCATTAATGAGCCTGCTGTTTTAATGTCCTTATGCGGGACGCCCATGGCCCAGGCAAATACGGCAAACAACGACCCGAGTATTTGCTTTAAGCTAAGCGTTTGCAAATCAATATTTATGAAATCTAACGTCAGGTGCAGGTTGTTGGCTAAAAAGAAACCTGTTTTTCCCAGCACATAATCAACCAAACCAATAAGAGCTATAAAGCCTATAAGCATGGCTATCACATTTAAACCTATTTTTAAGCCGTCGCTCGCGCCATGCGAAATAGCGCCGACAAGGTTGGCGTCGGCTTTTTTTACCTCGAGCGTTACTTTGCCTTTGGTTTCGGACACCTCAGTTTCGGGCCATACAATTTTTGAGATCACCAACGCTCCGGGAGCTGCCATTATACTGGCTGCCAGCAGGAACTCAGCCGGCACACCCAAAGCGATATAGGTTGCCATTACGCCGCCGGCTATGCATGCCATACTGCCGGACATGGAAGCCAGCAGCTCCGACATCGTCATGGCTTTCAAATAAGGTTTGATCATTATTTGCGCCTCTACCTGTCCCACGAAAGTGCTGCCGACATTTGAAACTGCTTCGGCGCCGCTTACGCCCATTATTTTGTAAACCACCCAGGCGAAAGCTTTAACCACCCGCTGCATGATGCCTATATGATAGAGGATGCTGATAATGACAGCCACAAAGATGATGGTGGGGATCACCCGGAAAAAAAAGATGAAGCTGTATTGCGAACCCAATACTTTTGTAAGCTGCGAATCTTTATTGGCTATCACACCAAAAACAAACTCGGCACCCTGGTCTGAAAATGACAATATTTTTTTTACAACAGTTGCTAAAAACCCGAAAATGTCTTTACCAATTGAAGTTTTTAGAATAAAAAGGGCTAACAGCAACTGGATGCCTAAACCTGATAACACAACCCGGTAATTGATTGCTTTCCTGTTGTTTGACATGGCAAAAGCTATTCCGAAAATTAAAACAATACCTATTAACCCGGTATATCTTTCCATATCTGGTGTGCGTCAGTTTAAATCGAGGTTAAGATATTAAAAGATTTCGGATTTCGGATTCCCAATTTTGGATTTAGTTGAGCGAACAAAAACTGATGACGAATTATTTTTTAGCGCTTGCAACTTTATCCTGCCGTCTATCATCATAAATCCGAAATCGCAATTCCGAAATCCGAAATTCCTCAAGAGGCTTTTCTGCGGTTAAGCTCGTCGCGTATTTTTGCGGCTTTTTCGTATGATTCTTCAGAAAGGGCTTCCTGAAGCTTGGTTTTCAACTCATCAGTACTTAAAGCAGCAAAGCCGCCGGTTGCGGCAGGTGTCGTCTTTTCTTCCTGGGTTTCGTTGATGTTCTCGAGGTAAACAAAATCATTGCCCTCAATTACTATACCGGCCGTTGACAGGATAAACTCATAGGTATATATCGGGCAATCAAACCGAACGGCAACTGCGATCCCATCCGATGTACGGGCGTCAATTTCAATTACCTTTTTACCATCGGAACAGATTAGTTTCGAATAAAAAATGCCATCTACCAGGTTGTAAATAATGATTTCCTGTACAGTGATATTAAAAGCCTGGCCGAAACTTTTGAAGAGGTCGTGTGTAAGCGGCCTGCTGGGTGTCATTTTTTCTATTTCAATAGCTATAGCCTGCGCTTCAAAACTACCAATAATGATCGGCAGCCTCCGCCGGCCGCTAACTTCACCTAAAACCAAAGCATATGCACCAGATTGTGTTTGGCTGTAAGATAAGCCAACGATATCCAGTTTTATTTTTTTCATGTCATTACCCATCACATCCTATCCTTTATGCTAAAGCTTTATATTCTTTAATCGCCTTAATTAATTGGGGTACCACTTCAAAAGCATCACCAACGATGCCGTAATCCGCCACCTTAAAAAACGGCGCTTCAGCATCTTTGTTTATAACGACAATAACTTTCGAAGAACTAACCCCGGCCAGGTGCTGTATGGCTCCTGAAATTCCTACTGCAATATACAAATTTGGACTGACAGCAATACCGGTTTGACCAACGTGCTCGCTGTGCGGGCGCCAATCAGCGTCGGATACCGGTTTTGAGCAAGCCAGCGCAGCACCTAACACATCGGCTAATTCTTCCAGCATTCCCCAGTTCTCGGGCCCTTTTAAACCGCGGCCGCCCGAAACAACAATTTCTGCATCAGGCAAGGAAACTTTATCGGTTGACCGGACAATTTCTTTTATCATCGCTTTAAAATCCGACGCGTTAACTTCCGGACTAAAATCCTCAATCGCAGCCGCCGAACCTTTTTCGACAATTTTGTATGCATTTGGCGTTAACGCAATAACCTTATTTGCCGATGTTAATTCAACAGTAGCAAATGCTTTGCCAGAAAATGCCGTCTTTTTAACCGTAAATTTTCCATCTTTTTGTTCGGGCAATGCTACTGCGCCGTCAATAACACCGGCTTCCAGCTTAACGCCGATCCGTGGCGCCAAACCCCGGCCCGAAAATGAATTTGATAATACAATAATGTCAGCGCCGATTTTTTTCGCAGCTTCTGCGATTACCGAAGCGTAAGCCTGGTTGACAAAATCTTTCAGTTTTCCGCCCGAAACGTTCAGCACTTTTTCGGCGCCATATTTTCCAATATTTTGCAGTTCACCTGCGCTTACATTGCCTATCGAAATAGCTGTAAGGCTGGTGTTATTCTGATCGGCTATAGCACGCGCATAAGAAACGGCTTCAAAAGTTGATTTTTTGAATTTACCCTCTGAATTTTCCGTATAGATTAAAACTGGCATATTAAAATACTAAGGTTATGCACCTGGTTTATGTTTTTATTTATATTACCCTGGCCTCTGCGTGCAGCAGTTCAACCAGTTTCGCCGGGTCGCTCGCCGGTACCAATTTAACCTGGCCGCGTGGGGCAGGTGTTTCATAACCTATTATTTCCGAAAAAGTTTTTACCTCAACCGGTTCAATAACGCTCAATGGTTTGATTCGGGCCGACATAATGCCCCGCATGTTGGGTATTTTAGGTTCAGCAACGCCTTCGGCCGTACCTGCTACAAATGGGAGGGGTATTGTAAGTATTTCTTTGCCGCCTTCAATTTCGCGCTCAACTGTCGCCTCATTGCCGTTCACTTCTAATTTCTTTATGATGGAAACAGAAGGGATATCCAGCAACTCACCAAGCATTCCGGCTACTTTCGATCCATTGTAATCGATAGATTCGCGGCCGGTTAGTATAAGGTCGAACGGATTTGCTTTTATGTATTGGGCTATTTGATAGGCTACAAACCAGGCGTCGTGGGGTTTTGCGTTGATCCGCACCGCGTCAGTCGCCCCGATAGCCAATGCCTTGCGGATAGTGGGCTCTGTGTTTGCTTCGCCAACATTTATAACGGTGACCGAGCCATTGCCCTCTGTTAGCTCAATTGCACGCGCCAGGGCTATCTCATCATACGGGTTTAATATAAATTGAACCCCATTGGTATTAAATTGGGTGTTATTATCAGTAAAAGTTATTTTTGTCGTGGTATCAGGAACATTGCTTATACATACCAGTGCTTTCATACAAATAGGTTTTTGCAAATTTAGTTAAAAAAGAGAGAGTTTAAAATGGCGGTAAACAGATTAGAAAAGCTATTGGAATATTTTAAAAACGAGCCGGATGACCCCTTTTTAAAATATGCCCTCGCCACCGAATATTTGCGCCTTGAACAAACGGACAAAGCTTTGGCATTTTACGAGGAACTGGTTGAAAAACATCCGGATTATAGCGGCACATATTACCATTTAGGGAAGCTATACGAAGCATTAAACCGCAAGCAGGATGCGATAAATACGTATGAAACCGGCATGAAAGTGACCCGTGAACAGCGGGACAATCATGCTTTTTCCGAATTACAGGCAGTTTACCGCCTGGCCACCGGCGAAGATGATGACGACTATTAGTTCATATCTCATTTATAATGAACTGATGAACCAGTGAACTAATGAACCAATGACGAAACGGAAGCTTTTATTTTTACGTGATGTGCTTATCTACACCTTCACCGCATTTGGCGGGCCGCAGGCGCATGTAGCGATAATGATGCGTGAGTTTGTTGAAAAGCGCCGGTATGTAACTGAAAGTGAACTGATGGAGCTGAATGCATTAGCGCAATTGCTGCCCGGGCCCTCGTCAACACAAACATTGGTTGGTATCGGTTGGAAAGTTGGCGGGTTGCGTTTAGCAATTATCACTTTTTTAATTTGGGTGCTGCCGTCGGCCACTATTATGTGTATAGCGGCGGTCAGTTATAAGATGTTTGCCGACAGGGCGAAGTTTACTGAGATATTGCGTTTTGTACAGCCGATAGCGGTTGGCATTGTCGCCTATGCAACTTACACTTTCGCCAACAAGTTTTTAAGGACCCGGGTTAGTACCATGCTTGCTATCGGGTCGCTCATTGCTACGCTAATCCTTCGGAATGCGTATGCATTCCCGTTGCTTATATTGATGGGCGGCATTATATCATCAGCATTGGAAACGCAGCCCCAGGAAAATGAATTGCGGGTAAAACTGTTTGCAAATGTCAATCAAAAAAAGGTCACCTATTTTATCGGCATTTTATTGCTGTTTGCAGCGATGGGCGCAGTTGTAAATCAAACATCTCCTTTCAGTTTACCTATACGTTTGTTTGAAAACTTTTATCGTAACGGGATATTGATATTTGGCGGCGGACAGGTGCTGGTACCGCTGATGTACACCGAATTTGTGGAAGTAAAGCATTATCTCACCAACTCTGAATTTCTTTCGGGATATGCGCTACAACAGGCGTTGCCTGGCCCAACGTTTTCCTTTACCTCGTTTTTGGGAGGTATTACTATGGCGAATAAGGGGGGCGGTATCATAGGGCAGGTAGTTGGTAGCGTAGTTGCGGTTATAGGAATAAATGCACCAGGGTTTATCCTTATTCTTTTTATAGTCCCGTTCTGGAACGATCTAAAAAAAATCACCAGGATAAAAAATTCATTAAGTGGCATCAATGCGGTAGCCGTTGGCTTTATGGCTACCGCGTTAATTTTACTGGTAAGGCCCTTCGGGCTGGATTGGATGACCTATTTGATAATGGCCGCCGCATTTTTGCTTTTATATTTCACTAAAATAAAAACCCCGGTAATCATTATTGTCGGGATTGTTTTGGGGTTGATATTTTGATTGACGATTTATCCAATTTCTTTTTCTAAGGCATTTATTTCACTTCGCCAAAACCCGCTTTCCTTAAATATATTATTATTGATTTGTTTGAAACTGTCTTTTAATTCAGATAGGTCGACAATAGAGAAATTGGCATCTGAATAAGCTTCTTCGCCATTTTCCTTTTGAATTTTCCTGATGAAATATTTATATAAAAGTAAACAAGCTGCCAATTCGTTAATATTTGAATTCATGACGCAAATTATTTCAAATCCTTGTTCATGATTAAGAAGTATAACTCTGTCATTTTGAGAAACGTCAAAGCATATTGGGTTACCCTCTCCGTCAGAACCTATTATCCAGTAATTTTTAGTTAAATTAATATCTGCGTATTTAGGATACAATTCTGCAATATTGTAAAATCTCCCTTTCTCACTCTTCCATCCAAAGTTAAGAAATGGAGCAGCATCTTCCGGGAAGCCGGCCTTCAAAAAGTCTTTGGTTAAAGCACTTAAAGGTGCTTTTTCTATTTCCGTAACCTCTAAATCTGCCCACCTGTTAAATTTACCCGGATCCCATTGTTTTTTAAATTCTTCAGCAGTCATAATTGAACGAGTTTAATTAGCAAAAAATAAAACTCTTTTTGTACCACGCCCCCGAAATGGAGTAGAAAAACTTGTCAACCACGCGCCCTTTAAGGGGCCAATGGATTTAAAACGGCTGCTCATCATCCATATCATCCATTCGGGATGGACGGATAATAAAGTTGCTTGGTTTTTCAAAATCCTGAGAAGGAGCGAGGCCGGTAAAAGCATTGCCCGGGGAGAATGAACCATCCATGCCCTGGTCAAGGTCGGTGAATTTTACATATTTGCCCACAAACTTCAATCTAACCCTTCCTGTTTCGCCGTTACGGTGCTTGGCGATAATGATCTCGCCCACACCCTGGGTTGGCAGGTTATCCTCATCTACCTCCAGGCCGTAATATTCCGGCCTGTACAGGAATAAAACCATATCCGCGTCCTGCTCAATTGAACCGGATTCACGCAAATCCGAAAGCATCGGGCGCTTCGAACCCCCCGGCCGGTTTTCAACCGCGCGACTCAATTGCGATAGCGCGATCACAGGCACATTTAATTCCTTTGCTACCGATTTTAAGGCGCGCGATATGCTGCCTATTTCCTGCTCGCGGTTACCACTGCCTTTGCCATCGCCGCCCTTGCCTTGCATCAGCTGCAAATAGTCAATGATGATCAGCTGTATATCGTGCTGCGATTTCAAACGACGGCATTTGGCCCTGAATTCAAAAATATTAAGAGCAGGGGTATCATCAATGATCAGCGGGGCTTGCTCAAGCCTGCCAATTTTTGAGTGTATCTGAGCCCATTCCCATTCTTCGAGGTTACCTTTACGTATTTTCTCCTGTTCAATGTGTGTTTCGCCGGATATTAAACGGTTAACCAATTGAACCGACGACATTTCGAGCGAAAACACCACAACCGGTTTGTTAAAATCAACCGCCGCGTTGCGTGCACAGCTTAAAACAAAAGCCGTTTTACCCATTGCGGGGCGGGCAGCTATAATTACCAGGTCTGATTTCTGCCAGCCCGAGGTCATACGGTCAAGGTCTGTAAAGCCGGATGCGACACCGGTTAGGCCGTCCTTTTTATCTTTAAGCGCTTCAATTTCCTTTAGTGTTTCGTGCATCAGGTCATCCATCTTTCGCGAATCGCGGCGGAGGTTGTTTTGTGCTATTTCAAAAAGATTTTTTTCGGCCCGGTCCAGCAAGTCGAGCACGTCGGTAGTATCTTCGTAAGCGCTTTGTATTACATCAGTTGAGATCCTGATCAATTCGCGCTGTATGAATTTTTGTATAATGATCCGCGAGTGAAATTCAATATTGGCAGCCGAAGCGACGCGGTTGGTCAATTCGGTGATGTAGTATGCGCCGCCAATCATTTCAAGCTCACCCTGCTGGCGCAGCTGCGCCGTTACGGTAAGTATATCAACCGGTGATGATTTTTCAAACAGTTGCCGGATAGCATGAAATATTTTTTGATGATTATCTTTATAGAAAACCTCTGGCTTTAAGATGTCAATTACTGAGGATAAGGCATCCTTTTCGAGCATTAAAGCACCCAAAACAGCCTCTTCAAGGTCGGTTGCCTGTGGCGGAAGCTTGCCCAGCCCGCTGTAGGGGGTAGGGTTGGTTATCCTGCTTTTCCGTTCGTTCGTATTCGGCTTTTGGTTTGGGTTTTCGTTCTCAAAAATCATGGGACAACAAAAATATACAAAAGATGTTCCGCTTAACTAACATTCGGATATTAAACGTGAAATAAATCGTTAAAACACATGCAAATTTGTAAGGCGGCAATTAACAGCGGGTGTGAGTAAATTGTTAGTACTTTTAAATTGCTATTGATGGTCAACGATTTAATGCCATGTGCATAAACATTTCAAATGTTAATTATTTACAAAAAACCAAAACGCCGCTTCGGTTCAATAAGTGCAAAATCAATTAATATGGCTACTTTTGCCTTCTTATTAATCATAAAAAATGACTTATAATTCCAGGCCGGTACGTGAAAGTAATCAAATGGTTTTTGGCATTCGGGCGGTGGTCGAAGCCATACGTTCGGGTAAAGAAATTGAGGCACTTTACCTGCAGCGGGGGATAGGAGGCGGCCTGTTAAATGAGCTTAAAGCGCTCCTGAATGAATACGGCATTACTGCTCAGCAAGTTCCGGTCGAAAAGCTTAACCGGCTGACACCTAAAAATCACCAGGGTGCTGTCGCGTTTATTTCACCTATCGTTTATCAGAAAATTGAAGATATCATCCCGCAGCTGTTTGAAACCGGAAAGGTGCCGTTGATACTGGTGCTGGATGCAATTACCGATGTACGCAATATGGGCGCCATCGCCCGTTCAGCCGAATGTGCCGGTGTACACGCGATCGTCATCCCCGCAAAGGGTTCGGCTCAAATAAATCCGGACGCTATAAAAACTTCGGCGGGCGCTTTATATAAAATACCCGTTTGCCGTCATGACAATTTTGTACAAACGGTTAAATTTCTCCAGGAGTCGGGCCTGCAACTGGTATGCTGCACCGAAAAAACAACAGACGATATATACGCGCCTGACTATACCGTGCCGACAGCCATTATTATGGGATCGGAAGAAGACGGTGTGCGAAACGAACTGATACGCATTGCCGACCACCTGACTAAAATACCTATGTATGGCGAAATAGAGTCGCTGAATGTTTCGGTCGCTACGGGTATTATCATTTACGAAGCGGTGAGACAGCGGTTGGTGATTGGAGATTAGAGGTTGGATGTTAGAGATTAGTTTAAAATAACGCCTATTTCGACAATAATAACTTAGTCATAGAAGAATGCATGGGTGATATTTAAAACGGTGACAATGTTTTGTCAGTGTATCAAACTGTATCACCTGTATCAAGTGTATCTCTTTCACTAAATGATACAGTCCTGATTTTATTTTACGCACTCTCGGTGCAACTAAAATTATTGAGTTATGTAGAATAAGGTATAAAGTAGCTTAACCAACGCTAATCTCCGCTCTCTAATCTCTTTCTTGAAACCTCCATTTTCTTTTATCCCCGGCATACTAAAAAAAACGCAATTAAGTTTTACCTTTGTCCCCTGAAAAAATCAACTGAATTTTGATGATTTACCAGACACGGCGGCTTTTTAACAGGCGTGGATGGGGAAAATACGGTATCATTAGTTAATAAGGTGCGTAACCAACCACTTAATGAACCGGCGGACCAATGAACAAGATGGGATATAAGGATAAGATTGATCTGTTAAAATTGCCGAAACATATCGCCATTATTATGGACGGTAACGGGCGGTGGGCAAAAGATAAAGGCAAATTGAGAATATTCGGTCATCATAACGGTGTGCTGTCAGTTAGGGATGTTGTTGAAGGGGCTGCTGAGATCGGCATAGGTTATTTAACCTTGTACACTTTTTCTTCTGAAAACTGGAACCGGCCAAAATTAGAAGTGATGGCTATTATGGAGCTGATGGTTAGCACCATTCATAAAGAGATTGACCGGTTAATGAAAAATAACGTATGTTTAAAGGCTATCGGCGACCTGGATATGCTTCCCGAAAAATGCCGCGATGAGCTAATGAGCGCTATCAATAAAACAGCGGCAAACACCGGCCTGGTGCTCACTTTAGCGTTAAGCTATAGTTCGAGGCGCGAAATTTTGCAGGCTGTAAAAAAGATAGCCGGTAAAGTGCAGAACGGAGAATTAAAAACGGATGATATTGATGAAGAAACTTTTGAAGACAATTTATACACCACCGGCATGCCTAACCCCGAATTGCTGATCAGAACGAGCGGCGAGTACCGGATAAGTAACTACCTGCTCTGGCAAATTGCGTATGCTGAGTTATACTTCACACCCAAATTATGGCCCGATTTCCGAAAAGAAGATTTGTATGCCGCTATCCTTGATTATCAGAAACGGGAGCGCCGTTTTGGTATGACCAGCGAGCAGGTCAACTAAATTTTCACTTTTAACACTTTTTAACAACTGTATAAATTATTTTTAGCCCACTAAAATATTCGAATGAATAAATTACTTTTTGCTATTCTTTTCTCTGTAATAAGTTCCGCAGTTTGGGCCCAGGTGAGCAACCAACCGAGAAGTTCTCTGTTAAAATCGTCGTTGCCGCCCGATAGTTTGAGCTACCTCGAACCGAAGGATTATATCATTGGCGGGGTTACCATTAAAGGTACCAAAAACCTCGACAAGGACGTTTTGCTGACGATATCGAAACTAAATAAGGGCGATAAGATCAATTTACCCGGCGAAGCGAATGCCAATGTGGTTAAAAATTTATATGGCCAGGGCCTGTTTGATGATGTACAATTGAATATCACCAAAATAAACCTGGATACGATCTATCTCGAAATTGCCGTAGTCGAACGCCCCCGTTTATCGCGTTTGCACATAACAGGCATCCGGAAGGGTGAAGTAGAGGATGTTCAGAAAAAATTGTCGGACAAAACCGGGAAAATTGTAAATGAGAACCTGTTAAGTACCACCACCGCGATCATCAAAAAACATTTTAATGAAAAGGGCTTTTTAAATGCAACCGTTACCATTAAACAGCGGAAAGACCCGGGAGATGCAAACAGCGTACTATTGGATGTTGTAGTTGACAAGAAGAAAAAAGTAATGATCACCTCGGTCACGTTTGAGGGAAATAAGGATTTTTCGCAAAAAAAGCTGAACGGTTATTTATCGAAAACGCGGACCCGGAAGTTTTATAATATATTCGGATCGAGGAAATTCAAGCAGGATAAATATGATGAGGATAAGCAAAACCTCATTACAAAGATGCAGGCTAAAGGCTATCGCGACGCTGAATTGTTAAGCGATACCGTTTTTAAAACCGGCGAAAACACCGTTGGTGTAAAGATCAAATTATTTGAGGGCCATAAATATTATTTTGGTAACCTAAAATGGTCGGGAAATGCCAAATATCCTACCGAAATCCTTGCTAAAATATTAAAAATTAAAAAAGGCGATATTTTTAGCGAAGAAGAATTAGGCAAACGTTTAACCGGGCCTACGCCGAATAATGATGATGTTTCGTCATTTTACTTAAATGACGGCTATTTAACCTATAATGCTGATCCTGTTCAAACGAAAATATATAACGATACCGTCGATATAGATATCAGGGTATATGAAGGGCCGCAATACACTATAAACCGGGTCATCCTTAAAGGTAATGATGTAACCAACGATAAAGTGGTTATGCGTGAGATCAGGACAAAGCCGGGCCAGAAATTCAACAAGGAATTATTGATTCGCAGTACCCGCGAAATTGGACAGTTGGGTAATTTTGATGAACAAAAAACCGAACCTAAGCCAACCAACATCAATCCGCAGGATGGTACAGTTGATATTGTTTATAATGTTGTTGAAAAACCTTCGGATCAGATTGAGCTATCGGGCGGTTTTGGCGGCGGGCAGCTGGTGGGTACATTAGGATTGACATTTAACAACTTTGCGTTAAGAAACATTTTTAATCTTAAAGCTTATAAACCTTTGCCAAAAGGCGATGGTCAAAAACTAAGCCTGAGGGGTCAGTCGAGCGGCCGGACGTATCAGAATTTTTCATTTACGTTTTCGGATCCATGGCTGGGAGGCAAGAAGCCTATTTATTTTGCATTATCTGCCTATACCCAATTAAGCTCAACAGGCCAATATTACCCTACAACTAGCCCGTTGTATAATAAATTACGGATAAATGGTGTAGGCGTTACTTTGGGTAAGCGTTTAAATTGGCCGGATAACTTTTTTCAGTTAAATTATTCATTGAATGTTGACCACTATAACCTGGATAACTACACCGGTTATTTATTCCAAAATGGTACATCATATAACATCAAGTTAACGCAGGAATTAAGCCGTAACTCGCTTGATGTGCCAATTTATCCTACCTCGGGGTCAAATATTAAATTTACCGTACAGGGTACTCCGCCGTATTCAATGTTCAATAATATAAATTACAAGATCGCTACTCCCGAGGAGAGGTATCATTTTGTTGAATACTATAAGTTTAAGTATGATGCGCAATGGTTTCAGCGGATAACCGGTAAACTGGTGCTGATGTCGCAGGTTCGTTTTGGATTCCTGGGCCAGTACAATTCAGAAGTTGGTGCATCGCCTTTTGAAAGGTTTAAATTAGGTGGCGACGGTATGCAAAGCTACCAGTTTTTACAGGGAAGCGATATAATCGGTTTACGGGGGTACCAGAATTTTTCGATTATCCCAGCCGGAACAAATTATACGGTTGATACCAATCCTGGCAGTACCATTTATAATAAATATACTTTCGAGCTTCGTCACCCGGTTATCCAAAGCCAGTCGGCTACCATATTTTTGCTAACATTTGCGGAAGGCGGTAATGTTTGGAATAGTTTTAATAAATTTGATCCGTTTAACGTTAAACGTTCGGTAGGTGTAGGTGCAAGGATATTTTTACCTATTTTTGGTTTGCTTGGGCTTGACTACGGATATGGATTTGATGCAATTCCGGGAATTCCAAACGCTAACAGAGGCCAGTTCCATTTTTCAATCGCGCAAAGCTTAACCGGCGGATTTAATTAATTGGTAACGAAATTGTAATGAAGAGGATACTTTTAATACTTGGTTTTACGTTTATATCGCTCACGGCAGCGTTTGCCCAGCGTTTTGCGTACGTAGATTCCGATTATATATTAAAACATATGCCTGAGTATCTTTCAGCACAAAAGCAGCTAAATGTGTTATCCGCCCAATGGCAAAAAGAAGTGGATCAGCGGTACCAGGAAATTGACCGGTTGTACAAAGCTTTCCAGGCCGACCAGGTATTGATGACCGCAGATATGAAAAAGCGCCGTGAAGCCGAAATCGCAGATAAGGAGAAAACGGCTAAGGAGTTTCAGCGGCAGAAATTCGGACCCGACGGCGAATTGGCCCAACGCAGTACTTCGGCGATAAAACCCATACAGGACAAGCTGGCAAAGGCTATACAGGCCGTTGCGGAAAACGAGAACCTGGATATGATTTTTGATAAGAACAGCGAAGTAATTATGTTATATGCTAACCCGCGTTATGATAAAAGCGCCGACGTATTAACCCGACTGGGGTTGAAACCAGGTACATTTGCAAAATAAATTTTTTAATTATATAAATCCCATTATTTTTAAACACAGAACAAACAAAAAATGAAAAAAGTATTTAAAGTTGCTTTAGTTGCATTGAGCATGTTATTTGTAGGCAACTTTGCCAAGGCACAATCAAAAATTGGCTATATTAATTTCGATGCGTTGATTGGCCAGATGCCCGAAGCTAAAACAGTTAAATCGCAGATGGATATCTATCAGAAGCAATTTATTGATCAGCTTACATTATTAAATAACGAGTTACAGGCCAAAGGCCAGGAATTTCAGAAAAACAGTACAACTATGACTGATGCTGTTCGTTCTGCGAAACAAGCCGAATTGCAGGACCTTCAAAAACGCATACAGGATTACCAGGCCGATGCACAGCAAAAAGTAGATGCCAAATCAAATGAATTGGTAAAACCTTTATCAGATAAGGCCCGCGCCGCAATTAGCGCCGTGGCTAAAGAAAAAGGTTATACTTACGTATTCAATTCGGCTCAAATACAATTAATCGTATCTCCTGAAGGCGATGATATGATGGTGCCTGTTAAAACCAAATTAGGTATTAAATAAAATTCTACACGATCTTATTTGAAAGCGTCCACAATTAATGGGCGCTTTTTTTATTTTTGTTCAATGGTAAAAAATAAACCGATTGGAATATTTGATTCAGGGTATGGCGGGCTCACCGTTTTCAAGTCGATAGCCGAGAAACTTCCGGGGTATGATTATATCTATTTAGGGGATACTGCGCGTGCACCTTACGGCAACCGGTCATTTCAGACCATTCACCAATATACCTGGGAATGTGTGCAATGGCTTTTTAAAGAAGGTTGCCCGCTAATTATACTCGCTTGCAATACTGCATCGGCCAAAGCACTGCGCACTATACAGCAGCATGACCTTCCAAATCTCGATCCTTCAAAAAGGGTGCTCGGTGTGATCCGGCCTACCGCCGAAGTGATCGGCAACTATACCAAAACAAACCAGATAGGGGTGTTGGGTACAAAAGGAACCGTTCAATCCGGCTCGTACGTGATTGAGATCGCACATTTTTTTCCGGATATAAAAGTTTACCAGCAGGCTTGCCCGCTTTGGGTGCCGTTAATAGAGAATGGTGAATATGACAAGCCGGGGGCTGACTATTTCGTCGAAAAGTATCTCGACCAACTTTTGTCACAATCGCCGGATATCGATACATTGCTACTTGGTTGCACCCATTACCCGCTGTTAATAAAAAAGATACGGCAACACTTGCCGGAACATATTAAAATCGTATCGCAGGGTGAAATAGTTGCCGAAAGCCTGGTTGACTACTTGCACCGCCACTCTGAAATTGAAAATAATCTAAGCCGTGCCGACGCACAGCATTTTTTTACCACCACAGACGATACTGCAGATTTTGACCATTATGCTAAATTATTTTTCCCCGCTCCTGTAAAGTCAGCATTTGCTGAAATCAAATGTTAGCCGATACAAGCATATTTAGTGTTTGCGGTCATTAATATAGAAGCTCAATCCGCTCGCCGGGTATTCTTTCTCCAGTTTTGTTTGCAATATTTTGTAGGCCCTTATCTCGCTATATGGTGCGGAATTCATTTCCGTCAAAGCCCAATGCTGAATATTGATCGTTGCGCTACCCCTACAATTGTTCAGGCTATTATATTGAAAAAAACCTCTTAATTTCCTGCATTTGCTGGTGTCACTGATGCAAATTGTCATTTTAGGCGTCCTGCCGGAATATATGCTGGATGATAAATAATAATCCCAGCAGCCAATAAAATTTAAAGCTGGTAAAATACCCCATGCAATAAATACCAATTTGTTCCACCCGGTGAAGATTGGCGAGAAGGCAAATGTGTCCTCATTCTTCCTTAGAAAAAGTGTATATAAATAGAGGATCATTGCCACATTCCACGGCCATACAATTTTGTTGTATCTTAACCCAAGCGGGCCTAATAATATCAGGATAAACAGGTGCATTAAAATTAAAACCATCGCTGCTGTTTTTTGCACTCGTGGAAATAATAAGCCCAGTCCGGCAACCAGCTCAATTACGCCAGCAAAATAACCACTATAATATAGCCAACGCATGCCGGCAACTTGTGGGGAAAGTTTAAAAAACGAATTCAGTATCGCTTTTACCCACATTACCTGAACGAAACCTTCATTGAGCTTACTAAACCCGCTATAGAAATAGGTGGTGGCTAAAATAAATATAACAGCAACAGGTATCACCTTGCGGCTGTTCATATTTACAAAAAAAACAAGGACAATAAAGATATATTGATATTCGTAAGGCTGCAGCCTGCTTTGATCAAGAATACAAGAAAATATCTCGGCCGTTAATAAACCGATCAGTATAATCTTGTTTTTCATCGGAAAAAGAAGCAGCACGATGAATAACACCTGCAATAAAAGTAAAACGAGATGCACTGCCGGCGGGATACGATCCAGGCTTTCAAAAACAGGGGCTGTCGGAAACAGCCTGTAAGTCGTCCAAACCCTCCAGCCGATCAACTTTGCAAATAACCAGAAAATGCAAGTGATCTTGAGTATCCAGGTGTTTATTTCCTCAGGATGCAATGGGCGGCTTATTTCAGATATGCGATTTGACAAGGTATTTATTTGATTTTCGGCTAATGAGCCCGGGTTGGCTAAACTTACGAAATTTTCAAAACTTAGAAGGATTTTACAGTCAGCTTAATTCAAGTGTCGCAGTTGTCGCAGTTTTTTGTCGCAGGTGTCGCACCTGTCGCAGTGCGACACCGTCTAATCTTTTTAGCAACCTGCGCAGGTTACCTGATAAACCAATCAACCAATTTCACTAAGTTTGCAGCAAAGCGGATAAATTGAATTTTTACTTTACATATTTCTTTATCGCTGTCGGGCTGTTTGGTTTTTCGGCCTTATTTGCCTTGTTTGGTGTATATGCCGAAAGAAAGGTGTCGGCCTTTATACAGGACCGGCTTGGGCCGACTGAAACCGGCAAATTCGGTACACTGCAAACCTTCGCCGATATCCTTAAAATGCTGCAAAAGGAGCTGATCATTCCCGCAGCTGCGGATAAATTGCTGTTCATTATGGCACCGGCCATTATTTTTATTGCTGTCTATCTTGGTTTTGCCGCGTTACCCTGGGGCCCGGGGCTCGTGCCCACCAAACTGAACCTGGGCTTATATTACATATTCGCGATCATATCCATCGAGACCCTCGGTATATTAATGGCCGGGTGGGGGTCAAATAATAAGTACTCGATTCTAGGCGCAATGCGCTCTGCCGCACAGATCATTTCGTACGAGATACCGGCAGGTTTTGCGCTGGTATCGGTCGTGATGATCGCGCAAACGCTAAACCTGCAGGATATTGCCGCCCAGCAGGGCATTTTATCGCCTGAAAAAGTAAAATTTGCCGGCTTTTGGGACGTATCATCAACCGGCGGCATATTTGCCTGGAACATATTCAGGGCGCCGCATTTGCTTATCGCCTTTATTATCTACTTTATCGCCTCGTTAGCCGAGAGCAACCGCGCGCCCTTTGACATCCCCGAGGCGGAGTCGGAACTCGTTGCCGGGTTTCACACCGAATACACCGGTTTGCGGTTCGCGTTGGTTTTTTTGGCCGAGTATTCGATGATGTTCCTGGTATCAATGGTAGGTGTGATCCTTTTCCTTGGCGCATGGAACACGCCGCTCCCGAATATAGGTTCAGTACAGTTAGCCAACTGGACAACCGGTGCGGCATGGGGTGTGCTTTGGATAGCAGTAAAAACTTTAACCCTCGTGGGTATACAAATGTGGATCAGGTGGACCTTGCCCCGGTTCAGGGTCGACCAGTTGATGGCTTTATGCTGGAAGGTGTTAACACCCCTGGCATTCGCCTGTATGCTGATATCGGGGATATGGAGGATAGGGTTGATGTAGTTGAATGGTTCACTGGTTCATTAGTTCATTAGTAAAAATTATAGAATTTTTTAAGCGAATGGAATAATGAACTTGCCTATTGAAGCGTACTAATGAACAAATGAACAAATGAGCAATTTTATAACATCTGCATTAAAGGGATTATCTATCACCTTCGGGCATCTTTTTTCGTCTCATTCGAAGAGGGAAATTTTGCCGGCGAGTGACAATAATTATTTTAGGCAGTTGGAGGGTACCAATACCATACAATACCCGCATCAAAAGCTGCCTATACCCGAAGTTGGGCGGTATCAGCTGGACGTGGAGATGGATGATTGCATCGTTTGCGATCTTTGCGCTAAGGTTTGCCCGGTCGATTGCATTGACATTGAATCGATCAAAGCGACTGAGGCTATAGGGCAAACATCCGATGGTACTACCAAGCGGTTATATGCCGCAAAGTTTGATATTGATATGGCCAAATGTATGTACTGCGGCCTTTGTACCATTGTTTGCCCGACGGAATGCATCGTGATGACCAACCAATACGACAAAAGCGTAGCCGACCTCAGCCAGCTTACCTACCAGTTTTCGGACATGACGCCCGAAGACGCATTGCAAAAGCGGCGCGAGTTTGAACAGCAACAGACCGAAAGGCAGGCGGCCAAACTGGCAGCCATGCAGAAAAAGGAGGGCGGGGAATGAGTTTGGTACAGATACTTTTTTATGTTATGAGTTTTATCGCCCTGGGGTCGGCGCTGTTTGTGGCGGCTACTAAAAACCTGGTGCGTTCTATTTTTATGTTCTTCGTCACCTTATTTGCGCTGGCAGGTTTGTATGTTTTGGCTCTTGCCGATTTTGTGGCGATAACCCAGATCGTGATATATGTAGGCGGTATTTTGGTGCTGATCCTGTTTGCATTCATGCTCTCTGGTAAAGAGACATTAAATATCATTGCGCAGCAGCGCAGCAAGTTTATCAGTATCAATAAAGTCGCTGCGTTTTTACTGGCCGGACTGTTCCTACTGATTTTGCTGAATACTTTTTTTAAGGTTGACGCCGATCATTTAGCATGGATAACAGGGTCGGTACGTTTCAATAATGTGATCACGCCAACAGCAGCCATGACAGAAAACATTGGCGTTAACCTGATGACCAAATACTTGCTGCCGTTTGAGGCTATTTCTATTTTACTGATGGTGGCCCTTATCGGCGCGGCCCATTTATCCCGGAAAGGAGAAAAACAATGATCTCCATGAACGATTTTTTAATAGTAAGCGCGGTTTTGTTTTGTATTGGGCTGTATATGATCGTATCCAAACGCAATGCCATACAAATATTAATAGGCATCGAGCTGATGCTGAATGCCGCCATACTAAACCTGGTAGCCTTCGGCAAATACGATAGGTTTTTTAACGGCGGGCAAATGTTCGCGCTGTTTGCCATTGTGCTGGCGGCGGCAACAACGGCTGTTGCATTGGCGATTATTTTGAATGTGTACAGGCAATATAAAACGATTGATCCAGGAAGGATTGATAATTTGGGGGATGAATAAAAGCATGAAGATATTACCCATAATAATTTGCTTGTTTTTGTTGCTAAATATTGCTTTAGGGCAACAAGTGAATAATCGCCAGGCTGATAGTTCGAAAATTATACACCTGGATCAGGCGTCACCTGCGAAGGGTTACAACCCACCGTTATATATTATCGATGACAAGGAATCACCAGTTTCACTGCCGAACAATGCTTTGAATAATATTAATCCAAATGATATTCTTTCAATATCAGTTTTAAAGGATGCTGCGGCAAATGCACGCTATGGCTCAAAAGCGGCAAATGGCGTTATAATAATAATCACGAAATTGTACGCCAAAGAACAATATCAAAAGCAGTTCAGCACTTTCTCGAAAAAATATAAAAGATACCTTGAGGGTCATCAAAACAACGATAAAGATATTTTATACATTTTAAACGGTGTACCCGTAAATGAAAAGGAACGTGACGAAGCAACCCGAAGATTATATGGAATACTTTTCAAGCAAATAAAAAAGGTGGACTATTCGGATAACTTCGTCGAGGGAATGAAAAACGGAGCGACAGTATTTATAACAACAAACTGATATCCTAAAGAAACGCGGGTAGAGACGCAATGTATTACGTCTCTACGTTAAATGAAAATTAAATAACATTGGAAGAATTTCTACACGCCATAGATACTTTAACTATCCATTTCACCCTTGCGGCGGTATTGCTGCCTTTGCTTGCCTTTGTTATAAATTTTTCGCTTCCCGGCAGGCTGCATAAGCTGGCTGGCTGGGTATCAACTATTGCTATCATAATAAGCTGTATTATTTCCGCATCGGTATTTTCAAAGGTTTGGAACGGCCACATGGTACACCAGCAGATGTACTGGTTTACTATCGGTGATACCAAGATTTACGCCGGCATTTTATTAAATAACCTATCGGTTCTAATGCTGCTGCTGGTTAATTTGATAGCGCTGCCGGTGCATATTTACTCCACTGCTTATATGAAGGATGACGAAGGCTATCGGCGCTACTTCGCCTACCTCAGCTTTTTTTGTTTTAGCATGCTGGTGCTGGTGGTGGCGGATAACCTGGTGCTGTTTTATATCTTCTGGGAACTTGTTGGCTTTTCATCCTACCTGCTCATCGGCTTTTGGTTTACACGGGATAAGGCGATACTAGCTAATAAGAAGGCTTTCATCATGAACAGGATAGGGGATACCGGCTTGTTAACCGCTATCATCATTCTGTTTTCGCAGTTTCACACGTTTGATATTTTACAGCTTTTCGCGGATAAAGGATTGATCAGTCAATCGGTTATACAGGGCGGAACATGGATTGCGCCGCTGGGGCATTTGCCGGCTGCCTGGCAGTACATTGCTTTTAGCGGGATATTTTTAGCTGTGGCGGCCAAGTCGGCGCAGTTTCCGCTCCATACCTGGTTGCCCGATGCCATGGAAGGGCCTACATCCATATCGGCGCTGATACATGCGGCAACCATGGTGGCGGCAGGCGTATTCCTGCTGGGGAGGGTTTATCAGCTGTTTAACGATGTGGAATTAACCATTTTAGCTATCATCGGCTGCTTTACCGCTTTTATGGCGGCAACCATCGCGCTCACGCAAAACGATTTAAAGCGTATTCTCGCTTATTCCACTATATCACAACTTGGTTTTATGATCATGGCTATGGGGATCGGCGCTTACGCATCGTCACTATTCCACCTGGCAACGCATGCTTTCTTTAAGTGCCTGTTGTTTTTGGTAGCCGGTATCGTTATCCATCAAATGGCGCACATTAAAAAAGATAACGGGCTGGATATCGACCCGCAAAATATTCTGAACATGGGCGGCCTGCGTAAAAAGATGCCGCTAACTTTTATTGCCGCCCTAATAGGTGGACTGGCACTTATCGGTTTACCGCTCACGTCGGGTTATTTATCCAAAGACGGTATTTTGATACAGGCGTTTGAATGGGCGGAGGGAAGGAGCGGCTTGTATAAAATAATACCTATACTGGCCCTGCTCACCACGTGGCTTACCGCCTTTTACGTGGCTAGGCTTATCGCAAAAGTGTTTTTTGGCGAACTTAAAGTACTAAACGATCACCCGGGGATCCAAATTCATATCGGCGATGGTGGATGGCGATATAAACTGCCGTTGATGTTATTGGCTTTATGCTGTTTGTTTCCGTTATTTTCAGCGAATCCGCTGCTGTACGAACACGCGTGGCTGTTTAACGGCTTCACGCCGGCCAGCAGCCACGAACATGCAAACATATATCATACCTTAGTCCCGATAGGGGTAAATATTCTAAGCGTTTTGGTGATATGTGGCACTTATGCCATGTATGTTAAACGAAAAGGAAATATCTTCCCGCAAAGCGGATTTTTGTACCGTTTATCTGCCGGCGAGTGGTATTTCGATAGAATTTATAATATCGTTATTATAAAACCTATCCTGTTTTTAAGCTCTGCTGTATTCTGGATAGATCGAACCATTATAGATGGATTTATTAATGCCCTGGCAGATATCGGGGTAAAGATCGCAAAGTTATGTGCGTGGGTCGATCATCATGTCATCGACGGTTTCCTTAATTTACTGGTTGCAATCGTGGAAGCTATTGGTAATTTTGCCCGCAGGTTTCAGGGCGGAAAGGTGCAGTATTATCTATTCAGCATGCTGGTAGTTATATTGCTTTTATTTATTTTGAAAACGGTGTTTTAGGTAGTGATTAGAGGTTGGTGATTAGAGATTAGCAACGCCATCTAACTGAATATAATTTTTCTGAACCGGAACATATTTGACATAGAAAACATAAAGTGTAATGAATATCCATAATTTTAAAAGCATTAATAAATCTAACCTCTGATCTCCAGTCTCTAACCTCTTAAATGAACATACTAACCCTTCTCATATTCACACCTATCCTGTTCGGCATTATCGTTGCGGTGCTGCCGTCGGCGTGGCGTGACAGCTTTAAATATATTACCCTGCTCGCTACCCTGGTACAATTGGGTTTGAGCGTATGGATCTATTGCAACTTCAAAACCGGTGCGGATTTTGGCGGAGTTAATCACGAAGGCCAGTTCCAGTTTGTCCAAAAATTGCCATGGATCGATCTCGACATGGGCGCCATGGGTAAAATGCAGATCGAATATTTTGTGGGTATCGACGGCCTGTCTATCGCGCTACTGGTCATGACCTCGTTTGTACTGGTGATAGCCGCCCTTGCCTCATGGGAGATCAAAAGCAACTTAAAAGGATTTTTTGTACTCTTCCTGATACTGGATATGGCCGTTATCGGGGTATTCTGCTCGCTCGACTTTTTCCTTTTCTATATCTTTTATGAATTAATGCTGCTGCCGCTGTATTTCCTTATCGGGATGTGGGGCGGTGCGAGGCGCGAGTATGCTGCTATCAAATTCTTTCTCTATACCTTATTTGGGTCTGTTTTTATGCTGCTGGTGATGATCGGGCTCTACCTATCGGTTAAAGATCCGGCAACGGGCAATCACACCTATAATATGGTGCAGATGATGAACCCGGCAAACTACCAGGCGGGCTCGGTATTCTCGGCTTTAAGCCACCAAACCATATTCGGATTTCCGGCAAGGGCCGTTGGCTTTATTGTATTATTTATTGCTTTTGCCATTAAAGTGCCGGTGGTGCCCTTGCACACCTGGCTGCCCGACGCGCACGTGGAGGCGCCTACGCCGGTTTCTATTATCCTCGCGGGAATACTACTTAAGGTTGGCGGATATGGCATTATACGGGTTTGTTTAAGCATTTTCCCTGATATCGCTTCCGCGGATGCTTACTGGCTGGGATTGCTGGGGGTAATTTCTATCCTGTACGGCGCGATGAACGCGCTTGCCCAAAAAGATTTGAAACGGATGATAGCCTATTCATCCGTGTCGCATATGGGCTTTGTTTTGCTTGGCATCGCCTCCCAAACCACCGAAGGCATAAGCGGCGCGGTAATGCAAATGGTAAGCCACGGTTTTCTGTCGACCATGCTGTTCTTTTTGGCAGGGGTGGTTTACAACAGGGTACACGATAGGGGTATCGGACACTTCAGGGGTTTGGCCTCTATTATGCCGCAGTATACTGCATTTGTGATGATCGCATTTTTTGCCTCGCTGGGCCTGCCGGGTTTTTCCGCATTCATTGGCGAGGCTTTTTCGCTAATGGGTGCGTTTAAATCACATTCGGTAAATGGCTTATTGCCGTATTGGATGGCGGTTTGCGGGTCGCTGGGTATTTTATTGGGTGCGGCCTATTTTTTATGGACCCTGCAGCGCATGTTTTTCGGGCAGGTACATTTAAAGGGCGGCTCCGTTTGGGAAACCGCTTTAACCGACCTCAATTTCCGCGAAAAAATAACACTGGTGCCGTTGGCACTGATGGTATTGGCTTTAGGATTAATGCCTTCGCTGGTGTTTGATAAGGTTAATGATTCGGTGCTGGCTCTTGTCCAGTTTTTTCAGCATACTATATAGTTCAATAACCCATGCACGATCTGCTGCCATTTTTGCCAGGCTCTTTAAATAATGTTTTCGACAGCATACCCTATTTTATGCCCGAAATTTACCTGGCGGCATTGTTCATTCTCGTGCTGGTTACCGACCTGTTATTTGGCAGCAATTCCGAAAAGCTTTGCCGTATTATAGCCTGCGCGGGAATGGTGTTAGTGCTATTTAAAGATATTGACCAGGCTCATTTGTTATTAGTAAACGGACAGGGCAACGGTCATTTCATATTCAGCGAAATGCTGCTGATCACACACACGGCTATTAATTTTAAGTTGGTTATCGATGTGCTGTCGCTGGTGCTGCTGCTTTATTTTGCCTGGGACGACCGGCTTGCGGCGCACTCAAAGGGCCTGTCCGACCTGTATTCAATCGTTACCGGCACCGTATTTGGCCTGCACCTCATGACGATGGCAGTAAACCTGTTATCTATCTATCTGGCTATTGAAATGGTCTCCATCGGCTCATACCTTATGGTAGCTTACCGGTCCGAAAGCGCTTTTGGTACCGAGGCGGGGTTAAAGTATGTTTTATTTGGCGCGGCATCATCGGCTATTATGCTGTATGGTATGTCGTTATTATATGGATTTGGCGGCTCGCTTTATTTATTCAGCGGCAACCTGGTACCCGGCTTATCACAGGTAAATCCGATGGCTGTGTCGTTCGCGCTGGTTTTGGTGCTGGCAGGGATAGGGTTTAAGCTGTCCTTTGTGCCCATGCACTTTTGGGTTCCGGATGTTTATGAAGGAGCGTCAACCCCAGTAACTGCATGGTTGTCAACGTTGCCAAAAATAGCCGGGTTTGCTTTACTCATTAACTTTTTAACCCCGTTCATCTTCTTTGCAAAATGGACCTCGTTTGATTTCCGGTTGTTTCTATCCGTTATCGGCATTATCACCATGATAGTAGGCAACTTTGCCGCTGTGCTGCAAACGAATGTCAAGCGCATGTTGGCTTATTCGAGTATCGGTCATACAGGATTTGCATTGATGGCGATTGTTACGTTTACCTCAACCGGGCTTTCGGCTTTAACTTATTACCTGGCGGTTTATGGCCTTGCAAATATTGGTGCACTGGCGCTTGCAACCTATTTTGCCAATGTTGCCGGGGCCGACGATGTGGAAAGCTACAGAGGGCTGGGTCTTAAATACCCGGTGGCTTCTGTCTGTTTTGTGATCGTACTAGTGTCATTAACCGGTTTGCCGGTCACTGCGGGTTTTACCGGTAAGGTGTTTGTATTTTCCGCTGTTTATGGGGTTTACCAGCAGGGGCACAACCTATGGTTATTGTTATTAATGATAACCGGCGCCTTAACAACGGTGATATCTTTATTCTACTACATCAAAATCCCACTCTATTTGTTCTTAAAACGGAGCGAAATAGCCGAAAATCATATAGGGAGATCAAATAAAATTATCATTTTAGCAATTAGCATAAGTTTTTTACTTGTTTTATTAGGAATCTTCCCGGATTTGCTCCTGAAGCATTTATAAACTAATAATTTTGATAGCTTTTGTCAAAAAAAGTATGATTTATTTCATTTTTATATGATATAAATTCTACTTTCAGCCCGCCAATTTTAATTAAAACCTACAGTTTTCATGAAACGCTATTTCCCATTTTTTTTAATCTTAGTTATTTTAACGCTAACCTTTATTTTCCCGTCGGTAGAGGTGCATAATACCGGCGATCCGCATTTTAATACCGGGGATATAGCCTGGATGCTAATGTCGACTGCACTTGTGCTGATCATGACGCCCGGCCTTGCCTTTTTTTATGGCGGGATGGTGAATAAAAAAAATGTGATCTCCACCATGCTGCAAAGCATCGTTTGTATGGTGATCATCACCGTATTATGGGGCATTTTTGGTTTCAGCCTTGCATTCGGCGAAAGCATACATGGCGTTGTTGGGAACCCTTCCACTTATTTTATGATGAAGGGTATGCTGAGCAATGCCACCTGGAAACAGGCGCCGACTATCCCCTTGCTGCTTTTTGCGATGTACCAGTTAAAATTTGCCATTATCACGCCAGCGCTGATCACTGGTGCTTTTGCCGAGCGGATACGCTTTAATTCATATATCATATTTGTATGCTTGTTCTCCATTTTTATATTTTCTCCGCTGGCGCACTGCACCTGGCACCCCGACGGCCTGCTGAATAAACTGGGTGTGCTTGATTTTGCAGGTGGAACGGTTGTACACATGTCGGCCGGATGGGCGGCCCTGGCATCGGCGCTTTATTTAAAACGACGGAACGAACCCAACCATGCACCGGCCCGCATCACTTATGTGATGATCGGTACAGGCCTTTTATGGTTTGGCTGGTTTGGTTTCAATGCCGGTTCGGCATTTGGCGCGAACCATTTAGCGGTAACAGCGCTGGCAACCAGCACAACGGCTTCCGCTGCGGCCGGCCTTACCTGGATATTTTTTGACATGCTGCGCGGGAAAAAGCCATCCGCAATGGGTACCTGTATAGGCGCTGTGGTTGGGCTCGTTGCAATTACCCCCGCAGCGGGTTATGTTTCTGTACCGCATTCCCTGGCTATTGGTATCATTTCGGCAGTAGTTAGTAACCTTGTCGTTGAATGGCGTACCCGTACAACCATTGACGATACGCTCGATGTATTCCCATGCCACGGCGTGGGCGGTATGGTGGGGATGCTGCTAACCGGCGTATTTGCCAATCAAAATGTTAACGCAGGCAATACCACCGGCGATGGTTTGTTTTTTGGCCATACGCACCTGTTTTTTGTGCAAT
The DNA here is from genome assembly GCA_028288025.1 of Mucilaginibacter sp. Lineage (GTDB taxonomy): Bacteria > Bacteroidota > Bacteroidia > Sphingobacteriales > Sphingobacteriaceae > Mucilaginibacter. The sequence continues at coordinate 29,238 of JAQBOM010000006.1, read as the reverse complement.
GTATAGCCATGGTAGTGGTTTCGATATTTTCATTTTTCGGATCATTGTTGTTATTGAAGATCACCGACATGATCTCGCCGCTACGCGTATCAGCCGACGACGAGGTTATCGGCCTCGACATCAGCCAGCATGGCGAGAAGTTATAATTAAAGCCAATTTTTAAACCTTTATTATATTAAACCGGGCATAATTGTCCGGTTTTCTTTTTCAGTTTTGTTTCCAAAAAAATGATAACTTGCAGTATGGTTACCTAAATTTTATCATCATGAAAAAATACAGGGTTCTCCTGCTGTGTTTAATGGGGTTATTTTTTAATGCCCAGGCGCAAAATACCGCTATTGCCGATAGCGGAACTTTCTTTCTCCATAAATTTGAACAGCATATCGGTAAGGAAACCTATCATCGTGTTAAAACGGATAAGGGAATTACATATACTATTGATTTTAAGTTCGTCGACCGCGGTGCCCCGGTGCCGTTAAAAGCTGAACTTAGGTTAACACAGGCATTGGAGCCGCTTGGGCTTACAATAAAAGGCCGTACATCGAGGTCGTCGTCGATCAATGATGAAATTAATATAGTGGGCACTAATGCACAGATAAAGGTAAACGACTCAAATTATACGCAAAGATTAACCCCGCTAACATTCCCCGTTGCCGGGTATTCGCCGGGAACAGTGCAGCAGGTACTATTGCAATACTGGAAAAACCATAACCACCCGGTTTCTATAACAACGCTGCCCTTCGGGTCCGTTCAAATCAGAAAAGACGGCTATGACACGCTTAGTTTCGACAATAAACCGTTGATATTGGACAGGTTCACAATAACCGGGATAATTTGGGGCAACGAGTTGCTATGGGCCGATCACGACGGCCGGTTGATGTGCCTGATCACCAACGATGCGGAAGCCGATAAGCTGGAAATGATGCGCGAGCCGTACGAGGCGCTACTGCCCACATTAATTAGCCGGGCGGCTACCTATAGCATGCGGCTGTTTACAAAGGCCATACCTACATCCGTCGCCGGTGATAAAATTATCGCGGTAGTAGGCGGAACAGTTGTCGATGTGATCAATGATAAAACCATTCCGAACTCGGTTGTGCTGATAGAGAACGGTATCATTAAAAAAGTGGGAAGGGCGGGCCAGGTAGTTATTCCAAAAGGCGCCAGAATTATTGATGCCAAAGGCAAAACTGTCTTACCCGGGTTATGGGACATGCACGCGCATTTTGAGCAAGCAGAGTGGGGGCCGGCCTACTTGGCGGCGGGCGTCACTACCGTACGTGATTGCGGTAACGAATACGGCTATATCAATGCCATTCAAAAAGCCATCGACGATGGTCAGGGTATAGGCCCCAAAATATTAAAGGCCGGCATTATTGATGGTAAGGGTCCGATAGCCCTGGGCATTATACAGGCTGATACAAAGGAAGAAGCCATAAAATATGTTGACCGGTATTACAACAATGGCTTTGTCCAGATAAAAATTTACAGCTCGGTGAAACCGGCTATTGTAAAAGTGATCTGCGACGAAGCGCACCGCCTGGGGTTGCCGGTTACCGGCCATATTCCCAACGGCATGACTTTACAAGCCGGCGTAGACTCGGGTTTGGACATGGTGAATCATACCAATTATGTGTATTCAATGATGAAACGGAACAAAGACCGTTCGATAAATTTTGAAGATTCAACTAGCATCGCCGCGATAAATTTTATAAAACGGCACCATACTGTTATTGACCCAACAATTGGGGTGTTTGAAATGAGTTTTCGCTCCGTAAAGGAAGATATTACCGTGATGGAGCCTGCATTTTATACCTTACCCTTACCGCTGCAGGCTTTATTTAAAAATACAGGCCAGGATCCGGCCGGTGCCGCGAAGTTTAAGCCGCTATTTCAAAGCATGATGAAAATCGTGAAAATACTTTACGATGCCGGCGTACCCATTATAGCCGGAACCGACCAGGGATTCCCCGGTTTCAGCCTCGACCGTGAACTGGAACTATACGTTGAAGCCGGTTTAACGCCTATGCAGGCGATAAAGACAGCTACCATTGCCCCCTCACGGGCGATGAAACTGGATAAGCAAACCGGCTCGATAGAAGCCGGCAAACACGCCGACCTGGTTATTGTTGACGGCAATCCTTTAAACCGCATAAGAGATATCCGTAATGTAACCACGGTTATAAAGGCGGGCCGTATTTACGACCCGGTGAAATTACATCGGCTGGTTGGGTTTAGTAAATAGAAGGTAGAAGCTTAAAGCAGAAAGTCCAAAGTGTGGAGGCATCAGCTTTGATCTTTCCGTTTTTAGCTTATTCTATACTATCCATTCTTTCCGCATTTCCCGGCTTCGCAAACGGTTGGCTTCATCGTCGTTCTTGAATTCTTCTTTATGCGGGTTCCAATGCAGCGGGCGTTTCAACTGGTAGGCAATGTTGCCTATGTTGCACACAGTTGCCGTGCGGTGGCCAATTTCAACATCGGCAACCGGTTTGGTTCGGTCGCGGATAGCCTGCAAAAAATCCTTGTAATGATCAGTACTCAGGTAAACGTGTTTTTCGTTCTGGCCGATAATCTTGTCTTTTAAGCTTTCCGGGGTTGTTTCCAGTTTACCTCGTACTACGTGTATATTCCCTTCGGTGCCAACAAAGGTTAAGCCCTGGTTACCTTCCGGCTCGTGGGTCATGGTTATGCCGTTTGCATATTGATATGTTAAAAACGGATGATCCTTATCCGGTGGTGTTATCGTTACCGGGCCGCTGTCGTCCATATTCAAACCCCATTGTGCAATGTCAAACATGTGCGCGCCCCAGTCGGTCATACCGCCGCCGCCAAACTCTTTGTAATTCCGCCATTTGGCCCAGAAATCATCAGTTAACCCAGGCGCCACGGCATGATTATATACCTGCAGGGAGCTAGGCCCCAGCCAAAAATCCCAATTCAGTGACTCAGGCGTTTGCTCTGCGGGCAGATTATATGGTATAGGTGACGGGCCAACATTTACTTTTACGGTTTTTATGTCGCCGATATAGCCGTTGCGCACCAGTTCTACCGCCTGCCGGAATTCTGGCCAGGAGCGCTGCATGCTCCCGGTCTGAAATACACGTTTATGTTTTCTTGATTCTTCCACCATAGCCCGGCCTTCTTTAATGGTCAACGATAACGGCTTTTCGCAATAAATATCCTTGCCGGCCCTTGCCGCCAGGATGGCGCATACTGAATGCCAGTGATCGGGCACGGCAATTACCACCGCGTCAATATCCTTACGGGATAAAAGGTCGCGAAAATCAGCGTACGTGGTGCAGCCGGCGTACTTGGTTTGCGCCGCCTTCAGCGCATAATGCTGGTTAACCTGGCCTGCAAACTGCTGTAGTTTGGCGCCGTAAACATCGGCCGCTGCAATGATCTTTACTTCGTTCGTGTCAAAAAATGATCCCTGCAAACCACCGGCCTGTTTACCCGTGCCGATAAAGCCAAGGGTGATCAGGTCGCTCGGTGCGGTATAGCCCCTGCCGCCCAGCACAAATCGTGGGACGATCATAAAGGCTGACATCACCGATGCTTTTTCGATGAATTTGCGCCGGTTCATGGTTGATTGTGGTTTTTGATCTGGATTCATAGTTGATTTATAATTAGTTAGGTTATGTTCTGAAAAACTTACGAGGTTTTTAAAACTTCGTAAGTTTACATCAGCGAAAGTTTACTTCCTCAAACCCCTCAAATAAGCAATCGTTATCGGTATCTGCGTAGCATGATCGGGGCTTTCATCCTCAATAAAATAGTGTTTTATGCCCACCGCATTGGTTGCTTTTATCACTTCTGGATAATTGATCTGGCCGGTGCCGACCGCCATATCATTGTGCGTATCGGTGCCGCCGGTGAGATCGTTAGCGATGCCTTTTCGGATATCTTTGAGGTGCACCAGTTTCCAGCGACTCCCGTATTTGTATAGCAGTTTAGCCGGGTCGGCGCCTCCATGAAAGGTCCACATGATGTCCATTTCAAAGGATAGATAGTCCGGATTGGTATTTTGGGCGATATAATCGAACAGCGTTCCATTCCCGTAAGGGCCAAATTCATAGCCATGATCGTGGTAACACAAGATCAGGCCGTTTTCTTTTAGGATTTTACCAGCGTGGTTGAAGTCGTTAACCGCCTGCTTTGCGTTGTCAATAGTGAAAGTTTTGCCATGTGGTATCCAGGCCACCATTACATATTTCGCACCAAAAAACTTGGCCTGTTTTATAACGGCTTCCGGGTCTTTGGTGATCAGCCCATAATCCGCGCCGATTGAAGGCACAGAGATATGCCGCTCATCCAGCAGTTTTTTAAATTCTTCAGGACTGATGTTTTTTGGGTTGGTGCCCTCCATTTCGGTTATGCCCAATGATTTAATGCTATCTAACACCGCCGCCACTCCCAGGGGGAAACTGTTGCGGTAGGTATAGGCCTGCACGCCAATAGCATGCGTAAAAAGCTGTTTTCCCGACTGTGCAGAACTGGCAAAACTCATCGCAAATAGCAGCAAAGTACAAGGCACGCATATTTTTTTCATGTGGATAATTGGTTTAACTGATAAAGATATCAGGTACAATATAGCAATTTAACGAATCAATAATTCACTAAATCACTAATTCAATAATTGACATACAATCAGTAATTTATTATGACAATGTTAATTTAAAGTTTCAACATTTAAATTGTAATTTTGCGTGCTCAATACCACTCATGAGTGATCAGATAAAACATGAATGCGGTGTGGCATTTATCCGTCTTTTAAAGCCACTTTCCTATTATCAGCAAAAGTACGGCACTGCACTGTACGGCCTCAATAAACTCTATCTTTTAATGGAAAAACAGCATAACCGCGGCCAGGATGGCGCCGGGGTGGCTACCATTAAACTCGACATTGAGCCCGGCAAACGCTACATCAGCAGGCATCGCTCAATGGCCTCAAACGCTGTTGCGGACATATTTGAATACATCCAAAAGAAATTTGCCGACATCCAGAAGAATACGCCCGAAAAAATGGCGGATGCCGACTGGCTGAAGGAAAATGTGAGCTTTGTTGGCGAGGTGTTGCTTGGCCACCTGCGTTACGGTACTCATGGCAAAAATAGTATTGAAAATTGCCACCCCTTTTTACGCCAAAACAACTGGATGACGCGTAACCTGGTGATAGCCGGTAATTTTAACATGACGAATGTTGATGAGCTGCTGCAACAGCTGTACGACCTGGGCCAGCATCCAAAAGAAAAAGCTGACACAGTTACGGTGCTTGAGAAGATCGGCCATTTTATTGATACTGAAAACCAGGGGTTATTTGATCAGTATAAACGTGAAGGGCTGGATGATAACATGGAGATCAGCAAGCTGATAGCCAATGATATGGATGTGGCTAAGATACTGCGTAAATCGGCCAAAACCTGGGACGGCGGCTATACCATTGCCGGCATATTGGGCCACGGCGACGCATTCGTCATGCGCGACCCGGTTGGCATACGCCCCGCTTATTATTTTTATAATGACGAAATTGTGGTTGCCGCATCCGAGCGCCCCGCTATACAAACCGCGTTTAATATCCCATTTGATGAGATCAAGGAAATTCAACCGGGATATGCCCTTATTGTTAAAAAGAACGGCAAAATATCGGAAGATAGAATAAGCGACCCGCAAGAAAAGAAGGCATGTTCATTTGAGCGCATCTATTTTTCGCGCGGAAGCGATGCAGCCATTTACCGCGAACGTAAGCAACTAGGCCGGTTACTGTGTGAGCAGATATTGACTGCGGTTAACCATGATATAAAAAACACCGTTTTTTCCTACATACCCAATACGGCTGAAGTGGCCTTTTACGGGATGGTTGAAGGCGTGCATAAATACATTAAAAAATACCAGCGCGACAAGCTGCTGAACCGCGAAGATAAGATAAGTGAAGAGGAGCTGATCGAAGTACTGGCCCTGGCGCCGCGCGTTGAAAAAATAGCAATAAAGGATGTTAAGCTGCGCACTTTTATCACGCAGGATGCCGACCGCAGCGAGATGGTAGCACATGTGTACGATACGACATATGGCCTCATCAATAAAGACGCGGATACGCTGGTGGTGCTGGATGATTCAATCGTACGCGGAACTACACTTAAGCAAAGTATCCTGAAGATACTTGACAGGCTGGGCCCTAAAAAAGTCGTGGTGGTTTCATCTGCCCCGCAAATTCGCTACCCGGATTGTTACGGTATCGATATGTCGCGCATGGGTGAATTCGTGGCTTTTGAAGCCGCTATAAGCTTGCTGAAAGAGCGGGGAATGGAAGATGTTATTCTGAAGGTTTACCAGCTGTGCAAGGATAGCTCGATATTGCCTAAGGAAGACGTTTGCAATTACGTGCAAGCCATCTATGAACCTTTTACCGACCAGGAAATATCGGACCGTATTGCAAAGATCATTACCCCAAAAGAAATAAAATGCTCGGTAGAGGTGATATACCAAACATTAGATAACCTGCACAAAGCCTGCCCCGACCATACCGGCGACTGGTATTTTTCAGGCAACTATCCAACTCCGGGTGGTAACAAAGTGGTAAACCGCGCCTTTGTTAACTGGATGGAAGGTAAGAACCAAAGAGGGTATATGTAAGTAGGCAGTAAGCAGTTTGCGGTAGGCAATTGACATAGGCAGTAGACAATAAGCAATGGGCACTATGACAATTGTTCTGATTTGCAAACTGCCAACTCAAAACTGCCAACTGAATCAAACTCCAAATTGCCGTCTTAATGACTAATGACTAAGATCCCGGCGGAGGCGCGAATATAAAGTGGGTTACCAGCTTATCCATTAACACGAGTGAGGCTATGATAAGCGCGACACCCGCAACCTCGTTAAGCCGGTGTATAAATTTAACCGAGATTTTATCGCGCAGCTTATTGGCATAAAACACTTTAACAATGTCCTGCCCAAACTGTACAATAAGTATGGTTAGAAACATAATGGCTATATCCAGCTGCCTGTGCTTTACGCCCTGGTGAAAAATAGTGCTGGCGGTTCCGATAACGGTGATCCAATGAAATAGGAGGGTAGGATTAAAAATGCACATTAAAAACCCTTTAAAAAAATAACCGGCGCGGTTTAATACCGACGGGGTTTTGTTTTCGAAATTTATTTCGGCTTTTTTAAATATGTAGTAGACGCCCAGGCTAAATAAAATGCCGCTCCCAATTTCCCCGACGATTACCTTCGTGTGTGGAGGGACGTCGATATATTGCGACCCGAATATAATAGCGCCCACGAAAACGACATCGCTTGAGACTATACCCAACGCCATAGCCGCCCCGGCATGAAAGCCTTTTTCAATACTGGTTTTTATTAATGCGAAAAAAACCGGGCCTGTCAGAACAGAGAGAACAAGTCCGATTCCAAGACCCGAAATAATAGCTTCAAACATTCATTTAGATTATATTCAACTCAATTTAGAACTTGGTGGGACGAATATGCAATTTTATATGTTAACCATCCAAACTTAAAATTGTGATTTATTAATTTAATATATAGCAGAATTACAAAAAATGGCTATGTTTAGTTTTTTAAATACAACCGATTTGTAAACCTAATTAACAATGGAACAAAAAAACGCAAAAAGTTATGGCTCCGCGCTGTACACCATCATTACCGTATTTTTCTTTTGGGGCTTTTTAGCCGCTTCGAATGGTATTTTTATACCCTTTTGTAAAGCACACTTTAATTTAACCCAATTTGAATCGCAATTAATTGACTTTACTTTTTATGGTGGTTACTTTATTGGTTCACTTGGATTGTATTTCGCGTCCCAGGCTACCAGGGTTGATTTTTTAAATAAGCTGGGATATAAAAATGGCATTATTTACGGTCTGATCATATCTGCAGCAGGGGCGCTATTGATGGTGCCGGCTGTAAATTCAGGTTCATTTGGATTTATCCTAGGTGCATTTTTTGTTATTGCGTTAGGTTTTTCATTACAGCAAACCGCCGCCAACCCATTTGTTATCGCCCTTGGCACGCCAGAAACCGGTTCAAACCGTTTGAACCTGGCAGGTGGGGTAAACAATTTTGGTACTCTATTAGGGCCGGTAATTGTAAGTATCGTATTATTTGGCAGCGCCAGCAAGTTAATTCCCGCTATAGATGTTAAAATAACGGCAATAAATAACTTGTACTTTATACTCGCGGGTCTATATATAGCAGTTGCTATTTTCTTTTGGGTATCAAAACTGCCTAAGGTTACCAGCGACGAAAAGATAGAGGCAAGCCACAAAACCAATTTTCCATTATTTGTCATATTTATTGCTTTCTGCCTTGTATTAGCTGCCGGCCCGTTAAGCGCCGCCACCGGTATTGCGAAGGCGTATTACGTATATGCATCTTTGGCTATTATCCTGATAACGCTTATTATATCGCTTATGTCAGCGGCTAAAAGCAAAGCAGGCTGGGGGGCAATGCAATACCCGCAATTGATTTATGGTATGATAGCGATATTTACTTATGTAGGAACTGAAGTGACTATTCAAAGTAATATGGGATCTTTGCTTAAAACACCTGAGTTTGGCGGCTTTACTGCCTCGGAAATAGCCCCTTATATCTCGTTATATTGGGGAAGCTTAATGATAGGCAGGTGGACGGGAGCGATCGGCGTATTTGACCTATCTAAATCAACAAAAAATATCCTGACAGTTGTTGTTCCCTTTTTCGCATTCGGCATAGTGTTGCTGGTTAACTATTTAAGCGGCGTTAATATCAGCAATTTGTATATCTATGCGCTATGTGTGGCTGTTTTAGTGATAGGATTCTTCGTAGGGCAGCAAAAGCCTGTACGTACCTTAACTATTTTCGGATTATTGGGCGTGGCAGCTATGGTAATCGGGCTACTAACCAGCGGTAGGGTTGGCCTGTTTGCTTTCATCAGCGGTGGTTTGTGCTGCTCAATCATGTGGCCTTCGATTTTTGCGCTAGCCATCGCCGGTTTAGGGAAATATACCAGCCAGGGTTCAGCATTTTTGATCATGATGATATTGGGCGGGGCTATTATTCCACCGGTTCAGGGTATCTTAGCTGATACAACTCAACATTCTTTTTCGGGTATCAGCGGGTTGCATCTTTCATATATTGTGCCCGTGTTTGGTTTCGCCTACCTTGCGTTTTTTGCCTGGAAAGCCGGATCTGAATTAAAGAAACAGGGCATTGATATTGACCATATAGAGGCTTCAGGGGGGCACTAAATCAGATACCAGAGGTAGAGAATAGAGATTAGAAAAATAACTAATCTCTATTCTCTACCTCTAATCACTACTATGACTAAACTAAGTTTCGACCATATTTTTATGAACCTGGCTACTGATCTGGCCAAACGCTCACATTGCGTGAAGGCACAGGTTGGGGCAGTTTTAACAAAGGATACCCGTATTATTTCGATAGGCTATAACGGCCCGCCGGCAGGCACGCATAACTGTGATGAGGAATGGCCTTTAACCGGCTGCCCGCGCGACTCAAAGGGAAGCTGCTCCCTTGCACTTCATGCCGAAGAGAATGCCATATTATACGCGGTAAAAAACGGCGCTAACCTTGTAGGGGCAACGCTTTATACTACCTTATCGCCCTGTTTGCCATGTGCCCGGCTCATTTTTTCTGCCGGTGTGAAGAAGGTGTTCTTCGATAAATCATACGCCGAATACAAGGGCATAGGCAATGATGAAGGAGTAGATTTTTTAAACCGTTTCGGGGTGCCTGCCGTTAAATTCGATCCGCTGATTTAATGGATTGAAGCTTTCAAAACTGATATCAGCATAGGCGGTAATATTGTTCCGGGCGGAGATAACTACCGTGAAAGGTTTCAATTGATGGATAACAAATAAGTCAAAACGCCACCCTAGGGCCAATGTCTTTTTCGTGGATTTCAACATACTGGCCCGGTTACGATTCTGCCGCCCGCCAAGGCAAAAGCGACGGTAAAATTTTCTAAATTTTTTTAAACAAAATTTTATTACAGCTGTAGTAAAAATATAACTACTCTTTAATTAATTTAATCGAACTATCCTGCTATTCTCCGGCAAGGAAAGTAACCCTGTGTCATATCGCAGCTAAATACAATATATAGGTTAAATAAGCCCTTACAGGTCAATATAAAGCTTATCAGGTAATAGGGCAGGCAGAAATGACCTTGTTATTTAGAAACGTCTTTTAATTTCCGCCAAACTGATTTTGTAATTAACCCAATGTCTAACCATAAAAACGCTCCATTATGTTAAACCAACAATTACAAAACTGCATTGAAGCATGTAATGCCTGTGCAGCCGCCTGCAGCCGTTGTGCAACTTTATGTTTAAAAGAACCAAGCGTAAAATTGCTCAGCAAATGCATTCAGTTAAACCTGGAATGTGCAGCCTTATGCCGTTCAACCGCCGAAATGATAAGCCTGGGAAGCAAGCTAAGCGATGAGCTTTGCAGGATGTGTGTTGATATGTGCAATACCTGTGCTGACGAATGCGAAAAGCATGGCAAAAACGGCATGGAATTCTGTATGGAATGTGCAATAGTTTGCCGCACCTGCGCCGAAACATGCGAGCAACTGGCAGCTGTTTAAAAATTAAAGAAAGCGCGCTCGTTACCATACAGGTACGGGCGCAATGCTATGCTCATTATTGACCGCTGCTAAAAAGAATTAATCACGTTATTACGTCCGGAAATATCGGCCGGCGCTATTGTAAAGTTATTATTGCACTCCGGCGCTCTTGCCTGCAAATTATCGCCTGTGTTGATATTCATACAGCCATATAACCGCTAATCACGCGACAGGCCTCCTTGTGTGGTTAAAATGGATAGTTAAAAAATGGTTTTCAGCTATTCACAATTGCCACAACTTATCAGCTATTTATTACATTCGCCCAACCTTAATTTGCCATTAACAAATGAAAAATATCGCTTTTTTCTTATTAGCAGTGCTATTTTGCTGCACAAAACCTGCACCCGCCCTTGCATAGGGTAACCGCTATCCTCCACAATATGGCCAACCTTTTACCGGCGTGCCGGATAGGCGGGATGTGATGCTCTACCAGGTAAATACGCGCGCTTTTAGCAGGGAAGGAAATTTGAAGGGAGTTACCGCCCGGTTGGATTCCATAAAAGCCCTGGGTATAAATGTGATGTATTTGATGCCAATTTACCCTGTTGGCGTACTTAAGGCCACCAATTCGCCCTATGCTACGCGCGATTATAACGAAGTGGGCAGCGAATTTGGGACGCTTAATGATTTACGGGAGCTGGTAGAAGGTGCTCATAAAAGGAAAATAGCCGTTATGCTCGATTTTGTTGCCAATCATACTTCCTGGGACAACCCATGGATAAGCAATAAAAGGTGGTACGTAACGGATACCGCCGGAAACATCAAATATCCGCAAACCTGGAATGACGTAGCACAGTTAAATTTTAATAATAATGATGTGCGTTTGGCGCTCATCAGGTCAATGAAGTCGTGGGTATTAAAAGCAAACATAGATGGTTTCCGCTGCGATTACGCCGACGGCCCGCCTGCTGATTTCTGGGCCCAGGCCCTTGATACGTTAAAAAATATAAAAACGCATAAATTGCTGTTCCTGGCCGAGGGAAGCCGTGCGGCCAACTATTCCTCGGGTTTCGATTTTAATTTTGGTTTCAACTTTTACGGAAATTTAAAAAATATCTATAAGAGAAATAAATCGGTAAAGTCGATTGACGAGGTAAACAGGAAAGATTACATCGGTGCTTCTGAAGGGCAGGGAATGGTAAGATATTTGACTAATCATGATGTGAACAGTTCGGACGGCACCCCCCTGGATCTGTTTGGCGGAAAACGTGGCTCGATGGCTGCTTTTGTGGTTACGGCTTACATGAAAGGTGTTCCGATGATTTATAACGGGCAGGAGATTGCAACGCCATATCGTTTGGTTTTCCCCTTCACGGGCAGAAAAATAGACTGGAGCCTTTCCGCAGCTAACCAGGATGTAACAGGTGAATATAAAAAGGTAGTGGCGTTCCACAATAAAAGCAAGGCCATAAGAAGGGGCACCTTAAATTCATACAGCACCGACGACGTATGTGTTTTTACCCGGGAAGCCGGCCCGGAAAAAGTACTGGTATTATCAAATTTACGCGATAAGGAGGTTACCTATAAACTGCCCGACAACCTGGCAAATTCCGTATGGAAGGATGCTTTTAGCGGAGCCAAAACAAGTTTAGCTACCGAAATAAGGCTTGAGCCATATCAATACCTGGTGCTTAAAAAATAAACATGATGAAAAAACTAATCCTGGTACCGCTACTGCTTTTTGCGATACTGCTAACCTGTCGCGCCCAAACCCCTGTCTATCACGTTTACGCCCTGAAATTTGCCGCTGCTAACTACCCATTTACCACCGCCGACTGGGCGCAAGGCGGCTCTAAAACAGAAAGCGTTAAGATCAACTTTATGGTTTGGCTGATCAGGGGAAACAACCGCAATGTTTTGCTGGATGCCGGCTTTTTGGGCGACATCGACGATGCCAAAGATTTTAAATTGGTTGATTACGTAAGGCCGGACAGCGCGCTTTTGAAGTTTGGTGTAAAACCGGGCGATATAACTGATATTATTTTCAGCCACCCGCATTGGGATCATATCGATGGGGTGGGGCTATTTCCCAATGCCCATATATGGATACAGAAAGAAGACTTTAATTATTTTGTGAGCACGGCATGGCAAAAAGGGCAGAGCAAAGGGGGCTTTGACAAAAGGGATGTGCGTGCTATGGTTGATTTGAACTTAGCCGGTAAAGTAACCCTGGTGAATGGTGACGACCAGGAGATCATTCCGGGAATAAAGGTGTTTACCGGGTCCAGGCATACCTTTAACTCGCAATATGTGCTGGTGCAAACCGGCACCAACAGGATAGTCCTTGCATCCGACAACATCTGGATCTATTACAACCTCGAACACCTGGCCCCGGCTTCTACAGGCGGTACCCTCGACCCGGCCGGTTACGTAAAAGCTATGCAGCGGATGAAAACCATGGTTTCCGACGTGAAATATATCATTCCCGGACATGACGCCCAAATATTTTCCAGGTTCCCGGCAGTTGCAAACGGTGTGGTGGAAATTAAGTAGGATTTTACATCATTAAAGGAAAAATTAAATGTTTTGCTTCACCGTTGCAGGGGCTTATCCTTTAACACAAGCTCGCCTTTAACCAGCCAGCTGATCCCGAATGCCCATAAGGCGATCAGCTCGAGCCAGTAGGTAGGGCGGAGGGGGTAAAGTTTTTCGCCGAGATGGAAAACCGTTACCGCCAATATGCCGGCCATCGCGATAAGCATAATTATACCGCAAACAAGGTACACGTTATTGCGCGACCTTTTGCGGAGGCCGGGATTAGGTCTGTTGCTTTTCCTGAACAACCATATCGACATGGTTGCCAAAATGATAAAGAAACCTGCCGCCGAGCAATAATGTATCAGGTTCCTCAACCCATTAGGCGGCCGGAAAATGATGTTGCAGTCGTAATGGCAACCGCTTACATTGCAGGGGAAAAAGGCAACACCAAGGGCAAAAAGAGCAGCCAAACTGCTCAAAATACCGTCAATAGGAGCGGGGCCTTTGTAGGTAAACAGGAAAAGTGCTACTGCGCACAATATCCCTGTGAACACGCTACCCATATTTGTATAAAAATAGTCGCTGATAGAAGCTTTCAGTATGCCGCACTCACCGATGAGCAGGGTGCCCAAATACAATACCGCAGGCAAACCGATGCCCAGCCAACCTACTGCCTTGCGGATGGTCATAAAGGAGATGATCATATCCCGGTTCCGGTCAGTCCAAAGAAGTTTATTTATCATATCATCCAGAGTTATAACGAGTTATTCACTTACCATCAGCAAGTTACAATGAATACTATGTATTTGATACCGTGTTTTCACGGTATTTTAAAGCGTTATGCCCGGTATAATTTATTTCTCCTTTTTATGCAACAGCTTGTATTTAATTAAGTACAACGATAATGCGCTAAAATATTAATATATAGTTAATATGAGGTTTTAAATGAGTTCGTTACACTTTTTAAAATAGTTGTCGTTTGGCAAACCTTTTGATTACGTCGGTATAAACCAATTTGAATAGTATCAGGTCAATTGTAAAATTATGAAAAAACAATACTTTCAGGCAGCCTCTGTTATCCTGTTGTTTGTCCTTATTGCCTCTTGCCGTAAGGAATATACCAATACTAATCACGTAACTGTTTCGGGGTCATCGCGCACCACCCGCAGTTATTCAAGCGATCAGATCAGGAATTATTTCACACTGATGTGTACGATAACAAAAAGTACAAAAGGCTTTTTTCCTACACAGGCAGCTCGGGCATACGGATATGTTGGTGTGGCGGCTTACGAGGCGGTAGTAAATGGTATACCCGGTGCGCTAAGCCTTTCGGGCCAGCTTAACGGGATAAGCGGCGTGCCGAAGCCTGCTGCAAACCTCGAATATAATTGGGCGATCAGCTCAAATGCGGCTATTGCCGATATGATGCGCGATATGTTTGATGTAAATATTACAGCAGCCAACCGCACTAAAATTGATAGCACCGAAGCGGCAAACCTGGCTGTTTTATCGGCAGGCGTTAACGCAGATGTGGTGAGCCGGTCCGTGCAGTATGGCAAAGCAGTTACTGCTGCCATTTACCAGTCATCAACTTCCGACGGCGCTCACCAGTCGTATTTAGATCCTTTCCAGTTGCCTTATAAGTTGCCTGCAGTAGATTACTGCTGGGAACCCACCAGCCCTACAGCGCCGAACCCGGTAAGTCCAAAATGGGGCAGCAACAGGCCTTTTATAGCAGCAAATATTTCAAATACCAACCCTGTAGTACCAACAACCTACTCAACCGCTGCGGGTTCTGATTTTTATAAGCTGGCGTTGGATGTATATCACCAGGTCAAAAATAATACGCCTGAACAGGTTGAAATCACCAAATACTGGGCTGACGACCCTTTTAATACTTGTACACCCGCTGGGCACACGTTTAATATCATGAACCAATTATTGAAGGAAAATAATGCCACGCTCGAAAAAGCTTCTGTTGCATTTGCCAAACTTTCGATTGCCGAAAACGATGCCTTTATCAGCTGCTGGAAAGGGAAATACCAATATGTGCTGATCAGGCCGGTAACCTATATTCAAAAAAATATCGACGCCAATTTTAAAACGGTTATCGGTACGCCGCCGTTCCCGGCCTATACAAGCGGGCATTCATACGAATCGGGTGCCGGGTCAGTGATCTTTGCAGATTTGTTTACCGATGGCAGCGGAAAATATGATTTTACCGATTACAGCCAGGTGCAATATGGATTTACCGCACGCCATTATGCCAATTTTAACGACATGGCAATGGAATGTGCCAACTCACGTTTTTACGGCGGTATTCATTACACTCCCGATAATATTGAGGGTTTACGTTTGGGCCGTATAATTGGCGACAATGTAAATAAGATGCTGGTTTGGCCAACAAATATTAAATAAACAGGTGATGAAGTACTTTTTGCTCGTCCTGATGTTAACCGCGATATACTCCTGCAATACGAAATCGACTAAACAGGTAAATAAGGAAAGGCTGGAGAAATTAGCCGATCGTTCATGCCGTGCTACAAGCATCAGGAAGCAGCGGTTTGTTTTGGCTGATAATATCCGTTTTATGCAGGACTCGCTGTCAAAGGCAAAGAACAAAGCCGATTCGGCACGTTTTCAAAGTCGTTTGGCAGAATACCTCAAGCAAAAGGATATTTTATTAAAAACAAGCCTCGCGCTGGCCGACACGATCAGGATGCAGCTGGATTCATTATTGCCCTATTCCGATAAGGCAGCGCAAAAGCAGTTTACAGCTTCGTTGGATAGTATTTTAAGATCAAAAGGATGTGATAAATGAGGGATGTTTTAGGATTTGATTTAGTCGATAATAAAACATCCTTTATTTATCTTAGCCTATCCATGAGCTATACCTTTTCAAATTTAGATCCGTCTCTGTTTTCGCAATTTTTCACGACCGACTTCGTTGGCGCCGAGGCTTTAACCCCCGCCGAGAAAGCGTTGATTCAGAAAGCCGCGGTAAAAAGGCAGAACGATTTCAGCACCGGCAGGTATTGCGCCCGGGAAGCTTTAGGACGTTTCGGCATAAGCGATGCCGAAATATTAATGGGCGAAGTAAAAGAGCCCCTGTGGCCGAAGGGATTTGTAGGGTCGATAAGTCATTCAAAAACACTGGCGGGTGCAATAGTTGCCAAAATTGACGATATTGCCGCCATTGGCCTGGATATCGAAACCATCGGCGGTGTGAGCCGGGATACCTGGGATATGTTGTTTGTTGCTAACGAACAGGCATTTTTGAACACGCTCGATGATAATGAGCAGGCATTATTTGCAACCCTTATATTTTCTTTCAAGGAGGCATTTTATAAATTACAGTACCCCATAACAAAACAATACCTTGATTTTAAGGAAGCAGAGCTTCATTACGCTGACAACGATTTCACACTCCGAACCGGGCTGGAATTCGATTGCCATAAGGTACCAGCTGAACAGCTGATATTTAAATGGGATAGGGTTGATGACCAGGTAATTGGCGTGTGCTACTTACCTGCAAACAGGTAAATCGACCCGATTAATTCATCACAGATCTTTCATTTTGATTAATGTTGGGGCAATGCTTTTATCATAAATAGCGGGTTGATTATTTGACGCTGGTTTGTTCTTGTAATAAGGATAATAATTTAAGTAGTACCCTAATACAATAGTTAACCGGCCTCTTAACGCAGTGTCGGTTTTTTATAAAATTATTTACAGACAGGCCGTACAATTGCCTTTACAACTTATAGTTCTAATAACTTTATGTTAAACAAATATAGCCCCAGCGAGGCTAAAGACTATTTTGTTTAACACAAACGAAATGAATATGGAAAATACATATAACATAAACCGCTAATTTTTAAAAATTTGGTTGTATATTTGATACACATCTATACTTCTTTGTCAGAATTTAATTTAAATTCAAATAATCGCTCTTTTAAATCTCTATGGTTAATCCCGATCCTCACCATATTATTGCTATAGGCGCCTCTGCGGGCGGCATGGAAGAGATAAATACTTTTTTTGACCACACACCTTTAGACGGCGTTTCTTATATAATCGTCCAGCATTTGTCGTCCGATTTTAAAAGCAGGATGGCTGAGTTGCTGGCCAGGCACAGCAAACTGGTGGTTAAGGAGGCTCAGGACGGGATGAAGGTGCAAAGCAACCAGGTTTACCTTATCCCGCACGATAAATTTATGACCATCCGGCGCGGTAAACTGCATTTAACCGGCAAGGAACAAGGGCAAACGCCGCATTTAACTATTAATATACTTTTTAAGTCCCTTGCAGTGGATTGCGGCAAAAAAGCGATAGGGGTGATCCTGTCCGGGTTAGGCAGTGATGGGACGGACGGCATTAAAGCCATTAAAAAGGCTGGCGGCATGGTGATAGCCCGCAACCCTGAAACTTCAGCATTCAGCAATATGCCCTCAAGCGCCATAGCAACCGGGTTGGTTGATTTTGTGCTGGAGCCCGAATTAATGCCCGGCGCAATTGAAGACTATATACGGTACGGCGGAGAGGTATTACCCGATAGCAGCGATGACGAAAAAAACATCGGGGCCATTATAAATTTAATGAAGGAAAGATCGCAGCATGATTTTTCAGACTATAAGCTGGCTACCATATTAAGAAGGACCAAGAGAAGGGCTGCCCAGGGTAATTTTACGTCCCTGGTCAATTATTATAGCTTTTTAAAGGAAACGCCCGAAGAAGTAGAAGCACTTGCTAAAGATTTCCTGATAAGCGTAACCTCATTTTTCAGGGATAAGGGGGCGTTTGAATACATACAAAAAAATATATTGCCCGATATTCTTAAGAAGCTTGGCCCCGGTGAAGAACTCAAAATGTGGATTGCCGGCTGTGCCACCGGTGAGGAGGCATATTCAATGGCCATTCTTATTTGTGAGTTGCTGACGGATCAATATAAAGATACCGTAGTAAAAATATTTGCCACGGATATTGACAGCGTAGCCCTGGTACAAGCCGGCAAGGGCGTTTATAACCAGGGCATTAAAAAAAATGTCTCTCCCGAAAGGCTTAAACGGCATTTTTTAGAGGAAGGAAATAATTACCGGGTAAAACCTGCTATACGCAAAATGGTAATTTTCGCGCAGCACGACCTGGTGAAGAACCCGCCGTATTGCAACATGCATTTTGTAAGCTGCCGCAACCTGCTGATATACATGACGCCCATTTTGCAGAAAAAAATATTCACCATGCTGCTATTTGGTCTTAAAATGGATGGCTATCTATTTTTAGGGTCCAGCGAAAACCCAATGCCTATCATAAAAAACCTGGAAGTGGCCAGCAAAAAATGGAAGCTGTTTAAAAACCTGGAAACTAAGCGTTCTTTACGTTTCGATGCTTTTTCATTACCCGAGCTGACCGATAACAAACGCATGCCTTTCAACCTTTTAAGGGAGGAACCATCTAAAAACATACCCGCCACGCTTGCCGAAGCGGTAAATGAAACCCTGGTTACCGAAACGGGCGGCCTGGTGGTTTGTGTTGACGAAAACAATAACGTTGTAAAGGCCTATGGCGATACGACAAAGTATCTTCACCAGAAAAATTTTAATTCAAATCTAACCGAACTTTTGCCAAAATCGCTCGCGGTGGCGTTTAGCTCGATAAGCAACCGGGTTTTAAAAACAAGTGAAAAAGCTTCCGTTACGGGGATAAAGATAAAACAAGGGAATACAACAGTTAATGTGAGTCTTTCCGTAAGTCCTTTGATAAAAAAGCAGGGCGAACAAAAATTATTACTGGTAACCTTTAACGAAGATAAAGGGGATTCCGCCGGCCGGCAGGACCATATAGTCTTTGATGAAAAGATCTATCACGATCAGTACATCATAAGCATCGAGGCAGAATTAAAGGAATTAAAAGAAAAGCTTAACTCAGCCTATGAGCAGCTGGATGCCTCTAACGAGAATATGCAATCTTTTAATGAGGAGCTGATCTCGGCAAACGAAGAAATGCAGAGTACCAACGAGGAAATGCAGTCCGTAAACGAAGAGCTGGACACCATCAACTCGGATTACCAATTAAAAAATAAGGAGCTGCAGGAAATCAATGACGACCTGAATAACTATTTCAGGAGTAACATTAACGGGCAGTTGTTTATTGATAACGACCTCAGGCTGATGCGTTTTTCACCCGGCACCGTAAAACAGATCAATCTGCTTGAAACGGATATTGGCAGGCCGCTGAGTAATATATCTACCAATATCAAATTTGAAACCATTATTGATGATATTAAACAGGTGCTTGATACGGGTAACATCATAACCAAAGAAATTGAGACCAATAATGGCAAATGGTACCAGATAATGACCATGCCTTACCTGCAGGCTGATAATAAACGGACAGGTGCAATCATTACCTTTAATGATGTTACTGAATTAAAAAATACCCAGCTGGAACTGGACAAAAAAAATACTGCCCTGCTGAATATAAATGCCGACCTGGATAATTTTGTGCATACGGTTTCACATGATCTGTTGGCGCCGTTAGCTAATATTGAAGTAAGCATTAGTGCAATGAACCACATAAAGGTTGAGGACCCGGGGCTGAATAAGTTTTTAAAAATAATAAATTCGTCAATAAAAAAATTCCGTTCGCTGATAAACGATATTGCAACAATCGGCAAAATAGAAAGCGATACAGAAATAGAGTCGGTTGATATTGAAGAGCAGATAAGCAATATTGAATGGAGCCTGGAGGATAAAATTAAATCATCAGGAGCTGTTATTCTCCGGGACCTTGAGGTCAGCCATATTCCTTTTTCGAGAAAAAACCTGAGAAGCATTTTATACAATCTCGTTTCAAATGGTATTAAATTTAAAGGCGGAGATCCGCCGGTGGTTAACATCCATACCCAAATGAACGGGAATAACGTGGTATTGTCAGTAAGAGATAATGGAATTGGGGTGCCAAAGGAGGGCCTTGACAAAATTTTTAACTTATATGGCAGGCTGCATCATGAAATTGAAGGAAATGGCATAGGCCTGTACCTGGCTAAGAAAATAGTGGTTGCCGCCGGGGGCAGCATTAAAGTTGAAAGTGAGCCTGGAAAAGGCAGTAAATTCATTATAAACCTGAAAGCTGACCCCAAACAGCTGGCAACTACCAAGTTGGAAACTGAAACTTCATTAAATTAAGATGGTAATCAACCTGCACTTTTGAAAAAGTTGTCGGTTTTTTAGGAATTTTATTCAAACAAATTACAAGTAATTTAATTCACAACTTAAAGTTGTAATATCTCTTTTCTTAAAATAAGCTCATTTCGAGAGTTTTTGACTGATTTTTTAATATATATGATAATTTGTAAATATATACGATAAAATCATTCGTTTTGAAAAAAACTGGTTGCATATTTGATATACTACTCATACCGCTCTGTCGGAGTTTTTAATGTTAAAATCAAGAAGATGTATGATGATAAGTATAGTGTTGGCCTGGATGCAGAGTTAAAAAAACTAAAGGAAAAACTCGCATCTTTTTTTGCGCAGTCAAAAGCACCCAATAGAGGTATGAAGGCTGTTAGCGAAGGGTTGGTTTCAAGCGGAATGCCCATTGCCTATAAGGAACCACAACCGGACGACGCTAAACGGGTCACTGCTAAACCAGTTAAGATAAAAAATAAGGAACTACGGGATGTTGGTGGCGAATTGTATAACTACTTAAAGAGCAACATTCACGTACAACTGTTTATCGACAACAACCTGCGGCTAACGCAGTTTTCGCTCGGTTCCGTAGAGCAGCTTAACCTGCATGAATCTGACACCGGCCGGCCTTTGAGCGATATCTCCACCAATATTAAATTCGAAACCATTATTAATGATATCAAATCGGTACTTCAATATGGGGTTGTAGTAACCAATGAAGTTGAAACCGGGAACGGTAAGTGGTACCAGGTGACAACAATGCCTTACCTGCTGGCTGATAACACGCGGGCGGGCGCCATCGTCACATTCAATGACATTTCAGAATTAAAGATCACACAACTGGAACTCGATAAAAAGAACGCTATGCTTTCAAATTTAAACGCTGACCTCGATAATTTTGTACACACCGTGTCACATGACCTTTTAGCGCCATTGGCCAATATTGAGGGAAGTATTGATGTAATGAATCATATATACGTCATTGATCCCAATCAAAGCAAATTTTTAACAATAATAAATTCCTCCGTCAAAAAATTCCGCGCCCTCATTAACGATATTTCCGTTATCGGGAAATTAGAAGGCGAAAGCATATTGGAGATGGTCGATGTCGGGGAACAAATAAACAATGTGGAATGGAGCCTCGAAAATCAAATTAAATCCTCCGGTGCTGTGATTATACGCGATCTGGAAGTGAATGCTATCCCTTTTTCAAGAAACAATTTGAGAAGTATATTGTACAACCTGGTTTCAAACGGTATGAAATTTAAAAGCGACGAACCTCCTGTGATCCATATCTATACCCGGATAGAGGGCGACAACATTATCTTGTCAGTTCGCGATAATGGAATGGGTATGTCGTCAGATAGCGTTGATAAGATATTTAATCTGTATGGCAGACTGGATTACTCTATAGAGGGGCATGGCATCGGTTTATACCTGGTTAAAAGGATCGTTGTTGCCGCAGGCGGGACTATCCGCGTAGAAAGCGAACCTGGAAAGGGGAGTATATTTACAATAACGCTGAGTCAAAAATAGTCAATTTAAGAAACTTCATTAAATCGAGATTAAATTAATTTCAAATATTTTTCAACAATTACGTAATAATTACAAAAATTTCCCGTTATTGCACTTGATTGATTAAATTATTGTTTGATGCAATAACTATTCTGCCTTGGCGGGATTAAGTTGTTTCCCTTTTAATTTAAACGCTAAATTAATTCCGATGAACAAGGAACAGCGGTTGAAAGTTGTAAAACAATTTGAGAAATTAAACCTCGAATACAATAAGGAACTGAAACATACCGTAGCCGTTGCGGCCAAACTATGCAGCTCACCCGTCGCAATGATCACCCTGCTTGATGAAGAAACACAATGGATAAAAGTAAAAAAAGGAATAACCATTGAACAAGTTCCCGGTAAAGTTTCATTTTGTAGGCAAGCCGTCAAACACAATTACCTGTTTGTCATAAATGACACACATCAGTATGAACGTTTTTGCGGCCATCCCAGCGTTACCGGCGGTCCAAAAACCCGGTTTTATGCAGCTGCGCCGCTAACTACCAGCGAAGGCCATAGGGTGGGTACACTATGCGTTATGGACAGCAAACCACATGAGCTATCTGATCAACAAAAATTAATTTTAAAAATATTAGCCAAACACGCTATCGGCGTAATGGAGTTGAAACTCACCATTGATCAACTGGATAAAACCTTCACCGACCTGCAGCAGGCAAAAGAACATAAATCAGGAAATGACATGAGGTTACGGTCGATGTTTGAAAGTTTGACCGATTCCTATTTTTTATTGGGAAAACACGGCGAGATCATTGATTTTAACCGTACTGCGTTTGATTTTGTCAAGGATAGGTATACCGAAAAGCTGGCTTACGGTCGTAAAATGACTAAATTTTTACCCCCGGATTTCGCCGCCGATTTTAATTTACATTACCGCAACGCGCTGAAGGGCGAAAAAACACAACTTGAGCAGCAAGCAAACTACGGCGCCAAAGGTAACATTTGGTGGGATTGCGCGTTTGAGCCCGTACGAAATGATAAGGATGAGATCATTGGTGTTTCGTATGTGGCGAGGAATATTACTGAACGGAAAGCAAGCGAAGAAAAGATCATGGTTCAAAATAAGCTGCTTTCTAAAATAGCCCAGATACAATCACATGATTACCGGGGACCGGTAGCATCTATCCTCGGTTTAATGAACCTGATCGAACTGGATAATTATGTAGCCCCAAAAGAATACCTTTTAATGATGCAAACGGCCGTCAAAAACCTCGACGAAAAGATCCACGATGTTGTAAATATTGTGAACGATCCTTTGTTATCTATTCATTCTGCAAATTGATACACAAGCTGTGTCGTTAGTTTGCCTCTTGTCCTATAAAATTTGTAACTTAAAAAAATGTGGTCGTAGTGAGCTCCGTCGAACCAGGTGCGCCGGGCTAACGACAGTTCGTTATTTAAGTGGGTCGCCCGGCTCGTGTCAGACGAGGCCGGTTACATGTACCACCATATTAATCGACGGGTGGCTTGATCTGGTACCGGGCTTCACCACAATGGTTAGGGTAGGTAACCCTCCAGCGGCGTCAGTCTACGTAGCTGTTGCCAATTCTTGCAGCTCGCAACCTTCAACTCACACAACAACCCACACAATTCATACGACTCACAACTTACAACCTTCAACTCATAACAACAACTTACCCAATTTATTACTACTCACAATTACAACTTTCAACTCGATAGAACACATTAATTTTATGTTATGTAAACGTAAAAAACACGTTACAGACCGTAATTATGCACTTTTTGACTCGTTTTACAATTAGGATATTGTAAAAAATACACTAAGTAGGTTATCAAAATCTAAATTTAGCACCCTAAATGGCTTATAATTATGAAATATTCATAAAAGTGAAATTTAATTGCAAAGTTTAATAATTATATTATACTTTTGTTAAGGATTTATAATTAAAAACACACTATGAAAAAGATATTTTTAACATTTGCAACCGCTGCTTTGTTCAGCGTTACTGCTTTTGCCGCCGGGGGTGGTAAAAAAGGTACTGAAACTACAACTGCTACTGCTTCTTATGCTGTTACTCAAGCGTTCAGCGCTGATTTCAGTGGGGCTAAAAATGTAGTTTGGACTATAAACAAAAATTGCCAGAAAGCTGATTTCATTATTGATGGTGTTAAGAAAACCGCGTTTTATAACTTAGCGGGCGATTTCTTAGGTACAACACAGGTTATAGCATATAATGCTATTCCTGCAAAATCACAAAAGCTGATCGCTGATGCTTACAAAGGTTATATTGCTGCGGGTGTTATTGTATACCAGGCAAATACCGCAATTAACGATACTATCGACCCTACATCTTACTTTGTTGATTTAAAAAGTGAAAATCACGAAGTTTTGGTTCGTGTAACTCAAAGCGGCGACACTGAATTCTTTTCGCAAGTAAAATAATTTAAGATACGCTCTTTTTAAAGCCGTTTGTCAATTGACAAACGGCTTTTTTATGCTTTGTGCTGCCCTTAAAGATTTGTTATATGTTTCACAGATAAGTTTCCTCATATAAGATACGCACCCGCAATTATTTCAAGGGATAATATCCCGTAGGGGATATCCCTTTGTAGAATATCAAGAGATAAGAATGCCCGTATTGGGCTACCCTCCAATAGTTAGTCCGTCGATTACAGCCTCCGGAAATACAACTTAAGTGGAACAATGTAATGTCTACGTAATTAGTAGGATAATTTTCAATAATTGCTTGATTTTTACAACAATCAAAGTACCTTAGTATATTATTCACGATTAAATTTAATTGACATGAGTTTACGGTTAGGGGATATGGCCCCAAATTTCAAAGCGAAAACATCCGACGGCGAGATCGACTTTTATGAATATCTTGGCAATAGCTGGGGCGTATTATTTTCACATCCTGCAGATTATACACCGGTATGTACCACCGAACTGGGCAGAACGGCCTCTTTAAAAAGCGAATTCGACAAACGTAATGTAAAAGTGATTGCTTTAAGTGTTGATTCGGTTGAATCGCACAAAGGGTGGATAAATGATATAAACGAAACCCAGGGCGTTGAAGTGAATTTCCCGCTTATCGGTGATGAAAACCGCGAAATTGCGTTAGCTTATGATATGATCCATCCCAATGCATCATTAACAGCAACTGTAAGATCGCTTTTTATCATAGCGCCCGATAAAACAATAAAGCTGATGATCACTTACCCTGCATCAACCGGAAGGAATTTCCAGGAAATACTGCGGGTGATCGATTCATTGCAGTTAACCGCTAATTACAGCGTTGCAACACCGGCCGACTGGAGGGATGGGGAAGACGTGGTAGTTGTACCGGCAATTAAAACAGAAGATATTCCGGCAAAATTTCCGAAAGGTTTTACGCAGGTTAAACCGTATTTAAGGATGACGCCGCAACCTAATAAATAATGTTATTTGGTTATTAATAATTTTATATATTTGAAAAGATTGGTTTTTTATATCCATTCCGATTATATAACCATACTGTCAGTTTTGGGTATAGTTTTTTAATCTTAACACAATTTTTTAATACACAATTATTATTATTATGAAAACTGGAAAAGTAAAATGGTTTAACACACAAAAAGGTTATGGTTTTATTGTCACCGACGATGGTAAAGATCTTTTTGTACACTTTAAAGATGTGCAAGGCGGCGTAAATGCCATTAAAGATAATGATGACGTTACATACGAGGTGGAAGAAGGTAGAAAAGGTTTGCAGGCTGTGAATGTAAAAAAAGCATAATTACTAATTTTTCAAATTAGGAGACCTCTGCGTGTACAGGGGTTTTTTTTTTGACAGAAATTTTCCCGTAGAGATGCAATGCATTGCGTCTCTACGGTGCATATCTTTATAGTTTCAATTTTGAAATTAAAATCTAAATTTGCCAGCATCCAAACCTATAATTATGATTGATGCCCAAGCGGCCAAAGCCCAAAGAAACGTTGTTTTTTTAGTTCTTGTAGCCTCGCTCGGCTACTTTGTTGATATATATGATCTTTTGATTTTCCTGATCGTCAGGAAGGAAAGCCTGCTTGGAATAGGGGTAAAGCCCGCCGATGTACTCTCCACGGGCTTAAGTATCATTAACTGGCAAATGTTCGGTTTATTACTGGGCGGCATATTGTGGGGCGTGCTTGGTGATAAACTGGGCCGTATTAAAGTGCTTTTCGGTTCTATCGCACTGTATTCATTGGCTAATTTTGCCAACGGCCTTGTGCACGACCCAACTACCTATGCGGTGATCCGCTTTATTGCAGGTATCGGCCTCGCCGGGGAGCTGGGAGCTGGTATTACCCTGGTAACCGAAACATTAAGTAAAGAAAAAAGGGGATACGGGACAATGATCGTCGCTGCCCTGGGGCTGTTTGGCGCAGTAGCTGCCGCCATAGTTTCTAAATATGGCTGGCGCAACGCTTACTTCGTAGGTGGCGGGCTGGGCATTATCTTGCTTGCATTGCGGATAGGCACTTTTGAGTCGGGTATGTTTAAAAACATTGAACGAACGAACGTGACAAAGGGTAACTTCTTTATCCTGTTTAACAATTGGCAGCGGTTTAAAAAGTATTTATACTGCATTTTAATCGGCGCGCCGCTTTGGTATGTTGTTGGGGTATTGATCTCATTACAGCCCGAATTTGGTGTCGCCCTTCATTCTACCGAAAAATTAAGCGCCGGTAATGGCATTTTATGGTGCTATGTTGGGATAGCCATAGGTGGCATGGGAGCCGGGGTAATATCACAGGTATTTAAATCCAGGAAATTAGCGATGTACCTATTCCTGACTTTGTCGGCAATCAGCGTGATTGTTTATCTAAATGCTACAGGTCTCACCAGCAGAGGTTTTTTGTGGATATGCCTCTTTATGGGCTTTTCAGTTGGCTATTGGACAACATTTATTACCATTGCAGCCGAGCAATTTGGTACAAATATCCGTTCAACTGTAGCAACGACCGTTCCAAATTTCGTCAGAGGTTCGCTCATTCCCATAAATTTGGCATTTGGCGCGTTAAAAATTCATTATGGGATGATAACCAGCGGCTATATTATGATGGCCATCCTTACCATACTGGCTCTATTCTCTGTAAGTCAGTTAAAGGAGACCTTTGGTAAGGACCTGGATTATGTAGAGGTGTCGTAGAGACGCGATGCATTGCGTCCCGACCCACCCACCAATCAATTTTATCAATTAACTTTGCCCCGATGATAAATAAGGATCAGATCGCAGCAGACTATAAGCTAATACAGGATGAAATATGTGCTGCGCTTGAGCTAATT
Organism: Mucilaginibacter sp.; assembly: GCA_028288025.1. Taxonomy (GTDB): domain Bacteria; phylum Bacteroidota; class Bacteroidia; order Sphingobacteriales; family Sphingobacteriaceae; genus Mucilaginibacter. The sequence continues at coordinate 2,071 of JAQBOM010000006.1, read as the reverse complement.
GATGGCAAAGCTAAATTTGAGGAAGAACTATGGGAGCGCGAAGGCGGCGGTGGCGGCCGCACCCGGGTTATCCAGAATGGTAACATATTCGAAAAGGGTGGAGTTAACTTTTCTGCCGTACACGGCCAACTGCCCGAAACAGTAAAAAAGGCATTGAACATTGCGCAGGACGATTTTTTCGCAGCGGGTATCTCTATTGTGATACATCCCAACCACCCGATGGTGCCTATTATCCACATGAACATCCGTTATTTCGAAATGCCCTCGTCGTTTGTTCCCGGACAGGAGCCGATACGCTGGTTTGGCGGCGGCATCGACCTGACGCCCCACTATATTATAGATGACGATGCCCGGTATTTCCATGGCTATCTAAAATCAGTTTGCGATCAATATAATGCCGAATTCTACCATCGCTTTAAATCATGGGCCGACGATTATTTTTTCATCAAACACCGCAACGAAACACGTGGCATAGGCGGTATTTTCTATGACCGTTTAACCGCTATTGATGATTTGACCTGGGAAACGATCTTCGAATTTTCAAAAGCCCTGGGCCGGTCGTTCATTCCTATTTACAGCGAATTGGTAAAACGAAACCGCGATAAAAAATATACAGATGAGCAGCAGCTATGGCAGTACCAGCGCCGCAGCCGTTATGCCGAGTTTAACCTGGTATACGATGCCGGTACCAAATTCGGCCTCGAAACAAACGGCCGCATTGAATCCATATTAATGAGCCTGCCGCCAACAGCAAAATGGCTCTATAATTACCAGTCCAAACCCGGCAGCGAAGAAGAGAAAACCCTATCTCTACTAAAAAAAGGGATCAACTGGGTCTAAAAAACCAACTATGTCAATGACATAGCTAGTAATATCGATATGAAAAGAATAAGCATTATTGTTGCATCGCTGTGTTTATGCTCATTTGCTACCCCGCCAAACCTCAAAGGTACGTGGCAGTTCGTCGGCGGCATTTATAATGGGAAAAAGGAGGGCGCCACCGTTGAATATACTTTGCGCCGAAAATACAAAGCCGCCAGCTACGAAGCGTTCGCTATTGATAAAGATGCTAAACCCGAAAAATACGAAGCAGGGAATTATGTAATAGTAGGAGATACCTGTATTGATACCGAAACATTCTGCAGCCAGCCTTCAAAGATCACCAATATACCTATCCATTATTTTTACACACTGAGGAATGATACGCTAACCTTAAAAGGCACATTACCCACTGGTATGAGAGTAGAGGAGTACTGGAAGAGGGTGAGGTAGGCGGAAAAGTCAGAACTAAGATTGTAGGATTAAAGGATTAGTTGATTTCTTAATTCCCTATTTAAAAATCCGAAATAGAACATTCGAAATCCGAAATACCATCGATATTTCTTGCTAACATTGGCACAATAAAACCATTAATTTTTTTAACTTCGCAGGTCGTTTTAAAACCCTATTTAAACACGCAGCTTAAGAGAAGAATCTACAACAAAAATAAAAAATGGCCGAAGAAACAGGAAACGGAAACATACCAGAAGACAGAATAATTTCGATAAATATTGATGAAGAGATGCGATCAGCTTACATTGATTACTCAATGTCGGTTATCGTTTCAAGGGCATTGCCCGATGTACGTGATGGTTTAAAACCGGTACATAGACGTGTACTTTATGGCATGCTGGACCTTGGTTTAAATAACAACAAACCTTATAAAAAATCTGCCCGTATAGTAGGAGAGGTGCTGGGTAAATATCACCCTCATGGCGATACATCTGTGTATGACGCTATGGTTCGCATGGCCCAGGAATGGAGCCTTCGTTACCCGATGGTTGAGGGCCAGGGAAACTACGGATCAATTGACGGCGACCAACCAGCGGCAATGCGGTATACAGAGGCAAGGCTTGAAAAAATAGCAGAGGAAATGTTAGCTGATATCAATAAGGATACTATTGATTTTCAACTTAATTTCGACGATTCGCTTCAGGAACCAACTGTTTTACCGGCTAAGTTCCCTAACCTGCTGGTTAATGGTGCGTCAGGCATCGCAGTTGGTATGGCCACCAATATGGCCCCTCATAAT
>JAQBOM010000044.1 GCA_028288025.1 Mucilaginibacter sp. | reverse complement strand
GGAGGTCACCGACGTGCACTCGCTGCTCGACCTGGTGACCTTCGGGCTCGGGGTCGCCCTCGTCCCGCAGTCCTTCGCTGCCAAGACCGACCGCGCCCGCTTCGTCCCGCTCGCCGGGGTCCCGCCGCAGTGGGAGACCGTCACCGTGACCGGCGACCCGGTCAGCCCGGCGGCGGCCGCGCTGCTGCACGAGGTGCACCTGGCCCGGGGCGGCCACCGGGCGCTCGCGCGCTCGTAGCACGGGAGAACGAACCTGGCCTCACACGAACCCGGCCCCATGAACCCGAGCCCATGAACCCGGCCCCGGGGACCGGTGCTTCGGGGCGCGGACGGCGCTACTGTGGGTGACAGGAGACGTCCCACGCTGTGGGCAGTTCCTCCGCAGCAGCCCCGGACCCTGGCCGCGCCACTCGCAGGACGGTCAAGGAGTCGGTGTGTCCAGTACCAGGCAGAGCGCGCCCCCGTCACCCCCCGAAACCGGGACGGTGCCCGCGGCGCAGGAGTACGACGGTGTCGCACCGTTCCCCACCGACGAGTCCGCGCCGCACGCGGGGCCACAGGGCTGGCAGGTGGCGGTGACCGGCCTGATCGTGGCCTTCCCGTTCCTGGCGGTGGTTCTCGCGGTCTGGGGGCTGTGGGGGCGGCTGGTCGGTCCGACCGACCTCCTGCTCGCTGTCGGCTGCTACGTCCTCACCGGGCTGGGCGTCACCGTGGGCTTCCACCGCTGCCTCACCCACCACAGTTTCACGCCCAACCGCCCGCTCCGGATCGTGCTGGCGATCGCCGGGTCGATGAGCTTCCAGGGCGACGTGATCGGCTGGGTGGCCACCCACCGCCGCCACCACGCCTTCACCGACCGGCCCGGCGACCCGCACTCGCCCTTCCGCTTCGGCACCACCGTGCGCGGCCAGTTGCACGGCCTGGCCCACGCACATGTCGGCTGGCTGTTCACCTCCGACCTCACCCCCAACGACCGCTACGCCCCGGACCTGCTCGCGGACCGCGACCTGCGGCTGGTCTCGCGGGCCTTCCCGGTGCTGTGCGTGCTGTCCCTGGCACTGCCCCTGGGCCTGGGCTGGGCCATCGGCGGCACGGTGCACGGCGCGCTCACCGCGTTGCTGTGGGCCGGACTGGTCCGCGTCGCGGTGCTGCAGCACGTGACCTGGAGCGTCAACTCGCTGTGCCACATGATCGGCGAGCGCCCGTTCCGCACCCGCCGGCACGACCGGGCCACCAACCTGTGGCCGCTGGCCCTGCTGTCCTTCGGCGAGAGCTGGAACAACCTGCACCACGCCGAGCCCAGTTGCGCCCGGCACGGGGTGGACCGCCGGCAGATCGACCCGAGCGCCGCGGTCATCCGGCTGCTGGAGCGCGCCGGTTGGGCCACCGAGGTCCGCTGGCCGATCCCGGCCCGGGTGGAGGGGCGCCGACGGTAGGGCCTCCCCGGCCGGGGGTCCGTCCGGCCGACGGTCCCGCGACGAGGGCCCTTTCACCGGCGGGGACGGGACCAATGGCCCCTGATCCACTGCGAGGGCCTGACGCATGCTCAGGAACGTGCCCAGGGAACGTACCCGGGGAACGACAACCAGAGGTGGAAGCCATGCGCCGCAGAGTGTTCGACGTCCTCGCCAGCGTCGGAGGAGTCGCCGTCGTGCTGATGCTGCTGATCGCCGGAGGGCTGGCGACATGGGGCTACAGCTTCGCCGACTCCAGCGTCCACAGCCAGCTGGCCCAGCAGCAGATCGTGTTCCCGGCCAAGGGCAGCACCGCGCTGGCCGACCCGAAGACCAGCCCCTACCTCGACCAGTACGCCGGTCAGCAACTGACCACCGGGGCACAGGCCAAGGCCTACGCCGACCACTACATCGCGGTCCACCTGGCGGCGATGCCCTACGGCGGCGTGTACTCCCAGGTGAGCAGCGCGTCACGGGCCGACCCGACCAACGCCGCCCTCGCCGCCGAGGTGCAGACCTCGTTCCAGGGCACGACGCTGCGCGGGCTGCTGCTGGAGGCGTACGCCTTCTCGGTCTTCGCCACGCTCGCCCTCTGGGCGGTGATCGCCTCCTTCGCCCTGGCCCTGCTCTTCGCGGTGCTGGTCGGCCTCGGTCTCCGGCACTCCCGTCGGGTCCCGGAGAGCGCCGAACTCCTGGCGCACTCCGTCGTCGGCCCCGAGCTCAGCCCGATCTGACCGCCACGGTCGGTCAGCGGGTTTCGTCGAGCAGTTCGGCCAGGTCGCGGACGACGACCTGGCCGCCGTGCTCGCGCAGGGCGTCGGCCTGGCCGGTCCGGTCCAGGCCGACCACCAGGCCGAAGCCGCCGGCCCGCCCGGCCTCCATCCCGGCCAGGGCGTCCTCGAACACCGCCGCCGCGTCCGGGGCCACACCCAGGGCGCGGGCGGCGGCCAGGAAGGTGTCCGGTGCGGGCTTGCCGGGCAGGCCCTGTTCGGCGGCCACCACGCCGTCGACCACCACCTCGAAGAGGTCGGCGATCCCGGCGGCGGCCAGCACGTCCCTGCAGTTGGCGCTTGAGGACACCACCGCCCGGCGCAGGCCGGCCGCCCGTGCGCCCTGCACGTAGCGCACCGAGCCCGGGTAGGCCTCGACGCCCTGCCGCCTGATCAGCTCGAGCACGAGGGCGTTCTTCCGGGCGCCGAGCCCCTGCACCGTGTCCCGCTCCGGCGGGTCGTCCGCGGTCCCCTCGGCGAGGACGATGCCGCGGGAGGCCAGGAAGGAGCGGACCCCGTCGGCCCGGGGGAGCCCGTCGACATAGGCGTCGTAGTCCGCGACCGGGTCGAACGGACGGGCGGCCGCGCCCTC
>JAQBOM010000001.1 GCA_028288025.1 Mucilaginibacter sp. | reverse complement strand
ATATATCGTTCCTTTGCCCCGGTAAACGTTAAATGTTTGAGATACTCCCACTGGTTTAGCGTATCGGCATCAGCTGTTTTGTGGATATTAAACTCAGGGGGTATAACGAAGTTTGGCAGTAAGATATCACGCTTCAGCTTTAATACCTCTACCTTATCGACGATCTCGTTGGTATTATCCAATGATTCGGGCAGGTCTTCAAACAGTTTGCCCATTTCGGCCTGCGTTTTAAAGTAGAACTGATCGTTCGGAAAACCGAAACGATAGCCTTTCCCTCCCTCTTCATCTGTAGCGATGGGCGTACTCTGCATATCGCCGGTGTTTACGCAAAGCAAAATATCGTGCGCATTTGAATCCTGCTGGTCAACGTAATGCGAATCGTTTGAACAGATCACCTTTACGTTATACTTTTTGGCAAATTTCAGCAATACTTCATTCACCGTATTTTGCTCGGGTATATCGTGGCGCTGCAGTTCGATGTAATAATCTTCACCAAACAGGTCGAGCCACCATTTAAACTCCGCTTCAGCCTCCGCTTCACCGCCTCTTAAAATGGCTTGAGGTACTGATGCGCCCAAACAGCAGGTTGTCGCGATCAGCCCTTTGTGATGTTTTAAGATCAGTTCCTTATCGATACGCGGCCACTTGCTGTAAAGGCCTTCCATATACCCGGCAGAACATAGCTTAACCAGGTTTTTGTAGCCTTCAGGGTTTTTTGCCAGCATCAGCTGGTGGTATCTTTTATCTTTTTTTTCTTTGGTAAACTGTTTTTTATGACGGTCGTCCACCACATAAAATTCGCAGCCGACAATGGGTTTTACATTATGCTTCCCGGCCTCGGCCACAAACTTAAACACGCCGAACATATTCCCATGGTCGGTAATGGCCAGGGCCTTCATGCCATCCGCCGCCGCTTTTTTATACAGCTTTGATATATCAGCAGCGCCGTCGAGCAACGAAAACTGGGTATGTACGTGTAAGTGTGAAAAATCGGGCATCGCTATTTTATCCTCCTCTGGTAGAAAACAAAGTTAGGGCGAATTTCGGATTTCGGATGTTCGATTTCGGATTTGTGGAGAAAAAGCTTGAGTGCGAATAACTAATTTTCACACCACCCCGTCTTGCGAGGAACGAAGCAAGCCCCGACTTGCAAATCCGGTCTGTAAAGTTTGGGATTGCTTCGTACCTCGCAATGACGCGCGTGTTTATTTCGCGTTTAAATTCGGCAGATCATTATTCCCTTTTAAATAACGCTCCAGGAACTGGAAGCTTACATCGGATATCAGGATGTAGCTTTGCCAGTTGTAGGCCGCGCCATGGGCGCCGGGCGGGTAAATGCGCAGCTCGGCATCCTTGCCTGCATTGGTTAAAGCGGTTAACAGTTGCATGGTGTTGGCCGGGTGCACGTTATCATCACTCATGGAATGGATCAGCAATAAATGGTCCTTTAGGTTGGCGGCATAGGTCATATCCGAGCTTGCTTTATAGCCGGCTTCATTGTCGGGCAGCGTGCCCATGTAACGCTCGGTATAAACATCATCATACAAACGCCAGTCGGTAACCGGCGAATTGGCAATGCCGACTTTGAACATACCCGGGTGGGTTAACAGCGTGTATGTGGTGCTGTAGCCGCCATAGCTGGTGCCCATAATAGCCATTTTTGCGCCATCGACAAACGGCAGTTTAGCCAGGTAGCCGGCGGTTTCGGCAAAATCGTTGCTCTCGTACTTACCCAGTTGCTTGTAAACCACTTTCATAAAGGCGCTGCCATAATTGGCGATGCCGCGGTTATTTACATTGGCTACGATGTAGTCGTTTTGGGCGAGCCATTGCTGCCACATGTCCGTTGAAAAGCTGTTAAACACATCATGCGACTCCGGGCCACCGTAAACGGTCATTACCACCGGGTATTTTTTTGTGGGATCGAAGTTGTAAGGCTTTATAATGTAGCCATCCAGACTTACCCCATCGGAAGTTTTAAATTTAAAATATTCAGGGGCCGAGTAAGCATGCGTTTGCAGATAATCGTTTACCGCGTGGTTATCTTCCAGCATTTTAAGGATCTTACCCTGCCCGTCGCGTACGGCCACGTGCAGCGGCGTATTTACGTTGCTGTACGATTCAAGGTAATACTTTGTATTGGGCGACATATTGATATCATGAAAACCCGGCACCGTTGAAAGTTTCGTTTTATCGGAACCGTCAAATTTTATAGAATAGAATTGCTGGTCGAGGCCTGAATCTTCGGCTGATAAATAATATATCTTTTTTGTTTCCGGGTCGATGCCCGAAACTTTTATCATATCCCAGTCGCCTTTTGTTACCTGGTTGAGCAATTTACCATCGTACCCATAACGGTAGATATGGTAATAGCCTGAACGGTCGGACACCCAGAAAAACTCTTTCGAATTTTCGGGGAAATAAACCATGTCGTTTACGTTTGTATAAAAATTAAACACGGCTACCCATGTGGTATTTTTTTCTTCGAGCACAACATGATGCTCACCTGTCTTCACGTTAAAAAAGTACAGCTTCATGTGATTTTGCGCGCGGTTAAGGGTCATCAGCGCCAGCACATCGGGGTTGCTGGTCCAGTAGATGCGCGGGATATAGAAATCACCTGTTTCGTCAGGCGCAAGCCAAACCTTTTTGCCCGATGCCACGTCAACCACGCCGATCTTCACCTTTGGGTTAGGGTCGCCAACCTGGGGGATGGATATATGGATGCGGTCAGCGTGCAGGCCTTCGTAATTGGTCATTTCGAAATCGGGAACGGGCTTTTCATCAAATTGCCAGAAAGCAATATACCTGCTATCCTTGGACCAGTTCCAGGCTTGGGCCTGGCCGAACTCTTCTTCGTACACCCAATCGTAATGGCCGTTAAACGTGCCGTTTTCGCTGGTCACATCGTGCGTTAACTGCTGCTCTTTGCCAGTCGCGAAATTGTAAACGAACATATTGCCGCTGCGCTCCATGCCTACCTTTGAACCATCGGGGGATAGTTCGGCTGTGCGGGCATCTTTGGCCGCCTGTTTTAATTGTTTGGAGCCGAGGTCGTAGATATAATAATCGGCTATGCCCGAGCGGCGATAAATGGGCCTGAAATTGGTTTTAAAAACCAGGTGTCTTGAATCATGCGACCACTGGAAAGACTCATAATTGAACGCTTTATCGGATGCCGGAAAAGTGAGGCCTTTGTTATTGAAGATCAGTTCATCCTTGAGGGTTTGCGGGTCCATGGAATGGATCTCGTCGTTTTCGGTATAGGAGTATTTATTGCCGCCATTGGTCCAGTTTACGCTTTGCGGGCCGGGGTTGCCGGACAGGTTTCGACCCGACCGTAAGGCCTCCGCCAGGCTGGTGTACTGCTGTTTATTTTGTGCCCGTAGGCTAAAGGATAGCAGGCTAAAGAATGCGAGCGTTAACGTTATCTTACTTGCAGCGAACAGATATTTCATAAAAACCGGTTTAATCGTCAAGGTGCTAAAAGTAACAGATTTAGGTGATGCAGGCAATGGATAAAATGAATAACACGCCTGAAATAAACTTTCCGGCGATCATTTTAGTATTTTCGGGCAAATTACCGTCATCATGAAAAATACTTTTTTTATATCAGCTGCAGTATTGTTATTTTTTCTTGCTTCGTGCAAGCCCACTATAAAACCCGAACAGCTTTACGGAAAATGGAAATACGTGAGGGTTGAAAAACCAAACAACCCGCCCGACAGCGTGAACGGTTTCGAACTACAGCGGCAGGCGCCTAACATCCTGTTCACCAAAAGCAAGGATCTCGTGATCACGTGGAACAACCAGGTTTTATCGCACGGCAGGTTCACAACCGATGGCGATAACATTGAATACACCGAAAGCATGCCGGACGGAAAAAAAAGAGAGTTTTCATTTGTGGTATCGAAACTGACGGATAAGGAGATCATTTTTGAAACAACGGGTAAGGATGGGTCGAGGGTTACGGCGGTGAAAGAAGTTCATTAGTTCACTGGTTCATTGGTTTATTAGGTTATTGATAAGACTTATTTTAAGAAATGAATAAAATATTGGTAGTGTTACTTTGTCATATAACCCCTTTTACAAATCGCAGTTGATCATCCAGTGAATGCCGAACTTATCGGTTACCTGGCCGAACAGGGCGCCCCAAAATTGTTTTTCCATTGGCCTTACAACTTTGCCACCTTCGGCAAGCTGGTTAAAAATTGACCGGGATTGCGCTTCATCGGTCAAGCCGAGGCTTAAATGAATGCCATCGCCATGAGTGATCTTATCGTTTGGCATACCATCCGAGAACATCAGGGTATTATCGTCAAAGGTTAGCCGTGCATGCATAATTTTACTTTTCTGTTCTTCGGGCATGGGGAAATCAGCATCGCCAAAGCGGCTTACATCGTGAATTTCAGCGTTGAATATTTTTTGATAGGTATTCATCACCTCTTCAGCATTGCCCTGGAAGTTTAGATATGGGATCAATTTCATGACTTTGTTTTTTATGTTAAAAATAAGAATTTTATCGACAAGAATTCCAAATACAAATATTGTTATTACATTAGTCGGATAGCCTTTTAAACCGAACGCCTGAATGCCGTTGCTCACCATTTTATTCTGTATTATTTTGCTTGTGGTTTTGGTGAGTTGGGCCAGGGTAAACCCGTTTTTGGCATTCCTTATCGTTTCGATAACCGCGGGCTTATTATTGGGCATTCCGTTGGATAAGGTGGCCACGTCTGTCCAAAAAGGGCTGGGCGAAACACTGGGCACCATAACGATCATCATTTGCCTGGGGGCGATGCTTGGAAAACTGGTTGCCGACAGCGGCGCGGCGCAAAAGATAGCGGAGGTTTTGGTTAACCTGTTCGGCGTAAAGTATATTCAATGGGCGCTGGTGGTAGTAGGGTTTATTGTGGGGATACCTTTGTTTTACAATACAGGTTTCGTATTGATGGTGCCGCTGATATTTTCGGTGGTGTATAAATATAAGCTTCCGGCGGTATATATTGGGTTGCCGATGCTGGCGGCACTGTCGGTTACGCATGGTTTTTTACCGCCACACCCCTCTCCTTCGGCGCTGGTGCTGATCTTCCATGCCGATATGGGGAAAACATTAATTTACGGGATCATACTTGCTATTCCGGCAATCATACTGGCCGGGCCGGTTTTTGCACGTACGTTGAAAAAAATCCCCTCCACACCGCTGGCAACCTTCAGGGCGGAAGAATTACCGCCGGAAAAACTTCCCGGGTCTGCCAACAGTTTTTTGACGGCGCTGCTGCCGGTTATCCTGTTGATGGGCACTACATTATATTTAAGTACTGATCATACAAAAGGAAATGCGCATAAGTTTATCGCTTTTATTGGCGATGCGCCAATTGTTATGATCATCTCCCTTATCGTTGCCACCTATACGCTCGGCCTGAAGCAGGGCAAAACGATGAAATACCTGGGAACTTTGTATGGCGATGCAGCGAAAGATATTTCGTTGATATTACTGATCATCGCCGGCTCGGGCGCGTTTAAACAGGTGCTAACAGATAGTGGCATCAATAATAGTATTTCCAGCCTTTTGCAAAGCTTTAATCTACAGCCGCTGATTTTGGGATGGATCATCGCCGCGGTTATCCGGATTAGTTTGGGCTCGGCAACCGTAGCGGGGTTAACAGCAGCGGGAATTGTATCATCAATGGTGATGCGCGATCCCAGCATAAACCCTAATCTAATGGTATTATCAATCGGCGCGGGCAGCCTGGCATTTTCTCATGTGAACGACGGCGGGTTCTGGCTTTTTAAGGAGTATTTTAACCTGTCTATTAAAGATACTATCCGCTCATGGTCGGTAATGGAATCAATTGTGTCGGTTGTTGGATTGGCGGGGGTATTGATTTTGAACCAGGTGGTGTAGTTTAGTCCATAGTCGATGGTCCATGGACCATGGCACATTTGGGCAAGATTACTACTATGATCTATCGACCATGGACTCCCCTAATCAAAATCCAGGTTAAACTTATTCTTCAAATCAACCAATGCCGGGTTTTTGGCGGCCATATGCTGAAATTTTTCGGAAGCGGTATATGGGCGTTTTACAACCGCTTTTTCATCAACACGGACGCTTACTTCAATATCGTAGTTTTTTAAGTTGCTGCGCAAAAAGTTATGCAGGTTGGGGCGCTCATCGCGGAACATGTTTTCCTGCACTTTATTTTCCACGACGATCTCATAGCTATTCGTACCAATTAAAGTCGGCGGGGTAGAGATGAATATAGTTAGCGCATTTTTCTTCCCCTCGACTTTGAGCTTTGCCGCGAAATCGCTCCAGCATTGCAGGAATTGGTCGGGGGTGAAATCTTCTTTGTCATCACCTTTGAGATAGGGATCTTCCTCTTCCAACAACACTTCGGCAGATTTACCCATATCTTTTAACGACGGGATCTTTACCGATGTGCCGGCTCCGTTTGCGTTGGGGATAAATACCTTTGGCTTTTCGGCAGGCGGTTCTTCTTTAACTTCTTTTACCGGCGGTTTATCCTCAGGCTGATCTTTAGCTGTGCTGTAACCGAGCGGCGCCTCGCTGACCATTGATACTACGTCCTCTTTGACCGGCTTTTCGGGTACTATTGCTGCGGTATCAGGTTTTTTTTTTATTTGCTCACCAGCGGCGGGCATCGCGCTAAGCGGGTTAGCGGCCAGGCTAAAGACCGATACCAGGTTACACATTTTAAGCAGGGCCAGCTCAACCTGGAGGCGTTGATTTTTGCTTTGCTTGTAGCTCAGATCGCACTGGTTGGCAATGTTCATTGCCGAAAGCAGGAAGGAAACACTGGATGCCTGCGATTGCTGCAGGTATTTGGCCTTGATGCCCTCGCTTACTTCCAGCAGCTTTAATGTCGACTGGTCTTTGCTTACCAGCAGGTTGCGAAAATGTTCGGACAAGCCGGATATAAAGTGCGCTCCGTCGAAACCGCGGGCCAGTATCTCATCAAAAAGCAACAGGGTTTTGGCACTGTCCTCGGTTAACAGGCTATCGGTTACATTAAAATAGTAATCATAGTCGAGGATGTTAAGGTTATCAATTACGGAACGATATGTTACGTTTCCGCCGGAGAAGCTCACGATCTGGTCGAACATGGACAGGGCGTCGCGCAGGCCGCCGTCGGCTTTTTGCGCGATGATGTGTAATCCGTCGGCCTCGTAGCTAATGTTCTCCTTTTGAGCGATGGATGCCAGATGGGCCGCCATATCCTCCACACGGATGCGGTTAAAATCAAATATCTGGCAGCGTGAAAGTATAGTGGGCAGTATTTTATGCTTTTCGGTAGTCGCCAGTATAAAAATGGCATAATGCGGCGGCTCTTCCAGCGTTTTTAAAAACGCGTTGAAAGCCGATGCCGATAACATGTGCACCTCATCGATGATATAAATTTTATAGCGCACGCCCTGTGGCGGTATGCGCACCTGCTCGATCAGGCTGCGGATATCATCGACCGAGTTGTTTGATGCAGCATCCAACTCATGTACGTTAAAGGAATTACCATTCTGAAACGACTGGCATGAGGCGCAAACGCCGCAAGCCTCGCCGTTGGGCTGCAAATTTTCGCAGTTAATGGTTTTTGCCAGGATACGCGCACAGGTAGTTTTGCCCACGCCACGGGGGCCGCAGAATAAAAATGCCTGCGCCAGCTGATTATTTTTTATGGCGTTTTTTAACGTGCTGGTGATATGCTGCTGACCTACAACACTTTCAAAGGTAGCCGGGCGATATTTGCGTGCCGAAACAATAAAATTATCCACAGCTACTAAGGTAATGAGAAATTGGGTATGTTAAAATAGGATTGACGAATTGTTGGTAAATCAATAAGGGTGTCATCCTGGATGAGCCCGTTCTGAATGTATCGAAGGAAAGGATGCGTGTAAAGGCCTTTGCGCACGTGCTTCGACGGGGCTCAGCATGACAGCGCTCTTTTTGTTTTTTCTAAAAATCTTCTTCAGGTGGGAGGTGGTCGTCGTCTTCGGGGTCGAAGATGTCGTTTTCGAGCTCTATCTCGTGGAGGTCGTTTTCGTCTTCGGCCATGTCTTCGAAATCTTCGTCGTCTACGTCCGACCAGTCATCCTGTTCTTCATCGTCGAATGAATCGCCGTCGCCGGGGGATAGAAGGGTTATTGCGCCGGTTCCAGCCGGCGCTATATCCGACAAATTCGCGTTGCTTGTTGGAGACAACTCCAAGGGCGACAACACTTCATTTTGCAATTCGTTACACAGCATTATCATAGGTTTTTATCACGGACAATCATCCAATCGCGGGGTCCTCTTCGAGAGACCTGCGGGGACAGAGAACAAAGGTAATGGTTAATTAATCAAGAAACTCCATATCCTCATCAGTCAATTGAATTTCTGCTGCTTTTAGGTTTTCTTCGAAATGTTTTAATGAGGATGTTCCGGGTATGGGCAATATCCATGGGGAGCGGTGGAGCAGCCAGGCGATGTTTGCCTGAACTTCGCTGATGCCGTATTTCTTTGCGATCTCAGCCATGCGCACATCTTTTTTCGGCATGGATAAAAACAACGAAAAATACGGAATAAGCGGTATGCCGTTTTGTTCGCAAATATCCAGCACTTCTTCGCCTCCATTGCTTTCCATATGCCCGGCTTTATGCGTGGTACGCTGCGCGTGGCCATACATATTTTCTACAGTGGCTATTTCGCCCATTGCGATGGCTGTTTGCAGTTCATCACGGGTTACATTGCTTACGCCAACGTGCAGTATTTTTCCTTCTTTTTGCAGTTCGAACATGGCATCCATCGATTCCTTAAAAGGCGCGCCGGCACCGGCAATCGCCCGGAAGTGCACAAGTGAAATTTGCTCCTGTTTAAGCGTACGCAGGTTATTATCAATACTGCTCCGCAGGTTTTCGGGGCGGTTAAATGGTATCCAGCTTTTGTCAGGCGTTCGCGCGCCGCCAACCTTGGTGCAGATCACCAGGTCCTTGGGGTAAGGGTATAACGCTTCGGCTATTAAACGGTTGGTTACGTCCTCGCCGTAATAGTCGGCAGTGTCTAAAAAATTGATGCCGCTTTTTATGGCTTGTTTTAATATTTGCAGCGCTTCGGGCCTGTTCGCCGGTTCGCCGTATATCTGGGGACCGGTAAGGCGCATGGTGCCGTAGCCCAATCGGTTAACGGTTAATGGATGGTCGCTTTTAGCGGCTATGGTGATTGTTTTGGGGATGTGCATGGTAAGATGTGGTTTTAGCTTTATTGTAATATCGAAGCTTTCGCTGCGGCAAATATACCCGAACTTTCGCCGAAGTTATGCGAGGTTGACATGCAAAGTGTCACCGCGGGATCAAAATAAGCGTTGCAAATGAAATTTAATTTTCGATATTTAAGCTTATGAAACAGGTATATAAAAATTTCACACTGATAGTTGCATTGGCTACGTCGGTTGTTCTAAGTTCGGCGACTCTCCGGGCACCCGGGTTAAAACTGGCTGATATTCGCATATCCAAAGGCGTGAGCAAGGCCGTTCACCCAGGCTGTTCGCAAAAAACACTTATTTCAACTTTTGGCAAACCGGTGCAAATAAAAAAATACAATTTTGAGACGGATGATAAGATGGGTTATGTTATTATTTACGATGGTGCAAATTTCTACTTCGAGGATAAGGGGCTTATGGATTTTGAAATCACCAAACCCGGTTTTAATTTAACATTCGGCCATCCGGAAGTGCTAAGTGCAGTAGGAAAAAGCATCGCAATACTGCCGTCAGGGTTTGATGTCAAATGCCGTGACAATAAATGTGCGAAAGTTTATGATTTAAAGCGTGCAGATAATGTAACTACCGACAGGTTTTTGGAATACGACTATGGGAATAGTAATCAAAAAGTAATTAAAAAGATAATTTTGGGTGGGTATTGAACGGACACCCCTTTTTGCGCCAGGGATAGCAGCGGATACCGGCCACTTCGGGGCCTCAGGATGGGCCGCGGCTAATGCCCGCGCAGTATTAGCGGATATCCCGCCCGGGCGCCCAAATTAAAGTAGCAGTTGGCAGTGGCGGTTGGCAGCATTGACGTTAATGTCGCGCGTACATCTACCCACCCTCCCGATAGCTATCGGGACATCGCTTCGCTTGACCACCCTCCCTTTTGCAGGCAAAATGGAGGGTTGGGGAAAAATTTTAGCTTCGCTCAATTTATTATCTCTTACGCTTATTCCTTTTCTCCATTTTATTCCTCATTCTCACCCATAATCATAATCCTAACCATAACTATAATCCATTAACCTTAACCGTAAACACACCCAGTCCTCATTCAAAACATGCCTATAAGATACCTTAGGTATCCTAATTAACCCACACGTTATCTTATCCATGGAATATCCTCCCCTTACCCCGCTACAACCGCTTAGTTAAAACAAATATTATTCTCCGTATAAATTGACCTCATTTACTGTTTGATAATAACAAAAATCTCCCTATATTTGCAGCCCCGTAATAGCGGGTAAATAATTAAAAATCAAAGTATAACAATGCAACAGTACGAAATCGTGATCGTTCTAACCCCGTTGTTATCAGTTGATACTGCTAAGGAGGCTATAGCCAAATACAGCAAATTCATTACTGATAACGGAGCCGAAATTGTCCAGGAGGATAATTGGGGTTTGAGAAAACTTGCGTACCCTATTCAAAAGAAAACTACAGGGTACTATCACTTAACTGAATTTAAGGCTCCGGGTGATTTAATTAACAAACTGGAGATTGAATTAAGGCGCGATGAGCGTGTTTTGCGTTTCCTCACTATCTCGCTGGACAAACATGCCATCGCGTATAATGAGAAGAAACGCAGCGGCGCATTCAACCAAAAGAAACCAGTTAAAACAGAGGAGGCTGCAAGCTAATGGCAAACGAACAAATTAAATACGTTACCGCTCCCAAAGTGGAGGATACACGTAAAAAATACTGCCGTTTTAAAAAGAACGGGATTAAGTATATCGACTATAAAGACGCTAACTTTTTATTGAAGTTTATAAACGACCAGGGTAAGGTTTTACCACGCCGTTTAACCGGAACTTCGTTAAAGTTTCAGCGTAAGGTGGCCCAGGCTGTTAAGCGTGCACGCCACATCGGTTTATTGCCGTATGTTACAGATTCATTAAAATAATCAGGAGGTATATACAATGGAAGTTATTTTAAAACAAGACGTAAAAAACCTCGGTGATAAAGACGATGTAGTAAACGTTAAACCAGGTTATGGCCGTAATTTCCTTATCCCTAAGGGTTATGCCATACAGGCTACTGAATCGGCCCGCAAGGTGCTGGCCGAGAACCTGAAGCAGGCGCAGTTTAAACAGGATAAGATCCGCAAGGATGCCGATGCTATTGCTGCCCGTTTGGAAGGTGTTAAACTTTCTATCGGTGCTAAAGCCGGCGAAACAGGCAAAATATTCGGTGCTATCAATACCATTCAAATTGCCGATGCTTTGAAAAAAGAAGGCTTTGAGGTTGACCGCCGCCGTATTACTTTTGACCAGGAACCAAAATTTGTTGGCGAGTATATTGCCAACGTTAACCTGCACAAAGAGGTTAAGGTTAGGGTTCCGTTTGAAGTAGTAGCGGAGTAATTTCGGATTTCGGATTTTCGATTTCGGATTTAGATATTATTTAAAGGTGTTAGGTGAAAGCTTAACACCTTTTTCTTTTTGTCATTCTGAGTGCTAACGAAGAATCTTCTACGACGGTGCACGCGATATGTCAGGTGAAGAAGATCCTTCACTACGTTCAGGACGACAAAGGATAAATTTGTATGTTTATCCCATGATCAAAGGCGGATTACCCAGGCTGATATGGCGCATTGTTAAGCTGGTGCTGATATTTTTTGTGGTGGGCAGTATTTTGGCGGTTATACTTTTCCGTTTTGTGAACCCGCCGGTTACGCTGCTGATGATACAACGGGGTTTTGAGCGCAAAGCGGCAGGTAAGGAATGGAAGATAGACAAGCAATGGAAAAGTTTCGATGATATTGCCGACCCGATGAAGCGCGCCGCCGTAGCAGCCGAAGACCAGTCGTTTCTGGAAAATCACGGCTTCGACTTCAGCGCCATTGAAAAGGCGATCAAAAAGAACGCGCACAGCAAAAAACTGATCGGCGGCAGCACCATATCGCAGCAAACTGCAAAAAATGTTTTCTTATGGCCGGGCAGGTCGCTTGTGCGAAAAGCGTTTGAGGCTTGGTTTACCTTTTTAATGGAGATATTCTGGAGCAAGAAGCGAATAATGGAGGTGTACCTGAACGTAATTGAAACCGGCGACGGCATTTACGGCGTAGAAGCGGCATCGCAGGCTTATTTTAACAAACCGGCATCCGACCTAACCAACCACGAAGCTGCCGCTATTGCTGTAATATTTCCAAGTCCGCTTAAATGGTCGGCCACGCACCCCACACGGTACCTGAGGCACCGGCAATACCTCATCATGAGAAATATGCGCCGGCTGGGGCCGCTTGAGTTTTGATTGTATTTCATAGTTCATGGTAGCTGCGATGCAGTGAAAGTTTAATCGGCTATGAACCATGAACGATCAACTAGGAGCTAAGAAAAGTTTACCTTTATCAATATGTACAAAACCACCCTTTTATTTTATGCCGCCGGCCTGGCTGTTGGCGTGGGCATTGGTTTTGCAGTGCATAACCTGGCAATAGGTATGGGTGTGGGCGCCGCCCTCGGGCTGATACTGGCGCGCAATCGCCGAAAAAACCGCGAATAAGAGCGACAAAAGAGTCAAGAAGCAAGAGCCAAGACTGAGAGAAACAGGACGAAATAGATTTATAATATGGCAATAGTCAAATCATTTTTAGTTTTTATCCTGGCCGGGCTCTGCGAAATAGGCGGCGGCTACCTGATCTGGCAATGGCTCAAAGCTGATAAACCGCTATGGTTTGGTATTGCAGGGGGCATAATCCTGGCGCTCTATGGCGTGGTTGCTACCTGGCAAGTTGCCGATTTTGGCCGGGTGTATGCAGCTTACGGCGGCATATTTATCATTATGGCGCTAATCTGGACCTGGAAGATTGATGGATTTCACCCCGACAAATGGGACCTAATCGGTGCATTGGTGGCTGTAACCGGCGCTTGTATAATTATTTATATGCCCAGAAAATAACTATATATTTGGTGAATAAGGTTAGTTGCATTAGTTTAAACATTTAATTTAAAATCAAATGAAAAAAATAAGTTCAAGTGTCCTTGCCGGACTATTCGCAGTTTCATCGGTTATGGCCTTTGATAAAACACCTGTAAAACAGGAAAAAGCCAAAGCAACCACGCATAAAAGTATGAAAAAGGAGAAATGTGTTAAAGGCTCTAAAGAATGCGCCAGGAAAGGCTGCTAATTTATTACATCATTAATTGCCATCTAATCCGCTCATCGCAGCATATAATACTTGCGCTAAGAATTTTTTGAGGTATTCAGCTGACAACGTTTGCCCTGATGCTTACTTATTGGCTCTTGCCTTTAATGACACGTGCGTGTTAACAAAATCCTCTGCGTAAGCTTTTATTTCATCCCTAACTTTTCTGAATTCATCCATCACCTGTTCGGCGGTACCTGTTGCCTTTGCGGGATCGGTAAAGTTGTGATGAAAGCGCTCGGCCGTGGTTGGAAACCAGGGGCAGTTTTCTCTCGCGTTATCGCATACGGTTATTACGTAATCAAAAGGGATATCCGCATATTCGTCGACATTGTTTGAGGTGTGATGGCTGATGTCGATACCGTCCTCCGCCATCACCTGTATGGCTTTGGGGTTGATGCCGTGCGTTTCAATACCAGCGCTATAAATAACGGCTTTATCGCCGGCAAAATGCCTTAAGTAGCCCTCGGCTATCTGGCTACGGCAACTGTTACCGGTGCAGAGCACCAAAATGTTTTTCATATAAGGGGTTTAATTTTAGGCGTATAATATTTTTTTCTTAACCAAAAGGCTACATTCACTAGGGCGATTAAAGCCGGCACTTCAACTAACGGCCCGATAACACCGGCAAAGGCTTCGCCGCTATTGATACCAAACACGCCTATCGAAACTGCTATAGCCAGTTCAAAATTGTTACCTGCGGCTGTGAACGACAGGGCTGCATTTTGTGAATAATCTGCACCAAGCCAGCGGCCGGCGGTAAACGTTACCATAAACATGATGATAAAATAAATGACCAGCGGGATCGCAATACGCACCACATCAAAAGGAATGTGAACAATCAGATCACCCTTTAAGCTGAACATAGCAAGAATGGTAAATAACAACGCAATTAATGTTACAGCGCTTATTTTAGGAATGAAAACTGACGTATACCATTCATCGCCTTTTATTTTACGCAAAATATAACGCGTCAGAAATCCGGCTATAAAGGGCACGCCCAAGTAAATAAATACCGATTTTGCTATCTGCCCTATACTGATGTTCACCTGTAACCCGGTCAGACCGAAATACGGCGGCAGGATGGTTACAAATATCCATGCAAACAGGCTGTAAAAAAGAACCTGGAAGATACTGTTAAAAGCCACCAGTCCGGCTGCATACTCACGGTTCCCATCAGCAAGTTCATTCCAAACGATCACCATTGCGATACACCTTGCTAAACCGATCATAATTAAGCCGATCATGTACGCCGGATGATCACGAAGAAAAATAATGGATAAAAAAAACATGAGCACCGGCCCGATAATCCAATTCATGACCAGCGACAGCGATAGGATTTTGACATTTTTGAACACACGACCCAATTCTTCGAATCTTACTTTAGCAAAAGGCGGATACATCATCAGGATGAGACCTATTGCAATAGGCAGGTTTGTTATTCCCGATTGGAAGGAATTGATCAATGTTTTTGTGCCCGGCACAAAATAACCCAATGCAACGCCCATGCCCATTGCAAGAAATATCCACAAGGTTAAGTATTGGTCTAAAAAGCTCAATTTTTTTTGTTCTGTCGCGGGGGCGCAATTATTAGCACGCATATCCTCTTATTATACTAAAGTTATATCCCCACCTTCACACTTCTTCTTTCCAGCAAAAGCGTATCGCGCCAAACGCCGTTTAGCTGGCCAATACGTTCGCGGCTGCCGATGATACGGAAACCATTTTCTTCGTGTATCTTAACGCTGGCTAAATTTTCCGGGAATATTCTGGCTTCCAGCGTCCAAAAATTATTTTTTTCGCTTTCGTCGATTACCGTCTTTAATAGTTGTTTGCCTATCCCCTTGCCACGGGCGTTTTCGGCAACATACACGCTTACTTCGGCCACGCCGGCAAATACGCATTGGTCGGTTATCGCGGTGAGCGCAACCCAGCCTAAAACTGTGCCATTTTCGGTAGCCACCAACCGGCAGTTTTTCACATGCGCTTTATCCCACCCGTTCCAATCGGGTTCTGCAAGTGAGAAGCTGGCATTTCCTGTTGCCACTCCACTTTTATAAATAGCCGCCACTTCGGGCCAGTGCTTTTCGGTTAACGGTTCAATATTCATAACACAAAGTTAGCTGCAGCATCCCGGTTCGCAGCAGGCCTCCGCCGCCACGGCCAGGTTTTTTAATTCTACTTTC
The DNA here is from genome assembly GCA_028288025.1 of Mucilaginibacter sp. GTDB lineage: Bacteria > Bacteroidota > Bacteroidia > Sphingobacteriales > Sphingobacteriaceae > Mucilaginibacter. The sequence continues at coordinate 196,545 of JAQBOM010000001.1, read as the reverse complement.
AGTTTTTCGCCGGCAGCAGGCGCGCAGCATTCCTCACCTTTGTCACTTGTACCACAACTTCCGCCGCGACTGATGGCCTTGCATTGTACGGTATTCGGGCGCAAATCAATAACCAGGTTTTCACCATCCACTATCATTTCATTGGGGAACATTTGGCGGGTATCAAATTCAGAATTTCCAAACTCAATTTTTACCGCTCCATTTGGATTAAGCGGCAACATCTTTTCTACGATCTCCACAATAGATAACGCTTTCTTTACTTTCATGGAACGCAATTGCTGCCGATCTTCGGGTACCCATAGCTGCACGATAATTTCTGTCCAGGCATTCATCACACCGCCGCAATCAACGGAGGTTATGGGCGCTTGTTTGATCTCGGTGATGTGATAAGCGGCATGTACAAATTTGCCATCGGCATATTGAAATTGCAGATCAAGTTCAGGATGCTGCAATAAGGTGTCCTTAAATTTTTCCCAGGTGATCGTTTCTACTTTATTCATGATCTCATTCGTTTATTGCGATATTACGATTGATTGCTTCAATTTTTTTTAACAGCAATTAGCCGGTTCCTTGTATAAGCTAAAAAATTCGTCCAACTGGCTGCTCAACAATTTCCATGCTCTTGGTTCGATACAATAGCATACGCTTACGCCTTCGATGGTGCCCTGTATCAACCCGGCAGTTTTCAGTTCCTTTAGATGCTGCGATATGGTGGCCTGTGCCAGGCCCAGCTCATCAACCAGGTCGCCGCAAATACAGGCGTTGGCGTTGATGATCTGCTGCAGGATAGCAATACGGGCTGGATGCGCCAATGCTTTCAGCATAATAGCCAGTCTGTTTTGCTCTTCTGTAAATATTTCTGTTTTTGTAAGTCCCATATATATCGCAATATTACGATTGATATTTGACCTATCAAAATTTTACCAATATTTTATTAAATAGTTGACTTAAGTGATTTAATCGATTTTTGTTCAACTGTTCCAAGTGTTCAACTCTCAAAAATTGGAACACTTTATACTATCGGCACAAAGCCCGATAACAAAACAGCCCCATAAAATATGAGGCTGTTAAATTTAGAAGATAGCTTTTATTGCTGTCTCAAAATAGAAGAGAATTTCGTTTCGTAATCCTTTAATTGAGCCTTTAACTTATTGTTAAGCGCAGTTTGATGATTTTCAGCGGTCATAGCGATCATTCCGTTTAAAAAGGAAGCGCCGTACTGGATATCGCGTACATTCAAATTACCCGAACTATTTTGCAGCAGGTAATAATTGTAGTCGAGCTGATCGGTTATATAATTATCAACGCTTGTTATAAACTTGTTGGCTAAAACTGTATCGTGCAGCTGATAGGCTGTTTGGGCCATAAATATTTTACGGTCGGCTACTTCCAGGCCCGGGTTTATATCGGGCATTTCCTGGTCGTATTTATGCAGGGCTTTTAGCGCCAGGTCGGGATGTCCGTCCTTTATCAATCCCTGCGCAAGGTCAAGGAAAGTAGTTATCATAACCGGGTAAAACATGGTAGTTGATTCATGGTCTAAAAATTTAGCAGTTTTAAAATTGCCATATTTAAACTTGTTCATCATGTTATTATACATCACCAGGCTATTTGTTTTGCCCAATTGGTCTTTAGTAGTCGTATCCGGTTTAAATGGTATCAGGTGATATGTAAAGCCTTCCTTGTACAGGTAAGGTTGCAGGCCAACCAGGTTTTCGTTGCCGATGGTTGTGGTAAAGCAAATTGGCCTTACCCAGTTGTTATGGGCCAGGATATCCAGCATGGCCAGGTTCTCCTTGGTTACATAGTTTGAAGTGTATTTCCACTCCATAACGGAAGCCAGTTTATCTTTCTGATCGGGTGTGATGACATGGTTTTTCAGCACGTCGTCGGGGTTGATGGTGATCTTAAAGTTTTTGGTTGGCAGGAAATTCCCGTAATCGCCGCTTTGATACTGTACCTGTGTGCGTTTATCATCCGACGAGATAAAATCAAATACATCCTTAACCTCAACTGCACCCGGTATTTTTTTGTCATCAAAATAGATCACATCGCGCACACCTTCTTTATACTTATCATAAGGCATTGTAATAGGCAATGGCGCCGACTCATTCATTTTTGACTGCATCTGGTGGATATACCAATCGCCGGTAAACAGGCTCAGATTTACAATGCGTACATCAGGCCTGATACCTTCCACCTCCTGGTCGTACCATAACGAGTAGGTATCATTATCGCCATAGGTAAACAAAATGGCATTAGGCGGACACGATATCAGGTAATTATAAGCCATATCGTGCGGGGTCATTTTGGTAGAACGGTCGTGTGCTTTCCATTCCTGCTTTGCCATCAATACCGGCGCAGCAAGCAGGCATACAGCAATGGCACCAATAGCCGCAACCTTCGGATTCATTTTTTTGCCGATGAGTTCTGCCAGGGCTATCACACCCAAACCAATCCAAATGGCAAAGGCATAAAAGGATCCGACGTACGAATAATCCCTTTCCCGTGGTTGGATACTCGGCTGGTTAACATACATTACAATAGCTATTCCCGTAAAAAAGAAGAGCAGCAGTACCACCAGGGCGTCGCGCTTTTTACGTTGGAAGTGATAAAATGCGCCCAACAGGCCAATGATCAATGGCAGCGCGAATAGCGGCGTATAGGTGGTGCCGTCAATTACCGATTTTGGTAAATTTTTATGATTATCACGGATACCGCTTGTCCAGTTGCCGTCGATGCCAGTCATGTTTTGCTGGCCATCCATATCGTTATAGCGACCAACATAATTCCATAAGAAATACCTTACATACATTTGATATATCTGCCAGCTAAACATCCATTTAAGGTTGTCGCCAAAATTGGGTGATTGCCCCTCGCTCATTTGCAGCCATTGGCGGTAAAATTGTGGGTCTTGCCCCTCAGCGCTATACATACGCGGCAAAATGGTGGTATGGTCGTAAACATAATTGGTCTTCTTGCCTGCATTCTCGTATTTTGTTTCCCCCTTCCGGTAAATGATGTTGCCTTCGGATTGGTCGACAACCTTGGCATCAAAGTACTGTCCGAACAATAATGGGTTTTCGCCATACTGAACCCGGTTTAAATACCCATAAAGTATAAAAGCATTATCGGGGTGGGAGTTGTCCAAATCCGGGCTTGCGGCAGCGCGGATAGGTATATAAGCAAATGAGCTATATCCAAAATAAATAAAGGCGATGCATAAAAGCGCCAGGTTTAATAATGGCTTCCGGTATTTAATGCTATACCATATCCCGGCAACAAGGGCAGCCACAATAATAAGCAGGAAGAAGAAGGCACCGCTCCAGAAACCCAGGCCAAGCGTATTCACAAAGAAAAGATCGAAATATGCCGCTATTTTTATGGTATAACCACGTATGCCATATTGTACAAATACAAGTATCAATACCCCGATCAACAAAGTGATAAAGGCATTGCGTGCATTCACGTTTCTGCCCCGACGGAAATAATACACCAGCGATACGGCGGGTATGGTTAACAGGTTAAGCAGGTGAATACCTATGGACAAGCCAATAATATAAGCAATAAAAAGCAGCCAGCGATCTGCGCCCGGCTCATCGGCGTGGGCATCCCATTTTAATATGGCCCAGAACACGATTGCCGTACAAAGCGCCGACAGCGCAAAAACAATCGTTTCAACAGCCGAAAACCAGAAGGTATCAGTAAAGGCAAACGCCAGCGCGCCAACTAAACCGGCACCCATGATCAATATCATATTTGATTGCTCAATAGCTTCGCCGGCTTTATTCAGCATTTTACGCGCCAGCGCGGTAATGGTCCAAAACAGGAACATGATGGTAGCGCCGCTGGCCAGGGCCGAGCCCATATTGGTAAAATAAGGCACTTTGGTATTATCGCCCATGGAAAGCAGCGAAAAAGCCTTGCCAAGCATCGCAAACAGCGGGTAACCCGGCTGGTGCGCTACTTGCAAACGATACGCGCACGAAATAAATTCGCCGCAATCCCAAAAGCTAACCGACGGCTCGAGCGTTAAAATATAAGTAACCGAAGCGATCACAAAACAAAGCCAGCCTAAAAGATTATTGATTTTTTTGTATTCCATGGATAATAAGTAATGGTTTTATCGAAGGGTAAATATCACGATTTTTAACACTTATTTTAAAAAAACTACTGCGGCTTAACAACTTTTAACAATTTTAAGCAGCCGCGCCCTTTACCAGCCGGCAAAAATAATGTATTAAAAAGCATACCGGCCATAAAAATTGCAGTTTTTTAAGAGCAACCGGATTGCGAAATTAAATGTGCAGATGTGCGAATTTCCCCTTAACTAATAGCATCGGGGGTTTCTCACCGGGTACACTGCGGAAATTGAAATTCTAAAGACTTGTGGCTTGACACTATCCGTTGTTTAATAGCGTTAATCAAAACTGTTGTTTTGATACTTAATAGTTGTAAATTTGCTATTATGAATAGCTTAATTGAGTCTAATTTATCAGAAATAAAAGATGCAATGCGAAGCTATGGCGTGATAAGGGCTTATCTGTTTGGGAGTGCCGCTATTGGAAATATGTCTGATGATAGTGATGTGGACTTTATGGTAAGTTTTAACCCGGACCTGAGTTATACTGAGTATGGCAGCAATTACTTTAAGCTTATTTATGCCTTACAAAAAATCCTAAAAAAAGACGTAGATATTGTTGCAGAAGAAACAATTACAAATCCGTACTTACTTCAAAGTATAAACAGTCAAAAAATAGCTGTTTTATGACTGTTGAAGAGAAAAAACTTCTTACAGATATTATTTCCTGCATTTCGTCGATTGATGAGCATCTTGAAAGACGCAGAATTTTTGACGAATATATTAGAAATAAAACTAAAAGACGTGCCGTAGAAAGAGAGTTTGAAATTATAGGAGAGGCGGTAAGCAAATTATTAAAAATCAATCCGGGGATTTCAATTTCATACGCACGGCAAATTGTTGATTTGCGAAATAAGGTCATCCACTCTTATGACAATGTTAATGATATTGTTATTTGGAGTATAATTATGGATCATTTACCCACTTTAAAAGCAGAGGCAGACCTGTTGATGAAAAATGTATAGTATGCGCTTTTGCTGTTCCCACAGGTCTCTTGCAGACTTATCTCTAGCACTCTGGTAAACTCAACGGAATATTAACCGCTAAACCACCATCCGCGGTCTCCTTGTATTTTGAGTTCATGTCAAGGGCGGTTTGCCACATGGTTTTTACAACGGCATCTAAGCTAACTTTGGCATTGTCCGGGTTTGTTTGGAGGGCAAGTTGCGACGCGGTTATCGCTTTAATGGCGCCCATGGTATTGCGTTCGATGCAGGGCACCTGTACAAGCCCCCCGATAGGGTCGCAGGTCATGCCAAGGTGGTGCTCCATCGCGATCTCGGCAGCCATTAATACCTGGCGCTGTGTTCCGCCCAGGCATTCGGTCAGCGCCGCCGCGGCCATCGCGGATGAAACGCCGATCTCGGCCTGGCAGCCGCCCATGGCCGCCGAAATGGTAGCCCCTTTTTTAAAAATACTTCCGATTTCAGACGCGGTCAATAAAAACTGCATGATCTGCCCGTCCGAATAACCATCACAAAAAACAAGGTAATATTGCAATACTGCCGGGATAACCCCGGCGGCTCCATTGGTTGGCGCCGTAACCACCCGGCCAAATGAGGCGTTCTCTTCGTTAACGGCCAGCGCAAAGCAACTCACCCAATCCAGAATATTCTGAAAGCTGTTACCGGTTTGGCGTATAGCCATAACCCACTCATCAAAGTTATTATATGGCCGGTTGCCTATCAGCTTGCGGTTAAGACTCGCGGCCCGGCGCGAAACATTTAGTCCGCCCGGCAGCAATCCGCCTGTATGGCAACCGCGGTACATGCAATCCCTCATCGCTTTAAATATATTCAAAACGCCGGTTCGCGTTTCCTGCTCGGTTCGCCAGGCCAACTCGTTTTCCATTACCACTTCCGATATTTTGAGCCCGGTTTTAATACACCAGTGCAGCAGGTTATTGGCTGTTTCAATAGGAAACGGCAGGTCCACTTCCGTTTTGGAATTGTCGTGGCCGCCTTCCCGCACTACAAACCCGCCGCCAATGGAATAGTAGGTTTCCGATACCGCTGTCCCATCACTTAAAAACGCCTGGAAACTAACGGCGTTGGGGTGATATGGCAGGCTTTCGTTAAATAAAAACAGCAGATCGTCATCTGCAGAAAAGCTGATTTCCTTTTTTCCGGCTAATTGCAGCTTTTTTGAAGAGCGGATATTTTCGGTTTTCGGCAATACCTGATCCACCTCAAAATCAACCGGATCGTCACCACTTAACCCGAGCAGTATAGCTATATCGGTGCCATGCCCGCGGCCGGTTTTTGCAAGCGAGCCATATAATAATATCTTCAACTGCTCAACAAGCGGCAAAACCTGTTTTTCTTCAAGCAATTGTACAAATTGTTCGGCAGCGCGCCACGGGCCCAGCGTATGTGAGCTCGACGGGCCGATGCCGATCTTAAACATATCAAAAACAGAAATTTGCTCTTTTTGCATCGGTCAAAATTACAATACTATCAATACTTTTTGGTGTTAATACTTTGAATATTGAAAATAGATTTGTTATATTCAACATTAAAACTAAACCCTTATCACAAATGAACAATTACGATTCAAACTCACCTGCCGCCGTTGAAGCGATCATGGCGTTTATCGGGGCCATGTTGATCCCGATTATAGTCATTGCCGTAATTACCCTTATCGGGAAATGGAAAATTTACGAAAAAGCCGGCAAACCCGGCTGGGCTGCTCTAATCCCGGTTTATACCTGGATAGTGATGCTCGAAATTGTTGGTAAACCCATCTGGTGGATATTTTTATTCTTTATACCATGCGTAAACATCGTGTTTATAATATGGACCGTGAATTTATTAAGTAAAAGCTTTGGCCAAACTGAAGGCTTCACCGTGGGATTGGTATTATTAGGGTTTGTTTTCTATCCTATCCTTGGTTTCGGTACCTATCAGTATCTCGGCCCATCGGCCGCTGAGGCCCGGGGCATGAATCCAAATAACCCTTTTAATCAAGCAAATAATAACAACCCGTTCAATAATCGCAATCCGCCGCAGCCCTGATGCCGGCAAACGTTACCATTTTAAAAATATTTTGCAGCCGGCTGCTTTCGATCACCTGGCTGCAAAATCATTTGCTGCCCTGCCCTTTTAAGTATATTACCGGCATTGAATGCCCCGGGTGCGGTTTTCAGCGCTCGGTTATTGCGCTGGTACAAGGCCATCTGCATCAAAGCTTTACGCTTTACCCTGCCTCGATACCGTTGCTTGCTTTTTTCACTTATGGTTTTGCCGACAAACGGTTTAATCTTGATACGCCGGAAAACACAATAAAGAAGACAGTGTCAGTATTAATGGGAATGATGGTATTAGCTAGTTACATCATCAGGCTGCGGAACGCTCTACCTGTCCATCATTAATTTTTACGGGTTGTATTTCGGTCCCTCTTCAATCTTGGTTCTTGGCTCTTGATTTCTTGCCTCTAAAACTACCCTGCTTTAGGAAAAGCAATCCCCGCGGCGCCAAGGTCTTTAATTATTCTTTCCATCAGAGCTATTTTAGCAGTCAGAAAATTATCGGGCAATACCCATACATTTATGGTGTACCGGATGCTATCTACTTCAAGCCCGATAACCCCCACCCTTACGGCCGGATCGCTTAAAATATTTGATGTTGATTTGATAGCATCCTGCATAATTTGAATAGCTTTATCCACATCGTTGGCGTACGCCAGCTTCACTTCAAAGTCAAGCCTCCTCTTCCCTTCGCGGCTTACATTTACGATTACCTCGTTAAAGAGCTTGCCATTGGGGATAATAATGGTCTTGTTATCTGGCGTAAGCAATACGGTATAAAATATTTGAATAGATGTTACCTTACCCTCCTGGCCCTGTGCGACTATAAAATCATCCAAATCAAAAGGCTTGAGTAACAGAATTAGCACACCGCCCGCAAAGTTTTGAAATGTACCTGACAACGCTAAACCGGCCGCCACACTAAATGCGCCGATAATGGTGGTGAATATGGTAAGCTGGAACCCGATCAATTGCATGACCGAAATGATCAGCAACACATATAAGCCGGTGATGGTAAGACTCAGAAAAAATGGCTGCAGCGTCGAATGGACCTTGCGTTTACTCATCCGGGAACGAAGACGTGCCCTTAACGCCTTAATGAACCAAAGCCCGGCAAAAAATACAATTAACCCAAAAATATAATTTTGCCCGTTTTTTACAATCCAAATATGGAACTGGTCATAGAACTCCTGGAATTTCATACAGGAGCCAAAGTTAATAATTTATTATTTGCCGTAAACGATGACAAATAGTTCGGGGACTTTGAATAACACCCAGTCTACAATATGCCGGTGAAGGTGGCGACGGGTTTTTTGTGAAAAATGTTTCATTACGTATACTACTTATCAAATCATATGCCTGAAACGGAGTTTTCACCTGATTAATATATTTAAAGCTGATTGTAACTGAAAAAATACCAGATTAATCATTTGATTAAAAAATACACACTCAATTACCAAAAATTGCCGGTTCAAATTCGTTAAAAAACAAAATCCCCGCCTATTAAAATAGACAGGGATTTGTTTTTTGAATCGTAAGTCTTAAGTCAAAATATGGATGACTAATGACGACTGGCTAATGACTAAAATATTACATCATGCCGCCCATACCGCCGCCACCATGCATTGGAGGCATACCGGCTTTTTCATCTTCCGGTTCGTCAGCCAATACACATTCGGTAGTTAACAGCATAGCTGCAATTGAAGCTGCATTCTCTAATGCTACGCGACCTACCTTAGTAGGATCGATAACACCGGCTCCAATTAAATTTTCGTACTTATCGGTACGTGCATTGTAACCAAAGTCGGCTTTGCCTTCTTTAACTTTTTGCACTACGATAGAACCTTCGATACCTGCGTTTTCGCAAATCTGGCGCAAAGGCTCTTCAATTGCACGACGGATGATCTGGATACCGGTATTCTCGTCGTCGTTATCACCTTTCAGGTTTACCAGGGCATCAACTGCGCGAATGAATGCAACACCACCACCGGCAACAATACCTTCTTCAACAGCCGCGCGGGTTGCATGTAAAGCATCGTCAACACGGTCTTTCTTTTCCTTCATTTCAACTTCAGATGCAGCGCCGATATATAATACAGCAACACCACCTGATAATTTAGCTAAACGCTCCTGCAATTTTTCTTTATCGTAATCAGAAGTAGTGGTTTCTATTTGTGACCTGATCTCGCTAATACGGCCCTTAATGGTATCGGGGTTACCGTTACCGTCAATGATAGTCGTGTTATCTTTATCAATGGAGATTTTTTCAGCCTGGCCTAACATTGAAAGGTCGGCGCTTTCTAATTTATAACCTCTTTCTTCCGAGATCACAGTACCACCAGTAAGGATAGCGATATCCTCAAGCATAGCTTTACGACGGTCGCCAAAGCCCGGTGCTTTAACAGCAGCAACTTTCAGCGAGCCACGGATCTTGTTAACTACAAGGGTAGCTAACGCTTCGCCGTCAAGATCTTCAGCTATAATTAATAAAGGCTTGCCAGTTTGAACTTGCTTTTCCAGGATCGGAAGCAGTTCTTTCATGGAAGAGATCTTTTTATCGTAGATCAGGATATATGGGTTTTCCAGTTCCACTTCCATTTTGTCGGAGTTGGTAACAAAGTATGGAGAAAGATAACCGCGGTCAAACTGCATACCTTCAACAGTTTTCACTTCGGTTTCAGTTCCTTTTGCTTCTTCAACGGTGATCACCCCCGAAGTACCAACTTTTTTCATTGCATCAGCTATCATCTCGCCAATGATCTCATCATTATTTGCAGAGATCGATGCAACTTGCTTTATCTTACCAAAATCATCACCAACATCTTGTTTTTGCGATCTCAGGTTCTCAACAACAACTTTAACAGCTTTGTCGATACCACGCTTCAAATCCATCGGATTTGCACCGGCTGCTACGTTTTTAATACCGGCAGTAACAATTGCCTGTGCTAAAACAGTAGCTGTAGTAGTACCGTCACCAGCAATGTCTGCTGTTTTTGATGCTACTTCTTTTAACATCTGGGCGCCCATGTTTTCAATGGGATCCTTTAACTCAATTTCTTTTGCTACAGTTACCCCGTCTTTAGTGATAACCGGTGAACCGAATTTTTTGTCAATAATTACGTGACGGCCTTTAGGACCCAACGTTACCTTAACAGCGTTTGCCAAAAGGTCAACGCCTCTCTTCAGGGCATCGCGTGCCTCTACATTGTATTTAACTTGTTTTGCCATGATTTTTTTAAATTTTGAATTAGTGATTTAGTGAATTATTGATTTAATAAAAGAAAGAATCAATCATTAATTCAATCCTTCAATAATTCCTTAATTAGATTAAAGTACCGCGAAAATATCTGATTCGCGCATAATTAAAAGCTCTTTACCGTCATAGGTAATTTCAGTTCCGGCATATTTACCATATAAAACCTGGTCGCCTACATTAACACCAATAGGGATAAGGCTACCTGAATCAGCATATTTACCAGGTCCAACTGCTACAATGGTACCTTTTTGCGGTTTTTCTTGCGCTGTTTCCGGGATATAAATACCAGAAGCGGTCATAGTTTCGGCAGGAGCAGCTTCCACAACTACTCTGTCACCGATCGGTTTAATTTTTAATGACATAGTTATACGATTATTAGTTTTATAGAAATTTAAGTTCTGTGTGCATGTGCTCATCAATTATGCCAACCAATTGCAATTTACCTAATTGGCATATTTTACTGATGTATTGTCAGATTTAGGGGAGTGACATTTTTTAATATTAACATTACTTTAATCTGCAATGTCATCATGTCAGTAGCTTAATAAAAAAGGCTTCGACCGAAATCCATCAGTCAAAGCCCTTTTGTTATATTATTCTGCTTACTTCTTAGCGGGCCTCGGCTGCGGTGCAACAGGCAATGTTACAGGCGCGTTTGCAGGAGCCAATGGTTTGGAAGCTTTATCGATCTTCTCTTTCAACTGTGGGTCGGCGCTTTTTTCAGTTCCGTTTTTCACTGCGACGTTAATTGCAAGGCATAAAACCATTAATGTTATGGCCAATATCCAGGTGCCTTTCTCTAAAAAGTCGCCTGTTTTTTGCACGCCCATTAATTGAGATGAGCTCGAAAAATTTGATGATAAACCGCCACCCTTTGGGTTTTGTATCAATACCATAAGTACCAGCAAGGCACAAACGACAATAGCTATGATCAATAATACTAAATACATTTCTTATTCTAATTGGTTCTCTTTTCTAACTGTTCTATCTTCGCGGCAAAGTAACGGCTTTTTTCCGGGAATTTCAACATCAATTTTTTGTACGATGCGATGGCTTTATGATAAAGCATCTGGTCGGTATAAATAGCAGCCAGTGTTTCGGTTACCAGTTCATCCTGGTCTTCTGCGCTTTTTTTGGCTTTGTTTTCATTATCCAGCTTATCGCTGCTTTGCGGTTTGATCTGGGGTTCTTCCTGTATAAAGCGCTCGATAATTTCATGCTCCTTACGTTTAGTTTGTAAACCGGCGGGGGCCTCAATACTATCTTTACCTAATTCTTCAAGCGACGTTAAATGAAAAATATTCTCGTAATACTGCTGCTGCAGTTCGTTTGTTGGGTTTTTTGCCGCATATGGGTTTGCAGCGGGCGGTTTAGCGTAAGGCTGCAGCGTTATGGCATGTTCCCTGCGGGTTTTATCAAGCCACCACATAAATGTGTATGGCATTTTATCGTCGTTATATTTTGAAAGATCGTGCTGCCCGTAGGCAAAGCCCTGGGTTTCGTGTGGTAACACCTCTTTTTCCGCTACCGGTTCCTGCTCGCCGAATGCTTTATCGAACGTAAAAAAGTCAATCGATTCGACACTTTCTACAATTGATCTGTCTCCTTGATCTGTTAAAGCCGGGACAGAGTGCGTATTTATATTTTCAATGCCAACAATTTCCTCGTAGGTTTCATCTTCGATATTTTCCTCATTAGGGCGATGATCATGATGTAATTCGCCGGTCATAGCTTCTTCCAGGTGATCTTCAGTTGCAGCCTCGTGATCAATAACTTCGCTATGCTGCTCCTCTTGATCTTCACTCTCAACGCCGGTTATTACCTCTGCGCCGAAGTCATTGCTTTTACCTTGCGGGGACGTATCCGGCCGGCTTTTTCCATGAAGGACGATACGTTCATCAGAAACCGCGTTTAACGCAGATGAAGCATTTATCAGCTTAAACAAAGCATGCGGATTAAAATAAACTGCCGCATGTTTTAAATGCTTTCGGTCGTCGGAATGTGCCAGCAGCGCGTGCAAAATACCGCTTTGTGGAAAGTCATTAACCAGGCGCTGCAAGTCGGACGTATACGCATACCCATCATTGGCCGGATCGGCTAATAATATCCATAAAAATTCATTTTGTTCGTTGTTAAACTGTTGCTCCACGGTGCTTGAAACTACAAATTGATTACCAATTTGCAAAGGCTTTATTAAAAATATCTTCGGTTAATTGCTTATTGATGTCCGAGATAAGCGTCTGCTCTTTGGCAGCAATATCTCCGGTAAAATCCTCGTATCTCGAAAATGTTTCTTCAAAACTAAGCTTTTTATCTGCATCATAAACATATTTTACCCTAACCGTTATCGTTAACCGGCTGGCGCCGGCTATAGGGGCAACATTGTTGTTAGTAGCCTGGATAGAAACAGGGGCAATAGTATAGTCGGTAATACTGCCCGAAAATATTGCATCGGCATCACCGGCCTGTACAACATCCAGGCGGGTTGTATTCCGAATGCGGCTTTTCAATGCCTCGGTAAATTGCCGGCTCAATGTATTTACCACAAGCTGGGCATTATTCTCAAAAAAGTCAACCCGTATAGTCTTCATTGTTGGCGGTATTGATGAACCACTTAAACTTAAATTATAAGTGCACGATTGCCACAACAAAATAAAACCGATAAATAGTAACCATCCGGATGCTCTTTTCATCTTATAAATTTAGCTCTTTAATTTTCCTGTATAAAGTCCGTTCCGATATCCCCAGTTCATTTGCCGCCAGCTTGCGTTTGCCTTTATGTTTTTTTAGAGCCTTGCGGATAAGGTCCGATTCCTTATCAATTAACGAAAGCGACTCTTCAACTTCTTCGGCATCGTGGGTGATATTATATTGATTGTTGTTATTAACGGGATGCTGTAAGGTAAATTGCGCTTCGGACGTGCCGGGTAATTCTATGTCGCGATATAGCTGGTTTATGGCCTGTGAATTATTAGCATGATTAACTGAAACACCGCCATGTTCAATAATATCCGCCACCAGTTTTTTTAGTTCGACCATGTCGCGCTTCATATCAAACAGCACTTTATATAAAATGTCGCGTTCCGAAAAATCTTCCTTTTGATGATCAAGGCGCATTGGCAGGTTTCTGCCGGTTGCTTCCTGCGGGAGGTAGTTCAGCAGTGTTTGTGCAGTGATGACGCGATCGCGCTCAAGTACGGCCAGTTGCTCTGCCATATTTTTTAACTGCCGGACATTGCCAGGCCACGAGTAATTGACCAATACCTGCTGCGCTTCGTCATCCAGCTGGATAGGCGGCGTGCGGTATTTATCGGTAAAGTCGGACGTAAATTTTCGGAATAATAAGTAGATATCTTCCTTCCTGTCGCGCAAAGGTGGTATGCGTAGCGGAACGGTGTTCAACCGGTAATAAAGGTCCTCGCGGAATTTGCCATTTTTGACCGCCTCGTACACGTCCACGTTTGTAGCAGCAATAACACGCACATTCGTTTTCTCTACCTTGGAAGACCCCACCCTGATGTACTGGCCCGATTCCAAAACCCGTAACAACCGCGCTTGCGTGCCCAAAGGCATCTCGGCAATTTCATCTAAAAATATAGTACCGCCGTTTACGGTTTCAAAATATCCCTTACGCTCGCCAACAGCGCCGGTATACGACCCTTTTTCGTGACCGAACAATTCCGAGTCAATAGTGCCTTCAGGTATGGCGCCGCAGTTTACGGCTATAAATGGCCCGTGCTTGCGCGGGCTCATCTGGTGTATGATGTGCGAAAAAACCTCTTTACCACTACCACTCTCTCCTGTTATTAAAACCGAGATATCCGTAGGCGCAACCTGGTTAGCTATATTTATGGCCCGGTGAAGCAAAGGCGAATTGCCGATGATACCGAAGCGTTGTTTTATTTCCTGTATTTCCATAGTTTTCAATTTGAAAATTTGGCAATTTTAAAATTTGAGAATTAAGCCATCTTCGAATTTTCAAATCATCAAATTAACTAATTACATTTCCCAGCAAAGTTGCTGTTGTGCACCTGTCAATCAGCACATCTACGTATTGGCCGGGTTTATAATTTTCCGTTACCGGGAACACCACCATAGCGTTCTGGTCGCTTCTGCCGCAATAATCATTATCCGATTTTTTTGAAAACCCTTCTATCAAAACTCTCTGGGTTGTGCCAACAAGCAGTTGTAAACGCAGATATGAATGCTCCTGCTGTTTTGCCACGATCTCTTTTAAACGTCTCCGCTTTACCTCATCAGGTATATCATCTGCATACCGTTTGGCAGCTAATGTTCCCGGTCTTTCGGAGTACATGAACATATAGGCAAAATCATAGTGCACGTAGTCCATCATGCTTAATGTGTCCTGGTGCTCTTCTTCCGTTTCGGTGCAGAAACCTGTGATCACATCCGTTGATATGGCGCACTCCGGTATGATACGCCTGATGGCATCGATGCGGTTAATGTACCATCCCCGATCGTAAGTCCTGTTCATCAGTTCAAGCACACGGCTGTTGCCGGATTGAACAGGCAAGTGGATATAATTACAAATGTTAGCGTGCTTTTTAATGGTATGCAGCACCTCGTCGGTGATATCTTTGGGATGCGAGGTCGAAAAACGTACACGCAGTTGAGGACTAACTGAAGCAACCATTTCAAGCAGGCTGGCAAAATTGACGGCAGCCCCCTCTAAATCTCCTCCGGTAGGGGCGACTTCTTTTTGTACTTCAAATTCGCCATTCAGATTTCTGACTTCAGACTTCTGACCTCCGACTTCCGACTTCCACTTATACGAATCAACGTTTTGCCCCAACAAGGTAACCTCGCGGTACCCCCTGTTAAACAGGTCGGTACATTCGTTAACTATTGACTGCGGATCACGGCTGCGCTCACGGCCGCGAGTAAAGGGAACAACGCAGAACGAACACATGTTATCGCATCCGCGCATTATGGACACGAAAGCATTGATGCCGTTGCTGTTTAAACGTACGGGGCTTATATCGGCATAAGTTTCCTCGCGCGATAGCAGCACATTAACCGCCCTTTGGCCGCCGTCAACCTGTTCAATAAGGTTCGGCAGGTCGCGGTAAGCATCCGGGCCAACTACTACATCGACCAGTTTTTCCTCTTCAAGAAATTTTGATTTTAAGCGCTCGGCCATACATCCCAGCACACCTACTATTAATCCCGGGTTTCTTACTTTGGCAATGGTAAATTCCTTTAAGCGATTGCGAACGCGTTGTTCAGCGTTTTCGCGGATAGAGCAGGTGTTTATAAAAATAACGTCGGCAACATTATAATCTGATGTTGTTTCAAATCCTTTTTCAAGCAAAATAGACGCTACGATCTCGCTATCGGAGAAATTCATGGCGCAGCCATAACTTTCGATATAAAGCTTACGGTTATTGGTTGTATTACTCAGCGGTTCTAATAATAATGCTTCCCCCTGCCGGGCTTCGTCGTGCACTTTATCCGGAATCAGTAAATCCATTCGTTATGATCAAATTAGTCCGCAAAAGTACATAAAATATAAATAGCGTGACAGATTGTCAGTAACAATTTTTTGATAATTGCAGTGACTTGCGCTTTGTTAATGGAGAAGAGTGAAATAAATATGTTTGGTGAAAAAAGCGCTATTTAAGATATTAGCGGTAAATTGAGTATTACAGAGAACAATTGCATAAAAAAGCTGTTTTCAGGCAGGTGAGTGGGGAACAGTTGACAGGATTGTAACTTTGTTTAATAGCTTCACCATTTAGAGGAACAGAAATAATCAGAAAAACAAAAACGCCAGGCTAACCAGACATAATGAAACTACCAAAACTAAAAGGGGCGTTTGATTTTCTAAATGAGAGATGGCAGCGGGTGCTTGCCAGGATAATATTGGTTATTATCGCCCTGGTTTTAATATTGGGATTTATAATCAACCAGTATTGGTCGCCTATATTGGCGGGCAAGGTTAAAGATGTTGTTTCAAAAAGCAGCGACGGGCTATATAATATTGATTTCTCTTCCGCTGAGCTACACGTTCTCCGTGGTACCATTGTCATTTACAACATAACGCTAAAACCCAATGCCGGAGTTTACGACAGCGAAAAAAGCAGGCACCTTGCACCGAATAACCTGGTTGAACTGCATGTTAAGCGTCTTACTTTATCGCATATCCATCCTTTCAAATTATATTTTCAGCATAAGCTCGAGATCGGCGAGATCATCCTTAACAGTCCAGAGTTAAAGGTCAGCTATCAGCTAAATCATACCAAAGATACTGTTGTAAAAGATAACCGGACCGCCTACCAGAAGATATCAAAGAGCTTGCATTCCATCCAGGTAGGGAGCATCATATTAGGTGACGTGAAGCTCCGTTACGAGGATTATTCGGGCAATAAACTGGAAATCTCAGAACTCAAGGAAATGAACCTGAGCGCCACTGACCTGCTGATCGACTCGGCTACACAAACTGATAAAAGCAGGCTTCTATACTGCCGCGACATTGTTGCCGAGTTGAATAACTACAAAGGCAAATCGGCCAGCGGCTTATATGCCTATAATATAAAAAACCTTAAGCTATCAACATTAACGTCGCGTTTAAATATTACGGGGTTCACCATGCAGCCGGTTAAGTCCGTTGTATTTTTTGGAAAGAGCATGGCCGATAGGTTTACGTTCCGCCTCGACTCGATCCAGCTAAACAATTTTGACTTTTTAAATTATCATAAATACCGGACTTTTACGGCCTCGAAGCTTATCTTAAATTCCGGGGCAATTGCCATATTCAGCAACCCGAACCCTTCAGCTGCCGACAGTACCGATAAGGTGAAAACATTTCCGAATGTGCTTATACACACACTCAATACTGCCTTAAAACTCGATACCATCAGCGTAAATCATCTGAACATCGATTATACCGAGTACAATATAAAATCACACAAAACCGGCACGCTTACATTCAATAATACCAGCGGAAACCTTTTTAATATAACCACGCAAAAAGAGGCTTTACAAAAAAATGGCATATCCACCGCGCAGCTAACTACTTATTTCATGAATAGGGGAAAACTGAATGTTTTTTTTAGTTTTAACCTGACTGATGAGAAACATAGCTTCAGCTATAAGGGCCACCTTGGCCCGATGGATCTGCCAACAATCAATACGGCAGTTGTTCCGCTGGCGATGATTAAGTTCAGCACAGGCACCGTTAAACGTTTCGATTTTGATATTAAGGGTAACCGCGATAGATCAACGGGGCCTGTGTCCATCTTATACAACAACCTGGAGATAAGCCTGATGAATGCCGATACAGCCAACGCGGTATTGAAGAAAAAACAAATAGCTTCGTTGTTTACAAATGTATTCATCATTAAACATAATAACCCGGACAATCCCGGCGAAACACCCAGGTCGTTTAATGTTGTATATGCGCGGCCACGGACCTCGCCATTTTTTAAAACCCTGTGGAAAACCCTGCTGGCGGGAATTAAACCCTGTGCAGGCATAACTAAAGAAGCACAACAAGCCGCAGCCACACGCATTAGCCAGAATGCCGCCAATAAAAAAGACCGCCTTACGCGCAAAGAGATGCGCAAACAGCGCAGGGCCGAACGCAAGAAAAAAAGAGAAGAGAAAAAATTGCAAAAGGCTGCGCAGGCATCACCTGCCGGCTAATATTACCAATCTTATAATTTCATGCAACGTTTAGCAAATCAGACGCATCTTGTATATAAACAAGTGTCATGAAAAAAATAACCTACTCCATTTTTGCCGTATTCTTATTTATAGCGGCTACAAAAAACACATTCGCCCAATCTGAACAAAAAAGGGAAATTTCCGGGTTTAACAGCATTGCCTCGGGCGGGCCCTTTCACGTACATGTGAAGATCGACGGGACCGAAAGCTTACGCCTTACCGGCGATGCATCTGTCCTCAACGAAATTGAAACGGTAGTTGAAAACGAAAAATTAAAGATCAAATTCAAACATAATCATGATTGGAATGATGATGACCATAAAGGAGAAATTAATATTTATGTAACCGCGAAATCATTGTCGGCCCTGGCAAACGCTGGTTCGGGCACCATAACCGTCGACGGAATTTTAAGCGGCGATAATGTAAAGTTAACTATAAGCGGTTCGGGCAATATTACTTCTTCGGTGAAGTCTGAAGGGTTGCATATTGCCATCAGCGGATCAGGTTCGCTTCACCTGAACGGCACTTCGCACGACGCCAGCATATCAATTGCCGGATCGGGCGAAATGCTGGGAAAGGAATTCAAAACCAATAACGCGTCAGTATCGATAGCCGGTTCGGGCAATGCCTACTTCGCTGCGGATAATAGTATATCAGCCCGTATCGTCGGCTCCGGAAGTGTGGTCTATTCGGGGCATGCAAATATCTCTGATGTCCGCACTGTAGGTTCAGGCAGGATCACAAGGGCCGAGTAATTTTCTATATGTCATATGCATTTTTAACAATGCACATGAAAACATGCGTAGCCGATTATGTGTATCTTTGCAGCAATGCAGGTTACAGAAATAGCGCGTAAACAAGGCTTTAAGGGATATAACAATTACGGGGCATGGCTGCGCGAAAAATATAAAGGGCACCGTGTTTTCAAGGTAATTGTTGATGGCGGCTTTACCTGCCCCAACCGCGATGGCTCCAAAGGTTATGGCGGCTGTACCTATTGCAATGTCGATTCGTTTACGCCTTCGGTTTCGCGCAATGCGCCCACTGTTCGCGAACAAGTTATCCAGGGCATGGAACGTGCCCGGAAAGGGAATAAAGCCGATAAATTCATTATCTATTTTCAGCCGAATACCAATACCTATGCGCCAACTCATTATTTAAAAATGATGTATGACGAGGCCTTGAGCTATGGCACCGAAGATATCGTCGGCCTGTCGGTAGGCACACGGCCTGATTGTATCGACGCCGAAAAAATAGCCCTGCTGGAAAGTTATACCGATCGCTTCGATGTCGACCTGGAAATGGGCATGGAATCAATTTATAACGATACCCTGTCGCAGATCAACCGGGGCTGCAGCCATGATGATCTGGTAAACACCCTGGGTTTACTCGAAAACAGCAAGCTTGATGTTTGCGTGCATACCATTTTTGGATTCCCCTGGGAAACTACCGAAATGATGCTGCGATACGCCGATGAGATCAACCGTTTCCCGCAGATAACATTTGTTAAGTTTCACCACCTGCATATTGTTGAAGGCTCGGTTATGGGCGTTAAATACAAACGCGAACCGTTTAAACTTTTTACCCTCGACGAATACGCCAATTTTTTATGTGAGCTACTTCCGCTGATCCGACCGGGTATTGTTATCCAGCGCCTGTTCGGCCTTAGCGATATGGAGTTGCTCATCGCACCAAACTGGGGCCTCAAAAAGTCGGAAATACAATACTATATCGACCAAAAAATATTAACGAGGGATGTGATACAGGGATCGGCGCTTTAGCCTTCGTGTTTGTAAACAAACTTAAACGTCATTTAACAATTGGTATTTCCTCATAGGGGACACCCATTTGTAGAATTGGGTAGCCCCTAACGGGGCAAAGCGTCTGTTGAATTACATTTCTACAAAGGGGTTGTCCCTAACGGGACAAATTGATGTGTAAATAATTGACCCGGAAGACAGATTTCTGATATATAACGAATTGGGTAGCCCCTAACGGGGCAAAGCATCTTTGAATAACCTTTCTACAAAGGGGTTGTCCCTAACGGGACAAAATTGATGTGTAAACAATTGACCAAAACCTAACGGGACAAATTGATGTGTAAACAACTGGCATGGAACGCAGGTTTCCTTATATATAATAGGATTTGAATTTAGTCGCGCTTTATTTTTCCGTTTAAAAAATTCATCTTAGATTTTTCAATTTAATAAGATTTGTCACAAAGACCCCAGCAAAATTATATTCCGGCATTGACAGGGATGCGCGCGTTTGCCGCTTACCTTGTATTTATATCGCATTTTGCCTACGTATTCGACAACAGCTACCCACATATCATCCGGCGTTTTTTGGGCGAGTTTCATATCGGGGTTACCATTTTCTTTGTACTCTCGGGGTTTTTGATCACCTACCGCTATTACAGGGGTTTTCATTTAACGCCCTATTGGTTTAAACATTATCTTAAAAACCGCGTGGCGCGCATTTATCCCATGTATTTGTTGCTCACCATTGGCGCGTTTATCTATTACTATTTTAGTAGTGATCAAGCGATAACCAAAGGCTCATCAAATCCTTTGGGCGTAATGCTGTTGAACATAACTTTTTTGCGCGGGTTTTTTTTCCGGTTTTGGGATAGTGGCATTGCCCAGGGATGGTCGCTTACGGTCGAAGAGTGTTTTTATCTATCGGCGCCGATAATTTTTTTGATCGCAAAAAAATATCATAAGCTTTTTCTCCAGCCAGTTCTCATAACCTTATTCGGGATACTGCTTGTGCTCATATTCAGCCACGTTGACTGGTATGGCTTTTTCGGGAATTTTACTTTTATGTTTCTTTTTACGTTCGCAGGCAGATGTTTCGAGTTTTTTGTGGGTATCCAACTCGCCAGATATATACTTAAAAACGGAATAAAACGGAGTAATAGTACCAATTTCACTTACCTGGGGTTAACGGCTATATTTATCTGTATTTTCATTACGGCTTTACAGCCCATTATCCCGCCATGGAATGCAGGACTCGAAAGCCCCGTTGGTATCATTACAAATAACTATTTGCTTCCGCCGGCCATCGCTTTGTTTTTTTATGGCCTGCTTACCGAACCAACGTTATTAAAACGCGGCCTGGCGACACCCTTTGTGGAGCTGCTGGGTAAAAGCTCGTACATTTTCTATCTTATCCACCTGGGGTGGGTCTATAATCTTTTACACAGCCTTTTCAATCGGTTAAATAATGATGTGTTTACCCTGTATGATAAATGGGACGTTAATTGGCATTCGCCTTTCGAATACGATACATTAAACCTCTTATATATTTTTATCATCCTAAACGCTGTGTCGATAGCGCTGTTTAAATTTATTGAAGAGCCGATGAATCATTATATCAGAAGATCAGCGTTTTTGATAAAATATAAACCGCGGCCCAAAGGAATTATCGATTAAGTCTTATTGAGATATTTCTCATAGCTATAAAATTGTAATAAAATTATCTTTAAAAATTATTTAAAATCGAAACGTTTATTAAAAATTAACGTATAAGTAAACCGCCAGCTTTTTAATAAAGTTTCCGATTAGAACATGAAAATGATAAATTCGTCTCTTCGAGCAAATCTGATGAAGACTACCATAATTATTAGAAGATTTCTTCTTTTACCGATAATAAGCCTGGTGGTATTCAACCTGGCATTTAAGCTGCAGGATCCTGCTTATAAGATATCTACCTTCCAGGTAGAAGCATTTGTTGCGCTGATCGCGTTGTTCTTCATTACCTATATTGTGGATGAGTTTCTGAAAAGGTCGGGCAGTTAAAGGTTCGATTTTTCGTTTAAACAAAAAGATTCCGGCTTTGCAGCCGGAATCTCCTACCTTTCTGTAACAGGTATTAAAATGCGTTTTTATCGCCGTATACCGATTTGAAAACGGTCATAAAAATGATCTTTATATCGAGTAAGAACGACCAGTTTTCCATATACCAAACATCGGCCTCAACCCTGGCAAGCATATCATTAACGGTTTTTGTTTCGCCGCGCAGGCCATTGGTTTGAGCCCAGCCGGTAATACCTGGCTTAATGAAATGCCTAACCATAAACTGATCGATCAGCTTTGAATATTGTTCGGTGTGGCTCAGCATGTGCGGACGCGGACCAACAACCGACATGTTGCCTAATAATACGTTAAAGAACTGTGGCAATTCGTCAAGGCTGGTTTTTCTGAGGAAAGCGCCTAATTTAGTGATCCGCGAATCGCCGCGTGTAGCCTGAACAGAATCGGAATCGCTATTCACACGCATACTCCTGAATTTATAACAGTTGAATGGTATATTATTCAAGCCTGAACGGGTTTGAACAAAGAACACAGGGCCCGGTGACTCCCATTTTATCAGGAAATAAATGATTGGGAACAACCAGCTTAAAATAAATACGATAACCAAAGACGAGAACACAATATCAAATAACCTTTTTATAGTGCGGTTAAAAACATCTTCAAGCGGTTCAACCCGTATTGGCAATGCTTGTACATTGCTGATGCTTTGATTTAACAGCGAACCCTGGTAGTAGCTAAAATCAGGAACCAGTTTAAACCGCACCATGTTTTTGTCCGAATCTTTTATCAAACGCTCAATGGTGTCGTGCTGCGAATAAGGAAGAGCGCATATAATTTCGTCCACCTTGTTTTCAATTACATAGTTCATACATGCGTTGGTATCGCCCAAATATGATTGTTCGTCAGTAACCCTTGAAGGCTCATCGTCAAACATCCCTAACAGCACATATCCCCTGTGCAGGTTGTTTTTGTAGTGATTGTACAATTCGGTTCCTGCGCGGCCACCGCCTACTATGATCGCTTTTCTTAAGGTACGGCCAACAACAAAATACTTACTGAAATGCGCCAGTAAAATATGGCAAACGCCAATTGACACGCCAAACATGGTCATCGAATTAAACAGAAATTCCCTTGTAACTAAATAAGTATCGATAGGATTGAGGAACAGCACTATATAACACACGATAACGACATAAAAAGTATAGGCTGCTATCAGCTTTTGCGATGCCTTAGCTTCATTATCCGACTCCGTCCGGTATAACCGGATAATATTTGCCGATAAAAGCCACAGCAAATTGAACATCAATCCAATATGCAAAAATGCCTTATCGATAAGCCAGTGAAAGGCCGTGTGGTGTGCTTGATTATATACAGTAATCAGCGACAGGTTTAAAAGGAAGTAATCCAGAATAACGTTCAGTACATTATTGATAAGCTTGTATCGGTTGTTCATCGTTGTAATTGTTGTAAAGTTGTTTGGTACACTAAAGCATAATTTGTGCCATTTAATCTTCGCAATAACATTTTAATTAATTTTTTTATCTAAATAGATACTTATCTTAATTTTTCGATACTTTTATTACATTAAAAATAATAATTTAATAAGAAGGAAAGTACGGGAATTGGGTTTGTAAGGGCCGGAAAGCGGGAAATTCCGTTACCTGATTCACGCCGGAAAGAAGTGGGCTCTTTCAGCGATAAGAAGACATATTAATCTTAAAGAAATAAAACTGTCGTGTAAGGAATTACAACAACTATACCAGTTATTGTAATTTTCAATGAAGGGCAATACTCATGTGCTTAAAGCAGTTGCTTAAACATAAACACGTATTGTTCGGTATTGATATATCCCGATTTTGTGTAGAATTGATAGGCCGGCATATACTTATTGGTCATCAATATTAATAATTCAATACCGTTTTCATTGGCGTACTGATCGCAAAAATCCAATAGCTTTTTACCGTATCCTTTTCGTTGCCTTTCTGGCGAGATAAAGAATTCGTCTATCATAAATTGCGGCCCGGTCCACCATGTTTTTTTGTGGCCCAGGATTGCGCCCGCAGGCTCGCCCTCATCATATAAAATAAACCCTACAAACTGGGTACAGTTCATATACTCGCTTAAGTACTGTTTTGCCTTGTCAAAGGTCCAGTGGTAATTCCAGGGCGGTTGGTTGTATGATTTAATAAAAACGCCAACACAATCATCCAGGTTTTGATTAGTAAGAGGAACAGTATTCATTATAGTACACTTTTATATAATTTTTAAGAATATTCTATTTGGCAATGGAGAACTACTGGCATTCATCCATCGATTTTTGCAATATGGATGCAAATTCCTTCACGTTTGGCGGCAATAACATTGACAGGTGATCGCCAGGAACATGGAACAGTTGAACGCCCTTTTTCGCAAATTTTTTCCAGCCCAGATACTCCGGGTCGTTTACATAGTGCACACAAATATCTGCCCGGTATAAATAAACCTTATCGTCAAACGGAACCATGGGGTATTTTCTGAATGCTATCAGGTGCTTCTGTTTTATATTTTTTATTTGCTGATAAAAGTTTTTAGCCTCGCGTTTTTTGGCAGAATTCTCAGCAATTTTAGTTGATATCCTACGAAGTGCATTTTTTAATAAATTAATCGGCTGATACATCAAAGACCTGACGATCCTCGGCAAATGCCTTTTCACCTTTTTCGGCAAAACTGAATACCAATCTTTGTACTCCGTTTTTTCGGCATTGGTATCAAACATCATCAGCATTTTTACCTCCTTGCCCATGTCGGCCAATTGCTTCCTCATTTCTACGGCAACGTACCCCCCAAATGAATATCCCGCTAATAAATATGGGCCGTTCGGATTATGCTGCAATATTTCGCTCAAATAATGCTTTGCAATGTCGGGCAGATTGTCCAAAGGTTCGTCCACACCGTTAAGCCCTTTGGCCTGCAGGCCGAAAAGCGGCTGCTCTGCATCCACATAGGTAGCCAGGTGGCTAAAATTTAAGATATTTAAACCCTCGCCATGAATAATATACAACGGCGCTTTAGTTCCCGAAGGTTTGATGGGTACAAGGGAAGTGTAAATGGATTCGTTTTGAAAATTATCTATAAAATCACTCAGCGACCTGATATCGGGGTATTTAAAAAGCACTGAAAGCTGAAAATTCTTACCAGTTTTCTTCTCAAACTTCGATAATATCCTGACAGCCATCAGCGAATGTCCGCCCAGTTCAAAAAAGTTATCATCAACGCTGATCTGTTCAAGGCCCATGCTTTCCTTCCAGAGCGCGGCCATCACTTTTTCGGTTTCGGTGGCGGGCTCTAAATAATTTTTTTTCTTTTCTGCAATAGCTTCCTGGTGATCAGGCAGCGACTTCCGGTCGATCTTTCCATTTGATGTTAGCGGCAGTTCGTCAAGTTCTATCCAAACCGCCGGCACCATATATTGTGGTAATTTGGTTTTTAAGAAATTAACAACTATTTCGCGGTCAAACTTTTGCTTTGGAACAATGTAAGCAACAAGCATTTTCTTGCCGTCTATATCATCCTTAGCCAGCACAACGGCGCTTCTTACTATCTCGTAGCTGTTTAAAACGCTTTCTATCTCACCCAATTCAATCCGGAACCCCTGTATTTTTACCTGGTTATCCTTTCTGCCTAAAAACTCCATATTCAGGTCGGGCATCATTCGGCCCAGGTCGCCGGTACGGTACATTATCCCGCCCAGGCTCGTATTAAAAGGGTCGGGCACAAAAGAATTACGCGTTTTTTCGGGATCATTGGCATAACCACGCGCCACGCCTACCCCACCGATATACAGATCGCCCATTACCCCCATAGGTACAGGTTGCAGCTGTTCATCCAGTACGTAAAAGAAATTATTTGTGATCGGCTTCCCATACGGGATACTTTTCCAGCTTTTATCAGTTTGCTCTACGGGAAAATAGTTCGACCAAACAGTTGCCTCGGTAGCACCGCCTAAACTGATAACTTTAGCTTTCGGAAAAAATATTTTCATTCGTTCGGGAAGGTCAACCGGAATCCAGTCGCCGCTTAAAAAAACTGTTTTTAACCCGGTATGCCGGTAACCAGGCTGCTCACGTTCAAGGTCCCGTACCAAATAGTCCATTGTAGTTGGTACCGAATCCCAAAAGGTAATATCATATTTAACCAGCATGTCCTGGAGTGTTTTAACATTTTGTATCTCCTTACTTTCGGCAATTACCAGTGTACCGCCAGCGGCTAATACGCCAAAAATGTCATATACAGAAAGATCAAAACACATGGAGGTAATAAACAACAGGCGGTCGTTGCCGCCAACGTTATAAGTATCATTAACCCAAAGGACCAGGTTAACGGCCGAATGGTGCTCGATCATTACACCTTTAGGCCTTCCGGTTGACCCGGAAGTGTAAATGGTATATGCAAGTTGTTTGCTGTCGATCTTTAAACCCGGGTTTTTGTCGTCAAACGAGCTGAGGTTTTTGAAGTCGATTACAATGAATTTTTTTTCATCGATCAATTTTTGAAGCGGGTAATCCTTATCGGCGATCACCATTTTTAATAATGATTGATTAAAGATATATTCCTGCCTGTCAATAGGATATTCGGGGTCGATAGGAACATACGCGCCACCTGATTTCAAAATGGCCATCATTCCGATTATCATTTCGAAATCGCGGGTAACCAATAAACCGATGTTATCTTCCGGTAAAATACCGCTGTCAATAAGCAGATGGGCTAACCTGTTCGACTGTTTATTCAGTTCAACGTAGGTTATGGTCTTATCACCTTTCCGGAGCGCAACAGCATCCGGCGATTTTAATACTTGTTCTTCAAAAAGGCCAAACAGCGTTTTTTCTTTTGGATATGGCGCTTCCGTATTATTAAAATCATTTACAATCCGGGTCCATTCTTCTGTGGTAAGGGTATTCGTTCCTCCATCTGAATTTGGGTTTTTAACTGGCATGTAAGTGGTTGTCAAGGTGTGGTTTAAAGCTTGTAATTTTTCATCCATACAAATCTGTTATAAACTATAAAATCCCGCAATTCATGAAATTTCAGTTAGAAACATTATGACTGGAAGATTTAAATTACCAAAGTACCCTATCATTTTATAAACGTTGGTTAGTCATTTATAAAGTTTTAACTAAAGGATATTGTTGAAACATGGAAATGAAAAAAATGTTCTTTCCCAAGTCACCCATTTGATAAAAAATTTAAGATGAAACAACTTTTGCAATTACATTTTCATATTGCCCATTCCCTTTTTATCGCCGCCGTTCTTAAAAATAAACTCACTATTTAATAAATATGCGCCGTTCGACACCACAACATCTCCGGCGGTTAAGCCAGAAATAACCGGCACATAGGTTTGGTTTCCCGCACCGGCGACGATCGTCCTCGATGAAAAACTACCATCTGCATTTTTAACCCAAACCCTGCTGCCACGTCCGTCCGTTAAAACAGCGGAAGCGGGGACAGCTAAAGCGCGTTTATTACCATTCGCAATGGTTACATAGGCCAGCATACCGGGTTTTATTAGTCCCTGCGGATTTGGAATGCTGATCCTGATCAAATCAACTTTGGAGGTGCCGGTTAATTCTGGATTAACAAACACCACCTTGCCGGTGGCCCGTTGTTCTCCAAGGTCTGGAAATGACACATTAACCGGGGCATTTTCTTTATAGATACTGGTTTCGCCGGCGTAAACCTGGGCCTCTATCCATAAACTATTCAAGCCCTGTGTTTTCAGGATAGGCATCCCTTCCGTTACATAGTCTCCCTCATGAACAGCTATCTCACTAACCGTTCCGTTGACTTTACTCAATACAATTGTCGTAGCCGACACGTTTCCTGATGTCGCTAAGGCGCTGATCTGTCCACGCGACAGGCCCCATAGCTGCAGCTTATTTTCCGCGGCGGCAATCAATTGCCGATAATCTACATCCGGGTTATGCAGCACTTTTTGTTGTTGCCGTGCCAGCAGGTATTCCTTTTCGGCTTCCTGCAAGTCGTCACTATAAATGGAATATACGGGCTGGCCCACCGAAATTTTTTCGCCTGTTGTTCTTACAAATAATCGCTGTATGCGGCCTGCTATCCTTGCGCTCATTTCCTCTGCATCGCTTTCGTTGACAGTGACTGTTCCGGTCAATGTCTTTTCACTTCCGGTATTTTCTTCCCGGACCGTGTCCGTCTGTATACCTGCCAGTTGGATTTGCGTTGGTGTTAACGTGATCTTATCCGTGGCGGCGGCATTATAACCTGTA
The DNA here is from genome assembly GCA_028288025.1 of Mucilaginibacter sp. Classification (GTDB taxonomy): domain Bacteria; phylum Bacteroidota; class Bacteroidia; order Sphingobacteriales; family Sphingobacteriaceae; genus Mucilaginibacter. Next base: position 168,347 of record JAQBOM010000001.1, on the reverse strand, counting down.
AGTTCAACTTTGATCAGTTTCATCCCGCATATCGGGCAGTTGCCCGGGTGGTCCTCGTGTATCTGCGGGTGCATTGAACAGGTGTAGTACGCTTTGCCCTGTGTGGCAGTTAACAAAACTTGTGGCTTTTGTTTGCATGCGGTAAACCACAGGACAAACAGCAGCGCGACTATTTTCATCTTATTCATTGCCTTTTGTTTTAATAAAGCTTTCGCTGTCTGTTAGATATTGGGCGTTTGATGCCAGGCTGTCTGTTTGCATCAATCCTTTTGTTACCTGTATCTCATTGCCGTTCATTATGCCTGTGCTTACCTCGTGAGCGCGGAATAGGGCACCTTGTTTAAGCCACACGATCCGTGTCCGTCCCAGATCAACAACCGCTGACCGCGGTATCCACAACCCGCTTTTTTTTCCCGTTTGTATTTCGGCTTTAACCAGGCTATTTACCTTAAGGGCGTGATCCATATTAATGAGATACACGCGAATGCTTGTTGATTTATCTCCATTCTCCAGCACCGGTTCGATGAAGTTCACCTTTGCGTTAATTATTTTCCCCGGTATATCCGGTAGTGTAATCGTCACCGTCTGGTTTAATTTTACGGCCGAAATTGCCGACGGGTCTATTTTGATGACTGCCCATAACATATGTGGATCGACAACGTTGAATAATGTTTGCCCCTTTTGGACAAACATCCCCTCTTTTACAGCAAGCGGAAGGTTATTAGAAAAGCTTGCATTGGCGCCTGTCGTTACACTTTCCATTTGACTATGTTGCGTGTCATGCACATGCCCTTCATACCGACTGTAAACAGGCAGATTATAAAACGCTTTTCCAGTTTTCAGTACCTGGTTAATTTGTTCATAAGTCATACCCAATAGTGTCAGTTTTTGCCTGGCAGCATTGATTAGCGCTGTTTCCTGCTGGGAGTTTTTTGCCAGGTAGATCAGGTCCTGCTGGGCGGTAACCAGGTCAGGGCTATAGACATCAAAAATGCGCTGCCCCTTGTGTATCTCCTGGAAAGCGTATTTGATATATAACTTTTCGATGCGGCCCGAAAAGCGTGAAGCGATATTGTTAAATGTACGCGCATCAAAGTCAAGATAGCCGTTGGCTAAAATACTTACCGGTATCTCCTTTTCTTCGGGTGTAATGGCATTCACTGATGAAATGACGGAGGAGTTAACCGGTTGTAAAACGGTATTCAAACTAATACCTGCCCCTTCACTGGCCTGGCCCGATTTTTTAACCAGGGTCATCCCGCATATCGGGCAGCTCCCCGGATGATCCTCCAGGATCTGCGGATGCATCGGGCAGGTGTACTGAATGTCACTTTTTGCCTGTATTTTAACCGTTGCCTGCTTATGGTCTGTACATGCGATTGCACCAAATATTAATGCAACAAACATGATGATCTTAATACCTCTCATTTTCTTTTTCATAAGCTACCTGTAGGGTTAATAATTCCTGCAAACGGTCTAAAGCTTCCATACGTGCCGTTTGTAAATCCTTTATTCCGTTCAATACGGATGGCAGATCGCCAGTATTTTGGTCATATGCCAACAGTGCCGTTTTGTATCCATTTTGCAAAGCCGGTATAATATTTTGATTATAATTTTTCAATTGCCTCTTTTTGCTCTCCATATCAATCCTTAACCCTGCGAGTTGACCCGCAGCCTGGTTCAGCATATCCATTTTTTTTTGCTGCAGTTCTTCTACTTCGTAACGGATACCCTTCAGATTAGCCTTGTATTCTTTGGAAGCCCAGGGCACAATGGGTATGGTGACGGAAGCCATTAAAACATATTGGTTCGGGAAGCCGCCATAACTAATCATGTGTGCCGCTTGTAAACCAAAATCAGGTTTGCGTTTGCTGTATTCCATTTGCGCATTTAACTGCTGCAAATCAATGTTCCGGCTAATTCCTTTTATATCACTGCGGGTACTTGCAAGACTGGCCGTATCGGTTACGGTTGTCTCATAATTCTTTACTGCGACATTCGTGTCTACCGTAAATGCGGTTTGCTTATCCCGGTTCATCAGCGTGTTCAGCATGATGTTTTTTTGGCTGATGTCATTGTTCAATTGCTCGAGGGCGTTGTCCAGTTGATATAGTTCGGCTTTGGCTTTGTAGATGTTGCTGAGCTTTTCCTTACCATACGTTAGCCGGATGTTGGCATCCTTCAGCATATACTCTAGTAAGCTTTTTGTATTTTGAAGTAAAGCCAGTTTTTTTTCGATCACCACCCGCTCGTAGTAATATTGCTTCGCCTGGGCAATCAGCTGATTTTTCAGGTAGTTCTTATCCTCGGCAGTTACTTTGGATAATCCTTTCATATAATCCTCTTTTGCCCGGAGTTTGCCCGTATTGGTAAACATTTGCTCGGCCTGTATCATAAAGGACCCCCCGTTTGGATTAAGCTGATACGGGGTTTGGTACTGCCCCGCGCTGATCTTTGGCGCATCCAGGCTTTTCGCGCCGGTTGCATAGGCATCCTGCGCACTCATCTTTGCATCATACGCCCGTAACCCGGGATTCGCGGCAACGCGGGCTATAACACTATCTAATGACAGGCGCTGGGCGTTTGCAAAAGTTGCCGCGCACACCAGGCCGGTTAATATAATCTGATATTTTTTCATTATTCTTTTACCTCCAATACTTCCAGCTTGCCGTATTTCTTTAGTTCATATTCCTTCACCATCAAAAAGATGAGCGGGGTTACCAATAAAATATGCGTGGAAGAAGTTAATACGCCGCCGATCATCGGCAGCACAATGGGCAGCATCACATCACTGCCTGTTCCGGTTGCCCATAGCACAGGCACTAATCCAAACAAGGCAACACAAACAGTCATTAGTTTTGGCCGTAAACGCTTTACCGCTCCGTTCATCACATAAGTTCGCAAATCCTCCCTGGTAATTGTTGCCCTGGAATTACCTTTTAAGGCGACCAACTGCTGCATGGCATCATTGAGATAGATCACCATAACAATACCCGTCTCTACGGCAATACCGAATAACGCAATAAAGCCCACCGCCACAGCAACGGATAAATGCACACCGAAGAAATACACCATATATGCGCCTCCGATCAATGCAAATGGAATAGAGATAAGGCTGAAAAATGCCTCCCGGATGGAATGAAAAGCAAAGTACAGGCACATAAATATGATGATCAGCACAATGGGCAGGATCAGTATTAACGTGCGCTGCGCCCGGATAAGGTTTTCATACTGGCCGCTCCATTCTACGTAATAACCTTTTGGCAGCGTCTTTACCATAATGTTCAACCTGTCCTGTGCTTCATGAACCGTGCTGCCCAAATCGCGGTCCCGCACATTGAATAGTACAGTTCCGCGTAACAGTGCATTTTCAGACTGTATCATGGCCGGGCCATCGCTGATCTTTATATCCGCGACGGATGATAGCGGAACAGGCCCGTTAGACGGGGTTTGAACAAGGGTACGTTTGATCGCATCGAGATTGCTCCGGTAATCCTGCGCAAACCGCAGGTTAACGCTGAAACGCCTGCGTCCTTCAATGGTCGAGGTCAGGTTCATCCCGCCTAACGCGCTTTCAACCACTTCGTTCACGTTGTCCACGCTCAGGCCGTACCTGGCTATGGCATCTTTGTTCACTTGTATATCCAGGTATTTACCGCCTGTAATGGGATCAACATATAAATCCTTGACGCCCGCGACACCCTGCAATGCCTGTTTCATTTGGTTTGACAGGGCATAAATGGTATCCAGGTTCTGCCCATATACCTTTAAGCCCACGTCGGTACGGATACCCGTGGATAACATGTTGATACGATTGATAATGGGCTGTGTCCAGCCGTTCACTACGCCGGGTATTTGCAGCTTGGCGTTCAGTTCATTAATTATATCTTCTTTTTTCAGGCCTTTGCGCCAGTCACTTGTTGGCTTTAAAAGAATAATGGTTTCGACCATGCTTATAGGCGAATTATCTGTAGCTGTATTTGCCCGGCCCGCTTTTCCCAACACATTGGCAACTTCGGGCACGCTTTTAATGATCCTGTCCTGTACCTGCAGCAATTGCTTCGCTTCCGAATTGGAAATATCCGGCATGGTAACGGGCATAAACAAAATGGAGCCTTCATCCAGCGGCGGCATAAACTCACTGCCTAAGCTCAATAAGAGCGGGACGCTAACCAGTAAGGCAATGATATTAATGCCGATAGTGGCTTTACGCCAGGTTACGCACCAGTCGAGAACAGGGCGATAAATTTTTTCAAGCCCGCGGTTTAAAGGGTTGTGATCATCGGTGCGCAGTTTCCCTTTCAGGAAAAAGGAAATGAGCACCGGCGCCAGCGTTACCGCGAGGATAGCGTCAATAGCCAGGATAAAGGTTTTCGTCCAGGCCAGCGGGCCGAATAGTTTACCTTCCTGTCCTTCCAGTAAAAAAACCGGCAAGAAAGACGCCACAATGATAAGCGTCGAAAAGAACACGCCGCGGCCAACCTGTTTGCAGGAGGCTTCTATGATTTTAATTCGTTCTGCCGTGGTCATGATCTTTCTTTTTGTTGTGCAATGGATAAGTTCCGGTGCGAGTTTTCTACCATAACGATCCCGTTATCCACGATGACACCGATAGCTAATGCGATACCTGTTAAAGACATGATATTGGAGCTGATGCCAAAGGCATTGAGCAGGATAAAACTGGCGGCTATCGTAATAGGGATCTGGATAATTATGCTTAGCGCGCTTCGCCAGCTGAACAGGAATAGGATAACAATGATAGACACGGTTATCATTTCTTCGATGAGCGTGTGTTTGACGGAATTAACTGCATTTTCAATCACCTCGCTGCGGTCATAGGCAATATTGAATTTCACACCCGGAGGCAGCCCTTTTTGGATGTCGGCCATTTTATCTTTAACCGCGTGAATAACCCTGTCCGCGTTTTCGCCATACCGCATCACTACAATACCGCCCACCGCTTCGCCTGTGCCGTTCCGGTCGAAGATGCCCAATCGTTCATCACCCCCCATTTGCACCGTAGCAACATCTTTTATCGTTACCGGGATGGTATTAATCACCCCAATAGGGATATTCTCTACATCCTTTAAACTTTTGATATAGCCCAGGCCGCGGACGATATACCCTGTGCCATTCATTTCAAACTTGCGGCCGCCTACATCATTGTTATTGCTTTTAACCGCTTTTAATACTTGCGATAAAGGGATGTTGTAGTAATTGAGTTTGTGCGGATCAACGGTGACCTGGTACTGTTTTTCAAACCCTCCGAATGATGCCACCTCGCTCACGCCGGGGACTGTTTGCAAACCTAATTTGACATACCAATCCTGCAACGCGCGCTGTTCACCCAGGTCAATCCCTTTTGCATCCAGCGTATACCACAAAATATGGCCTACGCCTGTGCCATCAGGGCCGAGTGTTGGTGTAATGCCCTGCGGCAGCAAACGCTGTGCATAACTAAGCCTTTCCAGTACCCGGCTTCGTGCCCAATACACATCGGCCTTATCGTCAAAAACGATATAGACAAAGCTCATCCCGAACATGGACGTCGCGCGGATGGCCCGTACCTTAGGGATGCCCTGCAGGTTGCTTACCAGCGGATACGTCACCTGGTCTTCCATGATCTGCGGGCTGCGGCCCTGCCATTCGGTAAATACAATGACCTGGTTATCCGACAAGTCGGGAATAGCGTCGATGGGATTTTGTTTTACCGACCAGGCGCCCCATCCAAAAAGGGCAATCGCTATCAGCAAAACGATGTACCGGTTTTTTAATGAAAGGGAAATAAGTTGATTTATCATTTTTTTTGTTTTTTTTAGAGTCCTGAGTCTTAAGCCAAAAGTCAAATGTTATTAAGTTAAGGGGAACACAGCGGTAATGAATGCGCTCCGTTAACTCACCCGGACTTTGCTACGCTCGTCCGCCCTCTCTTTTGCTGCGCAATAAAGAGGGCAAAAAGATAAAAATCTCTTAACTTAATGACATTGGTCTAAAGCCAAACTAACTTAGCAGCTGACTTAGGACTAAAGACTTAAGACTTAGGACTTACCTGGTTCATTTCTTTTTCAGATCGCTTTTTTTAACCAGCGTCATGCCGCATTTCGGGCATTTGCCGGGCTTGTAGCTCACCACATCGGTATGCATCGGGCAGGTATACACAACTTTGGCGGCTGCCTTCTTTGATGTATCGGCAACAGCTTTAACAGGGTGAACGCCGGAAGCAAATATGGTTGCGGCAGAGATCAGGATGGCGGCCGCCATCAGCATTACTTTTTTCATGAATTTTTAAAAATTGAGAATTGATAAATAGCGCCGGACACAATATGCCGTGCGTTGATTATTAAATTAAGATGATGGATTGCAATGAATAGACTAGCCAGGTACAGGACGTATGGCTAAGAAAAGTACAGGTCAGATCCTGTACGTACAGTTAAGGGTATAGACAGGTATATCCGAATGTCCCGGCGGGGCATTCCCTTTATAAACTATTTTAGTGTGCAATAAGCCGGCGATGGCCTCATTATCCAGGTGAATAAAAGATGGAACTATCGCGGGTGCAGCGGCATTCAAAGAAAGTGATGCCACATTAACATGGCTATCCTTTACCTTGAAACTTTGTTTTTCGTTTTTGCAGCAATTATCCTTACCGGCAGATTGCTTGCCGGTATTATCAGTCGCGCCGTATAGAAACGTAACCGAAGCCAGCTTCCCGCAGCAATAAAAACGGTTTACCCCTAATCCCAGGCAGGATAAAAGATAAACAGACGTTAATAATATGAGCGCGGTGCGTTTCATTACGACAAATGTATGTTTTTAATTTTTAATACTGCAAGTATACGTTTGTTCACTTATATATGGCCTTAGCACTTTTTTTGTTATCTTCCCGTCCGGCACCATTTCAATACGGTGGAGTTTCCACGCAAACCTACTTTACCTGTAACTGATCCTTGTTTAAAAAGCCTCTTTCAAATTCTGCAACTACCTTCTTTTTGAAGGCTTGGCTGAACCGCGATGGGGGGAACCCATTCTTTGATTTAATTGCTTCTCTTTCCATGTGTTGACTTGATTTTAGTCAACTTTTCTTAGGACGAGACATTGAAACAAAAAAAGCCTCAAATCTCCCGACTTGAGGTTTTGACTTTAATTTGTAAAGGGAACAGGACAAATCTCGAACTTTTTAAATGATTTTCGAGTAATTGTTAGTGCGTTGTAAACTTCACCCCACTACACTTGGTCATTATTCAGCTATTTACCTCTGCTATGTTGCCCCAAAACAAAGGGGTGTTACTTTCATACTACCCGCTTCAACTAATTTTCAGTTTTTAAATTATAAATTATTCATGATTATCAATGTTTTAATTCGCGACCCACAATTTTAGTACATTACCACTACTGTCAAACAGCTTACAGGCCCTTAAAAACAGATTTGAAAATACGGCTTTGTAAGCTTACATTCTGTGTAATAATCTCCGCATCGCCCATTGTCCAACTTTTAAGTATTACTGGGTATTTTGAACCTGCGTTATTCAAATTAACTTTAATTATAAAAAGTCCATTATTAGTGGGTTCGTCTGCTATATAGTCTACGCTGCCTTTCAGTTCGCCATATTCATCTGCCGGGTAATTTCTTAAACTGATCAATACCTGCTGGCCTATTTTAATTTTATTGATCTGGGAAGATGGCATTTCCATTATTCCAAAAAACTGCTCCCTTACAGGGTGGATAGCAAACACAATCTGGTTGGCTTTTAAAAAAGCGCCATGCTGAACAATAGCCACAAAGCCCAGCTTCCCATCCTGCGGTGCGGCTAAGGTATACTTTGTATTAGGACTATTCATTTCGATGGTAGCTAATGCTTGCCCTTTTTTTACGATGGCCCCTTGTTTAACCCACAGATTCGCTACTATGCCCGGAACGGCGCTGACAACTGGCATAGTAATACCCGATGATTCAAATTTTAAACTCGATTTTATTGTATCCGGATAGCGTACAAAAACTGAAATAGCGGCCACCATTAGCAGGATGCCAAAGAACAACATTATTCCCCAGCGCAATATCCACGACGGCACTTTGGTTATAATTTCCTGCATATCTTCAGTATGCCTTTCAGTTTCTTGTATCTCCATGTGCTACATCCCTAATTCTAATTGGTTTTTAACCAGACTATAATATTCGCCGCGAAGGCTTGTTAGTTCGTGGTGGGTGCCTTGTTCTATTATGCGGCCTTTGTCGAGCATGATGATATTGTCGGCATTCCTTACCGTACTTAGCCGGTGTGCAACTACCACAACGGTTCTTCCCGAAAAAAACTCGTTCAGGTTATCCATAATGATGCGTTCGTTATTAGCATCAAGGGCGTTGGTGGCTTCATCAAAAAACAGGTAGTCGGGGTTTTTATAAACCGCGCGGGCTATCAGCAGACGCTGCCTTTGCCCTTGGCTTATGCCACTGCCTGCAGTGCCTATTTTGGTATTCAGGCCAAATGGCAGCTCGTCAATAAAATCACCAATATTGGCTACGTTAATTGCTTGCTGAAGTTTTTGCTCATCGGGGTATTCATCGCCAACAGCTATGTTATTGGCTATTGTATTCGAAAAGATGAAGCCGTCCTGCATTACGGTACCACAGGAAGTGCGCCAGGTTTTAAAGCTGAACTGGTGAAGTTTGGTGGTCCCTATCCGCATTTCTCCTTTTTGCGGCTCATAAAAACGAAGCAATAGCTTAAGTATCGTAGTTTTTCCACTGCCGCTCATGCCGACAATAGCAGTGGTTTTGCCCTGCGGGATGGTGAGGTTGATATGCTCTAGTACCGGCTCATTGCCAGCGCCGGGATAGGTAAAAGATACATCTTCTAGGGTAATGGTTTTGTTTTGGGGCAACTCACGTATCCAGTATTTATCTATCGGTTCTTCATCGGGCAGTTGGTGTATCTCGTTTAAGCGCTCTAAACTTATTTTTGCATCCTGGTAGCTTTGTACAAAGCCCAACATTTGCTCAATAGGGCTGCTTACCTGCCCAACGATATATTGAATGGCCATCATGCCGCCCAGAGTTATTTGGCCGTCAATAACGGCTTTTACGCTTAAAAAAGTAATCAATATGTTCTTGGCTTGATTAATAAACATGCTGCCGCCCTGCTGGTACTGACTAAGAGCTAAATTTTGCATTTTATATTTAAACAATTTAGCCTGTATATGCTCCCAGCCCCAGCGCTTTTGCTTTTCGCAGTTATTTAGCTTTATTTCAGTCATTCCGTTCACCAACTCTACAATATTACTCTGGTTGCTGCTGCTATTGTCAAACTGCTTGTAGTTAAGCGCGCGGCGGCGCTTTAGAAACATCGTTATCCAGCCGGCGTACAATAAGGTGCTTACCAGCGACACCATAAAAATTACAGCGTTATAGTAAATCAGCACAATGGTAAATACAACCAGATTAATGAGCGAGAAAAGGGTATTGAGCGTGGTACCCGTTAAAAAGCTTTCTATACCCACCTGATCATTCATGCGCTGCATAATATCTCCGGTAGTTTTACTTTCAAAAAAACTTACGGGCAGCTTCATCAATTTGATAAGAAAATCTGTTAGGATAGAAATATTAATACGCATACTGATATGCAATAATATCCAGCTTCGTATGAAATTTACACTGGTACTGCCTATGAACAGCATAACCTGCGCTATCAATATTAAATAAACAAAATTGATGTTGTGGGTGTTAATACCGATATCAACAATTGACTGTGTAAGGAACGGGGTAACCAATGATAACAGCGTACCAATACCCAACCCGAACGCTAATTGGATAAATAATTTTTTATAAGCATAAAAATACCTTAATATGGTTAACCAGGATACTTTGCTATCTTTATCATCCTCCTGCTCATAAAATTGCGGGGTAGGGCTTAACAACAATGAAATACCGTCACTTACTTCTTTATAATAATACCAATTTTTTTTAAATACATCTTCAGTTAAGGTAATAGGGCCTGCAGATGGATCTGCTAAATAGTATTTGCCTTTTTTAATTTTATATAATACTACAAAGTGATGTTGGTGCCAGTGCAATATACAAGGCAGTTCAACCTCTTTCAATTGTTCAATATTTAGTTTAGCACCTGTTGTGCGCATGCCCAGTTTTTCGGCGGCCTCGCTAAGTGCCAACATATTAACACCGCCTCGGTTTATATAACAAAATGTTCTGAGTTTTTGAATGGCTATTTTAAGACCATAATGCCGAAATACCATGCGCAGGCATGTAGGGCCGCAGTCCATTTGATCTTGTTGTTTGTAGTAGCGAAAGCTCAATTCTTTATTTAGTTAAAAATTGTACAGCAGGCGGTGCAATAATATGATTCTATTAATCATTGGCGGTCTCACTATCAATTATTGGCAAAATGTTGGTTTTAAAGGAATTTTTTAAAGCGCGATCCACGGATCTTATTATACGAAAAAAAATATATAGTTTAATTACAATTCATAACTTTTATTGTCAAAAAAGCAGAAACTGCTTTTTAAAACAGTTCTGCTTTTTACTACCTGATATTCAATGATATTAAGCCTTCACTGTACACTGAGCATCTATCCAACAGTAAGTGGGCAAAACAACGCCTGGGCTACCACACCAATCCATACAGGTAGCACCTGTAGCCCGACCGGGGGATGTGCAGCCATTATGAGCTGGTATTGGAACACACACAATAGGACCACCATTGCATTGGCACAGTGTATATTCGTCACAAGAGCAAAGCGGAGTTCCACCGGTGATTTTTTTCATCTCATCCCTACTGAGCTTTTTAAACTTTTCCATAAAAATAAGTGTAAATTTAAATATGTTACCGTAACTACGCCCCGGCAATTTTGGCGGCATGTATTACCAAAGTGCATACTCCTTTTACTTTTGGCCAAAGTTTCTTTCGTCTCACCACCAACAGCAAAGAGGTAAAACTTTGCTGTTAAGGCATTAATCCAACATATATTTTAATTCGTGCAACTGGTAATTTTGTGGTAAACGGTGACCGTTAATCAGCAACGTGGGGGTTGCCGTTATTTCGGCCAGTTCAACCCAAGCTTTCTGTTTGTCCAGCTTATAATATGTGGACGGGTTAAAGACTATGGGGTATTTTTTTGCCCAAACTTCATAACTTTTTTGTTTTTGCTCATACCAATCGTGCAGGGCATTTTTAACAATAGTTTTGTCGGGTAATTCATTCAACGCCATCAGGTGGCGGTGTACCAAGCCGTTTTCATCGTTTTCATCGCTGTTATTCTTACCGACGAAAACCACACGGACCTGCATATCATCCATCTTGTCTAATGCTTCGTCTAATTGCGAATGGACTTTAGCACAAGGCTGGCAATAAGGGTTGCTCACCATCGTAATAACATTGCTTGCTTCTAAATTGCCTAACACAATGCTCCACTCATGAGCAGGTACAGCGTATTTCGGTTGTACTTTTAATGCGGCATCAAATAGTTCCTTATTGTATTTAAACTTACGCAACTGTTCGATAAGCGGCGAAACCTTAGTAAGCTGCAAAAAATAGGGCTTGCTTATTATCCATAAAAAAACAGGTAGCATCATACCCATTATTAAGCTACCCCATTCGGTTAAATGGGGCATCTGCGTCCTGGTTAACAAATAACGCAAGAAAGCAAAAAACTCCAGCCAGAGTATTGCTTGCACCGTGCAGCAGAGCGTACACCATTGTTTGGCTATGCGCCACTGGTAATGAATAGAATAAATGGTATATGGCAGGGTTATGAGATTAAGCACCGCCAATGCCTGCATTAATGCCGGGTGATCACTGTTTAGCAATAAAACCAGCCAAGTACCGGCGAAATAAAAAAAGCCGATCTCGGACCAGCTAATGCCCCCTATTTTGGCGGCTTTTGAAGATAGGATTGCATTACAATCTCCATTATTATCACCCCCACATAGTTTTTGTATCAAGGGGTTATTGGCGTCAATACTTTGCACCAACAGCAATACAGATGTTGCAAGCCCTGTTGTTTTGAATAAGGTTAACAAACCTATTTGCAGGTTAATAGTGTTTAAATAGGATGTATTTGCAAGAAAAAACGCAATAAGTATAACAGCCAGGCCGGCAAATGCAAGGCGCATTAGCCAACGATTTATCAGTTCTTTACGATGTTTGATGGCATAATCAGCTTCGCCAGCGTTTGCCTGCTTTTCTGCTACCAATACCGCACCGCCATATTGGTTTTTAAATTCAGCTAAGGGTAGTATCTTGTTGTTCCAACGATCATTGGACAGGGTTACCTGTTTCTCATCCAGCCGGGTAACTACTGCGTAATTTTTATTGCTTAGGTATGTTATAAATGGCAGCGGAACTTTGGGTAATTGGTCAAACGTGAGCCTATAAGCCGAGGTAGACACCTGGTAATTGTTGAGCACATCGCTAAAAGCGAGCAGACTGTAATAATCAGGATGCTTTTGTAGCTCGTCACTAATACTCTGGCGGGTAACGGGGACAGCCAGTTCGGCTATAAAGCGGATCAATACCCGCGTAGCGTTATCTTTTTCAGTCATGATAAGGTATAGTATTAATAAATTTCAAAGCATAAGCTATCGATTTACACTTAAAACCTGCACTGCCTTTGACGTTAAGCGGCATACCGAAAGCCTAAATCGTAACTAACAAATTAACAACCTTGACCCAAGGTTAGCAGCTATCTGACAATCGGACTGGTTTGTCGTTGCGACAAAGTTTAGGGAGCCAATATTGCCGAATAATGATTCTCGCGGGGCGCGGTGTCCTTTTTAGCCACCGGATCCATTTGCAATCAGGTATTCCGCGCGCGTCGATGTATGAAACGTATACAGCAAGGTCGGTAGCAAGCAGTAAAGTATATTTTTAATTAAACACCCCCTTTTTAGGTTTTCAATATAGGTTTATAAAAACTAATGTATAATTAATTTTTTAATTTCCTTATAACCAACCTTTAAACAAATGTTAATAAGTGGAGTTGATATTAATTGAGAGTTTAAATACCCTAAACGCATAGCAAGTAAAGGGAAGAAGCTAGTAATCCCTTATTTTTAGAAGTTAACGCAGGTTATCTTAAACGAGAAAAGAGGCATTCCAGTTTTGGGACTGAATTATGCCTCTTTATTCGTTCGGTAGCTGGAGCAGGATTCAAACCATCCGTCCGCTCTTGACGAATATGGCGTAACGGCTACTCCACAACGTTATTTTACAGACTTTTCGGCGACTGCAATTTTTGAATCGGCCGTGCCGTAATACAAAAACCATTTGCCTTTAAATGCGGTAAGCCCTTCCACAAAACATACCTGGTTAACCTGGCCGGATATCTCGTAAGATTTTTCGGGCTTAATGAACCAGGTGTCCATACGTTTCAGTATTCTCAAAGGGTTCGTTTTATCAAACAGAACCTCCGCTGCAGCATAGGTTCCGTCAGCCAGATTCTTGTCCCCGAAGGAATGGTCGTTACGGCTGTTATAGATGAGCAAAATTCCCTCATCGGTTAACATGGCCGGCGGTCCCGATTCAACAAGGTCACTGTCAAATTTCCCGGCACGGGTGGGCAAGGCAATTTTTAACAGCGGCATGTTTAATGCCTGTGAACGCAGCTTAACCGGTGGATGCTCGCCTGTATTCATCTCGACAGGCGTCCAATTGATCAGATCATCCGATTGGGCACACCATATTTGTGTATCGCCCCAGTACATCCAATATTTGCCGTTAATTTTTGCGGCGACAACTTTACCATCCTTGTTGTAAGTCGAAACGATAGAACCGGATTTACTCCATTTGACGGCGTATTTACCACCGTAAGCTTTTGCAAATACGCTACCGTGTTTTTTCCAATGCTGCAAGTCTGTGGACGTGGCTACAAGCAGGCGGGCAGTAACGCCATCGTATGCCGTATAGGTCATATAATATGTTCCGGCACTGTCTTCAACAATACGCGGGTCTTCGCAGCCGCCAGTCCATTCCAGCTTTTTATACGTATCATTTGCCGGGTAAAACACCGGCCGCGGCATGCGGGTAAAATGCATCGCGTCGGAACTGACCGCTAACCCAATGCGCGACGTGCCCGAAGGTTTGCCGGTTTTATCCTGGGCACGATAAAGCATGTATATTTTACCATTGCGGTTTACGATGGCGGGGTTAAATACGTCCTTTTCTTCCCACAAAACCTTCTCCTTTAATATAGGATCGATAAAACTTCCCTGGCCAGGGCCCAAAATCGGGTTAACGCTATCGATTTTTACAAACGGCAGCAGCGCCCAGTCTGCAGATGAATCAGCAAGCGGCTTAGTGAAAGCTGTTGGTTTGGTATTGCAACCGGCTGCCGTCAATAAAATTAGTATCGAAAATAAAAAAGAATGGCGCATATGGACACGAATGAATTTAAACAAAAAAAGTAGCCGGAAGCCGGCTACTTTACAACTAAACCAATTGTATTACTCAATCGAATGATTACCACCCGAATTAGATATAAATATACTGATAGGATAATAAGGTTAATCTCCGTTTTAACACCCATGATTTTTATATAATAAAAATTTAAAATAAAAATATCATTTTACAAACTATACCGTTGTTAATCAGACGTTTATAAAAAATTAGTTGATAAAAATTATAACTATTATTTACCTTTTCATTTGCAATTTCGCCACGACAGATCCACCTACTTCCTTACCGATCCCGTGTGATACGATACAGGAGTTATAAAAATGTATTCCGCCATAAAACCTGGCCCAAACATTTTCATCAGCTGCCGCCCTGAACGACTTATAAGAACGGCTCTTTATACCAAATTCCACTTCCGAAGTGTCGGTATATGCAACGTTGTCGCCGAATACGCTGGTAAGCGCTTCAGCCGCCGCGGCCGATATGGTACAATGCCCGCAGGTATATTCGGGGAAGGGTGGTGTTTGCAGGTGCGGCCGCCAATTGGCATCGAAATATTTGTCAATCACCGTTTCCGGGCGCACAGTTTTGTAATAGTACTTAATTTGCCAGCATTGAATAAAGGCATCATATAACGCTATAGCTGTTTTAGCGAAGGCGTACACCGTGGTGTTAAAATCAGCCTTTGTTTTTTCGGCGCCAATGCCCACTATGCTCATCCAATGCCCGGGCGGCGAAAACTTTTTGGTAATAAACATAACATGGCCGGATACATTGAGCTTTCCCGGGTTGTCGTCCCAAAAATCGGCAATATGGGTTTGCTCCGCATTTAAACTATCTACCTTATTCTTTATATAAATTACTTCTTTATAATACTTACTGTCCTTGTTTTTTATATCAAATGCAGGCGGTGGCGGCACGCGAAAATCTTTTGTATTAATCACCATCGGTCGTATTTCGCTCCAGTGCGGTTCAACGGCCTCGGTATAAGCAGGCGGTGTTGGTACCCATCGCCCGGCAGAGTCGTTTATGGCAAATTTAGAACCGCTCCTGGTTTTAAGATAATTGTCTTTTTTACTCCAGGCTATAATTGATCCGGCAACCGCTTTTGCATAACTTTCGGAGGCCCTTATCATTTCGCCGGGCATGCCGTGTATAACGGCCAGCTGATGCAGGCTATCGGTGTAAAGCTTTAAACTTCCTTCCGGAAAAGTTACCGTTTCGCCCACCCGGCAAAATGCCAGTAACGCGGCATATTCATAATCGATCTTTTCATTGGGCGAAGGTTTAGCTACCTCCTTGAGGCCGGTAAGCTGCCCGGCAAGTGAACGATATTGTTTGGGGTAACCCCCGGCAATCGCCTCGTATCCCGCAATAGTGGCATAAGCATAGTTACGCGATGCCACAACCGGTGTAAAGTTATTGCCCATTACCACACCATTCAGTTCGTGAACGGTACGGCTGTATAAGCCGGGATCATGCAAAATATTTTTGTAATCGGCTTTTTTGCACGAATTGAAAATCATGCAGGCTAAAGTTAATACGAAAAAAAGCGGCTTCATAAGTTTATAATCGGTTTTATTTAACAATATAAGTTTTTTTATCGGGGCCAACCCCGGTTATGGTTAGTGATTTCCAATGGGCCGGCAATTTACTGCTGACCTGGATGATGCCGTTTGGCGTGATATCCAATCCGCCAAAGCCCATCAGCAGGCTTTGAACAATCCCGCCGGCGCCGGTAGCGAAATACGGATTTGTACCGCCCTTTGTTTCTGCTATTACCCTGAATGGCGGGTTTAAATTTGGCTCGTAGGCATCTTTAAAAAAATGATAGGCCTTTTCGCCATTCCCTAACCGCGAATACAATAGCGTAAATATCGCTTGCGTCATAGCAGGCGTACCTTCATTCGGCACACGCTTTTCATAATATTCAAGGTCCTTTTTTATTTGAGACGGATCGGTTATTGTCTTTAGCGGATAAGCAAGCAAATTCACATCAGCCTGTTTTATGCCTTCGCCGTTATAGGATGCAAACTCCCTGGTCGTGCCGTCGGGCAGTTTTAATATGGGAATATTCTGTGCAACAACCTGCCAGTCGGGATCAGCTTTAAATCCTAAGATATCAGCGGCGGCAGCAGCAAACTGCAAATTGGCTTTGGCCGCTGCATTAGTAAAGGCATCGTTATCAACATTTTCGGCCCATTCATCAGCAGCAACCACATCTTTGATATCATAATGGCCCGGGCCATTACGTTCAACCCGGCTGGCCCAAAAATCGGCTGTTGCAGAAAGTATCGGCCAGCCTTTTTCGAGCAGCCATTGTTTATCCTGTGTTACGCAATAATAATCCCACGCGGCAAGTGCCACGCAGGCGGTGATATGATGCTCAAACGGGCCGCTTAATGCCCATACCGGTGTTTCCTCTACCCCGCTGTCGGCACTTTCCCAAGGGAACATGGCCCCTTTATACCCGTGTGAAAAAGCATTTTGCTTTGCCATGCCCAACCGCTGAAAGCGGTATTCAACCATTGATCTGGCAATTTCGGGGTGCAGTACCAATACGCCGGGAAACATCCACAGATCTGCATCCCAAAAAACGTGGCCGTTATACCCGAGCCCGGATAGCCCCATCGGCGAGGGCGAGTATGCTGTTCCGGCACGAGAGAAGGAATATAAATGATATAACATACTGTGCACATCCTGCTGTGCCTGCGGGTCGCCTTCGATTTTTATATCGCTTTTCCAGAGCTCGTCCCAGGCCTGTTCGTGGTATTTGATCAGGCGGTCGCGCCCCTCCAGTTTGGCAAACATGGTTAAACGCTCGGCCTGGTTAAGCGGATCAGCATCATGCGCCGATGTTATGGATGAGCCGGCAACCGCATACCGATATGTTTGCCCGGCACCAATAGCCTTGCTGAATTTCATCAGGTGCATATTATTGTCCCACATTTCGTGTATCACACGCGGCTCCTGCGTATGCGGCTCATTAAACAAAAATGTGTTCGACGCGCATAGCTGCAGCTTGCCGGTAGGGCTTTTTGCCGTTGATGTTAACAAGCTGATGGTTACGTGCGGCCTGTCAATCTCATTATAATAATTCTGAACTTCCTTTAAGGCGTCTGGTGCTTCCATAACACTGGCCGCCGTAATATTTATAGCTTTTTTAGCGGTTATGGAAATGTCCATTAACACAGTAAAAGGCAGTTGCCGCAAAGAATAGTAGGTATATTTTACCGACGCTTCGGTACCATAATCAAAAGTGGTTGTAAGGGCAGCGTGCTGCATATCCAATTCCTGCCTGAAATTGGTGATGTTTTTGGCATCGATCCGCCTGCCGTTTATCTCCAGGTACATATTGAGCAGGTTGAAGCTATTTAGGAAATTGCTTACCCGCCCCCGGCCATACAGATCATAAGCGCCGGCCAGCACCACGTTTTTTACTTTAAACGGCTCGGGCGATGATACAATACCGATCATCCCGTTGGCCACTGTGACGCCATAATAATTGGCCGGATCAATTTTATCAGCCTTTATTACCCATTGATCCTGCGCCCCGGCCCGGGTTGAGCAAAGCAATACCAATCCCGACAACAATGTATATAGCTTATTCATACTCAGTTTGTTGATTTATAAAATTCAATTTGCTTATTGTTAAACGCGACGGCATAAATAATTCCCTTCGCCGTTTTTATCGCTTTAATATCCCGCACTTCTCCCCGCAGTAAAAATCCGGCAGAAACAGGCGACAGCGCCTTAAAATTTCTTCCTTTATCCAAAATCAGCACATCGCCGAAATCCGCATCGTACCGGCCTTCATAAGGCAACACGCCCGAAAAATTCCCCCCGGCCAATAGTCCCTTATTTTTTCCCGAAAAGGCAGCAAAACCGAAAAGCGGCGAAACCTGCGCGGATGCCGGCAACGCCTTAAATTCAAAATTGCCGCCGCCGTTATTATAAAAAACACCTGAAGAAAATGAATTGGCAAGCAAAGGTTTGCTGCTTAACGAATCGCCAAATATTTGGTTAACCGTTTTACCGGCAAAATCGTGATAGTATAAAAACTTTTTCTTTATCAGCGGTACTTGTTTTTCAATGTCACCCTTTCCTAAAAAGGTATAGTCCTTATGGTTGATACTATAAGTCATTATCGGATCCACGGTTCCGTTTTTATCAATATCCGATAAAAATAATTTTACCGGATTATCAGCAGCTGGCCTCAATTTTGAATTCAGGCCGTAATTGCCCGCTACAATATCCATCTTTCCGTCGCCGTCCACATCTGCAAGCATGATCCGTTGCCACCAGCCGGATAGTTTATCCATTCCGGCATTATGAAGCGGGGCAAATTTTCCTTTCTTATTCATGAATATCTTTACCGGCATCCATTCGCCAGCCACAACCAGGTCGGGCCAGCCATCGTTATCCAGATCGGCAAATGCGGCAGAGCGGAGCATCCCTGCATATTTCAATTCATCCGGGATTGTGGCCTGGTGATAATGTCCATGACCATCATTCATCAGCAGATATGATTCCGGTATGTTGCCAAATGCAAAGGCATCCGGCGCACCGCCGACAAAAATATCCGGGTAACCGTCATGGTTAATATCAGCAACCGCGGCAGCAGATTTATTGCGTTTAATTGCCGGAATATCGTTCGACCTTGTAAAATGGCCCTTGCCATCATTAATATACAAATGGTCGGCAAGCGCGTCCGAGCCATCGGGCAGCTCATTGCCACCGCTTACAACATACAGGTCGGGGTTGCCATCTTGATTTACATCAAGAAAAACCGCATCAACACCTTCGCTGTCAGCATCTTTTATAAAGTCCGGCTGCACTGTAGCCTTGAAATGCCCGTCGGGTGTTTGAATGAACAGCGCCCCAGGCTGGTGCCTGCCCCCGCATATATAAAAATCATCCAGCCCGTCATGGTTCACATCCGCGACGGCTATTCTTGGCCCTTCGGCCGAGAGCATGTGCGGAATAAGCGGCTGCTGGTTAAAATCTACAAAGTCGTCTTCCTGGTGTTTCCAGGTTAATTTCATTTCACCGGTAATATTTTTCAAAGCGGGAGCCACAGTCGGAAAAAACCGGTTATAAACAAACTGGCCTGCGGCGTTCTTTTGGTCGATCGCCAGTTGCGCGTCGCCTTTTACATTCCTGATCACCTGGTAGGCTTGATTGGGCCAGACGATCAGCAGACTATCAATTTTGCTTTGTCCGTTTAGTCCAAAATGCAGTTTTGGTTCAACAGATGACTGAAACCCCCGGGTTAGCATGAGTTGTTCATACTGCATTTGCTTACCGCAAAAAACATATGCCTTTGCACCTATTCCAAAACGGTTATCCTGCCGCCCGGTAAACTTTAGTGTGAGAGAATGTTTGTCTTTCGACAGGTTTTTATAGATGCAGGCCACGTGGTTCAAATTATTGGTAACCAAATCCAGGTGACCGCTGTTATTCAGGTCGGCATAAGCGGCCCCGTTTGATAACATACTATCCCTTATACCCCACAAAGCGCTTTCATCTATAAATTTTTCACTTTTTGTGCCCTTAAAAATATAGCTATGTGCATCGCCAACAGGCATTTTATCCAGGGCGATATTATCCATCCCCCCAC
The DNA here is from genome assembly GCA_028288025.1 of Mucilaginibacter sp. Taxonomy (GTDB): domain Bacteria; phylum Bacteroidota; class Bacteroidia; order Sphingobacteriales; family Sphingobacteriaceae; genus Mucilaginibacter. Next base: position 148,325 of record JAQBOM010000001.1, on the reverse strand, counting down.
CCATCAGGGCGCCCTGCACGCTAATGCTGGATATGAAACTGATATAGTCCATATCGGTAGGCCTGCGTTTTATGCCATTTGCTATAAAAAGGTCTTTGATGCCGTCGTCATCAAAATCGGCAAGCAACGGGCTCCAGCTCCAGTCGGTAGCGGCGATGCCATCCATCAGTCCTACTTCGGTAAAAGCCTCCCCGTTTCCCAGGTTTTTTTGCAGGCAATTGCGCGAGTATTGGTACTGAAAACCTCCGTGCAGTATTTTCTGTTTGTACTGGTCATACGACTCGTCGCCGATGTAGGTTTTTAAAATGCTTTCGTCGGCGGGCAGCATATCGGCGGTAACAATATCCAGTTGGCCATCGTTGTTAAAATCGGCCATATCGTTACCCATACTAAAGCGGCTGTAGTGGTTAAAATGCTTCGCGCCGGCTTCTGTAAAAGTGCCATCATGGTTATTGATATAGTAATAATCGTTTTCGTGAAAATCATTGCCCACATAAATGTCCTCCCACCCGTCGTTATTCAAATCGCCTATCGCCAGGCCGAGGCCGTAGCCCAACGCGCTGCTGTAAATACCCGACTTTAGCGTTACATCAACAAAATGGCCGTTGTTATTTAAATATAGTTTGCTGCCGGCCTGCTTATTAACCTTTCGCCGAAAACTGGTATCGCCATAGGTATCAACCGAGTGATGCGACTGGTTCATTAAAAAGCAATCCAGCTTGCCATCGTGATTGTAATCAAAAAAGGCCGCCTGGGTAGAATATCCTGAAAAATCGAGCCCGTACTCCGCCGACTTCTCGGTAAAAGTGCCATCGTGATTGTTAATATAAAGCATATTGTGGCCCTGCAAACCAAGCTTGCCGGCAACAGCGCATACATAAATATCCAGGTAACCGTCATTATTCACATCGGCCATGGTTGCCCCGGTACACCAATCGGCAATACCTGCAACACCGGCCTTTTGCGTAATATCTTCAAACTTGTAATTGCCTTTATTTAAGTAGAGTTTATTGCCGCCTTTTTTGTTAGAGGTGAAATAAATATCGGGCAAACCGTCATTATTAATATCGCCGATTGAGACGCCGCCGCCGTTGTAAAAATACAGGTAGTTTAAAATGCCGGGCGGGTCGTTATCGCTTATCGTATTGGTAAAACTAATATTTGTCTGCAATGAATCAAGCAGTTGAAACATCACCGGTTCGGGAGCCTTTTTTTTACAAGAGGAAGAATACATCCCCGTAATGACTAACAGTAAAAAAAACTTATAGAAAGCCAGCCTTTTACAGCCGGATTTATCGCGTATTCTCATTCAATTTAAATTCTTTCGGGGTATTCGGGTGTTTGACGAAAATATAAAGTTTCACCTTTGCCCAAATTTCACACTGCTTTATTTCGGCTTATAATTGATTGATAAATGTATTGAATAATAATGAGGCGGACAAGGTTTTTGCGCTTAAAAAGCCAATTTTTTCTTCATACAAAAACCTTATAAATATGACCGACAATAAACCTGACAGTATTTTTTTATTTAGATTTACGACCTGATTAACCTGTAAACCTTGATGAAAAAAATTATTGTTTTAATATTGGCTGCTGCAATCCTGCTGATCGTTTTTTTTATCCCTGTTACCCAACAAAAATCCCTATTGATCAAGTCATCTTTTTTTAACGTTTATAAGCAACTGACAAATGCTGATAAGTGGAAAAACTGGCGCCCTGATCTGCGCAAAGCTTATGAGTCGGACTCCACTAAAATTGTGATTAAAAAGGATAGCAGTTCGTTTACGATCGATAACGCGGCAATTCACCTACAGGTTAAATCGGCAGGCAGTGAATTTACTGTTAATGAACAGGACAGCAATAAAACGGTCAATTACAGTTATTCGGTGATACCGGATAAGTTTCCGAATAAAACCTGGATCACGGTTTTTAAGCATACAAACATCTTTGGTTATTTGACACACGGTTCCGGGTCGGTTTCGTTTTCGGATACGCACGCTGATGACCTGAAAAATTTCATGGAAACCGACAGCCTGATCTACGGCTATAAAATCTATAAAACAAGAGTACCTGAAAGTAACCTGGTAGTGATCAGGAAGAAAGTTCTGGCAAAGGATAAATTCAGCGAGGCGGCGGCCATGTTCGCTACGCTACAGCATTATGTAGCAGCCCATGGGTTAAAACAAACGCAGCCGGTAATTGCCCAGTTTTTACCAAAAGGCACCACCGACTCTGCGCAAGTGAATGTTGGCTTGTTTATTGACCGCGAGATTGGCTCGGATAAAGTTGTAACATTTACGAGAATGCCGAAAGGCGGCCCGTTATATTCCGCAAAATTTAAGGGGAAATTCAGCGAACGAAAAAAAGCTTATGCCGGGTTACAACAGTATTTTACAGATCACCTTTATCAATCGGCTATTTTGCCCTTTGAAACCTATCTTGACAACAAACTTCCGACCAGTGATACCGGCAAGGTTAATATGCAGATTAACTTTACCGCGTTCTTCTAGTTAAACTTCTTAGAAGCTGTCTAAAAACGAGCCGGTAAATTTACTATCGGTAAAAGTTCATTGCCGTTGACTTCAATCAACGGGATATAGTGGTGAGGCTCATTGGCTTTAGCCAAAACTCCTGCAATAATTGACATCCATATTATTTTGGCTAAAGCCACATTTTAATCAAATTATCCGATTCCGTTGGCTGAAGCCAACGGCAATGAAGAAATTATACCGTTTTTAAACAGTTTCTTAGTTGCGCTTATATAACTGCAACGCATCGTTATTGCGTGCGATAATTACTTCCTTGCCGTTTTTTGTGTTGATAAGCAAAATATCCCTCACTTCACCCAAAATAAACAAGCCGCTTTTATTTGGTGGTAAGTAATCAAACCCGTGCTTAGCATTTCCTAAAAAGGTAACACCATAATTGGCATCATATCTTCCCACCTCGGGTTTTAATCCGTAAAAATTACCTCCTAAAAAGACGTCAGGAATTCCGTCATTGTTTATGTCATATACCAGTGCGCTGAATACGGGAGAGAATTGCGCCCGTACGGACAACGGTTTCATAGTAAACGCGCCTTTACCAGTATTGTAGAAAACGCAGGTTTGCGTTTGTTCTACAGTCAGGACAGACGCTTTACTTAACTCTTCCGGGGTGAAAATTTCATCGATGCTTTTGCCTGCATAGACGTCATACCTTAAAAACTTCTTTTTCAAATAAGGCATCTGCCTGATCATATCGTCGTGCAGGTTAAAGGGGTAAGCTATGCCATCAGTTTTATAATATACCGGGACACATTCTATCTGCCCGTTATTGTCAAAATCGGAGACATAAAGTTTAGCAGGATGGTTCAGATCGGCTTTTATTTTTGAGTTTAGCCCGTTGTTCCCTGCGATCAGGTCCATTTTGCCGTCTCCGTTCAAATCGGCAACTGCCAGGCAGTTCCACCATCCCGAAGAGTTGGCTATTTCGCCCGTTTTTTTAAGCTTGCCGTTTACATATTTAAGGATCGTTACCGGCATCCAGTCGCCTACGACGATCAGCGAATTTTTCCCAGTACCGTCGATATCGGCCCATTGGGCGTCAGTAACCATGCCTAACTTTTCAAGATCGGGCGCCATAAGCGCCGTAACATCCGTAAAGTTTCCGTGCCCGTCGTTTTTTAATAGTTTACTCGAAGGAATAGCCCCATATTCTCCCGGGATGCTCCTGGCCCCGATAAATAGATCCCCATTGTTATTATTTAACCTCACGCACGAGGCATTAATTGAAACAACCGGCCAGCCGTTAAACTTGCGTGTAAAGTTTCCCTTGCCGTCGTTCATATATAGCCGGGCGAGTAAATTAAGCGAGCCTTCTTTCTCCAGGTTGCCGCCCGACACTACCACCAGGTCGTTCTTTCCGTCATGATCTGCATCAAAGAAAAGCGCCCCTATATCTTCGCTGTTTTTATCCTGCTCAAAAGCGTTTTGCCTTTTCTGTGCGAACGTGCCGTTTGGCTGTTGTATAAAAAGTTTTGCCGTGTCGCCCGTTGCCCCGCCCATAAAAAAGTCTTCAAGGCCGTCGCCATTTACATCGGCAACCGCCAGTTTCGGTCCATCGGTCGATAGCATTTTGGGGATGAGCCGCTGGATGTCAAAATCCTTAAAATCATTTTCTTTATGATAGATATCGCCTTTAATATCCGTTGCTGTTACGTTTTTATAGTAAGGTTTCGCCGGGGTGTGAGCAGGAACGTAAGTCAGCTTCGCGTCAGTTTGTTTAAGTGTTATTGAAGTATTTGTATTGATGTTTTTCAATAACTGCATCTGCATGCCGGACCATATCACCCTCAGGCTGTCAATTTTTTGGTACGAACCAACACCAAAATCCAACACCGGTTCAACGCTGCTTTCAAATCCCCGGGTTGGCATTTGCTCCTGTAATTGCTGTGTGCCGTTTGTATAAACAATAACTTTGGCACCCACACCAAATGTGTTCATCCCGCTGCCTTTTAAGTTAACTTTCAGGTAATGGGCATGTGTCTTTTCCGAAGTCATATTGCGGTAGATAAATGCTTCGCCATTCTCGTTGTTAACCACCAGGTCGAGGTCGCCATCGCCGTCGAGGTCGCCGTAAGCTGCGCCATTGCTGAAGCCCGGTTTTGAAAAGCCGAGGGGCATACTTTCATTTTTAAACTGCAGGTTTTTTTGGTTTACAAAGCCGTAGCTGGTGATGGGCGTTTTGGGCATTTTATCTAATAGCTGTTTGGCTTTAAAGCCACCATGCTTAACCTGGTTCATCACCTCATCGCTGCTAAAATAGGTTAAAAAGTCCTGGTTGGTCAGGTCGCGGCTAATACCGTTGGTCACAAAAACGTCTTTCCAGCCATCGTTATTAAAATCAAAACAAAGCGCGCCCCAACTCCAGTCGGTAGCGTTTACGCCCGCCAGGTTTGCGATGTCGCTGAAAGTACCGTCGCCGTTATTCAGCTGTAAGCAGTTCGTAGTAAACTGGTGGTGAAAACTGTTTTTGAGCTTTGCGTTGTAAACATCAAATTCATCGAATTTAGTTGTCGTTTTCAGGCGGTAATCGTTTTCGGGCAGCATGTCGGTGGTGAAAATATCCAGGTAGCCATCATTGTTTATATCGGCTATATCCGACCCCATTGATGACAAGCTCATGTGCCTCAGCGCATCATTACTTATTTCGTTAAACTTGCCGTTATGCAGGTTTTTATATAAATAATCGTGCTCAAAAAAATCATTGGACACATACATATCGTCCCAGCCGCTGTTAAATAAATCGCCTGCGCCTATACCTAAACCAAAGCCGATCTCACTTCCGTATATTCCAGCCTGCGCGCTTATGTCAACGAATTTTCCGTTGTCATTCCTGTACAAACGGTCGCCATTTTGAGGGTCGCGGATGTTTCTCTGGTCGCGGTCGTATCCAAAGCTTCCGATTGGGCGGTAGCTGTTGTTTAACACAAAACAATCCAGGTCGCCATCGTGGTCAAAATCAAAAAATATAGCCTGGGTCGACAGGCCTTTATCGGCTAAGCCATATTTGGCCGCTTCCTCTTTAAAGGTACCGTCCTTTTGATTAATATATAATTCGTTGGCCCTGTCGGCATCTTTTAACCCGCCGCTGTTACAAACGTAAATATCGAGCCAGCCATCGCCGTTTATGTCAACCATGGTTACCCCGGTATGCCATCTTTTAAATCCCTTTACTCCCGCCTTCGCGCTTACATCTTCAAATTTCCAGTTCCCTTTGTTTATGTATAATTTATTTTCGCCCTGATTTGACGTGAAAAAAATATCCGGCTTGCCATCATTGTTCACATCGCCAATGGCTACGCCGCCGCCGTTATAAAAATTCCGGTAATTAAACACATTGAATTCGCCGTCGTCAACAACCTTGTTATTGAAAGTGATACCGGTTGAAGATGACGGAAGCAATTGAAACAAGGCGTCAACAGGTTTTAATTCCTGTTTTTGCCGGCACGAGAAGCAAAAGATAAAAAGTACAAAGGTTAAGCTGGTATAGGAAAGTTTCATATCGGGAAACAAATATATAGAACTAAAAATGGAGTGGTAGTTAACTACCACTCCATTTAAATTATACTGGCAATAAGTTCAATTAATAGCCAGGATTTTGAGTAAGATTAGGATTCTTTTGAATAGCTGATGTAGGAACAGGGAATAGTTTAGTGTGACCATCAGCGTCCGGAGCTTTAAATTGCTTCGCATCACCAAAATGGCCAAAGCGGATCAGATCCTGCCTTCTCCAGCCTTCCCAAACAAATTCACGGCCACGCTCAGCCAAAAGGCTGTCCGCATTGAATGCAGCAACCGTGAAATTTGGCATACCTGCACGCTGCCTTACAGGAGCTGTGTAATTTAAGGCTGTTGCCGGACTACCTGTGCGTAATAAGCACTCTGCCTTCATCAATAAAACATCCGAATAACGGAACAGGGCAAAATCTGCATCCATACTTTGATAACCTGGTGTAAGCTGCCATTTCTGCTGGCGTACGCCATCATACTCGGTAGCTGTATACAAGTTTGATACCTGCGGCCTGAAATTTAGCGTCAACGAACTATCGCTACCCCTTGTTTTTAAAGGCGTAACCCCGTCGGCAGCATATTGAATGCCTTGCTGAAAACCAGCTTTACGAGCATCAGCATTGTTAAACTTGCCGTAATAATCCGCATTCGCGCAGAAACCGTTCCATGGGCCCCCGGTACTTCCCCAGTTATATTTGGCGGCCTGGTTATAGTGAAAGCTCATCATTTGAATTACTAAACCTTGTGCATTAATGTGATCGTAAGGGATCACAAAAATGTTTTCAGACGACCCTGTATTGTTACTTGAAAAGTTATCCAAAAAATTAGATTGTAACGAGTAACCTGCCGTAGACAATGAATCACAGTATGCAGAGCAGGCGTTATAACCGCTGTTATCGCTTGAACCTGTAATTGCATTCTGGTTTAAATACAATTTAGCCAGTAAAAAGTAAGCACCCCATTTATTCAGCCTGCCGTACTGGGCCGGATCCTTAGTGGGTGTTGATGAGCTCAATATCGGCCCGTTGGTTTTTAACTCCGTGATCAGGAAATTATAAACATCGGTTGCGGAGCTGGTTTTTACCTTACTCGCATCCTGTGCAGTTGACGTAAGCAATGGCACGTTGCCGTAATTTGTCAGCAATAAAAAATAGAAATATGCACGCAACGTTTTTAACTCCGCAATCGAGTAAGTGGTCGCACTGGTTGACGGCAACCCCTGCAAAAGGGAAATGGTAACGTTTATAGAACCAATGGTATTGTAAGCATTGTTCCAGGCGCCCGAAATATTATCATGCGATGGTGTATAGGTGTGCAGCCACAATTGCTGCCAAACTCCGCCGTCGGCCCAGTCTCCGCCGATACGGCCCGGAACGATCAGGGCGTCGGTGGTTTCCTCGGAGGTCAAAAGCATGGCATTATTTGCTGTTAAGCCTTGCAACGTGGTGTAGGTACCCAATACAATCGATTTAAGATACGCCGTACTGCCGGCTGCGGCAGTCTTTGTAACGGAATCTAATGGCGTATTCAATTCCTTTTTACAGGAATATATACTAATGCCAGCCAAAAGAGCCGCGGTGATTAATAAATGTGTCTTTTTCATTATATTAAAATTTATAATTTATTTAATTGTTAGGTTAACGCCAAATGATACCTGGCGGGCGCGCGGATAAAGTACCCGCTGATCAATACCTGTTTGGCCGCCGGCGGTAGTTAGCTCAGGGTCAATGCCTTTATATGATGTAAAGGTATACAAATTGTTGCCGGCTACATAAATATGTAATTTGTCGATATACCTGCTATCCACAATTTTAAAATTGTACCCCAACGAAACGCTTTGTACTTTCAGGAACGAAGTACCCTGCAGCCAATAAGTAGAAGGCTCAGATGAGCTTTTGATACCATATTTGGTCGCATCAGCAAGCACACTATAGGTACCTAATTTTTGCAGGCTGGTATAGTCCATATAGGATTCGTTAAATCCATGGCTGCCATACTGGCCGCGCATAAAGATGTTTAAGTCAAAAGCCTTATAACTAAAGGTGTTGTTAATACTATAGTAAAATTTAGGATCGGTGGTGTAAAATTTCCTGTCCTGGGTACTACCATCGTCAGCATAAACGAGTTTACTTACATCACTAACTGCGGTACGCGAGCCATCGGCATTGTAATGCCAGAACAATTGGTTACCGCTTGCATCCTGTCCGGCATATTCAGGCAATAACAGCGTACCAATAGGGTATCCAACCTTTAAATAACCGATCTGCGATATCGATCCGCTTATACCCAAACCGCCGGTGCTACCAACTTGTGCCTGGGTTACGTTAAAGTTAAGGCCGGCAAATGTTCCGGAAAGCGTAACGATCTTATTGCGGTTAACATTGAAATTAACCCCTGCTGTCCATGAAAAATCACGGCTCCGTACAACATTATAGTTCAGGCTGGCCTCTATACCTTTATTGCTTAATGAACCAATATTGGCGGTAATAAAGTTTACAAAAAATGTACTGCCGGTTGGAACTGCATATTGATACAATAAGTGATTTGTGATTCCAGTATAGACATCAATGCTACCATTTAAGCGGCCGTTAAATAAGCTAAAATCCGCGGCAATGTTGGTGGTTGATTTTACTTCCCACCTTAAATCGGGATTGGCATTTTGCGCAGGCTGCCCGCTTGGTAAAAATGTCTGGCTTGTACCATCGTAGTATTTAGCACCGTTTGAGTTAAACAAGAACTGGGATAAATAAGGATTAATTGCATCCTGGTTACCGATTTGGCCATAACCGCCCCGTAGTTTTAATGATGTTATCCACCGAACGTCTTTCATAAAGTTCTCATTGCTGATCACCCATGCTGCGTCAACCGAAGGAAAAACACCCGCCTGGTTGTTTAGTCCTAATTTATTCGAGTTATCATACCTTACATTGCCGGTAATATAATATTTGTTATCAAAATTATATTCCGCCCTTGCGAACCATGAATTCAGCTTATATCCATTATCATACGAGAATACATCTTTTGATGAAATAGAATTTGCGGCCCCGATATTTTCATTTGGCAGGTTTATATCATTAAAATCGTGTGCGCCTACACGGAAGCCCATGTAATTGAACGAGTTGAATTCATAACCGCCCAATAAGCCGAGCCTGCTTTTACCAAAGGTACCTTTGTAGTCAAGCGTTGTACCATAAGTTTTATTGGTAAAATCAGATTCGCCCTTGTCCACATCGCCGTGACTGGATAGCTGCGGTACATAACCGAATTGGTCGCCAACTGCGTTGAGCAAGCCGCCAACCGGACTAAGCGCATTAGCAGGGGGGTAATAAATGTTGGTTACATTTGTTCCGCGGGATGCGTTAGCATAAGGGCTAAGGGTTAAACCTTTTGCCAGGGTATAATCAAACCGTAAATTTCCTGCAACACGATTTTGCGCGCTAAGGTTAGTTACATAAACTAATTGCGGAACCGGGTTGTTCTCCTGGGTGTTGTTAATATACTGGTAGTAACCAGGATTAACCGGGTCAAAAACGCCTATCACAGAAGGTACAGCCGCCGCGTTTAAGAAAGCGTTGTAATCCGGATTGTTGGTGTTGGTTTGCGATCCTGTAACGTTGATAGTTATCAACAACTTATCGTTAAGCGTACGCTGATCGAAATTAAAACGTCCGTAAAGGTCTTTTCTTTCATGCTTTATTACAATTCCCTGCTGATCGGTATAAGTTACCGAGGCCCGGTAATGGCTCTTGTCAGTACCACCTGATAAAGCCAGGTTCTCGTTGTGCGTGAACGCATTCCGTAGCAGTTGTTTAAACCAGTCGGTATTGGCGCCCTGATCGCTGGTGGTCGTAGTACCTGTTGGCATTGCATGTCCATAAAAAGACTGGTATGCCGACAAATATTGCGTTCTGTCCATAAATTTCACGAGGTGCTCAACAGATTCCGTAGCTACGTAGCTGTTAAAAGACACTTGCTGTTTACCAGCTTTGCCAGTTTTAGTGGTAACTAAAATTACACCACCTGCAGCACGTGATCCATAAATCGCAGCAGCGGAAGCATCTTTTTCAACAACAAATGATTCGATATCGTCCGGCGATACACCGCGAATATCTGCTCCGGCTACGCCATCGATCACATACAATGGGTCGTTACCACCGGATAAAGAAGCTGTACCCCTTATACGCACTGTAGGCGTGCTGTTCGGGTCACCAGAAGTTGTCGTAATCACAACTCCCGGTACTTTACCTTGCAGCTGTTCCAGCGGGTTAGTAGTTACACCCGACACAAAATCCTCAGAGTTAACTTTAACAACGGCGCCGGTCGCGTCTTTTTTCCGTACAGTACCGTAACCAACCACCAACACTTCGCTAAGTGAATTATTGTTGGGATCAAGCGAGATAGTTAACGTTGATGATGTTATAGCCACTTCTTTTCGTACATACCCAATATAAGTTACAACAAGTGTGGTTTCGGATGCAGGCACGGATAGGCGAAAGCCGCCGTTTACATCTGTAATGGCGCCTATGTTTGAGCCTTTTGCGGCTACCGACGCACCAATTAATGGCGAGCCGTCTTTCGAGTCGGTTACTTTACCGGTAACTACTTTATTTTGCGCCATTACAGGCAACGCAAAGAAGCAGATTAACGCAAAACAACTTACTTTAAGTAGAGTTTTAAAATACATAAATTTGGTTTTAAAGGTTTATTGGTTGAAATATTAATTATTGGTTAGCTGTTGCCAGTTGTTTCAAGTGCAAGACATGACTTTTAAGATCATTTTACACCTTCCCGGCTGTAAAAGCCGGCGTAATCAGGGAGGCATTCCTCCTTCCTGATTTTTTTTGATAAATACATGCTGATCATACTTCGTCATTACCAGGAATTAGGTCGTACATCAAATACATTTAAATAAATAGCCGCTGATGAAATCCAATTAAAAAAAATTGGTCTCCCGCTTTAACTGGTTTACTTGTACTCGCCTGAAAAAAAACTTATCAGTTTATTGGTTTATTGGTTTATGCAGGTTTTTAATAAATACATCATTTAAGTTGATGTTATTAAATCTTCTTAAAGATAATTATAATACCTGATTACATACAAATTAATAGAGATGTTATAATATTACCTATTTGTTTACTGAAAATTTAAGAAAAAAGTTACATTAAAAAACGTAAAGTTCTAATAATAACCATTTTATAAAAATTGCTCATGCGAAAAATATAAATGTAATTTAACGTTTACAGCTACTATTTCAATGGGTTTTATATGATTTTAACTTTTTAAACAGGCGAATTAGCTATGATTTAATATCTGTCAAATAAACAGTAATTAATCACTTCACAGAAGCCGACGGCATAAAATATCAGGATTTACCCAGTAAATCCACGGCTTTTATGGCCATGATCTTATGGTCGAACTGATCGCTTGATACGAGCGCTTTGGCTTTAATGCGCATCTTATAAACATATATGGTGTTAACAGAATATTCAAGGATGTTCGCGATGGTTTCATTATCACTAATGCCCAGGCGCATTAACGCAAATATGCGGAGGTCGGTGTTTAATACCTCATGCTCCTTAGGCCATATCTGGTCCTCGGGCTTTAACAGCGCATTAAAAGCAGTAATGAAGTTTGGAAATATCTTTAAAAAGATATGATCGAAGGTATAAAAAAGCGTTTCGCGTTCTTTCTTTATGTTGATCTCGTTGACGGATAGCAGAATATCGTCGTACTTTTTTATCGATAGCTTGCGTTCAACGTTCCTTTTCAGTTTTTCGAGTTTTAATATGTAGCCGGATATTACGTTAAAAAAATAACCGATGTATTCCTCTTTAATATGTGTGTCTTCTATAAGCCTGTCGTTAATTTTACCCAGTTGGACATTCTTTTCTTCGATAATTTTTTCTTTCGCTTTTAGCCTTTTCAGCTGAATAAAAACAATAAATGATATTAAAGTAACCAATATGGCAACTGCCACGATAGAGAAAAAATAAATCAGAAACCTGTTCTTTTCGTTTTCCATTTTATTTTTTTCATTCTCCATTACAATTATTTTCTGCGCTGCCACAATAGGTAACACCGCTCCTATTTTTATTTTTCGCAGCCTTGCCCCGTAATACTGGGCATCATTCATCGCCTGCTGTATAAATATATAAGCGTCCTTAATATTACCGTTGGTATATAATTGCTCGCCCAGCGTAAATATGGCCAGTGTTTCTTTGGTTGACGACCTGATATCATTTATCGCGCCTATTGTTAACAGGATAGTCTTGATTTCGGCCTGGTCGGGTCCCTGGTAGAAAAAGCTCAACCCGGTTGCCACCATAGCCCGCTGATGTGCGGTAAGGTTATAATGATCCAGCAATCTGCTATAATATTGAGAAGGCTGGCTGGTTTGGCCGGTTCGTATCTGCCTGTCGCCAAGGTGCATCAGCCTGTCAAACGAACCAGGCTTTGCAATGGCAATGGCTGAATCCAGGTATTTAATTGAAGCCGCATTATCCGCCGGCGCGTAGTTATTATCGTTATTATAGTCAGCCAGGTCCGAGAACGCCCTGGCTTTCAACGCATAATACTCCATCCTGGCGCTGTCATTTAAAAGATGGGTATTTATTTTATTTAAGCAATCAAACGTTTCCTTAAACATGCCCGACGACAAAAGGATAAACCCCAGCTTGATCCGGCTCTCATACTGCTTGGGCAAGTCGTTTGTTGCCCGGCTTATATTGAGTAATTTTTGGGTATAGATATATGCGGAATCAAACTGATGGCTTTTATATTCGTCATATAATTTGCTGCAGATATCATATTGTAATTTGTAATTGTTTTTTGGCGAGGCCGCTAATTTATTCTTTAGGCTTTTAATACGCGCTTCCTTTTGATCGTCGTAAAACTTTTTCCTGGTAAGCTCCTTTTTTAGCTCAGCTAAAAGGCTATCCTTTTTTGCCGACGAAAAGGCCGGGTAGCTAAAAAAAAACAGGAAAAAAATCGGTAAAAAAAATCTCATGCTTTAACAGGTTTATCGGAGCTCACTAAGCTATACTTTAAAAATAATATTAAAAAACAATTTCGACAAGCAATTTTAATATAGTATCAAGTAGCTAGTATCAAGTAGCAAGACAGATTTTAAAATTAGTAGCAAGTCGCTAGTATCAAGTAGCAAGATTTTTTTTATCCGATATTTGACGCCGTAATTTTACTGATACTTGATACTCAATACTACCTATAATTGATCAATATGAAAATGATTGAGCAAATTAAGGAGCACGCCGTTTGTCCACCCAAATCCGTCCTGTAAGGGGTATTCACCTCCCCCGGCTTTTACGTCCGTATCCACCACATTATATTTTTCCATCAGCTTACCGGTATCATTGTATACACCGATATTGGTTTTGATCCACGCTTCGGCTACCGAGCGGGCCAGGGTATTTTGATGGTAATTATTCAACCCGTCAATAGCTATATACTGCAGCGGCGCCCAGGCGTTTGGGCTGTCCCATTGCTGACCCGACCTTTTTAGCGTAGTAACCAGCCCGCCCGGTTTCAAAAATTTTGTTTTTAGTACTGAAGCTACTTTTTCGGCTTGTTTTGAGTCGGCAATTTTAAACTCGAGCGGAAAAGTGCCGGCAAGAGTTATGTCAGGCGTAGTATGTTTCAGCTTCCAGTTATAATCCATAAACCAGCCGTTTTTTTCGCTCCAGGAGTATTTTAATATGGCTTTTTTGCGGGCGAGCGCTTTGGTAAGATATAAGCGATACTTATTCTCATCACCTTTTAATTGATATGACCGCGCTACTGAAAGTTCAAGATGGTACAGCAGACAATTCAGATCAACCGGGATAATGAATGTGGTTTGAATCGTTTCCAGCTTGCCGGTGGTGTCCATCCAGCGGGTGCTGAAATCCCAGCCCGATTCGGCAGCCGCCCGAATATTGCGATAAAAATCGCCGGGTTTTTGTTTGGTTCCCTTTGCTGCATCCACATCTTTTTTGAACGACTCTTCGCGCGGCTTGTCTGATTCGTCCCAATAACGGTTTAAAATTTCGCCATCGGGCATGCGAACTACATTACGATAAGCTTCGCCTGCTTTTAGTTTTTCGGCGCCTCTCATCCAGAAGGCATATTCTTTTAAAAGCTCGGGCTGGTATTTTACAATCACCTTTTCGCCTTCGTTTTTCGCCAGGATATCGAGCATCATCGAAAAAAACGGTGGCTGCGACCGTGTTAGATAATAGCTACGGCTGCCGTTTGGTATAAAACCATATTTATCGATGAGGTAAGCGAAGTTGTCAATCATGTTTTGAATGATCTTCGTTTTGTTTGCCTCGTGCAGGCCCAGCATGGTAAAATAGGTATCCCAATAATAAATCTCGCGGAAACGGCCTCCGGGTATAATAAAATCATGCGGCAAGGGAAGTAACGAGGAATATTTTGACACCGTATCGTGTTTGCGATAAAGCACCTCCCATAAAGTGTCAATATGTTTGCGTATTCCGCCGGAAATATCGCTTTTAAAGCTACCGGCATATGCACCCGGCACATCAAAATTATCGGTTACAAACCTTTTCAGGTCAAAGCCGGGCTGGCTTTTCTTTTCGTTATAGTCTTCCAGGATCGATGCCGGCGCCCGTTTTGGCACGGCATCAACAAAGGTTTTATTATCGGGAAAGATATCGGATAGCTGAACTGCCTCAAACAGTCCCGGAAACAATTGCCTGGGGGTAAGCACCTGTGAACGGGCAAAACTAAAAACACCCAGCAGCAATAAAATTAACAACGGTTTTCTCATGGTTCAGGTTACGATTGGAGCCATGAAGATAGGCAAAAAACCCCATGCTTATTAAAAACGGATATTAATATCTTTTAGGATACCGGCAGGCAACCAGCCAGATGCGTAAAGTAATTTTTATCTTTGGATTCGATTACGTTACACAAATTACTTATGAAACGATCTATTTATAGCACCATAGCCGGTTTAATACTTTTGCTGGCGACCACGACCGGTTTAAAAGCACAAACATCGCCGGGAACGGCTCCCACACTTAGCCCGCCTAACCCATGGACGGCAAACCAGTTAATTGAGCCCAATGAATTGGCAGCAGCCATAAATTCCACAAACTCCGGCAAGGTGGTTATTTTTAACATCGGCGCCGTTGAGGATATTAAAGGCGCCAGGCATATCGGTGCAGTCAATAAAACGGAAAATATGGAAAGCTTTAAAAAGGCGCTTTACGGGTTACCTAAAGATACAAAGATCGTTATATACTGCGGTTGCTGCCCGTTTGCAAAATGCCCCAACATCAGGCCGGCCTTTTCCTTACTAACCGGGCTGGGGTTTACCAACATTAAACTATTGGATCTTCCCGTTAACCTGAAAACGAACTGGCGCGATAAAGGTTACCCGGTGGAAGCAGGAAATTAAACCGGGTGAGCTGTTCTTAATACACAACTGCTTGGAAAAAACGACATAGGGATACTCGTCATAACGACTGGTACCCGGTAAATTTATAGTTTTTATGGAAGCCAAACTTAATTAAGCCTGGCGGGAGAGATGACTTTCTTCGTATTGTTCTATTTGTTTGCCAAGCTCAGTTGCCCACAACTCGTTTGGGCTTTTCATACCACCGGCAAATATCCACAGGTCGTTTTTTTTCTTTAAACAGATGTAGTCCTTAGAGTTATCAAATAGAAATTTATAGACAACCTCGTCCTTTTTTACTGTAGAACTTAATTTACCATACAGTTTGTTATCATGCGATAACGTAATATATGGTTTCATTTCATATTGTTTTATCATAGGTACGGCTTAAAAAAAAATTCCAGCACTTTTATTAATGTTAGATCTATATATTGTTTAACAAAAACAATACCATGCCATGGCAAATCTTCAATACCGTTGGCGATTGCGCAATTTTAAACCTTACTCCTGCAAGTAGGGCGCTCATTTTTTATCCCCGGCACTGTTGCGGAAACCTTCACTGACGGCCTTTCCGCGAAGCATCAAATTCGAGTCGGGATATGCCGAACAGGGTATGATGCAATCGTCAAGCTGCCAGGGGTCATTTGGCGGGGTATCGTTATTAACGTTTATTTTTAACCCGGACTTTGTAGTAAAGACAGCCCGCTGTTGTTTCGGTAAATCACCAAGCGGTTGCGGATCATCATTCCAGTTCCTGGCCATTATCAGCAGGCAACATAAAACAATGCCAATCCCAAACAAATTGTGGTATTTTGATCTTAACCCTGCAATAAAATAAGCCAGGGGCGCTAAACCCAGGGTCCACAATGTGAACCGGGCAAAGCGGACATCGGGCGCTGTAAAAAACCAGAAGGCAAGTGAAATCAGGATACAAGTGAAAATGAGCGAAAGATGCCTTATTCTTATCTTTTTTAATATCATTATACCGCAAACGCCTAAACATAAACTTACCGGTGCAATAAATGTAAAAGAACCAGCCATTCGTTTTATCCAGGCCGGCAGCCATTTATAATTATAGGCAGCATCAACCGCGGCCTTGCCGTGAAGCATTGTACGGGCAAACCCTTTTATATATGCATAAAAGTCAACCAGCTCAGGCTTTGGAACCCGCCAGTCAACAGATATGGGCAGCGAATAAGCCGGGAAAGCAATATACCCGGTGGATATTATCCCCCTCAGCACCCACGGCGCCAGTAACAGCAATAAAATGGCAGCAGCCCCGGCAACAGCTTTAAACTTCCATAGGTTATTTACCGAAAGCAAAACAAGCACAACGAATCCCATGCCCAAAGCCACACCGGCAAAACTCATCTTCATCACAACACCCAGCACGCCATAAAACAACAGCAGGAAAATATCCTGGAACCCGATTTTTTTAGCCTCAAGGCAGGTTATTAAGTCTGAGAAAACTTTAAAGGTCAAAAGATTAACGAAGGTATCGGGCGTGGGGCTGCTGAGATTTTGCACGCCAATGTTTATACAAAGCGGCAGAAACAGCAGTTGAAAGGCAGACAAGAATGTAAACTTCCTGTCGATAACCCGCTTAGCATTGGCCAAAATTATTTCACCGCATATTACCACAGCAAATAACCCATTGGCGGCACAGGCGCCTTTGTAACCACCCCAAAGACCATCCAAAAGGGCCGGGAAAAGAAAGTAAGACTGATTAAGGCCCAGGTAAATAAACAAGTTACCGGTGCCGGGCGTAGCGGGGTAATTGCTAAACCAATTTATGGTGTAGAAGTGATATACCAGCGTATCGTAAATAAAGGTATTATCGAGCGATGAGACGACCAGGAAAATTAAAACAATCAAACTCAATAACCATATGATCCAATGCGGCCTGCTGATCGCTGGCAGCAGTCCGGACCGCCGTAAGTTTATAAAACCCCAAACGGCGAAGGGCAACAGACATATCCATGTATAGATACCTATCGGCAGAAACAAGTTCCATATCTGTAGAAACACGATGGTGATGCCTACGCCGTACCAGAACCAGGTAAATAAATTATCATAAAGCACACCCCTTTGCCGCTTAAACGGAACGAAGGCATAACCAACCGATGTTACAAACGCAAATACGAAACACCAGGATACGGGTAAAAGCAGCGCGTCTATAATTAGGGTTAGGCTCATGGAGGACTAAGATAGTTTATTAAAGATAAAAAGGGAATCGCGGTGTGCGATTCCCTTGGTTAATGGAAGCTCTTTAGTACGCCATCGCCTGTATTGCAATGGCATTATCTTTAGTTTAATTTGATCATATCCATTGTCATCTTCTTTTCCTTTTTAAAATAATTTACCTGGATAACGTGGTTTGCTTTTCCCGGCAGGATGTATGACCAGGTTGCCTTTTCTTTTTTTATAGCGATTTTATCAACCGTTATTTTACCTGCCTTGTATTTTATCTGGCCAAAGTTCTTTGTCTTCTTTGCATCTTCATTTAATTTTTCATAATCAACAAAGCTAAAGGTGATCTCGGCGTTATCATCGCTTTTTTGCGTATACATATAGTCCATCTGGCCGGCAAACTTAGCCATCGTTGCTAAAAAATACGGCGAAAGTAAGCCTGTATATGCCGGGAAGCTTTGCGATGAACCTTTGGCTTTAGGTATCTCCTGGGCTAGTATCGCATTACCGTTATTATCATATTCTATTACAACCATATTTTCGAGCTGCAATGCAACCAGACTTGTGTGCGATGCCGTAGCCATAGAGGACGCCGTAGCTAAAGCGGACAGGACTCCTGAACCTCCCGGTTTCTTAAATTTTTCTGCAATTACAAGGTTGGTGTTTTTATTGGTTTTAACAATGTCATGAATGTAAAGGAAATACCCGCCCTGCAACTTTCCATCCTCCATAGGTAAATATTTGCCTAATGATTCATCAAAAGTTTTAAAATTGCTTTTCAGCAATTTACCTGTTTTGTCGATCTCTAAAAAAGCAAAACCATCAGGAGGCGTTGTAAAGGTTTTGGCTTGCTTATAGTTCAACCCGATAACGATGATCTTATTATCTTCAAAAACGGCGTTAATAGGTACCACATGATTATTCCCATCAAACTCCATAGACATTTCAAATAACTGGCGCCCGTCTTTCACACTATTGGCTACCATCAGGTTTTGCGTGTTTACAGTGTACAGCCCTCTTTCAACACGGGTTACTGCCGTTAATATTATTTCACTGTTACCATTCAAATAATTAGGCAGCATTATTTTGGATTTTCCTTCCGGCTCATATGTTTGCTCCCACGATTTTTGAACTGTAGTACCCACATAGCTTATAATGTAGGCATCATTAGGCTCGTTAAAAGTGTAATTAACAAAACCATTATTCCCCACAATATTCAACTCCGGACTCACCGACGAGTGGAAAGTATTGTATTTCATGCTGGAAGGTTTGTAGTTGATCTCTGTTGAAACAGAGTTGATCTCTTTGGCTTGCTGATCGTAAACTTTCATTTCAAAAGCTTTGGCTTTCTCATCCCAAAACTTAAGGCAAAAGTTGTTGCCGTCAAAACCGACGCTAATCAGCTCCCATTCTTTTGGCCCTTCGATCTCTTTAGTACCCAAAGAGTTTAGATTCTCGTCCATTAAGTTCAATTTAAACAAGCGTGTTTTCCTGTCTATCTTATCAAACTCGTAAAAGTTGTAATAGCCTTTTACAACATTGTTTTTTTCTATAACCCCGCTGTTGCGGATAGTTACATTCTTTACTTCATCAAAAACTTTTGATGCATCCTGACTCATGCCCTGGAGGGCCGAGCAAACCAGGGCGGTAAATAATAGTTTTAATTTCATACTTAATTTTTAAATTGTTTAAGGAGGTTGATCGCTTCCGGCGAAGCGGTGATAAAGGGTTTATTGTTTGTGTAATATTTGGCGGCTATATCTGTGAGGGTAGCCAGATCAATGGAATCGAACATTTTTAGCATTAAGGCATACTCATCCCGGTTATCTTCGGGGATATACTGGTTGCTTACTACTGTATAAAGGGTGTGCTCTTTTTGGTGCCGGCATAGCGAAACCAGCGTGGCAAATATCTCTGATTTGATATAAGCATTTGCCGGAAACATGGCATCGCCTTGAATCAGCTGGTAAAAATAATAGCTCAAATTATCATTCTCTTTTGAAAAAGCCGCTTCATCAAATAAAGCCGTTTTTTTAATGTCCGATAATTTTTTTGCATTGCCGATTAAAAAATCCTGACCGTGTTTTGGATTTTTATCAAAACAGGCCTGCATCATCACTTTTCGTACCGCGCAATCGGGGTGAGTTTTTAATG
The DNA here is from genome assembly GCA_028288025.1 of Mucilaginibacter sp. Classification (GTDB taxonomy): domain Bacteria; phylum Bacteroidota; class Bacteroidia; order Sphingobacteriales; family Sphingobacteriaceae; genus Mucilaginibacter. The sequence continues at coordinate 128,510 of JAQBOM010000001.1, read as the reverse complement.
AATCAACTATCTCCTGCTTAATCGTGCCAAAACTCATTTTTTTTGCGGGTTTTAGCCATTCTTCGTCTATGGTAATATTCTCCTGTTTAAAAAAACTGGTGAGCGTACCCATTGCAGGCGAACCTTCGGCGGCAGCCAAAAGATCAAAAATATGCGATACCTGCGCACCGCTATAAAACGTATTTTCAAACAACACAATGCCCAATGAATCGGCAGCCCGCTCCTGCGATCTATTATGCTTCCGCCTGTCAAACACATCGCTTTTATACAGCTCTTCCAACTGTTTTCTAGAACTGTATGCCTGTTTTTTAATGCTCCTCACCTTAGCCAAAAATTCGGGTGAATGGTATATCTCTAATTGAGATATAATGGACGAGTTAGCGTGCTTTAGCAGATAATGGCCAAGTTCGTGGCAAAAAACCATTGCCAGCTGGCTTTCGTTCTCCATAATATTCAACAAGCCCAGGTTGCATACAATAGTACCCTCCTCATAGGTATAAGCATTCACGCCGGCGGTACGGTTTACAAAAAAATGGAACTGGTTTTTATCTAATCCGTTTTTTTCGAGCACATGGTTAAATATGGAATTTAAGTATGGCGCAACTTCTGTATCAAACAAAAACTGCTTATCGTTCAGCTCCTTTATCAGATCTGTATTTTTTTCAGCAATTATCCCGCGGTATTCCTTTTGCAGTTTTTTGTCGAGCAAGGCAGTATTATCATCGGCTGTTTTGCTTAAGAAGGATATATAAGCTGTTAAATTTTGATACGTGTGATTTTTAAAATTATCCTCCGCCCTGGCAGCGGATTGTGCATAAGAGGCTGTACTACAAGTAAATAGCGATACAAAATACAACAACAAAGTATAAGGCTGCGGTTTAAGGTTGGGCTGCACAAATCAAAAATATATTTATTTTTCTCATATAGCAATTATTATTAAATATAATAAAACCGCCGAACACAAAAAAAGGATTCGCGATATGTGAATCTTTTTGCGCGCCACCCGGGCTCAAATCATGCGTTTAATATGCTCATTGAGCGTGAATTTTTATGTTTTAATAGTTAATCGTTATTGCAGATCTTTATTGTTTTGTTTTTTTCTCAGCGGGGTCTCTGGTACGGGACCCTGCGTTTCGGGGCCGGTTACAGCGCAGGGTCCCCTGCGAGAGACCCTGCGGGGACGGAAATTTCTGGTCTCAGCAGGGTCTCCGGTACGAGGCCCTGCGTTTCGGGGCGGGTTACAGCGGCACGGAAAGTAAACCCGTTGCCGTGCATCATCATAAAACCATGCTACAGCGCCTACTTTGATGGTGTTTTGTGGAATGAGGAGAGGTTCAATTATTTGTGCGTTTCAACGTGGTATGCGTCGACCTGGTACCCACCCGCAGGCTTATTGAGTCGCCATCGGCATAGTACCTGCCTTTGTTTTTGATCTTCATGGTATTGATGTTAGCCGTGAACCATAAGCTGTCGCCTTTCACTACTCCATCCGAAATATTGAAGTTGCCTATCGAGGAGGTTACCGTACCCGTTAGCGTGGCGCCAGCGGTTTTAAAAGTATAGGTTATCGGGAATTCATTGCCATCCGGCCCTTTTAGCATAGCAGACCATTTGCCATCTATGCCGGCAAACCAGGCGAATGCCGCGCCAAAGGAAAGGAGCAAAGCCACCGTTGTGCGTATCTTTCTTTTCATGGTATGGGAGTTTAATGGTTTGTTAAATGTAAACATTAATTCTAAAAAGCCCCACGACAGCGGTTCAAAACCCCGACTAAAAACGCGGAGGGTTGAATTTAACTTCTCAATATTTTTTCCATCCTCCTGCCTTTGGCCAACTCATCAATTAACTTATCCAGGTACCTAACCTGCTGCGTCAACGGATTTTCAATCTCTTCGACGCGATAGCCGCAGATGAGTCCGGTAATGAGCGGTGCGTTGGGATGGAGCGAAGCCTGCCCGAAGAAGGTTTCAAATGTTACTTTTTTGTCGATCAGGTCCTGGAGCTGCCCGTCGTTAAAGCCGGTTAGCCAGGTGATGACTTGATCCAACTCTTCTTTTGTGCGGCCTTTCTTTTCGACTTTGGCAAGATATAAGGGATAGACGGAGGCAAAGCTCATTTTTGCGATGCGCTCGTCGTGTGTGCTGCTGTTATTCATTTTTTTGGTAATGAAGGGCGATAACGCCGGATTTGAATACCCGGGTGTGCGCCAGTTTGAAGTTGAGTTGTTCGGGAACGATGAAGTTTTCAAATAGGCGTTTGCCTTCTCCGACCAGAACCGGGTGGACGATTAAATAAAGTTCATCGATGAGGCCAGGCGCCAGCAAGCGCGGAAGCAGGCTGGTGCTGCTGAAGGCGATTTTTTTTCCGGGTTGCTGTTTTAATTCGCGGATCAAGCCTTCGGGGTTTTCACTGACTATCCGTGTATTTTCCGCTGCATTTTTTAGTGTGCGCGAAAGGACGATCTTTTCGATCGGGACCATGGCCTCAGCAAAGGCAATATCGTCGGGCGTACCGGACTGGTTTTTGGCGACTTCCGGCCAATAAGGAACCATTAACTCGTACGTTTTACGGCCGTAGACGATCAAGCCGGTGTCTAGCATAAGCCGGGTAAAATAGTCCATGAGTTCCTCATCCGGGCTGAAATGGGTATGCTCGTAACAGCCGTCGATGCTGATATTGATCGCGAACATGACTTTTCTCATAGGTTTGATTTTTTGTGGGTTTACATCACATCATGAGACTCTTTTTACAGTTCATGGTGAGAACTGCAAAAGCTAAAGACTAATGTACCAACAAAAGTTCATTTATCAATCGCTGCCTGTTTTATGATACTCATCATGATCGTTGGACAGGAAACCCTCCATACCCCCGGTATGCCCCCGCAGTTCGAAGTTGCAACTTCAAACCGCTATCCCTTAAAGTCCTGAATTTTAAATCTACTTCGATCATTTATCCTTTACCAAACAAACAGATTATATGATTGAGCGCAATAACGACCGTCATCCGTATGGGGAAGGAACTGCAATAACGTTCGCTGCAAACTTACCCGGAAAGTTATAAAAGTGATGACATCGTTTTGTCAGTGTGTTCACCTGTGTTCACGTGTGTCCACGTGTACCGGGTGGTACACCTGTATCAGTCATTTTGTTTGGAAAGGATATCCGTTTTTGGAACGACATTTATTCATCACGTAAACTTTTTGCAGGGTTTGCTAACGCGGCTTTTATGGCCGTATAACCTACCGTCGCCCACGCGATCAGGATTGAGCCAATGATGGTTATGACAAAAAGCCCGGGGCCTAAATTGATCCGGTAGGCATATTGTTTTAACCAATTATGCATAAAATACCAGGCGACGGGCGTCGCGATCAGAAACGCGATACCAATCAGTAAAGTAAACTCCCGCGATAGCAGGATCAGTATCGCGCTGACGGGCGCACCGAGCACCTTGCGTACGCCGATCTCCTTTTTTCGCTGTTCAGCCATAAAAGTTACCAATCCATACAAACCCAAGCTGGATATAAATATGGCAACCGCCGCAAAAAGCTTGTAAAGCTGCGATAGTTGAGTCTCCTGCCGGTAAAAAGCGGTGATGTCATCGTCAAGGAAACTGTTTGTGAACGCGAAATCGGGATAATATTTACCCCACAACTTTTCCATGGCGGCGATAGCAGGCTTTGCTTGGGCTAAATTCAATTTAACGCTGGCCATGCCATAGGCCCGTTTATCGGTCGTCATAACCACGGGGACCATGCTGAAGCGCAACGAGGCAGTATGAAAGTCTTTCACCACGCCCACGATCGGCCGATTTAAGCCATTCACAATAATCCTCTTCCCCATTGCGCGCCAAGGGTCGCTGTAACCCAATTTACGGGTGACATTTTCGGTCACAACAAATTCGCGGGTCGTATCCGACTCGTAATAGGGGCGGCCCGCTATAAACTGCAAATGAAACAGGTTAAAAAAACCTGTGTCGCTCATTTTATACGCAATGATCATATTTGGCGCTTTACCAACATTATCAGGTGTTCGCAAGTCGATGAACCAGCGGCCGCCGATAGGGGCGCCCGTACCGAAACTCACTTTTTCGATACCGGGTATTTTCAGCAATTCATCGCGCAAAACAGCCCGTTTGGCAAAACCGACGCTGTCCTGCGGAAGTTGGGCGGTTAAAATGGCCTCCTTGTTAAAACCCATATCAGCCGTATTAACGTAGCTCATTTGCGAGACCATTACCATTGTAACTATGATGAGTGCCTGTGCTGTAAAAAACTGGAAAACAACCAGACCGCGCCGCAGCGAAATACCACCCTGCTGCGCAGAGAGTGTACTTTTTAATACCTGCGCGGGGTTAAAGCCCGACAGCAGGAAAGCCGGGTAAAACCCGGCCAAAAGTATTACCGCGGCCAATGCCGACGCGAGGAAGAAGATCATATTACCCTTGTACAGTACGGAGACACTAAGGTGGATATCCAGCAGGTTGTTGACAGCCGGTACAACAAGCAGCGCAGCAGCCATCGCTATGAACAATGCAAAACAGCTGACGAGGCCCGCTTCACCCAGGAACTGAAGGATCAGCTGGCGGCGGTTACTGCCCAATACTTTACGTACCCCAACCTCCCTGGCGCGGTTTACGGCTTGTGCAGTGCTCAAATTGATAAAATTTACACAGGCTACCACCAATAGGAAAATACCGATGGTGCTGAGCATCAGGATAAGATTGTTGCTGAAAACGCGGCCATCGAACGTACCGTAACGCGCATCAAAATGCATTTCATTCAATGGTTGGATCGAAAGAAAATAACCAGGATCGAAAGGTTTGATATACTTATCGGAGTACTGCTTAAGCTGACGTTTAAACTGTTCAGGTGACTCGCTTTTATTCAATTGCACAAAGCAGTAATTGTCTTCTTCAATATAGCCCCAGTCGTTCATAAACTTTTTCAGGTCGGCATAACTTTGATGTGTAGCGTAGGACAATACCGCTTTCAACGGAAAATCGGTATTAGCAGGCATATCTTTTAAAATACCACAAACCCTTACCGGTATACCATCCATCCGCATCATTTTGCCTGTAGCCTTTTGCCAATGCCCGAAGTATTTATCCCCCAGGCGCTGCGTTAACAAAACGTTGTTGGGTATTTTAAGTGAGTTCCGGTATTCGCCGGCCACCAGCGGAAAACTGAACATGTCAAAAAATTGGGGTTCTGCGAAAAATATCCCATGTTCTTCTCTGAATCTTTTTGCGCCGCCATTTCCATCATCCCTTATAATCACTTGCACAAAGTCATCCGGAACAATAGCTCCTGCATTGGCTAATTGCGGAAGGCTGCTCCTCAAACCTGGGGGCACCGGAAAGGGCACACCCATCCGGTAGCCTTCATGCGCCGCATTGCGTGCAACACGTATCAAGCGGAATAACTGGTTTTTGTGAGCATGAAACTGATCAAAACTTTGTTCATACCGAACCACCAAAAAAATAAGCAGGAATGCCGCAAAACCTACGGCTAACCCGGCAACATTTATGACCGAGTAAGTTTTGTGGCGAATAATATTGCGCCATGCGATCTTTAAATAATTGCGAAACATAGAATTGCGGTTTAACTTGTTGTCAGACCACTTTGGCGTGGTTTCATGCCTCGAAATTACAGCCGCAAAGCTGGAACGATATGTCAAATTATAAAATGGGAGTTCTTTTTTATATTCCGCAGGTGTTTTTCCCGTCAGCTCTTTGAATGCGCGGTGAAAGGTGCTTTGAGAGTTGAAGCCGGAATCATAGGCGATGCCCATCAATGTTAAATGATCATAAGCCGGGTCCTGCATTTTTTGCACAACTTCAGCCACGCGATATTCGTTGATGAAATCATTGAAACTTTTTTTGAGTGCCGTATTGATGATCCGCGATAATTCATGGGGACCTAACTCAAGCTTATCAGCCAGCGAGCTTAGACTTAGTTCCGGGTCCTGGTAATACAGGCCGGCTTGTACGGCTTTCTTTAGCCAAATACCCCTTTGCTTCATTTCCGCAGGAAGCGGTGGCTTTAAAAATGGAGGGGGCTCAATCAGCACGCCAGCCTCCTGTCTTAAAAAAGCTACGGCCGCCATCCAAATGGTCATTACCGCTAAAAGAAGATATAAAGGATAATAAGCATGTATACTTAACTGATGATGGTAATAAAAGTAATCTGCGGCAGTATAAGGTATCCACAATAGCCATAGCAGTCCGAAACCCGTAAGTAAGCGATGCAGCCAGCGCAACTCGTACCGGTACCGGTCGCCCCCATTAAATTTCAGTCGCCGGTAAAAGTGCCCTATCAGCCGGTGAGACAGGTAAATGTAAATTATGACCGAAACAAACGCCAGCAATTGCAATACCTGGTTCAGTTGCTGAAAGGCCGGCGTTTCGTAAGTAGCTGCGCCGGTTTTTATACTATCCCTAACTTCAAATGCCTGGGCACCCAATTCCAGCAGCAAGGGACAAAAATGCAGCATATCCTTCGACCGGAGTTTATATTCCGGCCGGGTTATTTTAAGCACATAAAAGAAAATAAGGGGACCAATCGCAAGCGAAAATTGCAGCGGCAGCCGACTCCAATTAGTAATATAAGCTGACAGCCCGATGTCGGTGCCCAATATTCTGGCTATCCACAAAACAATCGCAACCATTGCCAGGGCCAAAAACCGGTTTGCGGCCCGGTTTATCCTTTTGGCAAACCATAACTGCAAGGTAAAAGTCAGTGCAATAAATATCGCTCCCAGGAAGATCAGGTCGTACCAGTTAATATGGGATGGTATGGATTCAAGTAAAGCAAATAACTTAATCACTGTTCCAAATTACTAATATCTTAACAAATAGAAAAATAGAGTTTATAAAGTTATTGCCATGGATTTACAGGCACACGGACGTACAAGTTACAGAGAGGCGTCGGAATCTATTGAGCAAGACGCGGATGGCGTTATCATCCTTCTCAAAAACCTACACATTTTCAAAGCAGATTTTTTTGGTTTCAGTAACGGAGGGACAACTGTTGACAGATCGTCATTCGTCACCCTAAAATTGTCGATAAATCATTTTGGGTTCTGCGCTTTGTAAACGCAATGACGTTCCTGATCAGTTTTGGGATTTTATGAAACAAGCAACGTTAGCAAATATGCCCGAACAACTAAAAGAAGCTTATTTAAAAGCTTCGCGTAATAGATTTAAGTGTAACATTACTTTTGCAAGTTCATTATACATTTTCGAGATTTCCCATGCGCTTGTGCTTCAGTTGATTATAAAAAGATGGTGACAAGCCTGTGATCTTCTTAAATTGGTTAGATAAGTGTGCCACGCTGCTATATTGTAGTTTGTAAGATATTTCAGTAAGAGAAAGCTCGTCATACAACAATAATTCTTTAACCCTTTCAATCCTATGTATGATAATAAATTGCTGAATCGTAATACCATTAACCTCCGAAAAAACATTGGCGAGGTAGGTATAATCTAAACCTAATTTTTCACTTAGATAGTCCGAAAAGTTAACCCTTGGCAGTTCATCCGCGTAATGGATCATTTCAATGATCGCATTTTTTATCTTTTCAATAAGGATGCTTTTTTTATCGTTGAGTAATTCAAGCCCTGAAGTAAGCAAAGCAGCTTTTAACTGTTCTCGTTTTATTGGACTGATATCTTCAAGTATATCTACCATACCTAAGTCTACAACGACATATTTTAAACCTAGTTTTTTCAGCTCATCCTGTACCACCATTTTACAGCGCAGGCTCACCATGTATTTTACATATAATTTCATCCTAATTATATACAAAAGTTGCCGTGAATATGTTTTAGGTCAATGCTAATGGCCTGATTTTTTAACGAACAGCCCTGTAAATAAAGATTTCAATTACCTGGCTATACCCTCTCCGCTGTCCAGTTCTATCGTTCGTATCTATTTACAGTTACAGGCAATCAATAGGGCCAAGCGGCAGCAGCGCAGCCGGGAGCTGCCTTCGCCGGACGATTTACCGGAACTCAGCGCCCCGGAAGATAACCCTAAACAGGCATTGAGTAAAAAAGAACTGGCGGATTGTCATATAGCTGGCGTGTTCGCGGGTGTTCGCGGGTGTTCGGGCCATGTTCGTGGCGTGTTCGCAGGTGTTCGGGGGCGTTCGCGCCAGTTCGCGGTGTTCGTGTCTGCCATAAAGCGAACACCATAAAAACGGCTGATCGATTAAAAACGCGTTCCGGTGCACGGAATAAATATTGCGAAACGGGTGTCCGGGTAGGCTCAGGGAGAGGACAAATTAAACGGTCGTTAATTTATAATGATGCCAGTCTTTTTTCTTCTGTTTGGCAATACAAATCAAATGCTGTTTTTAGGAGCGGATTATCATCGGCAGCCCTCGTTTCTGAGAATATCTGGCCGGGATGCTTGGAATGAAAACCGGCGCGTTGTATCATTTTTTCATAATGGCCGGACCGAAACGGTCTTTTTATAAAGGATGCTATCCTGTCCATTATAGGCATAATGCCTTCGCTGTAATTTACCAACAGGGTAAGGTCATCCTGCGCCGTAACGTTGAGGTACATGTCAAAATAACTTTCAAGCACGCGGGCCAGGTAAACATTTAAATCCATACCAAATACTTCATTGGCATTAAAGCCAAATATCTGCGGCTCAATTAGTCCGGGCACTGTATGAGTACCCCTTTGTTTAACATGCGAATTAAGAACTTCACCGGGTGTACGATACAATAAAATAAATGGTGTACGGGGGTATAGTTTTCTTAACTGCCCGTGAAAGAAAATGTGCCAGCTATCGGTTTTGATAAATAATTGTTGCTCGGAGCCTGCGCGTTTTTGGCCGTAGAACCTGATGGCAGCCTGCAATAATTTTTGAATTTTGGCTGCGCCCATATTGGGCATTTTAAAAGGCAGTCGTAATATATCGTCAAAAAACGGCACCTCCGGCAATACAATGTTTTGATCATCAGTACCCAATAGTTGCGATATGAGCGTTGAACCGCAGCGCGAAATATGAAAAATAAAAGCGGTTGGCTCCACGCGGTCCACAATGCCGTCGCACCAGGTTTCCAGCATGCTTAATTTGCTTACCGAATTAAAATATCTGGCCCGGCGCGGTATCCCTTTAAGCCTGGTAATGGTTTCATCAAAAAAAGGGTCGAGATATCGGGTATTAAAAGTATCCAGCCATTGGCATTCAACCTCATCGGTATTATATTGTAGTTTGTAAGGTATCCACCCCTGTAAGGGATAGCCACTATTTAGCATCGTTTTTTGCAAGTAATTTACCCTCCAGCTCATCCGCAATTTTACTAGCGGCATCGGATTGTTGCGATCTTAACGCGCCAATTACTTTCGATACTTCGTCGTTATTGGGATGTTGCTTAAAACGTACTTTTCCCGAGTTGTCAAAAACCGTTTTCAGCCAGTCGTTTACCACGCAATCAACCACCAGATGAATACGGTCTTTTGTACCATAATTAGCAACCCGGTGCGGCAGGTTAGCATTAATGTACCAGCACTCGCCTAGCTGCATGTTTATCCGAACATTGTTCACATAAAATTCAACATGGTTGTTTGTTATTATTGGGAAATGTAACCGTGCCTCGCCTTTTTCGTAGGACAATTCAATATCGCGGTGCTCTTTAATTACCGCCCCTGCTTTTAAGTTAAGCAGCCTTACCGACATAAGCGGACAATGCAAACGAGCTATTAGTTGCTTTACGGCCGGAACCTTATCCATATAAGGCGTATCAGCAAATTCGCCTTTGCCAATTGGGTCGGCAAAAATGCTCTCTGCTTGTCCGCCCGGCGATCTCAACGTTAATACGTCCCAGCTGCCTTCGTAATCCATCACATTGTAATGCGGGCGCCAATCGTCACCCGAAAAAGTCAAGGGATTGTTAAAGCCGGGCACGGCAATAGCCATTTTAGCAAAACCAATTACGTCATCCATTTTGGTGCGGTAATCAAATGTATAAATGCTATATAATAGTTGCTGTTATTAATAAAATTACAAATCAAATATATAAATTAGCTTCAACAATTATAATAACCATATTGCAATCCCTAATAATATAATGCAAAGTGATTACTAACAATACATACCATTCATTATTGCCCCCATCAACCGAAATGGGGAAATTACGGATTATGCATTTAAAGCGATATTGGAACAAAGCTTTATTAATAAGGGAAAATAAATTAAAAACCGAAGACTTCTATAACGAATGGCAGGTTGACAAAATTCTACTTTTTACCCTTGGTTTGGGGTTGGAACAAAGCATGATATACCTGTACCAAACCGCGCCCGTTTTTGATGAGTTTGAGAACTGGATAATTAAAACCGCAGGCAAACCCGCGCGCCATCAAATTGACCGTTTTAATAATTTGTTTACCGATGCCGGTGTTGCGCAGCGCCATGTGCCCGATGTGCTAACCAGCGACGAACTTCGTTTTTGGGAAGAGAACGGCTATATCATTATCAGGAACGCCATACCAAAAACGGATTGTGAAGAAACTATTGATACCATTTGCCGCTTCATTGATATAGATCGCAATGATCCGTCAACCTGGTATAAGCAACACCCAGCGCGGCAGGGCATTATGGTGCAGCTTTTTCAGGATCCTATATTGCAAAAAAACAGGCAATCGGTTAAAATCCGCAAGGTTTTTGAACAGCTTTGGAACCGCACCGATATTTGGATCACATCAGACAGGGTGGGGTTTAATCCCCCCGAAACCGACAACTGGAAATTTCCGGGCCCGCGCCTGCACTGGGATGTGAGCACCGAGCAGCCAATCCAGTTTGGTACGCAAGGTTTACTTTACCTGGCCGATACTGAAAAGCACCAGGGGGCATTTACATTGGTGCCCGGCTTTCAGCACCGTATGGGCGATTGGATAAATAGTTTGCCGCCTGGGGCCGACCCCAGGCGACAAAACCTGGAGGCGCTGGGCAGTGTGCCTATTGCCGCTAATGCCGGCGATTTTATTATCTGGCTGCAGGCCTTACCCCACGGCAGCAGCCCCAACACATCATTAAAACCCAGGTTTGTACAATATTTTACTTACAAGCCGGCAAGTATAGATCCTGCCGAATACTGGATATTACAATAATGCGAGCATCCCGGAAACAAACAATTGTTTTTTGTTTACACAGATATTTTAGCAGCCTCAATTACTGTTTTTATGGATAAAATAACCATCGGTTTATTACTGCCTTCATCAACCATATTCCCCATCAGCAAGAATTTTGAACGGGGTTTAAAAGATGGCTTAAAACAGGATGGAAGCCACCATTTGGAGGTCGAGCTTATTAAAGAATTTATTGGACAGGGCGATACGCGCCTGGTTGACAAAGTGTGCAATAAATTTTTTAAATATGATGATGCTCACCTGGTTACAGGTATCCTATCCAACAGATCGGTCAACGAAATAGCTTCAAAATTTAAAAGCCAGCAAACCCCATTTTTGGTGAATAACCTGGGCGCCGCCGTGCCCGATGTATTGCAGATGAACGATTATATATTTATCAATTCGCCGCAGCTATGGCGTCATGCCTACACCATGGGACATTGGGCCGTAAAAACTTTTGGTAAAAAAGGCATGTTCGTAGGTTCTGTTTATGATGCCGGCTATGGCTTTTCGCATTTATTGCAAATAGGCATGCAAGCTGCTGATTCCGAAAGTACATGGGCGTTCTCTATTCCGCCCATGCCGCCGGCCGGCGGCCTTTCCAATATGGATGTGATATTTCCCTATATGGAGCAATATGAGCCCGATTTTATTTTTGCCGCCTTTTGCGGAGAAGAAGCCACCCTGTTTTTAAATGCCCTTATTAAACACGGCTGGCATCGTAAAACCAAAATTACCGGTACACCCTATTTACTTGCGCCGTTTGCGCCGCTCACTGATGATGTAACCATTTATACCGCCCGGCTTTTTAATGATGATGCAGGCATTACACCGGAGAACGTGTTCTATAAGCAAGGCCTTCAAACCGGGCAAATCATAGCTGCAGCCGCATCAGCATCAAACGGCGCCGATTTAAAAGAGCAGTTAAGTAAATCAGATACCCTGTTTAATATTGCACGCGAGGTGAAGGCAGACACGCAATTAACCATTGTACAGAACGACATTGGTGCAGGGAAGGCTGATTTCACATCCAAAAGCGTATCCCGTTGGGATACTCATTCATTAGCTGTTGAGCAGCTAAAACCGCTTACTTCGCAATTGGACTCCGGATGGTATAATCCTTATTTATGTATTTAGTGATGAAAAAAGTTTTAGCGCTTTGCAGTTCTGATATTTTAGGCATACCGGCTTTGCTTCGGTTAAAACAGCAGGACAGCCTGGCGGCTATCGCCATTCCGGCCGGCATAGCCGGCCAATTTATACCTATGTTATTAAATTATGGTTTTAGCGGGGATGATATCCATGTTTTATCAAAAAAAACGCTCGAAGTTCAATTAAGGGAATTGATAGCTGCTTACCAGCCCGATGCCATATTTACGTTTACGTTTTCGTGGATGATACCCGATCCTATTTTAAACCTGCTGCCCAAACGGTGCATCAATTTTCACTACGGCTTGTTGCCCCGTTATAAGGGCGCCGAGCCTGTTTTTTGGCAGTTACGAAATGGTGAGGAGATGGGCGGCATCAGTATACACATTATGACAAGCGATCTTGACAACGGGCCGATGCTGATGGTAGAAGAGCTGCCTGTTTATAAAGGCGAAACGTATGGCCTGTATGCCCAGCGCCTGGGCGCTCTCGCAGCCGAAGCTGCGGTAAAGTTATTGGATGAGTTGGACACTATTGAACCGGCGCCCGTGAATACGAGCAATGAACCTGCTTTATTTTTAAAGGCCCCAACCTGGGCCGATTTAACCATCAACTGGCAGCAGCATACCGCCGCCGAAATTGAATGCCTGGTTAATGCTTCGAACCCGCGCTATAGCGGGGCAATAACCAGTTTTAAGCAAACCCAAATTAATTTTTTCGAGGTTGCACCTGCCGAGATAAGCAACCAGGCCGATATGCAGCATCCGCCCGGCACCATTATTTATGCCGATTTGCTATACGGCTTGATTGTGGCCTGCATTAATAAGCAATTTTTAAAAATAAACGTTGCTTTTATTCAGCAGGGTTATTTTTCGGGCAGCAAGTTGTTTAGCATGGGCTTTAAGGTGGGCGAAGCTTTTATATAGTATCAGCGCGCAATTTTGTTCACTTCATAATTCCGGCTGCGGTACTAAACAAGCCATTTCGGCTTACACCTTTTTATTAACCTACATGCTAATTCATATTAACTAATTGACAACAGAAAGTATCTGCAATGTTATCGTAAGTCACATACAGCCATTCATTTAACGATAAATAAAATACATAAAATTAACCTTTGATAATATTTTATTTTTTACAAAATATTACTTAGGTTTATATAATTAACAACTTATTTAAACCTTAAAACAAAAAAATCATGGATTCACCATTTGTGGGGCAAATTCAAACTTTTGGATTTAATTTCGCGCCGCGCGGCTGGGCTCTTTGCCAGGGCCAGAGTTTGTCAATTGCACAAAACAATGCGTTGTTTGCTTTACTAGGCACCACCTATGGTGGCAACGGAACAACAACCTTTCAATTACCCGATTTGCAGGGGCGTATGGCTATCGGCCAGGGTAATGGCCTGGGTTTAAGTCCCCGTACAATTGGCCAAGTTGCGGGAACAGAAAACGTTACCATTTTACTCAGCAACATGCCTGCACACACACACATAGCTACGTTTACCCCGGGCGGCGGTGGCATTACAGCAACTTTAAATGCCTCAACTCAAACGGCTACCCAAAGTGTACCGGGCACATCCGGCGCAAATACACTTGGCGCACCCAGCGTTACAATTGCCCGTGCTGTTTCATCCGTTTTTGGCTATGTTGCAGACGCAAGCCCATCCGTTCCTTTAACGGGCCTTTCGGTTACCGGCGGCGCAGGGGGTACGGTTACCAATGCGCTTGCGGGCAATGGATTACCCATGAATACCATATCGCCATTTTTATGCATAAACTATTCTATAGCAACATCTGGTATTTTCCCATCGAGAAACTAAAAATAAGATATTTCCTGGTATTACAGAGACTCCCTGCCGGGGGTCTTTTTTTTTTGGGGTTTATAGCGGTTGTGCTTTTGCATGACCGGACCGTCGGCAGGTCCTGATACCTGATAAAAATGAGATACGCTAACAGGGATACGCGCTACAGTTTTGATTTCTCCGCTTAATATTGTTTACGCGCCATTTTATCAGTTTACCCGGAGTATTTATCACTAAAACTGGGTGTAACTTAAAAATAACAAACCCTTCCGTATTGTTCCCGGAAGGGTTTGTTATTTAAACCGGCGTATCCGCCTTTTCTGTTATTCAAAAAGGCTGGTATTATTAATACTTTGACTAAAAGTTGATTTATTAAGCTTTTATCATTATGTACCAATTGCCGGCGCCATCAGAGACCAATTCCACTATATAAAATAGCGCAAGTGTGGTTAGGTTGGCGGTTGGCGCTAATCCATCTTGTATATGATCAGTACCGGCCCTGTTTATTGTAAAGCTACCAGTTGTTACGTTGGTACAAATAATAATAAGATGCTGCCCTGCAGTTGAGGCTGCCGGTAAGGTAACTGTCGCGCCGCTGGTTATTGTATAAAACGTTGACGTGCCTGATATGGTATTACCGTTTGTAAGGTTTGTACCCGTAGAATAGGTGTTGCCGGAAGGTACCGTTATATTGGCGCTGCCATCGAACGATACGCCATTAATAGTGCGCGCCGTAGCCAGAACGGTAGCTTTACCTGCTGTTAAATTAGCTGCCGTGCCCGATATATTAGTACCTACCAATGCGCTTGGGGTACCCAAAGCAGGTGTTACCAAAGTAGGCGAGGTAGCCAAAACCACACTGCCGCTTCCGGTGATACCTGAATTTGCCGAACCTAAAGCAGAAGCGATATGATTGCCTGCCGTTTGGCTGTTGGCAATACTGGTAACCGCTGTCGACGATATGGTTACATCGCCGGTTACCGTTTGCGGTGATTGGGGCGCAAAAGGGCTGGCACCCGTTAAATATATTTGTGCTGCTGCCGTACCATTGGAAAAGCCGGCACCGGTCGCTCCTGTTGAACCCGTAGCGCCTGTTGCACCGATCGAACCAGTAACACCTGTAGCACCTGTAGCACCTGTTGAACCTGTATCGCCCGTAACTCCTGTTGCACCCGTAGCGCCTGTTGAACCCGTAGCGCCCGTAACTCCTATTGCACCCGTAGCGCCTGTTGAACCTGTTGCACCCGTAACTCCTGTTGCACCCGTAACTCCTGTTGCACCCGTAGCGCCTGTTGAACCGGTTGATCCTGTAGCACCAATTGCGCCTGTTACTCCTGTAGCACCAATTGCGCCTGTTACTCCCGTAGCACCGGTTGAACCCGTAGCGCCGGTGGCCCCGGTTGATCCTGTAGCACCAATTGCGCCTGTTACTCCTGTAGCACCAGTTGCGCCTGTAGCACCGGTTGAACCCGTAGCGCCTGTGGCCCCGGTTGATCCTGTAGCACCAATTGCGCCTGTTACTCCTGTAGCGCCGGTTGAACCCGTAGCACCTGTGGCCCCGGTTGATCCTGTAGCACCAATTGCGCCTGTTACTCCTGTAGCGCCGGTTGCGCCTGTTACTCCTGTAGCGCCGGTTGAACCCGTAGCACCTAAAGCACCTGTGGCCCCGGTTGATCCTGTAGCACCAGTTGCGCCTGTAGCACCTGTGGCCCCGGTTGATCCTATAGCACCAGTTGCGCCTGTTACTCCTGAAGCGCCTGTTACTCCTGAAGCACCTGTGGCCCCGGTTGATCCTATAGCACCAGTTGCGCCGGTTACTCCTGTAGCGCCGGTTGCTCCCGTAGCACCGGTTGCGCCCTGGATACCCTGGGAGCCGGTACTACCGGTAGCGCCGGTTGCACCCGATACGCCCTGGATACCTTGCGGACCGGTTAGGCCTGTATTACCCTGTACACCGGTTGCGCCCTGAATACCCTGGGGGCCGGTACTACCGGTAGCGCCGGTTGCACCCGATACGCCCTGGATACCTTGCGGACCGGTTGGGCCTGTATTACCCTGTGCACCGGTTGCGCCCTGAATACCTTGCGCACCATTGGTACCGTTCGTTCCCGACGGCCCCTGTATACCCTGGGGGCCTTGCGGGCCGGTAGTACCCGCTGGTCCGGTTGGCCCGGTTGGCCCCGTGGGGCCTTTAGCACCGCCATTTAATGCATATAGTGCATAAGGCACAAATAATAATTTTGAGGTACCCATATCAAGGTATCCCGAACCGAGATCAATTTCTGTCTGAATATATTTTTGAACTCCACTAGCCCAGTTAATCGCCGCAAAAGTACCAACGCTGGGTGTCCCGCTACCTGCTTCTATAGCAAATAAACCATATTGATCGGTGCTTACCGACTGAACTTCCTGGTATTCAATCGCACCGGTGGCTGTACCCGTATGGATCGACATCCTGATTTGCAACGGTTTATTAACCAGCAAAGCACCGTTAGAGCCACGAGCCACGGCCTGGTATTTAAAGGACCGCGTTTGCGCCAGCGAGGTTCCACAGGTTATAAATGCCAGTAATACAAGAAGTAGTAATTGTTTTTTCATAAAAAAAACTTAAATTTTAATTATCTTGACTTCTCCATGGAAATTTTGATCGCCTTTAACCCTGATAAAATAGATACCTCCTTTTAATCTGGAAATATCCATATCTATATAATAAAAGTTGTGATCCATATATTCGGCTTTTGTGGTTTGCATAACACGCCCCAGTACATCAACCACATCAATAGTATAGTTGTCATTGGGCATATTATTAAAATTCAGTTTCATTTTCCCGGTGGTATTCGGGTTTGGAAAAGCAATAAGGTGTTTAGTTATGTCGGTATTAACCAGTTGTATCTCATCAGGCTGTGTGAAACCACCGGTCAGAATGGTGCCGTTTGATGCAGCAGGCAATACCAGATTTCCTGAAAATTCGCCAACCGTATAAGTTATCGAAAGGCCGCCTTTGGTTACAGTTTCGCCTGCGTTACCTATGAAACTACGTGCAATTGTTTGCGCTGAAACAGAACCGCCAAAAGCCACAGTAAAAAGTATTATCAATAAGCGTATTTGTATAGTCATTATATCCAATTAAAATATGGAAGGATTCTTTCCCTTCAAAAAAGCGTTAAGAACAATTACACAAAGGGAATATTTTTAAACCTATATTTATTTATACATTTCACATATTTCTAATACGGCGCTTTTCACTAAAAGAAATATCCGGCTTTCGTACTGCGCGTTTTTTTTATGCTTTTTTGCTTTATAATTACCTAAAAGTATCAAATTTATTTTAAAAAAAAGCATATTAGTAAAAAAATATAACAACAGGCATTAAATATATATTTATTGCTTATTAAGCATTTTATTAATTATTTAATATGCTATAATTAATTTGAACGCTGTTTAAATATGCATACACACACATTTACTATACCTGTATATAAAGAATCGCCATACCTGGAGCAGTGCATTCAAAGCCTTTTGCATCAAACCACAAAAAGTCACATCATTATCACAACTTCAACCCCTGCCCTATTTACCAGGGATATGGCGCAAAAATATGGGATACCCTATTTTATAAATAATAGCGGGGAAAAAGGCATAGCAAACGATTGGAATTTTGCATTGTCGAAAGTAACTACCCCGTACGCCACCATAGCCCACCAGGACGATATCTATATGCCTGCCTATACCGAAACAATTTTGGCTGCTATTAATAGCCGTGAAGATGTACTGATAGCCTTTACCGGTTATACCGAGCTGGTTTATAGTCAATTGCGCAGGTTTTCATTAAATGCTTTGGTTAAAACCTGTTTGCTTTTTCCGTTTTATGTTACAAGAGCTATAAAAAGTACTTTTCTTAAAAAAGCGGTATTGCTGTTTGGCGATCCAATCTGTTGTCCTTCGGTAACGCTTAGCCTGCAGGCGTTGCCTGGTTTTCACTTTTCGTCACGGTATAGTTGCGCACTTGACTGGCACGCATGGTACGGGCTGACCAGTAAGCCGGGTTCCTTTGTATACGTCAACAAAAAACTAGTGAGCCATCGTATTCATATAGATTCAGAAACCACACAACAACTCAATAACGGCAAAAGAAAGCAGGAAGAACTGGAGCTTTTTGAAATGATGTGGGGAAAGCGGGCCGCCAAATTCATATCGCGCATTTACGCCATTGGACATAAAGATAACACGGTTTAAAATTATATAATGATATCTATAATATAGCCCCCGGCCGTCATCGGGAATAAATACTCTATCCCGTTGATAATTTTCTCACACAAGTACACCATTTGTTTTTTACTACGACCCGATCTTAATAGCATTTCAGTAAACTTTACATGATATGGAATAATTGTCCAGCTGTTAAATTCAACCAGCTTACATAACGTATTCAGGGTTTTGAAAGAATATACCTGCAGGTGATCGATATGCGCCGACTCCCTTTTAAAAACGGATAAAACCATGTTAGAGAACGAAGTTGCATTTGGTGTTGAACAAATGAGTCTTTTTCCGGCAAAATTCTTTTTTAAACTCGTAAAAAAATCCAACGTATTGGGTAGGTGTTCAATCAGTTCGCCGGCTATTATTACATCAAAGTTGATATTGGTGACGCCTAACGTATTAAGTTCATAGATATCGCCTCTTAATATCTTAATGTTTTCCGCAAAAGTTATACCTTCCGGCGCCAGTAATTTTGAATTATCCACACCAATATGCAAGGCCGATACCTTTGATATTTGATGAAATAAATAACTGCCTGATTCCTCTTTTACCAAAGCGGTCTCGTCAAAGCAGCCTAAATCTAAAATGTTTTTATTAATACATACATTTGTGATATAGCCAACCCTGTTTACCGGCGGCCTAACGTTTAGTTTCTCGGTTGGTGTATAATTCAAATTATTCATTTATCGAGATTTAAGTTCAGGTAACATTATGATCATTATTATCTTCTGGACAATTATTTACTGTATATGTAATACCTTCTCGATCGTTTTATTGGGCGACAGATCTTTAATCTCGGGCGATCTGTTTCATCCGGAAAACATGGTTCGTTTAATTCTTAACTGGAAATTTATACTCGCCATGGCGCTTGCTGTTATTACACGCATAAGCTTTATTATGCTCAATAACTCGTTGCTTAAAATACCAAGGCTGGCAAGCGTATCAACATCGATATGCACGTTTATAACCTTATTGTCCTTAATTTTTATTTTAGTAGCTAATTACTGGTTTTTAAACGAAAAATTAAATTTACAACAATCCATCGGTGCTATAATTATTTTGGCCGGCATAGCCATAATGGTTAAATAATCCCGGTACTCCCTCTCATTCGTGGTGTAATATTAATAAGCTGCAATTACTGTATAAATTATTAACCTACTTTTTTTGCTGGCTTTTGGCCCAGTTTAAATTACCATTGGCCAATTTATGAGCGGGGTTAATTTTTAGTGCCTTATTACAGGCGTCAATAGCCTTGTCCCATTGTTTTAGCTGGTTATATGCAGCACACATGTTGCTATATGCGTCGGCATAATCGGGCTTAATTTGTAATGCCTGTAAACAGGCGGCAATGCATTTATTATAATTTTGCTGATTGTAGTATAACAGGCTTAAATTAAGATAATCTTCGGCTGTAGCGGCCGGTTTTGGATTTGCCTGGTTTAAGATTTCAATTGCAGGCGTATGGTTTTTAGCAGCCTGTAAATAGGTGTGCGCAGCGGCATCGTCGGGCAATAAAGCAAGGGTTTTGCCGGCTGTTTGCGCCAGCTTATCCCATAAGCCCCAATCATTATAAACACCCATTAAAATATTCAAGGCCATTAACGATGACGGGTTAAGCTGTAAGGCTTTTTCAGCCATGACCCCGGCCTGCGGCAATTGGTTTTTTTGTTTTAAATAGCGTGCATAATAAACATACGAATCAAATGTATTAGGACTTAACGATATGGCTTTTTTAAAATTCTCGTCGGCCTCCTGTGATTTACCCATTGCGCCTTTTAATACTCCCAGGTTAATATACAAGGTATTATAATAAGGCAAAAAGGTTAAAGCCCTGTCAAAATAGGTTTGGGCAACAGCATAATTACCTTTTGCCATTTGCGTAAGGCCGTAGTTCATTAATCCCCGGCCGTTTTGCGGGCTTTTGACAGTTACATCCAGCCAAAGCGTTTCTTCATCTTTCCAAACCTTGTTGCGCTGGTATACGCCATAGGCATTTAATGTGAGCACCGCAAAAATAATTATGCATATATATATACGATATTTTGGATGAGATTTGATTTGCTCTTCCCTTTTTATTAGCCACAACCCTATAAATGTTACTACGCTTAATGTTAGGCCAACAAATGCAAAAAACATACGGTGATCATTGGTCACTTCGGCAAAGGGCACCAGGGATGTAGGCAACAATGAGGCAGCAAACCAAATTAGCCCAAATGTAATGGGCCGTGTTTCGGCTTTGGCCGATGTTTTAATCATCGCTATTACCAGCGCAATTACAAATATCACCCCGGCGATGATACGCTCATCAAATACGTTATGGATAACCGTCCAGTCGCCGTCGGCACTTAAATTCATAGGCAAAAAGAATGCGATAAAATAGTGCAGCCATACGTACGCCTGTGTAAGGATATAATAGAATGGCGGATTCGATATACCCGGAACCGCACTTACTTTTGATAAAGTATAGATTTGAGTTACTAAAACAACCAAAAACAAAGGCAATATCTTAACTATGGCGCCCCAAACATGTTTTATATTGACCGATTTGAAAAGAGCGCCAATGGACAGCTTTTTCTCAAACAGCAGGATATAAAAAAACAGTATGATAATCAACACCAAAACCGTTTCTTTTGCAAATACACCTATAAAGGCGGGTATAATATAATAATAACGCTTCCGCTGATTGGGCAATCCAATATACATTAAAAACGATGCGGTAATACATAAGGTCGATAATACGTCAGACCGTGCTATAATGTAATTAATAGTTTCGGCATTGGCAGTATGCAGGGCAAACCACGCGGTGGCTCCTATAGCGATATAGGGGGTCCACGTATGTTTAACAGTGGTATTTAAAATATTTCGGTACATAAAAAAAAGCAATACGCATAAAACTACATACCATATAAAGGTCGAGAGCTGGAAATAAAATGGATTCAGCCCTCCCCCCAGCCAATAATCAATAGCCAGGGTTGTGGTTACTACTGCACGTATGCCCCAGTGCAATGGATCGGCACTGAACATTTTGGGGTCCGAAAAATACGATGGTACATTTTTAAGACTCCGGATATAAACGTTATCCTGAACCGCGTGTGAGTCATCAAAATGGAACCCGTTGTGGAAATGATTTGAATAGGCTGTACACAGCGCAAAAAAAATTATTAATGCGAAAACGGCAATATTCCGGTTTTGCGGTGCCATAAAGTTAAGTTGAGGTATAGTTTAGTGAACGTTATCAGTTATGCAAAGGTATACGACTTACAATTTATGTAGTTTTTGTTTAAGCAGCGCTATATCCTGTGCCATTTGTTTGTTTTGCTTATGCAATTTTGACGCAACCACGCTTAGGTGTAATAAGTAAAGCAGGATAGCAAATATACAGGCGGTAAATATTAGGTTTGGTGGTTCATATACGCCAAACATTTTCGACATAATAGCAAGCCCATTGCGCCAAAAAGAAAAAACGATCAATATAATGGTGCATATACACCACACGATTGAGTATTCTTCCCGCAACTTTCCTTTGATTATTAAACGCGAAATATAAAACAAAAACGAAAGACAAACAACAATAGTAATAATTTGAATACGTGCCATAATTATGATGTTTTACGTATGAATGAAAAAAACATAGCGATACTTACTTTAATACAATAATATAATGAAGCAAAGTTGCGAATGGAAGATTGCCCGCTGTAACGACGGTGCATAATTACCGGCACTTCTTTAATGGTTAACC
The DNA here is from genome assembly GCA_028288025.1 of Mucilaginibacter sp. Taxonomy (GTDB): domain Bacteria; phylum Bacteroidota; class Bacteroidia; order Sphingobacteriales; family Sphingobacteriaceae; genus Mucilaginibacter. The sequence goes on along the minus strand of JAQBOM010000001.1, from coordinate 106,419 downwards.
CGGCTTTTGAGAATAATACCAGCGATTCGGGTTCCGGGTAATCGTCAGGATAGCATTTAGCGCCTATATTAATTGCAGTCCTGTCAAACAGCCTGTAGCCTGATGTGCTGTCGTAAATACGTTTACCGGTAAACAGGTAATTAAGGCGGTAAAAATAACCGATGCCCAATCTGCGTGAAAAGGATGACTGAAACCCCTCGTTCTCAATAAACCGGGAGCCGATAACTAGATTGGTATGCGTGCTTTCATGATAATTAATAAGTTTTATAAATTGATCTGGGGGGTGCTGGCCGTCGCCATCCATTTGAACGGCTATATCATAATTATTTTCTAAGGCATACATCATTCCTGATTGTACCGCCCCGCCAATTCCCAGGTTAATCGGCAAATCAAGCAACAGTACTCCGGCGGCTTTTGCAACAGACTTTGTACCATCAACTGAACAGTCGTTAACTACCAAAATATTTAAGTTAAAGTTATCAGGGAGCTCAATTTTATTAATTTCTTGTAATACAAATGGCAACGAAGCTTCTTCATTAAAACAGGGAATTATAATTAAAACTTTCTTAATCATCGCATAACCCTAAGTACATTAATAAAAAATAACTATACCCCAATTTTGATAATCGAAAAATAACATTTTTATGTGATACCATAAATAAATACCAGTAATTATTTATAAGATGTACTATCCGTTCAGATGTACGCGAATACTCCTGCAAATAAATAGTAATTGATAAGCAATATTATTTATTGATTAATATGCTGAATTAAAAAACATTAGAATATGAAAAATATAGTTATTTTTATATGCTGGTCTTACTGAAAGAACCATAATGTAATAGTCTGATTTTACACCCGAAGATTGTTATATTAAACGATCAAATTTAGCTAATGAAACACCTATCCTTATCGCTGCTTCTGCTAAGCTTTTCGGCTGTTGCTTTTGCACAAACCAATAATGGCACCACAAATATTATTACAACCGCCGTCCCGTTTTTAAATATTTCTCCTGATGCGCGCTCAGGCGCTATGGGGGAAGCCGGGGTTGCCTTATCGCCTGATGTGAATGCCCAATATTGGAATGCGTCTAAGCTGATTTTTTTAGAACAGCCTACCAGCTTTTCACTTTCGTACAGCCCCTGGCTGCGCAATTTAGTCCCCGGTATTAACCTTGCTAATTTGACATTTACACATAAGCTGGACGAGCGAAGTGCCATAGGTGCATCTTTAAGGTACTTTAACCTTGGCACCGTTGACTGGTACGATGAAAATCAAACGTTTTTGGGTACGCTAAATCCAAATGAATATTCGTTAGATGCCTCTTATTCGCGCAAGTTCGGGCCAAACTTTTCGATGGGCTTAGCTGTACGTTATATCCATTCCAATCTTACTCCCGGGGTTACACTAAACAGCCAACAAACAGTTCCGGGTAATGCATTAGCGGCCGACGTATCTTTATTCTCAAGAACACCAACTCAACAGTTTGACCGCGATGCGATTTTTGCATTCGGCGTAAATATTTCAAACATCGGTTCAAAAATCAGTTATGTTAATGGCGGTACCAAATACTTTTTGCCAACTAATTTAAAAATTGGTGCTGCTAATACATGGTTGCTTGACGAAGGCAGCAAGATAACGCTTGCACTCGATTTGAATAAATTGTTGGTGCCAACTCCTCCCATCCGTAATGCAAACGGTGATATTATTAACGGACGGGATGATAACCGTTCAGTTGTATCGGGAATATTTAGTTCGTTTAGCGACGCACCGGGTGGCTTTAATGAAGAAATGAAAGAGATAAGCTACTCCACGGGTATCGAAGTCTGGTTCAAAAATCAGTTTGCGTTCCGCGGCGGCTATTACTATGAAAACCCATATAAAGGCAACAGGCAGTATGCCACCCTCGGCGTCGGGTTACGATCGGGCGATATTGAAATTGATTTTTCGTACATTGTTACAAAGCAAGAAAACAGCCCCCTGGCTAATATGCTGCACCTTAGTTTGGGCTATGCTATTGATGGCAGCAAAAAATAAGAGCACCAATAAGGCGGTTTTTAAACCGACTATTGGATCCACAATCTTAAATCTTCATATACTCGCCAAAAAACAATTGAACAGCAAATACGCCACCCGGATATATGCAGGTTGCAAGTCAAAAGCACTGCACAAGGTGCTTATCCCCGGCGCTTAGCATCTCCACTTCCTTAAATTGCTTAAGCAACTCGCGGTCGTACCAGTTAAAAACTTGAATTATCAATTTCACAGGCCCGCCGCACCTCCTGCACAGTGGCAGGCGAATCAAGCCGGAATAAACCATCTAATCCGCGTTCGAGCCTCGATGCCCTAACTGCAGCTTTGACTGCAAAAAAAGCGGTTACCGACAATACCAGCGGCGGTTCTCCTATCTCTTTTGCCGACAAAATATCTGTCGGGCTTTCGGGCACGTTCGCGGCAATATCCCTTGGGAAAAGATGAACATTTAACTGCAGTGGGATACTTGTACTTGCCGGCGGTTTGTATGTCCAGGTATTTAATGTATTTAATCTTCCCTCATCCACGCCGTCGGGTTCAAATACCAATTTTTCTGATAGCACATACCCTAACCCCTGTACAAAGGCGCCCTCCACCTGCCCTATGTCAATCGCCGGGTTCATGCTCCATCCGGCGTCGTACATCACGTCAGAACTTAATATCTTAGTCTCGCCCGTTAAAATGTCCACTTCCACTACTGTGCAAGCCGCCGAATAAGTGAATCCGCTAAAGGAGTTAAACTCGCCTGGCCGGCCGTTTGGATCGCTGCTGTAACCAGGTATAACCGGCTGCTGCGCTATCGGCTTAAAAGTGATATTGGGAACAGGCGTTTCGCCACCTGTAATAGGCATCGCAAGGCTCGCTATTAAACTTACCCTGTTTTGATAGGCCATCGCAACGAGATTTTGCCATATCAGCGGTTTTCTGCCCGGTACAGAGGGCTTATCGTTCCACCCAGGTAAGCCGTGGTTCCAAAAATCTATCCCCTGGTTTACACACCAGTCATTCCCGTTTGTTTTAAGCATTTCGTAACCAAACTCAGTTAACCTCGATCGCATTTGCTCACAAACACGTTTAATAGCCTCGGCACTATACGATGTCCCGGTCGATGCACCGGTACTTGTTGGGTTCGGCATAATGCTGGTTTTAGGGCTTTCGATCTCGATCAGCGTCATGGGCACATTTAAAATATACGAAGCAACCTGCCTTGCCTGCGTTAGCAGCCCCTGCCCCATCTCGACCCCGCCCTGGTGAATGATAATGCTTCCATCACCCTGGTATATGGACATGAAAGCAGCGGATTGTTCAAGTAAAGTCAGGTTATACCCCGAGCCATATTTAACCGGGATCATGCTCAGCCCGCGTTTGCGCCATTTATTTTTTGAATTAAATTCCTGCACCTGTGCCACCTTGGTTTCATAATCACATTGTTTTTTCAGGTAGCCCCAAACGTCCTTCATATAACAATAGGTAAGGGGCTGCCCAAACGGCGTTACGTCCCCACGGTCGTAAAGGTTTTTTTCCCTGACTTCTTCGGCTGTCATTCCAATGGCAAACGCGCCGTCATCGATAGCGTTTTCGAGCAATACTTTACCCTGCACATCGCCAAACGCCCGCATCGCGGTAGCCGGAGCGGTATTAGTACGGCAAACATCTATCTGCGCCTGAAAATTGGGGATTTGATAGGCATTGTCGGCACGGGTTATGATGCAATTTGATACAATAAACGAACAATCATAAAATGCCCCGCCATCGCCCCACATTTTGTTTGATAAACCCTGGATGATACCCTTATTTGCGGGCACGGTTTCGCCTTTGTCAATGGCTATCTGATATTGTGCGTAATACGCGTGCCGCTTGCCCGTCATCGCGGTGTCCTCTTCGCGTGTAAGCACGAGGCGTACCGGTCGCTTTAATGCCTTTGCGGCGACAGCGGCCGCGGCAGTAACGAAGCGGGATGGTTCAGTTTTGCCGCCAAAACCCCCTCCTACCGGCGGTACTTGTATGTCGATGCTGTTATACTGCACACCGAGAGCCTGGGCCACTGTACCGTGTATGGTCATGGGGCTTTGGGTTGAAGCCTTGATCAGCATCCTGCTTCCATCGGTCGGTATGGCTATAGAAGCCTGCGTCTCCATGTAAAAGTGCGCTTGCCCACCCGTTACCTGGGTAGAGCCCACCACCTGGCAAATTTGGCCATTGACTAATTCTGGCTGATTGGTAATTACCCTATTAAGTGGGTCTTTGTCTTTTACCCAGTCGAGACGGCTCCCGGGCCGCGTAATTTGCCAGATGTGCGAATTAAAGCTTGCAGTTTTTGGAAAGTCAGGGTAAATGCTTTCTAATTTAATCGCCTCTTCAAGCCCGACAACGGGCTTGTTCCACCAGGGCTTACCATTTGGAACGGGATCGACTTGGGTATAGCCCACACAATTGTCAGAAACAAACTCAGCAATGGCAGCTGCGCTTTGTTCATTTGACGCTCCAATTAATGCAATGCACTGACCAACATAGTTAACTTCTTTAGGGGAAAAAATAGGCTGATCTGATCCCATGCCCTGCATATTCATGCTGCCATTTTTAAAAGCTTCGCTTGTAACCAGGTCTATAAAGTCCGGAAATTGGTCCGACAGGTATTCCCGAAGCGATGCTGAAGTTGCAGTGCTCTTTTGTCCGGGAATTATAAAATGGTAATTAGCCAGCGCACGCTTACTTTGAACCAGGGCAGCATTTACGGTATTTACCGGAACATCCAGCTCGTGTGTATAATGCAACTGACCCGATGCCTGCTCCACCGCGGTAAACTTTATATAAGGCAGCGATACGGGTGCTTTAAAAAGCTGCGGCTTATAAAACTGCAAACCATTGCTAACGGGCCATCTTCCCCAGGTTATTTCACCGCTCGACTCAATATTAGCGGGAACATCAGCACCTTTTTCGATCAGCGTTTTTACGATTGACTTATAAAGGAAAGAAACGGCCAGCTCTATTTTATAATCCTCGGTGAAACCCTCCGTGGGTAGTCCAGCCATTCTTTTTCGCCAATGCGCGATCACGCTTTTCACTTCCCTGGTAAGTGACGCAAGAACAATAGGCACCGAACTCAATGACAACTGTTTTCCTCTTACAAGTTTTTCGGTTTCAATGGCCCTCCACGGATAAGGCGCCAATCCGCCAAACACAAAACGCACATCACTCACGCTTAACTTTTCATCCAATTGGATCAAACTTGCATTGTTGACGATACTATGCGCGTTAACATCGCGCAAAGCAACTTTTTGAGCGAGCATCACATCGTTCTCATTGCCAAACGGAATATAAAAGGATACCAGCAATATCCTGGTGGCAAACTCCGGCTGCTTAACGATCGCGGCAGCTAATTCTTCAACCGGGATAGAGTTGATCTCAACGCTAACCATAGGGTCAATGTATTCGATCACCGTGTTTGCAGCGGTCAGGGCAGTGAGCAAATCCGACGGAAAAGGATCGCCGGTACCTTCGGTTATATGCTTAAAAACCAACATCGCATTACCCCCGATCGATGCCGCATTGCGTACTATCCTTCCCGCAGTCCGTTTTGCCATAAATAAGGCCGCCCCCCAGGGCATGGTTTCGGGGTCACGACCAGCAGGAATTTTATCTGAATATTTTTTCAGTGCCTTTTCAAAGATCGCGATCACATCATTATAGGTAGTTCCTGATGATATTTTTATTCCATTTGCCGATATTACAGCCGGCGCGTTTAATTCGGGCACCAGGCGGATGTCGATAATCAGTTTGGCATTCAAAAACTCCTGTTTATATATACCATAAGCAGTGTTTGCATGAATGATAAAAGGTTTTTGACGACTTAACTTATTTAAATCATCTACCAACTCCGTTAGTGTGAGCGGACAGAGCCAGCGGCGCGACTTATTTTGAATAGACGCGCCACGGGTCAGTTTTTCGGCTCCATCCGGGAAAGGTATAACGATCGATGCGGCTGGCAATTGAGATTGAACAGCATCATCGCCGAGGCATTTCATGCGCTCCTTTTCATCTTCAACGGTCCAGTCAGAGGCAAAGGTTTTCATGCCCGTCAAAATGGGCCGATAGCCCGTGCAGCGGCATATGTTGCCATCAAAAATATCTTCGATCTCTTTTTTTGTGGCTTTGGGATTATTCGCGATAAATTCCGACATATTCATGACGAAACCCACTGTACAATAGCCGCATTGGGTTCCGTTGTTCATGGCCAGTTGGTAAGCTACCGGGTTCATCCCCAAATGCATTACCTCCGAAGGGTGCTCCGCCGTTTGTGTTTGAAGCAAAAGCTTTGGGGAGCTTTTCCGGTTCAGTGCTTTTTTAACAGCAGCAAACACTTCCTGACGTTTGGATTGTGCCTCATCGTACGCCTCGATAACAGAATCTTGCAATGGCAATTCAGCAGTAGCCGCACTACGGCTGGATACCGGCGAGTTTGTAAGGTACTCGGGGTTTGGCCTTCGGGCCGCACCGGTGCCTTCCACCGTTGTAACAACCATACCATCGACCGCGATCAGCGGCCGAAGGCACGAATTAATGGCCCTGTGTTCTTCCTTATTTTCCTTGCTGTTCCAATTGGACACGATGACCGTACAGCCACCGCACCCACCCTGGCCACAAGGCTTTTTAGGGCCCGACAAGTGTACTTCGGGCGACCGTAAATAATCAATTAGCAATGTGTCGATATCGGGATTCTGGATAACGACGAGTTTGCCATTCAAATAAAATGAGATCGAGTTTTCCATAATATGGTTTCAATAATCCCTAAAATGAACTATGATCCTTAGGTAATGCACCTGCTTTGAGCTTTTTGCCGCTTTTCTTAAGAATTTTCATCATTTTAAACGGCATGCCTCCCCTAAGCGCCAGGTGCTCAACCCCGGCATACAGTTGTGAATAATGTCCGCCCATGGTAACGCTCTTCCATTGCCAGTAATAGGTTAGCGCCAATGAAACCTGGAGGGAAAAGTCGGTGGATAATGCCTTTTTAGGATCATAGGCCGTTCCGCATTTAAAATTCTGGTAATATTTTATCCAGGCAGGTGCATTGGTTTGGGTAAGATACTTCATTGAGCCATTAGGTAATGTGTCCCCTATAAATGCTTCGTTCGGCACGAGGGCGGCAAATTGCGGATATTCGCCGGTTTGGTGGCATGACATACAGGACGCGGTGTTTAAATCAACCGGGCCATCCAGTCGTCCGCCCCAGCCGAGGTGTTGCGGCGGAAGATCGGCAGAAGTGTTAATAAATGTCTCTTTAAGAGTATCATTGATCATGGTCTTCACGACGGGGTATGGATTTATCCAGTTTGTTTTATAGCCGGGATCGTTACCAAACTGTATCCCCACAGGTACAAGGTTCATTACCCTGTCTTTCATCGTTTTACCTTTATTCAAATTCCCATTGTAACAAAGATTGCCGAAAATCCACCCGGTACCATATTTTTCGGCACGCTTGTCTCTAACCATAATATCCATTTGTATCAGGTTTACGGTTTTAACAATGCGGTTTGTGCTATCCTTAAAAGTAGGGGTTATGTAAGCTAAACGGGTATAAGGGTTTTTGAGATAATGCACATCGGTCGAGTCCAACTCGGTATACAAAAACTTAAATATGACGGTTCCTTCAGGAAAGCCACCTTTCGGGCCCTGGGTAATAAATGGATCCGGATCTGTACTCGCATTCCACATTTTGTACAGTATATGGCCGGCAAAATCATTGTAAAAGCCCAAAGCGTATACCTGTCCGGGATGTTTTTGTTCGGGCGCGAGCTGGTACGGACTAATAGGTGCCTCTTTTGCAAGGCCGCTAAATCCTTCCGAAGCCAGTGGGCCATAATGCAGCCATGGCATATGGTACCAATCCCGCTTTTTATTGTCCTGGGCTATAAAGTTCGCATCGATCATACCTTCAAAACAATAATCTCTGGCGGCCAATAACCAATCCATCCATTTGCTTTTATCATCAAACGGAATTTTGAAAAATGCAGGTATCTTATCGGCACCCGGTAGTGCTTTCGGATAATCCTGGCTGAGTTTAAATATTTTATGATTCGGATAATTTGCCAGAAACTGATCTACCGGTATCATCGCGCCAAAATCCGGGAAATCTTTTTTTTCGTATGCGGCTTTAACGCCGTCGTCCGAAGGCTGAGGTTTTGAAGGCGTGACGCACTTAAGCAATAAACATATTCCAAAAATAATTAAGATAGCCCACAGAATTTGATACTTTTTCATGATTAAGGTAATTAGGTTAGGTGAACGATTGATACAGTTTATTGGATAGTATAGCCATGCGGCAAAATGCCGGTAATGCCTAAGCGCTCCAAGCCTCGAATTAAATGGAAAAAAAGGGTTTAAATTTCATTGCGAATTGCTGATTAAGGTTTAGGTTATCAGGATTAAATATAAGTAAAAAAATATATTTGTCAATAGTTTAATCGTTTAAATTTCAAATAGTTAATTACGGTTATTTTTAATTACAACACTTACTTTCAATCTAAATTAATTACAGATTTACTCCATCTAATTAGGTTATAGTTATAAATATTTCGAGGGTGTTGTTAGAAAGACTGGTGATGTATCTGTCACTCTTACCATAAAAAAGCGGAGGCTATTTTTGACATTCAAAAAAATGAGTTAAATTGGAATGCGTGATTTATAAAATATAGTACCCGCGGGGCGGATCAATACTGGGCGAGTAAGACAATTACAGGAATAGTTTAAGCGAGATACATGACCGGGTTGAAATTTGGAACGAAGATATTTTTGAGGGCAGCAGGCAAAAGCTATGCTAAGTTCAACTACGGCGATTTACGTTCGTTATTAAAGACTAATCTTTTTCAGGCGGCGATTTTTTTTTCAAGCGTCAGCCTTTATGATGAGTTAAAAAAAAAACGATTTAATTATGATGACCTTCCCGAAAAACCAAAGCTTGCGATAAAGAAATATTATAACCGGTATTGTTTCCGCTCCACACCGTTTGGTTTGTTCGCTTCTGTCGCGACAGCAAACTGGCAGGATGAAGGTGCCAAAATTAAAATTGACCCACCTGCTGTAAATATTTCAGCTGATTTTCAATTGCTTTCTGCGTTTGTAAGAAATTTTAACGAAAGGTTGCCGTTTACAGGAAAATTATTTAAAAATCAAACAATTTATAAGGCAGGAAAAGAATATCGTTACATAAAATCGGAGTTAATAGATCATCCAACTGTTAGTTTTGAGCTAGCTGCTTTTCCTTATAGCAACGCGCTAAAAAAAATCCTTGATTGTTGCCAAAACGGAATACCGCGAAGATGCCTGGAAGAGTTTTGTACTGAGTACTGTGAGGATCCCGGGAAATTCGTCGCGGATCTAATTGATTCGGGTATCCTGCTTTTGGAAACCCATCCCAGATTTACCGATCCGGAATATTTCGACAATTTGAACAAAATTTTCAACGACGGCGATTCATTGGCTTCTTTACCTGCTTGGCGTGCTGTTTCGTCCATATTCAACCAAAATTATCCCACGAATAACTTTCCGTTACCCGTTTTTGCAAGCGTCAATTGGCCGGATTTTACACAAAAGGTCGTCAATAAGTTTTATGTTAATTCCTTTTCGAATTGCAAAGGCAGTGTTGATAAAAAATACCAATCCAAACTCCTTGAAGGCTTAAGATGCCTCGACTCCCTCACTGTTCAAAAGCCGATTCCCGCCTTGCAAAAATTTAAGGAAAGATTTAAGGATCGTTACGAAGGCCGTGAGATAAGTCTTTTAAGTTTGCTGGATCCAGAAACCGGCATCGGGTATATGGGCCTGGAAAGCGAAATCAAAACAAATCCTATACTGGAAAATGTCGACTTTAAAGTATCGTCTAAATGTGATTCAAAGGAATGGACAGCAGTTCACCAGTTTTTTTTAGATAAATTAATTAAAGGAGGATCAGTGGATGTTATTACGATAAGCGACGACGATATAAAAAAGCTGGATAGCGATAAGTCCTCTCTTTTCCCGCCCAGTATTTCCGTATCCTTTCATGTTTACGACGATGGGCTGATCCACATCCAACACGCCGGGGGGTGTTCGGCGGCGGCGCTTGCGGCAAGATTTACACAGGTCAACAGCGATATGTTTGACTATACCACAGAGATTGTAAATGCCGAACAAGTATCTAACCCCGGGGTCATATTTGCTGAGGTTTCCTGTTTGGTAGATGACAATGTAGCCAATATTAACTTAAGAAATAAAACTTACGATTATGAAATCCCAATACTTGTACCATTTGATCCTGACTCGCAACAGATCATCCAGCCTGATGATCTTTGTGTAAGTATTATAAACGATGAGGTGATATTGAGATCAAAAAAAATTAACAAACGGGTCATCCCGCGATACAGTTCAGCCTACAACTATAATCAGCATAGTTTGGCTTTATTCAGATTTTTATGCGATCTGCAGCATCAATCCATTAAAACCGATTACACATTAGACCTGAAACAAATGTTTCCCGGCCTTGCATTCTATCCCCGGGTTGTTTATAGATCGTGCCTGATACACGAGGCAGTGTGGGTTTTACAAAAAGATGCAATAAGCAAAATTCGAACCAGTAAGAACTCGGTTGCATCATGCCGGGATATTCTATTCAAGCTATCGATACCCTCCATATTTAAAACGAAAATTCACGATCACTCCCTGGTTTTTAATACGGATATTACCGAAGAGGTTGAACTGTTTGTTCATACCTTAAAGGATCGGGACTGCATCGTGATCAAAGAAGCATCGTTTATCGAAACGTCCTATATTAAGGATACAAATAATAATCCGATGGCTAACGAGATGGTCGCAGCAGTTATTAACCGGGAACCCACCTACCGGGAATATCCTGTAGCTTACAAATCGCAAAAAGCCAGCAATGTAAAACGGTCATATTTACCCGGCGACGAATGGCTTTATTATAAAATATACTGTATTCCCGAAGTTGCTGATACCTTGCTGGCTACGGAGCTTTATCAGTTAGTAATTCTTCTTACAAGGAAAAAACTGATACAGCAATGGTTTTTTATCCGCTATAATGACCCGGACCCGCATTTGCGACTGCGATTAAAAACAAACGCAGATAAAGGTTATGAAATTATGCAGGCATTTAATTCGACCTTCCACAAAAAACAGCAGATGCGGATCATATTAGATACTTACAACCGCGAGTTGGAAAGATATGGACCGAATACGATCGGAGAAATTGAGACCGTTTTTTTTAAAAGCAGTCTTTTTGCAATAAACTATTTTCAATTAGCTGCAAAAAGTCAATTCCGTTTTTCGTGGTTTGATGTTTTATTAATATCGGTTGATGAGATTATTAATGAATACTATAAAGACCTTACTCAGAAAGAACATTTTTTCAAAAAGCTAAGCGATACCATGGCAATCGAATTCAAAGCCGACAAAAAGTTGAACTATCAACTTAATGAAAAATATCGTGAACTGAAAAGTGTGATTAGCACCTGCTTATCTGATCCCGGAAAAAATAAGGTTTTAAAAATGTTAAACTACAGCCATCTATCAGTGGCGCTGACTGCGGTAAAAAAGAAAACTGCGGCTCAGCCAGCGGAAGAAACTGAAAATTTATTTCGCGATATTATACACATGCATATAAACAGAATGGTTAATAAAGATCAAAGGAAACAAGAATTTATCATTTACTTTTTGCTGTATAAACACTATCGTTCTTCTAAATTTGTTCCCCTATCGGTTTAGTCCTTTCTCCTGGAGATCACAGCCTTTTTATTGATGATTTTCATTAACGAATCTTTATACGACCCGCCGAGGGGAAGGTTAAGGTGCTCTGATAAGGTTATCGTATTACCCTCTATCGCCTGGATCATGTTTACATTCACAATGTACGATTTATGGATGCGTATAAACGTGTGTTTGGGTAAGGTTTGTTCTATTTCCTTCATCATTAGGTAGGTTACGCATTTGCCGCCGAAAAGATAAATGATGATGTAGTTTTTTAGTCCCTGGATATAAATAATGTTCTTATAATCTATTTTTATCACCTTCCCTTTTACGCCCGGATTTATAAAGAAATATTCAGCCTCCGGATCGTTATGCTCTGCCCTGGGTTCCAAAATAGCTTTTACTTTGTTAACTGATTTAAGGAACTTGGCAAACGAAATCGGTTTCAGCAAAAAGTCGTACACGTTCGTCTCGAACGATTGTAACGCATAATTACCAAATGCCGTTATGTAAATGATGGCAATATCAGGAGGAAGGAGTGCCGCAAGCTCAAACCCGGAAAGATCAGGCATGTCAATATCCAAAAAGATAAGCGCCGGTTTAAGCCCGGCTTCGATGGCCCGGATCGCTGTTACCGAATTAGTATAACTCGAAAGCAATTTTAAATTATCCGTTTTATTGATATAAGTAGTTACTATATCAATGGAGTAAGCCTCGTCATCTATTACAATACAGGTTATCATATCAGTTGCTAATGGATAAATTTAAGGAGTAGTCGTATTCTGTATTCTCGATATCTAGCTCGAACCTGTTTTTATAATACTGATTTAACCTTTTGAGCACGTTTGACATGCCTATTCCCATACCTGTCGCATGTGTGCGGTTGCCCTTTTCGTTATTGACAGAAAAATTGAGCCGGTTTCCGGTAGTGGTAAGCTCAATAATTGCCGGCTTTTTATTATGGATCAGTTCCCCGTATTTAAAAATATTTTCGACCATTGTCACCAGCAGCAACGGGGTTATACGAAATGCCGAACAGCAATTTTCATGGATAAATTTTATGTTCAACTTATGGTTAAAACGGTACTGATTTATTAAAATGTAGTTGTTGATATGCTCAATTTCTGCTTCAATTTCAACCATATTGTCTTTTTGCGGTGGCGTCAATGCATACCGCATCATGTCTGATAACAAAACAATTGTTTCTGCTGCCGTTTCCGAGCTTTTTAAGACCTCGTGGTGAATAAGCCCGAATACATTAAAAAGGAGGTGTGGGTTAATTTGTGCTTTGAGATAAGCGTTTTCAGCCTCCAAAAGGTCCTTTTCCAATGACTGTTTTTCGACCGCGCTGACCAGTTTTAATTTTTCAAGTTCCGAAATCTTCTTGCGGTCCATTAGGATTTCCAATGCCGACCAGTACGCGGCGCTTAGCCCCATAAAATAAACAGCGCGCCACACGCTTTGGGTAATAAACAAAACGGGCTGGAACGTCTGATTAGGGGAATAAATATGTATATCGACGAATGCCAGGTACACCAGGTATTTTGTCCCGGTATAAACAACCAACTCAACCAGGATCAGAACGATCAAAAGACTATAAGACCTTCGCTTTTCATTCAAGCATTTATCAAAAACTAAAAAAGTGTTACAATAAAATAATGCAATATTTAAGATATAATGAACGGCATAGTCCCAAAATGAAGATAGTTTGCCACTGAGCGAATAACTGACCAGCACCTCATAAAGTATAAAGATTGCCCAGCAAAGGATATGAATTTTAATAATATTGCTTTTTGGTTTAGACATACGGTTAAGGTTTAAGCAATTTATCCCTACAAACGATTAGTTGGTGTAATAATATTCGTTAAGAGCGATTGAGTACATAACTTACTTAAAAAAAGCAAGTTATGAAAAAACAAAAACTAAAAGGGCTTCAAGTAAGACCTATTATTAGCTTTAAACGTGCGGTTAAATTTAACAATAATTCGGATACTGATCCTACTACAATTACAACTGTAACCGTAACGCAATTCCCCCAGCTCTGAGAAAAAATAATGTACCGGCATTTAAGTACCTCTTAGATGCCGGTGTTTTATGAATTAAAAAGGATTGTATTCATCAAGCCTGCCTGTTTCAGTATAACTAACGTGAAGTTAAATTGAAATTAATTCAAAACTGAACCCTTGCAAAAAAAGCGACAACATGCTCCCCACCAGGCATTGGACAGCCTGGACGGTGTGGGAACCCACCTATTGTATCTTTGTCATCTTTCTACGCCGATATTGAACTCAACAACAGTGTAAATGATACCTGCAAAATTGGAACATTGGTGTCGGTCGACGAATATGCAGTAAACGAGAAATTGTAACCCTGACCAAGGTTTTTTGGGGGCTGGTTATTACTTAGCCAGCTACTGATCCCGTTTGCCACCATATCTGCAACACTCCTTCCACCGTCTGCTATCATTAATTCGGTCGGTGTAACCATTAACACAGGGATCTCAACAGCCAGCGTGTTGCCTTGTATTATGTAGATATAATCACATTGCATTTTTACGGTGTAACCGTCCACGGCGCTGTCAACGTTTTGTGTCAACGCGTCAAATAGGGCCAGCATGTGCACTTCAAGTGTCCGCTGCGGTTGCACGGGATAACTTTTGGTACCAATGGTTGCTATGTCAATTGACGTATTACAATTTAGCAACGGTATCAGCTTATTGTAGAACATTACCTGCGGCGTTTGATAGATGAACAACGGGTTAGTTGTTTGCCAGGTCAAGTCCGGATTTTGCAGCAATTCCTTATTGCGTATTACAGCAACACTGCTCCAGGCATTTTGAGTGCTCAATATATCTAAATTGTCTAGCTCGACGGTTCGCGACGGCTTGTCGTTACGGTTATCGTAGGTCAGATACGCTTTGTTCCCCAAATTGTCTTTGAAATAATATAGATAGTAATAAGTTTTATTTGGCCCTGCAGTTGGACCACTGGAGATATAACCATCGATGTTAACGACGATGGGCTTGGTCGAAGATTCCGTGTCATTAGGCTGCACACTTACTATTAAATAACCAGTTTCGTCCTGTGCCTCCTCTGTAATGGCATACGACAATGTATAAGGCTTGGGCGGCGTTTGACCTACAGACAGCATCGCGGTCTTTTTGCGTGGATTTACCTGGTTGGTTTTACCCCACATATCTGCTACATGTTTCACGACGCTTATAAACGCCAGCAACGCATACCGCGAATTAATTACCGGAAGCAAGGTTGGCGTAAGTGTTGCAGGTGTAAGTTGCGATAAATAGTTGTCAAAATCGGCGCTTATAGCCGGATAAACGCTCATAAACTGAGCCAATGCCTGGTATAAGCCCAAATTGCTGCTACCGCTTTTTAAGTATGCATTCTCATGATCCTGGGTAACGTTAAACTGTATTTGGGTTATAATGGTATCCTGCGCGGCAGATGGATTTTGATAGGTATAACTATAATCCCAGGTTCGCACATTTTGTATCGTAATCGGTGGTGGTGGTAGTGGTGGTATGCTGTTACCATTTACCGGATAATCAAAATTCTGCGCCGACACCGAAGGTGGTGTAGGATAAGTACGCAAGGGCACAGGGATTTGTGTTATCCCAACGTCGCACATGTGCGAGAGCGGGCTTGGGGCCTTTGCAATATCTCCATCCAACGGAACGATGAATGTTAACCACGAAGAAGCGAGATAATTGTTCATTTCGGGAACCTGCTGTATATCAAACTCCAGGTGACTTACATTATACTCCATATCGCCGAATTTGAAACTCCGGCTTTCAGCAGCATCTTTTGCTTCGAACATATAGGTTAACCACGAATTTCCGTTAGCGACCGGAACTTTTGAGGTCGAAAGTGAGTATTCTGTCGATTTTGGCGCTGTGCTATGTCCGGGTATTGATGGGTCTTCGCCGGCCATTTTTCCATATAACACAGGCACATACGGAGGCTGCTGAGGGTCGTTGTTAACGCCGTTAAATCCCGAATTAACTGACGCCGTAGTTTGTACCGACGCCACATATCGATAAGCATTTGAAAGCTGTATAAGTATTTGCTGCTTCCATTTTTCCTGAGCGTTACCAATATTAGCAAGCAATTTTGCGGCGCACGGAGGCTGCTGACCGTTGCATGGATCAATAATAAAATCTATCGTTCCGTCAATCGCATTGGCAAGAGCTTGCTTAGCGTCTAAAATTTTCTGCAAATAATCAGGATCACTGCCAAATACCTTATTCGCAGTCAATAAAAATGCCGGGGCGGCATAAGCCGGGCCAAGAAACTTATCGACCGCCTGTAAAAATTGCCGGCCCCAGTTATCCATATCGATGCTCGAGAAGTTTTTGGTTACAGCATTACCTGCCGGATAAGGTTGTCCTTTCTGGTAGCTATCTATACCAGCTGAAAAAGATTGGAGACTTGTAGCCAGGGGTATAGGCGCAAAGTAATATATCTGTTGATTATTGAACCCAAATTTTAACCCGTTAACGCCTGTTGTATCAAAACGCACAACCCATAATGGCGGGGTCGCAGTTGTATCGCTATTTCCTTTAGTGATATTCGTGCCTGTACCAACTTTTAAAACAATACCTGCGGCGGGCTGATTAATGAAGGCGGTTTCAAATTGCTGGGCAAAGAACGATAAAGAAAGCGCGCTCCCGCTATTGACTGTATTCTTGGAGAGTGGTTGTATAATCGTTTCAGCAAATGCCACCCCAGCAACGTTTTTAAAATTAGGATCGAGGTTGGCCTGGCGCTGCATGGTAAGGCTTACCGTAAGTGCAGATATTTGCGGCAACGTTGTAATGCCCGCAGTAGTGATTATTGAATTTATAAAATAAGGTTGTACAGTGCCCGCACTCCCACCACCTGCTACCACCTTTAACATGGCTATTATCGGTTGGATAAACCCGGCCAAAAGTGCATTAATATCCAGTATGTGTCTAACGGGCGTAACGGTACCTTTATTGATCGTATTTTCAATAGATGTGGTATAATTGATCGCCATATCGTTGTTGCTCAGCTGGTAAAACAGTTTCATATAGGGCAGCAGGTCAATTTGGGCATTATTTTTTGCGCCATCGCCGGCGTACCGTGAGGTATTAAATGCAAACCCAAGATCCAGTTCGGGTTTACCCGTAGATGAAGTAAACAGGTAATTAACTGATACTGACGGCCACTGGCTAAGCGCAACGATCGCATCGGAGTATAACAATTGCATATTAGCACTTAATGGCGCCGTTCCGGCTGACGGGATGTTGCCAAACATATCCTGCCAGTTTAATGCGATTTGTACATTGGTACCAATACCTGCATATGGATTGGGATAATTAGGATCGATACCGCTAGGCTGAACATATTTATAATAAGGAATTACCGCATTGTAATTCCAGGGTGCGTTTGGATCCTTAACCGGGTTGTTACCATTTTTTGAATTTTGGATCTCACTTTCACTCATCGCATCGGCAGGGCCGGCCGGTAAAAGATTTTTATAAGACGGTATAGCCGGCAATAAAGCCCCGATCAGATTGAACTGGTACTGAAGGTATGTTTGGTCCTGCGGCAGTGTCGGCACCGGTTTGGTCGGTGTATAATCACCCGGATACGCGCGGGACACCTGGTAACCCACGCTGCCTGGTAAAATAGTTGCTACCCTTGTTGTAACAGCCGGCGACTGTGCATAAACCGCGGTTTTCGAAGTGTCAATTTGGTCACCTATTACGGCACTGTTAACAAATGGCGCAAGAATTAGATTATCATAAGTAACAACCAGCATAAGATTCGCTACACCGCTATCGCCGAACAGAGTATCGGGTAATCCCTTATTGTCGCTGGTATTATAATAGAAATAAAACCCTCCGCTGCGTACGATACTACATTCCCATAAAAGCTTGATAAAGTCGCCTGCTTTATTGAGGGTGTTATAGTCCCGCTCCGGCGGCTGTACAGCTAAAAATGCCGCACGAGCCAAACCCTCGACTGGATTGGTTTCGGTAGATAGGTTGGCCTGCACAATAGCAGTTTTAAACCCACCGTTTGCTGCTGAGACATATCCGCCGCCCGAGTTATTTACCGGGTCGGGCTGATATAATACCTGTATTTGCTGAATGGTCTTGGTTCCGTCGCTGTCATTATGTGTGTTTAAGTAGCTGATCAATTCCTCCAGAAACACAATGCTTGCATCATCCGCACCCACCAGGTTGAACATATTGGCCGATAACGGAGTTTTCAATCCGCCAGGCGCTACAATTTTTTGCAGGGAAAAACTAACAGATGTGGACCATAAACTGTTTGTTATCTGACCCTTTTGTGTGCCTGAATTGGTATTGGTAAGTGTATTTAATGTGAAAGTTTCGCTTCCGCCCGCACTGAACACGGTGGTCAGGTTTGATGGGAGCTTCCATAAACCTGGCGGCGTGCTTACGCCATCAAATAAATCGCCGGGATATTGCCATATAGCAGGGTTCCCTAATGTGAACGACTGTGGTGTATCGTTAAAGTTCGCAATTGCCGATGGTCCGGATAGCAGTGTCGGCGCCAGGGTAATGCTGCCTACGTCGCCAATATGCTGAATTTCATCATTGCCAATCGTTACCGTAAGTGTGTTATTGGCGCCGTTTACAAAATTGATCCAGGCTTCGCCCGAGCTTTGCAGTAAAACAGCATATTTATCATCTTTCTTTAAGGTTTGAGGCGTTGCAAATTGCTGGCCTGTAATAACATAAAGCGGCTGAACCTTTCCGGTCGAAGCTACCGGAGGCGCAGGCAAACGTAAACCGTGTAGCATAAAACGCGACGCCATGCCGCCAATGCCTTGCACACTATTATTTACGGCGTTGGTAACCGCGTCGCTGACCTTCGCTGTTTTACCGCTTTGCTGATTTAAATAGTCTAGTGTGCTTTGCAGGGCCTGCTTAGCTATCAGCGCGATAAAATCAGTGAATATGAATGTGGGGAACGAAAGGTTCGGTTGGCTTTCATAAAACTGATCTTCGAGATTATCGCACATCGACGGCTTATAGGCGTCTTTTGTGATCTGCGACTCGTAATCCACGCCCATTGAAGCCAGCAAAGCCGTAATATCATTGATATAGCCTTGTGTTCCGGTCATGCTTTGTGTGGCAAAATTAACCGGGCTCCCCGCGGTTCCGTTATAGCTTGTGTTGAGGGCAAGTTCCGGTACAACAGGGAAAACGGCGGCTTGCAGATTTTCGCTCTTTGAGGGATCTATCGCCCGCACGTTTAATTTAAAATAATTGCTTATAAAGGTTGTTATATCGAAGTTCGCTTTATTTTGATAGTTAAACGGCGCTACATTATTGACGCGGGTATTAAAATAACACAGCAACAAGCTGATTTGACCGGCATTAATATTTTGTGCTTGCAGCCACGCCAAACCTGTATTTGCGGTGGTATTTCCTATCAGCGCGTTGATGGTCCAATATAGCACACCCTTTGTAAGCTCGGCAAGACTGTTATTTGCAGCGCCCGAATTGATATACAACATAGCCACGTATTGCGGTCCCGGAGTGCTTCCTTCTCCGGATATGGTCAGGTGTGGGGTAAACACCACATCAAGCGGCACCAGCGATGGCGGAATAACAGGCTGCCATTTTAATTCAATAAGCGGCGGAGTAGCTTGTGTAACCGATTTCGACAACATGGCGGCAATCCGTTGTTGTTTTGGAGGGCAAATATTCCATGGTGCATTGGCCGACGTATCGCTGCCAATGGTAAATGAAGCATGGATGGTAGCGCTGAAATGAAGCGATATACTGATTGAGAACAAACCAAGATCGATACTTACAGTTAACGACACAGATACGCCGGCATCAAAGCTGATAGGTATCGGCATGTAGCTTTCGATCGTAATTGTAATATAGGCATAGGCCATTATATCCAGCCGGGCCGATATAATGGCAAAATTTATTTCGCCGTAAATATGCCCGGTAAGCCCGAAAGTTCCCTGAATTTTATAATAGGTGGCATCGTTTGTTTGGAGATTTGAATTAGCGCGGAAGAATCCGATAACTCCCTGGAAAATACCAACCGCGGTGAGTGAAAGGCCAGCCTTCATGATGCCTTGTTCAAATGTCTTACCCACACCAAGCGATAATCCAAGCCCAAATACGATGACAGGGTTAAATGTTCCGCAACTGGTAGTTGGCACGCTGCTGGATGTAGCGCCGCTCAGGTAGCCAAAATAAAAGCCGCCGTATCCTACAAATGGGAACACCTGTACCGAAAAAGATCGCGAGAAATCGGTAATGCTTGCCGGGAATCCAAAATCGAAGTAAAAATTGCCGTTTGTGTATATTTTAACTCCGATGAGCGGCAGCGTGATGGAAACTTCACCAAATTCGAGGTGGCGCCATTGGTCGGGCAGTTGCAGATCCAGCTGGTAAACGCCGATTGAATCGTTTATTTTTTTATAGAGTATCTCGAACTGAAGGTTTTTAAAATAGTCAGCTTTTGGATCGATGCCTACCAATAAGCCGTACATATTGGGATCGTTAAATACAGCCGCGATACGATAGAACTTGGCTACGGTAAAGTCGGCCCCAATAAGCCAGTTGCTGTTTTGATCAAATACCAGGGTCCCGGGTTTTGTTGACGATGCCGGAACCGGTATGGTACTGGAACCGGAGCTGGATGTGGAGGTAAATGCCGTCGATAACGCGGTAATGGTTTGATCTACCGAATTCATTTCGGCCGGTTTGTAAATCGAAACGTGCTGACCTAATGCCAAAAGCTTCAGGTCAAAGAACTCGCTGCCCATGCCCGGCACCGATGGCATCTTGGTGGCATCACTTCCTTTCCCATCTTTTTGTAATGGTGAGTTATGATCGATTGGCAGACCTAAAAATGTTCCCTCAATATACATATATACGCCGCTGCCTGTTTTGGAAGAACCATCCTTGGTAATTACCAATTTGGAAATATCGATAAAGCCCAGATTGATATTTAAAGGTATGGTGGCAACGATCGAGCTCTTGCTCGGATCCTTATAACGGGTGTACTTAAAGTCGAGGCCCGAAAGGTCAATGCTGTTTAGCAGGTCCCATGGCGCTGGCAGAGTAAAACCCGGGCTGAATGTTCCCACCAAAGTCGTAATGATCTCGCCCAACGATATCTTATCAAACTTTATTTCAATTACATCATAACCGGTTGATTTGGTGTAGGTAATCGTACTCGAAAATTGCGGTATCTTTAAATAAACTTCAGTATCGCCGCTGCCGAATTTATAACCGACAATAAAAGTAAGACCCATCATTTGTTGGGCGTTCACTGTTCCGGTAATGGTTCCCGATGCTTTGCCGCCCTTATAGGTTATATTGATTTTGGAATCCAACTTCGGAAAATTAAAACTGCCAATCACTAATTTCCAGATAACTTGTCCCTGTACATTGTAGGTCGGCAATTTTGTTTTATCATTGGGCACAGTCGCCAAAAAGCTTACGGTGTTTATATTCGGCAAGCCGCTGCTAACCCATGAGGGGATATTATCCAAACCAAAAGCATGCAGGAACGAAACGGCAATATCTCCGATAGAAATTGTTTGGTCTTTTCCCGTGCTCGCCCCAAAGCTCCAGGTCGCATTTTGATACCCTGCAAAAATTGTAAGGTCGACGCCAGATTTTGGTGTCGATGGCCCAATATGGAACGTACCTGTAATTTTGCCCGAAACCGCTCCCAACTGGCTGCTCACACCCAACTCCAGCCCGGTCATTGTGAAACTTAAGTTAGGGCTTTGTATCGTGAAGAATGTCCAGTCAGATTTGATCCCGCAATCGAGCGAATAATTTTTTTGTGTAGGCGCTATTTGAAGGTTAAATGCAGTAATTTCTGAATTTAAATTGATAGAAGTTCCGCTCCAGAACATAGTAATGAGGTCGCCAAGCTGAACGGTGCCGTCAATAAGCTGTACGCTTGCACTAAAATTAGGAACCATTGCAATCACAGCGATGGTATTTGAATTTGCGGGGCCAATGGTAAAATTACCTGTGATAGTAAACGCGGCTTTAACGGATGTACCGAAACCGGAAATAAGACTGTTAATGCTGATCCCTGTGACGGTTAATCCTGGTAGCAGCTGCCACTTGTAGTCAGACGGGGTGCTTATAGTAACACCGATATAATCAACCAGGCTTGTTGAAGAATTATAGCTTATATCGATTGTTTCAAGACCAAGCGTCGTAAGCGTACTGAAAGGTTGAGGGAGTGATGTGGTAAGATTAACTCCACCCACCAGTTGATAAAAATTTGAAATATTTGGGTAAGGGTCTGAAAATGAACCCTGAAATAGCCATGTATTATTTGCTATCGGAAACCCCATCGCCACTCTTAGTTTCACCCCGGTAGCAATAGTACCCCCTACCCAACCGACAACCGGGAGCTGGCTTTCGGGGACTGTGATCTTGTAAAAAGGTGTGCCAATAGAAAACCAGGTGACGCCTGGCAGAGATAATTGCTGATTTAAAACCTCAACATCGAGCAAGGAGTTCAAAATACCGTTGTCAATATAAAAAGTGACTGTGCAACTTGCCGAAGCCTCAAATGAATTCGTGTTACCAGCGATCAGAATAGAATTTGCATCGGGCATTGTAATTACAACGCCATTTATTTGCAGTTGACCATCCGGCACAAATTTTTGATATGCACTTGCCGTTACAGGCAACTTAAGGTTTGTTGCAGCGCTAACAAACATGAGTTGCTGTTGGGCGTTTATCTGCGCTTTTAAACCGGTAAATAGCTGCTGTAATTGCTGTGCATTCATGATAATTAGCCTTCTAATGAATTAACATAACTCAGGAAATACAATAGGGATAGAAAAAGTTTATCTTCCTGCTGGTTTTGGAAAAACGTTTGCAATCCGGCGAAGTAGGTTTTCAATGCATTTCCATCGGTATATGCGTCTTTGGTAACTATAGCCAGTTTATACATGGCGGTGGTTTGCAAACCCGCGGAAGCGGGATCTAAAACCACTGTCGCAGTTAATTTGGTATTCGTAGCGGCTGCTGAATCCTTGAAATCTAAAACAGCACTGTTACACTGTACTGCTGCGGCAGAATTTTCGGCTGCGGCGAGCGGTAGCGTTGGGTAAACCACGTTTGCATCTTTTAGAAGATTGAAATAAGGTTTGTTAAGGTTGAGGACCAGGTTGGCTGTACCTTTTCCCTCGAGCAAACAAGGCAACGAACTGCTGGCATACATGTAGTCAAATGCCCCCATTGGCAGGCCTGCCATTTTTATTACCAGAATTTTATTGCCTCCGCCACCACCCTGTAAGGCCGCAATTTTTGCAGCCAGCCATGTCGCGTCTCCACCGCTGTAGTTTATTATTTCTACGTTATTCGCAGTAATCGTTCCTGCTACAATCCCAACATCGGTTACGAATTGGTTAAGGTTGTCTATCGCGGTATTTCTTGCACCATCCGCAATGCCCTTTAATAAGGTGTTAAGCGTGGCATAAGGAGTATCGGTAACCGTCGCTATAACAACAATGATGGCCCCGCGTTGCAATCGCGCAACCTCCGAGAATCGCTGAGCATACCTGATTGCAGCAATCAGGTAAAACAACACATTTTCCGGTCTGATAGTCGGATTAGCCTCCACAGCTCCCCCATCATCACCTATTCCGTAAACGGGCATCAGGTTTACGTTTGCTCCGCCCCCCGTGCAGGCACCTATTATTAGTTGATAGGCGGCGTATTTCGTGTCATCCCCAAAGCTGGCTTGTGATGGAGCCACCGGAGGCGGTACATAGAAGCCGCGTTTTATAAATGATGCAGTGCCCAAAGCGGCAATCTGCTCAAGCCGAATAAAGGCAGATGCTATCTGGCCGGGGCGTTGAATGGCGTTTTGTTTATTCCATTGAAATGGCTGGAGTTTCAAAAAGAAATTTACTTTAACGCCGATGCTAGTGTCAGTCGCACCAGGCGTATTGGCCAGGTTTGTCGTATTTGTGTCAAATCCGCCGGTTATTCCAAAATTCACCAGCGGGTAATCGGCTATCTTGGTTTTAAAATAGGCCAATGGTATCATGGATGCCGTGGTATTGGCGTTTATGACCACATCCTGCGGGTTGCCCGTCCCATTTGGATTAAATCCAGGTATCAATCTTTTTAATTTTCCGGCTGTCGCGCCAGTTGTATTGTCATAAACTACATCGAAATTTTGATTGAATCCTAACGCGATTAAACGATTCATTATTAAAACGGTAGTGGCCTGGTGGCCCATCCCACTGGAATCAGCAACAAACACCCTAATTCTTGCGTTGTCGGCGTGTGTCAAAAAATTCCTTATGAGCGTTTGCTGCGCCGCATATTCTTGCGTAAAAACATCCGCTACTGTAGTTAAAAGAGTTTTTATGGTTGCTATTAATGGCATTTCAATTAATCATTTGTAGTTATTAACTTTTTACATACGCGCCATACCAGCCCAGGCTTTCCGGCTGTGCATCGGTGCCCGGGTTGCCAAACAACATAAAACTAATGTCCCCTCCCGGCGGAAATGAAAGGCTAAATAGTTTCAACGCTATGTTATTTATCTTCATCAAATAAGCAGTGCTACTCGTGGTCGGCGTCGCTTTCTCAAGCGATATTAACCCGATATTAAGTTTTAAAATACCCTGCAAGCTAAACGACGGCGCCTGCGGGTTAACACCCGGAAGTTTCACTCCCGCCCAGGCCCCGGTTGCACCTACGCTCCACGCCATCATGAAAGTTGAGGTGAAGCCCGCCGTGCTTGCCAGAGAGCCGAGTGTGCCCATATTGAGGTTAAATACCAACCCATACCACGGCCCGCTTATCCCCTGCTGCTGTTCCAGTGATGAGATTGAAACATCCAGGTACCCCTGTATAGTTGGCGTGTTGGTACTATCGCCACTGATGATCCCTGAAAGCTGTAATGGGAAATGAGCATATAAACTGTCCTTCCGCGGAGTACTTTGCCCGATATCAAATGCGGTATGGCTGATGTCGAATGTGTAGGTTTTGGTGGTGGGCGTCGCAAGCGGAAATGACAGATCGATGTAAAGATTTGAATATGACAGTCCGCAATAACTGGGGACAACAACACCAGATTCGGCTCCAAATGAGAAAAGATCGAACCCGGACAGATTATTAAAATTAATAAAGCCCCAAAATCCAAATTGTGACCTTACGATGCCATCGCCGGTCCCATCCTGCTGTACGATGGTTACAAATGCTGCCTTTACGATCTCGACATCGGTAATAATGCTCCTGTTTACCAGGTTCAAAACATTATCGGCCGTGTTAGTAAAAGTATAAGACGGAACGCCGTTATGGTTTTCGTAAGTGCCGGTAAATATTAGCAGATTGTTACGATTCGTCGCATCTACCTGTTCACCAAAAAGCTTATTTACAGTGAACGCCAGGTAACTGTTGTAGTTATATATTTTGCTGTTAACGAATACAACCTTTAGTTTCAGTACCTTGAAATCGTAATCGATAGAGGTGTTGATCGGCGCTTGCTGTTGATACGCAACAGGGTTTGCCCCCAACGCCTCAAAAGTTTGATCTTCATAGTCGATCAGCCCAAAAAGGGAACTGGTTGGCTGCATACCAACCGATCCATTGTTGTTATTTACGATACTGATATCAACCCCAAAGTGATGGGCATAGAAACGGCTAAGATCAATACCGGCAATTAATCCCTGAAGTTCTTTTGGAAAATCCTGCACGCTGATATCCACACCCAGGGCTATTATACCCTGCCAGTCTTTTTGTGTAGCGATATTATAAAATTTAAGGTAATCCTTATCGCCTTGTATAGTGTGCTTATCCATGCCGTTCTGGATATATTCCTGTAGCCACATGCTTAGGTTTGGCAGGCCATTATCATCAGTACTGTTGAACATGCCGGGCATATTCCAACCTTGTATGTTTTGCACTTTATCTATTAATGCCCCGCTGCAGAATTTAAAAATGATAACATTCTTATACTTTCCATTTGCAGATACTGTTGGCACATTCAAATTGAATGGCCACTCCACTATTTCCATCTCATTGGCAAAATTGTCCAGTACACGCGCATGCGTAACAGGGTCGTATTCTTTATTGTAGGAAATGACCAGAAACAGCTGATGAGACTGTAAGGCACTTTGAAGAACGGAGCTTGCAGGTGTAAACTGCAGGTTAAACACCTTGGATTGCGTGCCATCTGACCTAATAAATTGGTTACTAGCCAGTTGCAGCACATCCCATTTGCCGTCCTGTGTATCAACATTGATATAAAAACCCTGGGGACTGGTAGACGGAATTCCATTTGCGGCCGCACCTTTCAATTTTGTGTTTACCGGCGGCGAAGCGGGTATATTCTCGGCAGTCATTACCGCTGCGATCGTCGCTTTGCGCGTCGGGTTTAATATTTGGTTTTCAAAAAGCGAAATATCGGCCCCTGTGGGGGTTACAGTGACACCGCCGTAGGGTACCATTGGGAAGAATATGGTTTTTTTAGCTTGAGACAGTACTCCTGAACCTGTGGAAAGGTGATTGAACAGCGGCGAGCTCGCATCCTGCGACTGTGAAAACAGCGCTGCACCCTGTGGCTGCGCGTGATAGACGACCGGCTTGTTAGTAGTATTTGATAATACAACTCCCGACCAGGCCGTAACAAATGCATTGGTGGGCCATTGTTGTACCGTATTACTACCAACAAAGTTTTGGGTAGCGGTTACAGGAAACTGTGGAGCAAACGCGTTTTGATTAGCCAGGTAATAAAGCCAATCTCCATTTCCAGTGATCGCATTTGTGCCCGAATTGAAAAATTGTGGCGTAAAACTAATACCCTCTGTTGAAGCGAGTCCGCACATCAGTTGCATTTGTTTATTACTATCAACGTTTGGCTGATACATACTGTCAACTGTTAACGCAAAGGCACCGTTTAGCAATAAATACCAAAGATCACTCGGATCATTCGGCGCCCGTTCGCTAAAAACCAGCATCGCGCTGTTTTGGGTCGGATAATTTAGCGACACTCCGTTCACGACAAAATTGGTGTAGGGTACTAAACTTACCGTGTATCCGAAATTGGTTAGATAATAAGAAGAAAGTACTGTAGTGCTATATTGCTGGGTGTTGTTATTAAAGGTTTGGCCCAGAAGTGCGAAATAGGTATTTGTTCCGGTAATATTAAGGAGATCGGACGGATAGATGCTGGCTTGTGCCATTATAAATTCGTTCAAACTTCCTGGTGTGATAAGCTGATAGCTT
This sequence comes from Mucilaginibacter sp., assembly GCA_028288025.1. Lineage (GTDB taxonomy): Bacteria > Bacteroidota > Bacteroidia > Sphingobacteriales > Sphingobacteriaceae > Mucilaginibacter. The sequence continues at coordinate 79,382 of JAQBOM010000001.1, read as the reverse complement.
AATTCGGTAAGCTGCCCGTTTTGGGCGTTGTTATAAAAATATTTATTGCTGACACCGAAACCGATAAAGTCCGAGGCGTGATTAAATCCAAATGTGAACCTTATCCGGCCGCGCCCCGGGCCAATTAACGGTATTTCAAGACCCGACATAACCAGTGATGAAGAAGCCAGGTTGTTGGGCCTGAATGTAAAATTTGTGGCTCCCTGCTGGCCTGTTAGCTGTATAACATTATTAACCGTATCGACCGTTAATGAAGTATTATTATTGCTTATGAATAAAGTTGCGAAGCTGTTCCCAATGTTAAAATTGAGACTTTGCAAAACGGATTGTCCGCTAAGAATCAGTTGCGGGGTATTATCTTGTGTTAAGGTTGTATTGGGACTGTTAAACCAAACGATCGAGCCAGATTGATAGGTTTGTAGCGGCCCCAAAAAAGTGTAAACGTTTTTTACAAAAGTTGTAACATCGATTGAAGGCTGATTTACAGAAAATAATAAATACCCATTGTATTTTGGCAGATCTAGCAAGGACAGCTGTCCCCCCTCTGGGCCGGTTACGCCCATTGCGAGCAAATAGGCGCACCATCCGTTATCATTCGCTGTTATATAAAGCGAAGTATTGCCTGATGTAGTGTTTGTGAAGACAAGGGTGGCCATAAAAATCAAATAAAACAGTTGCACACGCGGCCTAATAAAGCCGTTAGCCCTACTGTTTGGTTAGCAGCCCAAACAAATTATAAACAGCGCGGCTGTTTGAAGAATCAGTTAGATTTACCTTTACTGTACCAGCCTACTAAATCCCCGATGTAGGAAAAACTGGTATTATTGGCGGATACCGAATAATTAAAATTGCTTTTTAGTGTTGAAACAAAAGGCGAATCAACCAAACTTAAGGTAATTGTTCCGTTGGCGCTGCCCAGGCCCAGCTTAAGGTTAAAGTTATAAGTGGGACTGCTTGCGTTAAGCAATTGCACGTTTGCAAAAACCGACGCGACATACAAGGTACATAAGGCGCTTCTGCCCGTCGAGTCAATTGTATATTCCGTAGTCAGATCGCCAAAAAATCTACCTCCATGAAAGCCTCTTGGTACAATTACCGGAAGGGATGAACCAACACTGCAATTTTCCAGTCGGCATGTAAAAGGGTAGGTAACAAACAGACATACAAATAATATTTTTTTTAATAACATCTGGGTGATCCATTTATATCGCCTTCTTTTACATGCCGCTGGTAATTACGGCAAGCTAACTGTCAAGACCATGCACAAATTTGCGCATTAAATGCTGACGGGTTTTGTCCGTTTTGGTCTGTACCAGTACCGTTGCATGTCACCTGTCCCTGCTCAAAGCCAAATTGCGCCCGGAAGGTGATGTTTGCAATCATCAATTGCTGCTGTCCGCGCGTAAACTGAACGTTGGAAGCAGTGGGCTGTACCGGCGAAAGTGTAATTTCGCCAAGCAAGCCAGCGGCAGTGTTGAACGTAATAGTTGCAACTTGCATGCCCGACATGATCGAAATAACAGTGGTTGAGGTAATACTGTTTACCAGCATAGCTTGCTGGGTGTAAGGATAATTAGTTGCCATGGTGTGAATTGGGTTAAGGTTAAGGTTTAATATTATTAGTTATTCTACTATAAACACGAAATTCTGGTTGAAAACATGAAAACTTCTTGGTTTTTACACCCAAATGAAAAAGGGGAAAATCTGTTTTACTTGTTATCAATTTTTAAACTTAACTATTGATAACGCTAATAATAAATTAATTACACCAATTAAGGTTTTACTGATATCAAACGCCTAATTGTATATACGAACGAAAGAAATACAATTAATTAATAATTTAATGCCTTGGATTAATGACCATCGCTTTTTTTTATAAGGCTACACACTGATTACCAAAAAGTTACATAAATTAACACAATTAGTCGCTCCGGACTGGCTGGAAGCAGAAATAAATGCAGCAAAATGGTTTAACAATAAATAATTTAACAATTGCCGACAAACTGCAAGATGAGATATTTAGACTTTTGTTCGGGCGGCTATAATAGCTTTGGGTTTGAAGCGAGAAGGATTGGAATAAAATAAAAAACCCTCTAAATCAGCGACTTAGATGATTCCCAGTTTTTAAAAAACTGTGTTTTGTGCGCCAAAATGTGCAACTTACGCATCATTTTTTAGATGATATGCGGCTTCTTGCGAGCTTGCTTAAGGATTTTGATGAACCCAAATAGGCAATATCTGCACCAGGTTGCTAGTTAATTCAAAGATTGGCTTCAATGATTTTTATCATGGGGAATATGTGTCAACAATATTAAATTTGATTAAATTTTGCAGATCCTGTCGTATCACGATTTTTATATCGTAAGTATATCACTTAAGCCGGCGGACCAAACTATATAACCGCGGGCCAATTTCCCCGCCCCTTGCGCGAACACCCCTATTTTTTGTCGTGATTGCCCTTAATTTATTCGATATCAACAATTATTTTTGTTCTCATGATCAAACTACTTTTGACTTCTTCCGGTATTTCCAATAAAAGTATAGGTGATATACTCGAACAGCTCTTGGGCAAGCCCATCAGTGAGTCGAACGCATTATTCGTTCCAACGGGCGTTTACCCATTCGCAGGCGGCCCGAATTACGCCTGGTGGCCGATAGCCGGAAAGATGAAAGGCGCCCTCGTTGACCTGGGCTGGAAAACAATGGGGCTCTTTGAGCTCACCGCACTTCCCAGTATTCAAAAAGATACCTGGGTATCTTCCTTTGATGACGCCGACGCGCTGTTGGTTTGGGGCGGCGATCCACTGTACCTGGCGTACTGGTTCCAACAATCAGGACTTACAGAAGTACTGACTTCTTTAAACAAAGACCTGGTGTATGTGGGCGTGAGCGCGGGCAGTATGGCTGTAAACGCTGTTTTTGGCGAGGCCTTCAGTAACCCGAGGGCCGGCAGCGGGATGCCGCTGACTACGGAAAATATGGTATTTGATACAGCAGAGGGCGAGATCGGCAGGACGTTCATTACAGGTAAGGGTGCAGGGCTGACCGACTTCGCGGTCATTCCACACTTTAATAACCCTGGTTTCCCGCACGCTTGCGGGCTAAATGCGGAAAAATGGGCTGCAAAAATCCCTGCGGCCGTTTATGCCATTGACGAGCAAACCGCGATTAAAGTCGTAGCCGGTCAGGTAGAAATCATTTCGGAAGGACAATGAAAGTTTTTCAGCAAGCCAGCTTGACATAGGCGTGAAAACGAGCCCCTGGAAATCGTCGCTCACAAGCTTAACCAAACCAAAGCCTTATGGATACCAAAGATAGAGCCGATCCCTATACGGATGCGCCTGCCCACCACTCGCGCGAATATGTCGCGACAGGAATTGCATTGGGTTACTCGTGCGGCTAACCCACAAGCAAAAAAGCCGTTTCTTGTACAAAAAACGGCTTTTTACTCTGTGCGCCCAACTGAGTGTTTCTCGAACCATTTCTTAGAAGATTTGAGGAAATTAGCCGTATTATCCCTAAAGTTATAGCCTAAAGCAAGTGCAATGAAGAGATCGGTGAAGTACGAAAGTTAGTCGGATCAATCTAGCTATGACCCGAGTGGAATTAATAACCCAAAAAGATCTGGAAATTTTCAAAAAAAAAATTTGAGATCCTGCAACGATTAAAACAGGCCAACGGCAGCAAGCCCGCATCATACCACTACCGAAGTCAATCGAACCTATTATAAGTGGTCGGCCTAGCCAGAAAAATGGAAACGGCCACTGGCAATACTATCCCGCACCAGCTGATGAGATTACGCTGCGTCAGGTAGGAAAATACCAGTTGGTTCTTGTGTTCTTTGGATAAGCCTAAACTGCCTTGAAAGCCAAACCGTTGCCGGCGTCAGGCCTCGTATTGGTCAGCCTGACATACCGAGACATATCGATCGCCTAACGGATATATAGAAACAAATGTGACATCCTTTCACTTTCGCCGATATATACCGTACCATCCTTTCCGGTTGTCATAGCATCAAATTGTTGTCCGCGCCAATAATAATACGGGCTTCGGTCCGTAATTAAAAGGCCCATATCTTCAAAGCCATGATCATTTGGATTATATATATATAACTGACACGGAGTTGATGCGGAACGCTCGCCCGCCATAATATACACAAGCCCATCCGACCCCACCGTAAGGCACCGCAACCCCCGCGCTGCGCGCATTTTCCCCAGGTTGATCAGCTTCATGGAATCGGTGGACAGTGAAAATAAATAACCATCGCTGGTACCCCCATAAATTAAACCCGAAGGGCTCTTTGCAAAGTATTCGACCACCGCATAATCCTCGTAAAACTGCAGGTAGTTATAATCTCCCGGAATTTTCCGCCCCGTGGTAATCAACTCCTTAGTTGCCGGATCATAATATCTAATTGCGCCTCCGGTGCCTGTCATATATACCTTACCCGAATTATCACAAATTAGTGAGCCGGGCAAACTCCGCCTATCCCTGTCCGGGCCATGAAACACAATTTTATTATCTACTGGCCCCTTATCGATAAATGTCCTTTGGGGAATATTATAGATAAAAAAATGCCCGTCAGGATACGTAATTCCATAGAGCTCATTGCCCCCCGGATTAACGGTCAGCGCATACACTGAATTATGACCCAACGGTATTCCCAGGTCTTCCAGGTCGCACTGCATTTGCGGGAGCTTAACTTTCTGATCAGCCGTTGTCTTATACCGGTAAATATGGCCGCCTGCATAATCGTTAAAATGATTCCTGATATCTGTCCATAGTGTTTTGTCAACCGTTTCATTGGGATTGCCGCTAGTTAACGGCACCGGCTCCAGCATATTCATGCCGGTCCCGATATAGATGCAGCCATCTTTGCCTTCGGCTAAGGCGTGATGGACACCTCCTGATGAGATAATACCGAGATGGCGCACCTTGTTAATCGCCGGATCAAACATGAACAGGTATGATTTCTCTCCCGATGTCGCACCATATACTTTTCCGCTGGCTGCCGTAAGCAAAGAAGTAATAGCGGAACTGTTAGACGGGATCTGGTTTACATCGGCATATCCAAGGTCACGCAGGTCTACACGTTGCAATTGCTGTATGTTTGTTTTCGCCCAATCCTGGGCATACATAGGTTTTCCGGCTATAACTAAAAGAAAAAAGGCCATAATTGCAGCGGTCCGCGATGCGCTCACCGCCAGTAATAACTTTGTTTTCATAATGGCTTGTAAATTAACAGTTGAAGTGCCACCGGGATTCCGCCAATATGAGATGTGGCATTTTTTGGCTCTGCAACCTCTGCCTGGCCGCAAATGTACAGGGTGCCATCGGGGCTTACTGAAGCCGCCTCACATCCAAAAACTTTGCGCCCGTCTGCTGTGCGAAGCTCTCCCAAGTCAATTCTTTTTTCGTGTTGTATGTCATACGCAATTAAATGACTGGGCCTGCCTCGCCCGTACGTTTCGGCAGATTCATCCAGGGCATAATCGCGTGCAGACGGGACAAAATAAACAATCTTTTTCTTGTTGTCAAAAGCAAACGCAAGCGTTGAAAAAGGAATATCTTTTCTATCCGTTTTTAAAAACCGGCTATCACACATTTTTACCAAAGGTGTAATTTTTCCGTCAGGGCCGTCATGCGGATCATACCTGAACAGCAACGAACCGCTTCCGCAGGTTATTCCATAAGCAACTTTGTCCATTGGGTCCCACTCTACCGCCCGCCAGTCATTTGTGCGGTCGATCATCGGATTCAGTAATTCTGTCGGATAAATTGTCGCATCATAAGGCAGCCGGATAGACAGATCTATAACTTTATCTGTTTTTATATCATACTTCCAAATCCTTGCTGTCGGAAATGTGCCATAGACGTTGCCCTCATCATCGCAAAAAATAGAGCGGCCTATATCCCAGTTTGATACCCTGCCGAAATTCTTTGTTATGCGTTTATCTAAATCAAATTGATAAAAATACCCAGTGAAGCCGACCCCGTATAAACACCTCTTCTTTTTGTCAATGGTTAACGGGTAACACCCCTCCTCGATAGAGCCTAGATTATCTAGCCGTCCTTTTTTGGGGTCGTATCTAATCCAGCTCGTTCCTGACCAGCTCGTATAGTCGATGTTTCTTGGTCCCGCGCCGTTGGCTATCGGAACAAAATAAATATTGCCATCGTTATCTTCCACCGGCTTGTTGTGTATTTTGCCGGATGTGCGGATGCCTTTGCCCGTTTCCCGCTCAAATTCTGCAATGCCGAAAAGCAGGGTGTTTTTTTGTGCAACAGGATCATATACATAAAAATGGGCGCTGGCTCCCTCGGTGCAAAGGCCTGTATACACCTTGCCGTCACTCGCGGCAAAAAGCGCATCCCACATACTCGGGTCTTTGCCGGGGTACGCTTTTGAATCAACAACGCAGACGCCGGAGCTTTTTTGCCCCGACACGGCCATATTTAAAATTAGGAAGACTATTGACAGGACGGCAGATTTTGTCATTTCAGCAATATTATTTCGGATCGTTAAATGTTTACTTTAGTATCACCGCCTTTTTCCATGGATATATCCATCGGACGGTTCTTTTTCCATGAGCCGCCGGTAAAATCCGGGATATCGATGGAATTGGAACGGTTGGCAACGGACCATTCACTTAAAGGGCCGATGGCGCTCCACAAGGCAGCGTCATAAACGTCATGATCTAATGGCAAACCATTTCTCAGGCAATCAATGGTGCGCCAGTCCATTACGAAATCCATCCCTCCATGGCCGCCAATGATATTTGCCTCCCGGCCTATTTTGCGATAGATGGCCGGCTTATATTTTTCCTCAATAATTTTGAACTCGTCGGCTGTGATCCATTCATCATCGGGCGCCGTCCGCCATTGTTCCGGATCGGTCCATTCCTTTACAAAGGAAACATGGTATGGCTCAGGTTCTTTAATCGCAACACCTTTCGTGCCGCTGATTTTGAATATTCGCGAGCTTGGCTGGGGAGAGCTCACATCATGCTGAAGCATAACTGTTTTTCCTCGCGCGGTTTTCATAACACTGGTATTTATATTCCCACGGAAGGAAGTGTCTGTATATTGTTTATAAAAAGCATCCCGCGCCGCCAGTTTAACTGCCGTCTCATGCATGAGAAAATCATTTCCGGAAAATGAGCCCATATACTCAAATCTATCCCCCCGGTTAATGTCCATAACCTGGCAAAGGGGCCCAAGGCCATGTGTGGGATACAAATTGCCGTTTCGGTGCGCATTTTGTTTGAGCCGCCACTGGTCCCAATATTTCCCTTTTGAAAAATTACCCTGTAAAATATTATGCAGGTATGCGCCTTCTCCATGTATGATTTCACCAAAAATCCCTTGTCTCGCCATATTAAGTGTAAGCAATTCAAAGTAATCATAGTTGCAGTTTTCCAGCATCATACAATGTTTGCGCGTCCTTTCCGATGTTTCCACCAATTGCCAGCATTCTTCCATCGTTGTTGCCGCCGGCACTTCTACACAAACGTGCTTGCCGTGATTCATGGCATGCAAAGCAACCGGCGTATGTAAATTCCAGGGCAGGCATATATAGATAAGATCGATATCGTCCTGTTCGCATAGCTTTTTCCAGCCTTCGTCATGACCAGCATAGGTTCTTGGGCAGTGAGGTGTACCTTGCAAAACTTTCAGCATAGCATTCACTTTTTCCGGCCGCAGGTCGCATAAACCTTTAATGTTGACACCTTCGATATGGATCAGCCTCGGAACAGCGAGCTCGCCGCGGTTCCCTAATCCAATAACCGCAATTCTGACCTCGTTAAGCGCTGGTGCCGCATATCCCGACATATTAAAATGCTGCACGCGCTTTTTCATCGCCTGCACACGGATATGATCTAAATGCGTTTTTCTTTCTACAGCGATGGATGACGGCGCCAGGTTTGCGCCTAAGAGGCTAATGCCCGCCAACCCTGATAACTTTAAAAATACCCTGCGATTGTCTTTCATAATGATATAGTGGTCATACTGCTTTCAATTAATAAATCTGGTTTTATATTGCATGTTATATTTACGCGCGATCAGTTTATATTCACCCGCATACTTATTTAATTGCCATTTATTAAGATGTGTCCCCGACATCGTGACCGGATGAATAAAAAGCACATCGGTCTTGCTTAAAGCCGCCGCTAAGGATACATCGCCCCAAACCAAGAATCCCGGAAGGTGTATAGCCATCGAAAAATTGTTCAGTGTTTCCTGCCGGTCGAAAAGGTAGCTTACCGGCGTGTCACGTAAAACAATGTGTACCCGGTGATTTTTTACGACAGCATAGAACAACCCGGCAAGGGCGGTTTCAGCCCGCCCGTCCAACGTTATTTGCGGCGCTTTGAATTTCGATTTTAGAAACGTATTAACAGCATCCAGCGCATTTACCCATTGACCCAAAACGGTTTTGCCCAACCATAGTTCAGACCGGGCAATCGTATGGAAACGCGGGAGATCCTCGTCGAGTGTGTCGGCAAGGGGCGAAGAACATTCACCTGTCCCCAACAAGTCCACAAGAACAAGTCCGTCGCCGGATGCCTTTAATTCATTTAATCGGGCTCGCGAAATATTATTTTTTCCTTTCGGATCGGACACGATAATAAAACGGCGCGAATCATTGCCGGGCGCACGGTATAATAATGGAATGAGCTGGTTATCGCTGGTTTCAATGACGATGCGCTCCCATCCGCTTTCTTTGTTATGAATCGTTAAGTTTGTTATTCGGACTTGTTGCCGTGACCGTAAAATTTCGGATAGTCCGGCTATTTTTGATGCTGGCGCGGCTGCCGCTGAATTAAACATGGCCTTTCTTAACGACGCACCTTTATTTTTACAATAAGTAGCAATGTTTTCTACTTTAGGATCCCTGTTGCCATTCGGGTATACAAGCAGCTTAGAATCAGGAAGGGTATCCGTCTGCATCCCTTTAACCGGAGCACCCTGAGCTGTTTTTTTCAAATTTTGGTTAAACCATTCGATCATTTGCTCCCTCATCGGCGCGGAGTAGCCATGCGGTGTTTTAAATGCTTCATATGCCAGCTTTTTATCTGCGCCATATAAAGCAAATACCGGGCGTGCATTATAATAGCTTCGCTTCATCTGGGCAACCGAAAAAGGGCCTAAATCCTGCTCTGAGTTAAATAGCTTTAACGCGTGTGGGGCGATTAGCGCTAATACGCCCGATTCTTCGGTAAAGGTTAAACCGTCGGGAAGCAGCTCACATATACAATTTCTTTCCATGATGTAAGATTCGAACGTACCAACACTAACCGCAGGTATCGCTGCCTTTATCCGGCTGTCGACTGCGCTTAGCCACATCGCCTGGTTGCCGCCGCCGCTTGCTCCTGTCGCGCCGATTTTCGAAGTATCTACATAGGGTAATGAACACAGGAGATCGATCCCCCGGATGTTGTCTGAAATTTGGCCGCCAATTAATGTCTCGCCAATATCCATAATTGACGCACCTAGATTGCCACCGTGGTAGTCAAATTTACCTTCTGCGGTCGTACGTTCTCCCGCACCCCACGCATCAATAACTAAGCATACATAACCATTTAGCGCGAGCGTTTGGCCCACAGCCTTGAAGTCTTTATACAAACGACCGCCGCGCCAATGACCATGCGTAGTTATAATCGCCGGGAACCGCCCCTTAGCATCAGGTATATATAAGTTTGCCGTTGCATACACATTCGGGCGGGTTTGGAAAACAATATTTTTAACGCTATATCCCGCGGCCTGGAAGCTTCCGGTTTCTTTAAGATTGAGCGGCAGCTTGTGGTTTATGGTTACGTTAGCCTCTTCAATGATTCTCGCTTTAAGTGTTTTGCCTGCAATTTCCCAGGCGGTCTTGGTTTTAGGTAATTGGTATGATCTGAACTTTTCGGCGGCTTCGGTTTGTAATTGGTTTTTAATTCTGTCCGCATGCCGGTCAGGCAAAACCCGCGGCAACGTGTCTGAATAATCCTTAGACCTAAGGACATGGGCTTGATGGTTACTGTTTTGCCGATAAGTTACGGGCTTGGCAGGGAACAAGAAGAAAGTTAAAATTAATACAAACTGCATAAGGCAACTCATTTAATCCGGAAACCGCAACCAACAATCACTGACTATTTCACCAGAGGCCAAACGGCGGCTGACCGATGACCCGGTTTTGGAAATCTGCACAATATATTTCCGGAGAAGAATATATATTTTTTGTAAATAAGCCTTAAATTACCAGGCTTTGCAAGTAAACAGGGTGTAAAATAAGCGAGAACGTTATCGGCATCGCATTTGAATGTCTGGCAGGAAATTATCCAGTTCGGTAATTAGAGGGGGATTATTTTCCGCGCATGGTCGACTCGCGCGAAATTAGCTTACACGTTAACACCACATCTTCGTTGTGAAAATATTTTTTCTTCGTGATCTGCTTTATCAATAATTCACAACTTATGCTTCCAATATCATACGCAGGTTCTGCCATGGTTGTCAGGGTCGGCGATATGATCGTTGAAACAGGATCATTTGTAAACCCGATTACGCCGAAATCCTTACCAATTTCTATATTTTGTTTTTTTAGCGCAAGCATTGCGCCGATAGCCTTTCTGTCATTCACCGCAAAAATAGCGTTCGGCCTTTCCTCGCATGCCAGTAACCGGGACGTATCCGCTTCGCCGCATTCCTGTGAGAATCCCGAGAAAATAATCCATTTCTCATTGACGGGTATTTCGTGTTTTTTAAGCGCGTCCAAATATCCCTGCAATCGCTTTTCCGTGAAGGTGAGCCCCTTCGGGCCGGCGATGTGGGCAATTTTGGTAAAATTGTTTTGAATCAAATGCTCGACCGCTTCAAATGCCCCGTTGTAATCATCCTGCATGACCTTTGATGCGTCAATATTTTTAGGAACCCTGTCAAAAAACACGATCGGCATCTCATCCTCAATCAGCTGTTGAAAATGATTATCCTCCGCCGAATCCGAGCATATCGAAACCAATAGGCCATCGAAACTCGAAAATGATAGATTTTTTATGATAGACAGCTCCCTTTCGGGCGAGTCGTTTGTTACGAACAAAATGATATTATACCCTTTTGCATGGGCGACTTCCTGTATACCTGTAATAACCGTAGAAAAATAATAGTTGGCGATAAAGGGAAGTATGATGCCGATGTTATGCGTGCTGCCCCGTGCCAGGCCTGTCGCGTTAAAATTCGGTTTATATTTTAGCTCGGCAGCTACCGCCAAAACCTTTTCTTTTGTCTCCCTGTTTACATCATAGGTATCCCTTAAAGCACGGGAGACCGTCGACACTGATATCTTCAGAATCTTAGCAATATCTTTTATCGTTACCAAATGATGTGGCATAGTTATCTTTAAATCTGTAAATTTCTGAGTTATTTATTTTCCGGACCCAATCGGCCGCCGGCCCACTCATGCAGTAGACATACAGCTTGCCAAAATACAAAATTATATTCATTGGCGGCCCGCACCCGCATAAAACCTTCGAGAACGTTCTCATATAAGCGTTCGTGCCAATCACAATCCGTTTACATGATAGCTGTTGAATAGATTGCTGCCATTGATCTGGTTAAAGCGCGTAAAATCAAGTAGCGGAATATTAATCGCTCACAATTAAACGATTAGCCCAACCGAAAATTATTTATAATATCCATTAATATTTTATTGAACAGCTATACAGCTTTGTCGAGAACGTTACCACTGTTTTATCCGGCAAAACATACGGGATGCTATCTCCCAATTAATAATTTTGCTCGTGTTATATGGTGAACCAAACACTTCAAATATTATCCTAATCAATACAAACTTATATTTAATGAAAATTTTTATATCGAACAATTCTTACGAACTTGGTAAACTTGCCGGAGACGCCGCAGCCCGGATTATTAAAACAGCGATCGCGGAAAACGGCTATGCGAACATTATAGTGGCCACAGGTACCAGTCAGTTTGAAACACTAAAGTATTTGACCACCGAGAAAGACATTCAATGGCACAAAGTTGTTATGTTTCACCTTGACGAATATATTGATCTCCCCGAGTCTGCAAATGCAAGTTTCAGAAAGTATCTGAAAGAACGATTTTTATCAAAGGTCCCGGCCTTAAAAGCAGTGTACTTAATTAATGGGGAAACAGATCCAATCATGGAGTGTAAGCGATTAAACGATATCATTAAACAAAAGCCGATCGACCTGGCCATGGTTGGCATAGGCGAAAATGGCCATCTTGCATTTAATGACCCGCCGGCTAATTTCGAAACCGAAGAACCGTACATTGTTGTTGATCTTGATGAACAATGCCGGTATCAGCAATTTGGCGAAGGCTGGTTTAACCATATTAACGACGTTCCAAAACAGGCGATCAGCATGTCCGTTAAGCAGATACTAAAGTCGAAACAGATTATTTGTTCGGTACCAGACGAAAGGAAGGCGCTTGCGGTAAAAAATTCTATAGAACAGCCGGTAAGTAATTTATTTCCGGCGAGTATTTTACAGAAGCACCCTGATTGCTCCTTTTATTTAGATATGTCTTCTGCAGAATTGCTGGATACCAAAACAGTGCAGGAAGTTTCAAAATGTTAACGCGCGTTAATAGTTGTTTTTATGCACTTTATACCACATACAGGTAAAACACACATGGTATTTGATCAGGTTATGACGAAGCGGCACTTTTTTACTTATATGTTTTCACATGTCATTTGCTAATAAGATTCAGGCCCGTTCGTTAAGTAAAGGTCAAACAGTCGTTTCCCTTTTCATTATTGGCCTGTTATTTTTTATTTTTGGATTTGTTTCGTGGATTAATTCGATACTGATCTCCTACTTAAAAATAGGTTTCGAACTTTCGAATTTCAAGGCATATCTCGTCGCTTTTGCATTTTATATCTCGTATTTTGTCATGTCAGTGCCTTCGTCGTATCTTTTAAAATCAATCGGTTTTAAAAAGGGAATGATGATCGGATTCTGCACCATGGCGGCCGGTGCGTTTATTTTTGTGCCGGCTGCGCTCAGCCGCACGTATGAAGTTTTTCTGTTGGCTTTGTTCACGCTCGGGGCGGGCCTTGCCATTTTGCAGACGGCAGCCAACCCGTATATTACCGTTTTGGGGCCCGAAAACCGCGCAGCGCAGCGCATCAGCATTATGGGTATCTGCAATAAAGGCGCCGGTATCCTTGCACCCCTGTTATTTGCTGCCGTTATTTTAAAAACTACCGATGGCGAATTATTCCGGCAACTTCCATCCATGGATTCTGCCGCCAAAAATATGGCATTAACCATGCTGATCCGCCGGGTTATTATACCTTATACTTGCGTGGGCTTTGTATTGCTCGGCTTAGGTTTCCTCGTGAAATATTCGCCCTTACCGGAAATTGATACCGAACATGAAACGGAGGCGGTGGCAATAGCCAACGTAACAAAAACCAATATCTTTCAGTTTCCCCATCTTATACTTGGAGCTATTGCCATATTTCTTCACGTAGGTACACAGGTAATTGCGATCGATACCATCATAGGCTACGCGCTGTCGATGCATATTCCATTGCTTGACGCCAAAATATTCCCATCTTATACGTTAATGGCCACTATTTGCGGATATACGCTGGGTATTATTGCTATTCCTAAGCTTATAAGCCAGGTTAGCGCTCTGAAATTGTGTACAGTTTTAGGCATCATCTTTACGCTGCTAATTATTTTCTCTAACGGACAGGTGAAATTTTTAGGTCACATCGCTGATGTTTCCATATGGTTTGTGGTTTTGCTCGGTTTTGCTAATTCCCTCGTTTGGGCAGGGATTTGGCCGCTGGCATTGAAGGGCCTGGGCAGGTTTACCAAGATTGGCGGCTCTATTATGATCATGGGGCTTTGTGGCAATGCGATCCTTCCGCTGTTCTACGGCTATTTAGCCGATACTTATACCTTACGACTGGCTTACTGGGTACTCCTTCCGTGTTATACGTACCTGGTTTTTTATGCTTTTTATGGTCACCGGGTCCGGCGATGGGCAGTTTAATTCTCGGCAATGTCAAATAAACTCAAAATATACAATGGACGTGTAATCACCCCCGAGAAAATATACCAGCGGGGGACGGTCCTGGTTACGGACGGCGTTATTACCGCGGTGATGGAAGGGGACACCACAGTGTCGGATTATATAGAAATCGATGCCGGAGGTGATTACATTTCTCCGGGCTTCATCGATATTCATGTACACGGCGGCGGCGGCCACGATTTTATGGATGCGAGTGAGGAGGCATTCCTAAAAATTGCGGAAACACATGCCAAATACGGAACGACGGCGATGGTTCCTACGACATTAACCTGCGAAAAGGACGATCTGTTACATACGCTGGAACTTTATAAACAGGCGGACAAAAACAATATTAACGGCGCCCAATTCCTGGGGATGCACCTTGAAGGTCCTTATTTTGCCATGAACCAGCGCGGGGCACAGGATCCGCGGTTTATAAGAGACCCCGATCCCGATGAATACAAGGATATCTTATCGCAGTCGGACGTCATCGTCCGCTGGAGCGCGGCGCCGGAACTGAAAGGCGCTATTGCTTTTGGACAATATTTAAAGAGCAAGGGCATATTACCGGCAATCGCTCATACCGACGCAATCTATGAAGAAGTTATAGAGGCTTTTGAGAATGGCTATACGCTGGCCACCCATTTGTATTCGGGTATGTCGGGTGTATCGCGACGAAATGCCTTCCGTTACGCGGGCGTAATTGAAAGTGCATTTATTATCGACGGGATGGACGTGGAGGTTATCGCGGATGGGATTCATTTGCCGGCACCGCTTTTAAAACTGGTTTACAAAATTAAGGGCGCTCATAAAATTGCGCTGATTACTGATGCTATGAGGGCCGCCGGTATGCCTCCGGGTGAAAGTATGCTGGGGAATTTGAAACATGGGTTAAAAGTAATTGTCGAAGACGGGGTGGCTAAATTGCCTGACCGAAGCTCATTTGCAGGAAGCGTTGCAACGGCTGATCGTTTGGTGCGCAATATGGTGACGCTGGCTGATGTGCCGTTAAAGGAAGCCGTGCAGATGATGAGCATAAACCCGGCAAATATTATGTCTGTGGGGCATAAAAAGGGCTCGCTTTCTGCCGGTAAGGATGCGGATATCGTCATATTTAACGATCACATTGATATTAAAAAAACAATTGTCAAAGGCCGGGTGATTTTTTCGACCTGATTTTTCTAAGCCGATAAGCATTATGTCCGGTGTAGCGCATATTAGGTATGCGCGCAAGCTACCAAACGATAGTTCAATGTACAGTAATACCAACATACAACAAAAAGTCCTCTGCTTTGGAGAACTGCTTCTAAGGATCAGCCCGGATGAGCACGGCAATTGGCTGGATGACCAGGCAGCGCCACTTTATTCGGGAGGAGCCGAAGCAAATGTCAGCATGGCGCTGGCCGGCTGGCATGTGCCGGTTTCCTATTGTTCTGTTATTCCCGACAACTTCGTGGCCAGGCAGATGATCACACGCATGAAACGGAACGATGTTGATATTTCAAAGGTGATTTACCAGGGCGAACGTTTAGGGTTATTCTATCTGACTCCTGGTAACGATGTGAGGAACGGTGCGGTCATATACGACAGAAAATATTCTTCATTTAGCGAGCTTAAAACCGGCACGATTGACTGGCAAAAGGTATTTCAGGGAATTTCCTGGTTTCATTTTTCCGCTATATCGCCGGCCTTGAACCAAGCGATTGCAGACATTTGTCTTGAAGCGGTAAAAGCGGCGCATGAAATGGGCATTACGGTATCGATTGATCTCAACTACCGGCCAAAGCTATGGCAATACGGCAAGCATCCGGTTGAGATCATACCAGACCTGACTAATTACTGTGATATAGTAATGGGTAACCTGTGGTCGATAGAGAAGATGTTGGGAATACCTTTGAATCAACCGATCGAAGATTCTTCCAGCTACGCCACTTGTGTTGATTGTTCCGGCCAAACGGCGGAAAAAATATTTAATCTTTTCCCAAAATGTGTCGCCGTCGCCCATACCTTCAGGTTTAGCATCAATGACCTGGGGCTTCGTTATTTTGCCACGCTCCAAACAAGAGCACATGGTCAGCTAAGCTCAAGAGAATATACAGCCGCGGCGATTAAAGACAAGGTGGGAACCGGCGACTGCTTCATGGCGGGCCTTATATATGGCTTTTGCAAAGGATTGCCGTCGCGACAAACTATTGAGTTCTCTGCGGCTGCGGCATTCAAAAAGTTTTTTATTTCGGGAGATTCAACAAATAGTACGGTTGCGGAGATTTACCAGTTTATTGAATCAGATGCCAGCTAAGAACACCATTATTGACAGCATTTACGACCAGGGCATGTTGCCTATGTTTTATCACGATGATTTTGATATTAGTCTAAAAACGATTACTACCCTGTTTAGCGCTGGCGTACGTGTCATAGAATATACCAACAGGGGAAATCATGCGCTAAGAAACTTTACGCAGTTACATCATGTATTACAAGCGGTTTGTCCCGGGATTTTGTTAGGTATCGGTACCATTAAAACCATTACCGAAGCTGGCGAATTTATAAATGCCGGTGCGGATTTTGTCGTTTCGCCGCTCGTTGACGCTGAACTTGGCGATTATATTTTTAGAAATAGACGATTATGGATACCGGGAGCTATGACCCCGACCGAAATAAACCATGCACAAAGATGTGGGGCGCCGCTTATAAAAATTTTTCCAGCAGACATTCTGGGTACGGGATTTTTGAACGCGGTAAGGGAGATTTTCCCCGGTCAGCATTTTATTGTCACCGGGGGAATCGGGACTACGCGGCAAAACCTGAGCGGGTGGTTTAACGCCGGCGCTTATGCGGTAGGATTGGGAAGCCGGCTGGTAACCCGGGAAATACTTCAAGAAGCAAAATATGACGAACTGCTTGAGAAAACATTGAATGTCATAGCGCTAACAAAACAACTAAGATCATGATCCTATCTAAAGATAATCTTCAGTATATCGACGACAGTTATGTTTCGAAACCTACGGCGAGCCTTTTTGACCTTCCCGTGAAGATTTTGCAGTTTGGCACAGGTGTATTATTGCGTGGATTACCGGATTATGTGATCGAAAAAGCCAACCGGAAGGGTATTTTCAACGGGCGTATCGCAATTATAAAGTCTACCGATAAAGGTGATACCACTGCGTTTCAGCAGCAGGACAATTTGTTTACAATTTTGATTAAGGGGATTGAAAATGGAAGTATTAAAGAAGAGCAGGTTATTTGTTCTTCTATAGGCCGGGTCTTATCTGCAAATGAAGACTGGGACGCTGTTTTATCCGAGGTGGAGAATGCTGATTTGAAAATAATAATATCGAACACAACGGAGATAGGTATACAATTTAAAGCAGAAAGTGTATTTTCATCACCACCGCAATCGTTCCCCGGCAAACTATTGGCGTTGCTATACCGGCGGTTCAACCATTTTAATGGCGCATTGGACGCCGGTCTCATTATTATTCCGACCGAACTATTACCGGAAAACGGAGCCCTATTAAAGCAGGTCATCAACCAGCTTGTTGAGTTTAACCAGCTTAGCGAAGATTTTATCACATGGCTAAATGAAGCGAATCGTTTTTGCAATTCCCTCGTCGACCGGATAGTACCGGGATCCCCGTCTCACGAAGATCAGTTGCGGTTTCAAAAAAAAGCGGGGTACACGGACAGTTTACTGATCAGCTCTGAACCCTACCTTTTGTGGGCAATTGAAGGCGATGAAGAAATTAAACAGGTTCTATCATTTGAAAAAGCACATGAAGGCGTTTTCGTCACCCCGGATATCAATGCTTATAGTGAGCTCAAGCTGCGTTTGCTTAACGGTACGCACACCTTAGGTTGTGCTGTCGCCTTATTAGCAGGCTTTGACACGGTTAGATCGGCGGTAGAAGATAAAAATTTTCTGAGGTTTCTGAATAATGTCCTTTCGGAGATCACACTTAGCATTCCATATGAACTGGCAGAAAACGAGGCGGAGGCGTTTGCAGAAAAAGTCCTGGACCGGTTCAGGAACCCGTTTATTCGTCATTTGTGGAGCAGCATATCGCAAAAATACACTGCTAAGTTACAAACACGCGTATTACCGTTGCTGTCGCGGTTTTACAAGCGGTTTAATAAACCACCGGCAGCAATGGCCATGGGGTTTGCGGCCTATATCGTTTTTATGCGGGGTGCAAACAATACTTCCGGCTTCACCGGTGCGGACGACGAACGTGTGCATGCGGCGGACGAGAAAAATGCGGCCAGGTTTAATGCCGCCTGGTTACGGGAAAAGCCGGCAGAAATAGCGAACGAAATTTTGAGAGATAACATCATCTGGGGCGCGGACTTAACGGTTTTCCCCGGATTCACTGTTGCGGTTCAGCTGAACATTGACGGCATTTTGTCGGATAACATGTATAACTGCCTGATAAATTATAATAAATGAATATGAACGGTTTTTTAAAAATACATCCTGACGATAATGCGATCGTCGCGCTCACTGATTTGCTGCCGGGCACATCCGTGTCTACACAAAACGAAATCATCACGTTAAAAGAAAAAATACCAGCCAAGCATAAATTCGTCAGCACAGATTTATCCGCCGGATCAAAAGTTTTTATGTATGGCGTATTGGTGGGAAAAACGCTCGAAGATGTAGCACAGGGATGTTTACTGACAACAACCAATTTAGTTCACGCCGCGCAGGAGTTTCACACCGGCGAGCGGAAAACAAGCTGGCATAAGCCGGATGTGTCCAGGTGGCTAAACAAGACGTTTAACGGGTATCACAGGAATGACGGAAGCGTTGGTACTGCCAACTACTGGCTGGTGATCCCGCTGGTTTTTTGTGAAAACCGGAACGTGGATGTTTTAAAAAGTGCGTTGGTTGAACAGTTAGGATACGGGATCAACAATGGCTATTTAATGCAGGTTAGGGACTTGGTTGAAGCATACAGGTCAGGGACGCCTGCGAACGATTCTAGCGGTGAATACGGGGATAGAGAGGTGCAAAAAAATAATCAGAGAATATTCCCGAACGTAGACGGTATAAAGTTCTTAACCCATAACATGGGATGTGGCGGCACCAGGCAGGATGCACAAGCCTTATGCGGTTTACTTGCCGGGTACATTACACATTCCAATGTGGCGGGGGCCACCGTTTTAAGTCTTGGCTGTCAAAATGCCGAAGTGACTATGCTTGAATCTGAAATAAAAAAGCGCACACCGGGTTTCAACAAACCTTTGTATATTCTTGATCAGCAAAAAACCGGTACGGAGGCGAATTTACTGTCTGAGGCGATTAAGCAGACATTTTTAGGGCTGAGGATGGCAAATACCTATAAACGAAGACGTGCACCCTTAAATAAACTATGTGTGGGCCTTGAATGCGGCGGTTCTGATGGGTTTTCAGGGATTTCAGCAAATCCCGCTATCGGCTATACTTCCGATCTTTTAGTGGCCCTTGGGGGTTCAGTTATACTATCGGAATTCCCGGAATTATGCGGTGTCGAGCAAAATTTAAGTGACCGGTGCCTGGCGGTTGAAGATGCTGAACGGTTTTCAAAATTAATTCGTGAATATAGCGAAAAAGCAAAAGCCATTGGATCGGGATTCGACATGAACCCGTCGCCGGGGAATATCAAAGACGGCCTGATTACCGATGCCATCAAGTCGGCTGGTGCGGCAAAAAAAGGCGGAACATCGCCGGTCGTGGCCGTTTTAGATTATCCGGAGAAAGTTGCTTTACCCGGACTAAACCTCTTATGTACTCCGGGGAACGACGTTGAATCCACTTCGGCAGAGGTGGCCGCCGGGGCCAATATCGTATTATTCACAACCGGCCTTGGCACCCCGACAGGAAATCCGGTAGCCCCCGTGGTTAAAATAGCTTCAAACACGGCCTTATATAATAAGATGACTGATATTCTTGATATTAATACCGGCACGATCATAACAGGAGCAGAAACGATTGAACGAGCCGGCGAAAGGATTTTGGATTATATCATAGGCGTGGCCAGCGGCGAAATAGAAGTCGCCGCGGTGCGGCATTGCCAGGACGATTTCATTCCATGGAGGAGGGGAATATCCCTTTAAACTATGGCTGTTGCAAAAACATTAGGTCAGTTCATTATTGAAAAACAGTCCGATTTTCCCTACAAGAAGGGAGAAATATCGCGGTTGCTTCGCGATCTTGGCATTGCCGCGAAAATCGTCAACAAGGCGGTAAATAAAGCCGGTCTGATGGGTATACTCGGCGAAGCCGGTACGCAGAACGTCCAGGGTGAAAACCAGAAAAAACTGGATATTTATGCGAACCAACAATTCATTTCCGCTTTAAAAAACGGGGGAGAATGCTGCATTGTCGTATCGGAAGAGAATGACGATTTTGTGTATATCGACTCGGAGATTTCAAAAAATGCAAAATATATCGTAGCGATAGATCCTTTGGATGGCTCTTCAAATATTGACGTTAACGTATCCGTTGGCACCGTCTTTTCAATTTATCGGAGAAAATCACCTGCCGGTAAAGTAGCTATCGACGAGATTTTGCAAAAAGGAACTGAACAGCTCGCTTCGGGGTATATTATTTACGGATCATCGACTATGCTTGTTTACACCACTGGAAAAGGCGTGAACGGCTTTACGCTTGATACGTCCATAGGGGAGTTTTGCCTGTCACATCCCGATATGAGAATTCCCGTAACCGGCCAGGTTTATTCCATTAACGAAGGATATTATTCACATTTTCCCGAAGGGGTTAAACAATACATCAAATACTGCCAGGTAGAAGATAAAGATACGTACAGGCCTTATACATCTCGTTATATTGGCTCCTTTGTAGCCGACGTACATCGTAACATCATCCAGGGCGGCATATTTATTTACCCTTCAACCGCGCAGGCCCCCGGGGGCAAACTGCGGCTTTTATACGAATGTAACCCGCTGGCATTTATCATTGAGCAGGCGGGCGGCGTTGCGTCTGACGGGTACAACCGAATTCTTGAGCTGGAGCCCTATGAGCTCCATCAGCGTTCGCCGATATTTATCGGATCGAGGGAAATGGTGAAAAAAGCAGAAGAAATGATGGATTCATTTTCCCCGCAAATAAAATATGTTTCCATGGTCAAGGCGAAAAACATAAACATACAACCATGAAGCGGGTAACAGCGATGCAGATTCAGTCCGCTTATGTCAGGATTTTGTTATCGCTCTTGATGTGTTTTTCTGTTATACCCGGTAAAGGACAAATCGCAGGTAATAGCCGGCTAAATAGTGCCATGGAGTCTATAAATAAGCTAAGGGAAAGATTTCCTATTGAAAAACTGTATGTGGATTTTGATAATGAATATTACTTTACAGGAGATACTATCCGGTTTAAGGCGTATTTACTGAATGCTGACTTTCTGACATTGTCCCATCACAGCGGTTTGTTGTATGCGGAGCTCGACGACAAAAATAACAATGCCATAAGACGGATTATGCTTCCGGTTGCTTCAGGTTTGAGCTGGGGCGGTATTCCACTGGAGGAAAAGGACTTCCCGGATGGCTATTATACCCTACGGGTATACACCAATTGGATGCGCAATTTCGGTGACGATTATATTTTTAAAAAAGGTTTTTATATTGCATCTGCTGGTCAATGGCTGGTTACAGCCAATGCCCTTCGGCAAAAAGATCAGGTCAACATTCACTTGCGCTTTACCGGCCTTAAAAAACAGCCGGTAAGTAACCGGCCAATTCAACTGCAGGTCACCGATGGAAAAAAATCGCTGTATAAAAGCAATACCGTCACTTCTCCTAACGGTGAATTGTCGCTAGAGGTCTCGTTGCCTAATAAAATCGGCCCGCAACATGTTATAATAACGGCGACAGGGACGAATAGCGGGAAAACTGGCAGCCAGTTAACGATTCCTTTGCCCGTATCAGGCGGTGTTGCGCATCTTAAATTTATGCCGGAGGGGGGAACATTTGTTGCCGGTATAAACACGCTAATCGGTTTTAAAGCAAGTGGAGAAGACGGGAAAGGACAGCAGGTGTCTGGTTATATCTACAACGACAAACGACAGAAAATAGCCCGTATTAACACCGTACATAACGGTATGGGCTCTTTTAAACTTACACCAAAGGCAGGCGAAATTTACACGGTTGAGGCAACATCAGAAGACGGAACAATAAACCACTATGTTTTACCGCAGGTGGCGATATCCGGAACCAGCTTAAAAATAGAACAGTTGCCGGGCGATTCCCTTTGTGTAAAGCTCAGGGCTAGTTACGACCTTTTAAACAATGGCAAGGAATATTACCTGATCGCCGCGGCCCGGGGTATTATTTGCTATGCAGCCGCTGTACGTTTTACAGATACACTGCAGGCTATGACCATACCGTACTCGCTCTTTCCGTCCGGCATTACAAGATTTACCCTGCTGAATGCTGATCATGTACCATTGAATGACCGTATGGTCTTTATCGATCACCAGGACAACCTGGATATTCATATCCAAACCGACCCGGCCGGATACGGGGTACGTGACAGCATTGCTTTAAAATTGGAGGTAACCGATAAATCCGGCGATGCGGTTCGGGGGAGTTTTTCCGTAGCGGTAACGGATGACGCCCAAGTCCTAAAGACGTCGATGGAAAACAATATTCTTTACAGTATGCTGCTTACATCGGATCTTAAAGAAAACGTAGAAGAACCCGGCTATTACTTTACTAACGGTACCGCTGACCGGATTGCAGCGCTGGATAATTTACTGCTTACGGAAAGCTGGCTGGGATACGAGTGGGCGGATGTCTTCGGACCTGATAAAATACCGTCTTTCACCGCTGAGCGCGAATTTACCGTAAGCGGCAAGGTGACCAACGTGTTTAACAAGCCCGTCCCGCAAACACAGGTGGTATTATTATCGAAAAAGCCCCTGCTACTAAAAGATACCCTTACGGACGAAAACGGGCGATTTGTTTTCAAAGAACTGTTCCCTGTCGACACGGCGCTATTCCTTGTACAGGCAAAAAACAGGCATGGAAAACGCAACAACATCAGCATCAGCCTTGATGATTTTAAGTCGCCAGTGTTTACCAGCATTGCCGATGCCCAGCTTCCATGGTATATAAACACCGACAGCACGCTTTTGACACATGTGGCCGCGCGTAACAGCGAGATGAGTTTATTGGACACTGCGCATCTTTTGGCGGAGGTGACGATAACCGGTAAAAAAATAGTGCACGGGTCTAAAAATCTTAACGGGCCGGGCGAAGCGGATCAGATATTGGATGAAGCAGATATAAACAGCGCAAGCAAAACGACATTACGGATGCTGCTTGAGCAAAAAATCAAGGGTTTTGCCGAAGGTCAATTCAAATACCCCGCTGATCATCAGGGTGCCAGGCATCCCGGCGACCCGATATACCGGATAAGCTATAAAATCAATGAAAAAGAGATCCGGTTCGTATTCGACGGGATAGATGTGGACGCGTTTTATTATCCTCCGGATGTTGCTGAGGAGATAACTCCGGTACCCAACAATAAGCGGGAGTATATAAACAGCCTCAGTGATGACAGGAAGAAATACCTGGACACCTACCTTGATTTTTACACTACAGAAGATATAAAAGGAATAGAGGTCATGGCGAATGCCCGGTATAATTCCAATTATGTCAACAAATTTCTATCCGCTGCCGAACTGATGGCGACCGGAGTATCACCAAATGAGAAGTATGCCTACCTGGAAATCACCACGCGGTCCGGATCGGGGCCGTTCCTGAAAAACGTTCCCGGTACCGTTGTATATAAGCCTTTGGCTTTTTCTCTGCCGAAACGATTTTATAGTCCGCGGTACAGCGTTAAAAACAGGGCCCTTTTACCCGGAACTGATTTGCGGTCCGTCCTGTATTGGGATCCGGATTTGATAACTAACGGGTGGGGAAAGTCAGCATGTTCATTCTTTAGTGCCGATAAGCCGGGCAGTTATACGATAACGATCGAAGGGACGGACATCAACGGCGATCTAGGGTATAAACAGCAACAAATAAAAATTATCCCCAAATAACCAGGCAAAATTATGAGCATATAGCCGCTTATGACAGGCCATTAAACGTAAAAGACATAATATGAACAACCGCAGAGATTTTTTAAAATTAACCGGCCTTACAGGTTTGGGTTTGTTAGGGGCGCCGATATTGCCCGGTTTTGCCCGGCCGCAGAAAAACAATAGTGAACCTATACCTGTCGGAAACACGTTCGAAGAAGACGCTGCATCTCCTGATGCCGTCCTGGAACCGGCGCCTGAATGGATGCAAAACGCAGATATGTTTTCTTCCGCTCCATGGTATGTTGCAGCCGGAAAATCCAGCGGTGAAAACGCCGTATGGAGAGCATATGATATGGAATTTCGCGATGTGCTGGTTAAGCAAAAAGTAAGAATAGCCTCAGCAAACGTTTTAAAAGAAATATCTGCTAAGGTTCCCGTTGTTAAAAATGGCACTTTGGACGGCGTCGCTTTAAAGGGCGTAGCAATGATTTCACATGCACCGGTAAGCGAGTTGGCTTTTAAACAAGCTCATGAACAAGGCTTCCGTATCATACCTTATGTTCATTTCACCGACATCCATACTTACTACGCCGATCAGGATATCTTTCATTTTGAACATCCTGAAGTGTTATTGAGAAACCACGAGGGGAAGTGGGCGCATTTGCCAATGGATAACAGCGAACGGTTTAACCGATTTTTAACGTGCGCGAACAATCCCGTTTATTGTAAATTATCGCTTGGCTATATTAAAAAGCTCATGGACTGGGGCGCCGATGGATTATTTATCGACAATGTATTTAACCGGCAGGAATGCACGGCGGCCAAAATTAAGCATACAAGCCCGGAATTTTCTCCTTATGTCCATGATCACATCTATCCGGAAGCGACGCATAACTATGCATTCAACCGCTTTCTTGAATCGGTACGTAAACTGGTTAAAAGTTATGGTGCCGATAAGGTCGTTGTGCTTAATTCCGGAATCGGCACTGAGTTCCAAAAAAACGGGGATTGCTGCATGTGGGAATCCTTTATCTTTAGCTGGTCATGGAAAGGGCGGTCTCCGGAACATACTTGGGCTCAAATTAAGGAAAAGGCAAAGAAAAACGAATGGTATAACCGGGGAGGATGTCGGATTACGGCCTTGTCGACAATTAACCCAGCGGAAAAGGATAGTAAAAATGACGCGTTTTGGGCGTTTACTGCGGCAAGGCTCGTGGATTTCATCTGGTGGGCAGAACTGGGCGGTACGGGGGCCGAAATGCTGTACAACACCCATCTAGGCCAGCCGCTAACAGAGATAACCGAGGAAGCGGATGTTGCGTTCCGATTTTATTCTAAGGCAATTTTGGTTTTAAATAATAGCAGCAACGATCGGCTCTTAACGCTGGCGGTTCCTGCTGCCTTTTCCGGCGGGCACGTAACGGATATTTATAGCGGAGCAAGTCTAATCCGCAAAAAAAATAAACTAACGGTTTCCATACCGGCAAATTGTGCCAGAGTATATGTTAAATAATATAGGTGAGATACGTTAAATAGCTGCTAAAGTTTGGCAAGTAGAATTTATATCGCCGTGTACCGCTGCATAAGGGCCTGAACCATATTGAAGCCGGGTTGCATAGCTCAATATGCGGCGATCACCTTGAACGAACCGGGCTCAGGGATGCAGGAACATAGCCGCTTTGAAGCATCGTTAGCAATTTGTTTTTGATTTTGTTTTCAGCATCTTCCTCTAAACAACTTGTGCGTGCCAGCCATGCCTCGTAGCCGCCTTTTTCAAGTTCATGAGCAGGCGGTATATATCCCTCACATCCATTTGCCAGGGTGATGGTAAAATAATTTTTGCCGGCCATTTTATATTTAAGCCAAAGGCCGGTTTCGGCAAAAAATTCACCAGGGAGCATGCCGATGGCCGTTTCACCTATCTGAAATACCTGCAAGGGTAACCGGCATGAGTCAGGAAATTCATTGAGCAAAATTTGTTCCCGGGCATAGATTTTAAACATTCCGTTATCTTCCAGCTTCAGATTTGCGTAGTCAGTTTCAATAACTGTTTTTGCGGCGGCGCTTAACTGTTCAGCTGTGGGCTTCCGAATGGTCAATTCGACCGTTTCATATTTAACTTCTAATTCAGGATCCATTTCCCACGATGCATGTTCAAGCGCTGTAATCGCTTTTGCGGAAAGATCGCCGGCGATAACCTTAGTTTTTTCAAAGTGTCCGGCCGGGTAGTTGCCTGTTTTCATAAAATCCCAGATATTAACGTCGCCGCTCGTACCGTTGCTCATCATGCCTACAAAATCATCGCCTGCATTTAATGCCTTTTTAATTTGCCGTCCAAATTCACCAAAATAGTCCGCTGAAATGGTGTCATCTGGCCAGTCACCGACATAATGAAGGGAATAATTACCAAGAACGGCTATCCACTGTTCGTCCAGGCCTTTTACCGCAAGCACGCTTAATTCCGGGTCCGTAGCGGCGGCAGGCCGGTCGATCAGCTGCTCGGCTCCAAAAGGATTCGTTTTTATTTTATCCGGTTTTCCCGTTGTTGGGTTTTCAGCCAGGTAACCTTCCTTCATAACATATCTTCTGCATCTGACATGCTCAGGGACATCTGTTCTTCCGAAGGCTATCTTAGCCGGTTTAATATCCTTTAATGCATTCCTGACACTTTCCAATATAAGCCCCGGAAGTTTCTGCCGGTAAGCCATATCAACACTGGACAGCAGCATACCGTCTACTGCGCCCGCCGCGTGGGTATGCGTGCTCGAGATCATAATATTTTCGTGCGCCAATTCTGTTTCCTTATAGATCAGGGCTTTGATTTCATTCACATAGTGAACCGGCATTTCGCAAATATCCACAACGGTTATAGCAAGTAAGCGCTTCGGGGTTTTTAACACCAGGGTCTTGCAAAACAACCGATCATGTATAAACCGGGCGTAATGGTTAATGAAGTCGCCGTTGATAAAGGTTCCTAATGGCGGGGTGATATCTACCTGGGCTGCCGCGGCCATGAACCGGGAATTTATCTCTTTACCTTCCAATGTGTCTTTATTTGCCATGATGTTCATTTAACTCCAGGCTGCCCGCAAAAAGCGTAGCCAGTTTTTGTAAAATATGTTTTCTATGTCACCGGTACTATATCCCCTCCGGATCAGAATATCTTTAAATTTTTGCAGGTCGGCGATCGAGTTCATATCCCACGGGCTTTGTTCGGTGCCAAATATCCCATCCAGGTCACTGCCGATTGCGACATGATTGCTGTTACCCGCCAGCTGGCAAATATGATCCCAATGGTCTACAAGATTTTCAAGTCTGATATTTAATTGCCAGGGATCTGAGATCGTGTCGATGAAACGGATATCCATTGCCCAACAATCCAGCATGCCGCCGATTACCGCGCCCCGGTCAATAAGTTTTTTTATCTGCTCATCGCTCAATTGCCGCTGATTTGGAACGATGGCTCGTACGTTGTGGTGGCTCGCCCAGACTGGGCCCTGGTACGCCGTTACAGCCTGGTTAAAACCCTCATCCGTTAAATGCGTAATATCCAGGATAAGATTAAGCCTGCCCATTTCTTTCAGCATTTCGATGCCCGCCGGTGACAGCGGTCCTTCGGTTTTTGTTCCCGGTGCATAACGCCCGGGACCGAAATGAGACAAGCCGGCTGCTCTTAATCCGTACTCGTATGCTTTGTGCAGGTAAGAAATATCCACCAGCGAATCCATTCCCTCCAGGCTCAGAATATACCCAACCGGTTTTTCCTCGGCCGGGATCATCTGATTTTCCCAAAGGGTTACCTGGGCGTTTAAACCATCCACGTCTTTGATTTGAACCATCTCTCCCAATGCTTCCATTTCCCGATACCAGGCCAGCTGTGCCTGGGTCATTGCCCAGGCCTGCTGCGGTGAATGCCAGCCTGCGGATGAGCTTCCATAGGGGGCGACGCGTGAAAGTTGTGTAGCTACTACCAATCCGATATTTCCTTTTCTAAGTTCGGGCAGGCAAACCGTCCCTTTTCCGCGATCCGGCCTGTCTTTCATGTGCATTTCACGCTGTCTGATCTCGTCAAGTGGACGCGTAAGATCGCGGTTCCATTCGATGGCGTTCATCGCCAGGTCAAGATGTGCATCGATGATAAATGGCACGCTCATGAATTATAAGTTTGTTCAGTTTCGTAAAGGTAATTGAATGGATATTTCTCCATCAGCGTGCGTATTTGCGTATTGAATTTATCGGATAACGACCGCCATCGTGCATCTTCGCCGTCCGCGTAATCATACATGCCTTTTCCGCTTGTCATGCCTGAATGGCCATTCTCCAACAGACTGGTAAAAAACGCGGGGATAGTGCGCCCGGTGGATAAATCCGGATTCATTTCCTCCATAACCAAACCATACAAATAGGTACCCATCAAATCCATATACCTAAAGTTGCCGGCAAAAGGCAGATAATAACCGGCATCATTCCGGCAAGCCCGGTCAATGTCTTCTACAGAAACATAACCGTTTTCAACCAGGTAAAAGGCCTCCCGGATCAACGCACACATTAACCGGCTGCGTATGCCAAAACCCATAGGTAAAATGTAAGGATCCTTTTTCCAATGTTGCCTGGCATGGTTGCAAAAGTCATGAATCAGCTGAGGCGCATTTACCTGGTTAAAAATAACTTCCAGAAAATAAGTCGTTTGTGCAGGCAACACCCAGTTTGCACCAATAATCCTTCCCGGATACCTGGTGCCTTGCTGAAGTTCATCAAGCCCAATACTTTCGCTATTGATTGCCAGCATTTTATAACCGGATAGATTTTTTTCGATAAAATTGATTGCCGTTTTTTTTGCTTTAAGATTTTCAGGTGTAATGGCAATAGCCATTGCATAGTCCGCCTCGCCGGATAAATCGCTAACAAGGTTTAACCGGCTAAGGTCGGACGCCGGACAAAGTTCGTTGATACCACTTAACGTCCCGGCATGATTAGTGGTATAAATAGAAACGGCCTGACCGGCCAATAGCAGGCAACGGCCTATACTGACGGCCAATTCATCGTCACCTACAATTAATACGGGCGCCTCATTCAAAAACATCATGTTATATTTCTTTCAAAACTTCTTTTGCAACAGTTATAGCATGATCGATATCAGCCGTCGTATGTGCCGCGCTTATATACCATAATCCCCTGCCAATGACCCTTATTCCCCAATCGTGCATACCAGCAATAAAATGGCCCAATTTTGCACGGTCATAGCTAAAAGTGTCGCGGTAATTATTGATTGATTTCAAATCAGTAAAGCCGGCATGAAACATGGGGCCGGGACCCTGAACGAGCAAATTCTGGCCGGCACCGGCAGCTGCTGCCTTGAGTCCCTCCATTAATTTTTGGCCGAGATGGAATAGCCTTGGATATGGATTTTCCCTTTCCAATATCCGGATGGTGGCCAGCGCGGCGGCCACGGTGGAGTTGCTGGCGTTCATCGTTCCGGCATGGATCACTGTCGATTGTTCGATCAGCGCCATCCATCCCTTTTTGCCGGTTATTGCACTGATGGGGTAACCACTGCCCATCGCCTTGGCGAAAATGGCAAGATCAGGCGTGATCTTCATCCATTGCTGCGCACCTCCGAGGCCGAGCCTGAAGCCGGTGATCACCTCATCGAAAATCAAAGCGATACCATATTGATCACAAAGATCACGCATCTCCTGCAAAAATCCGGGAGCGGCTTGTATGCACCCATTGTTACACATAACCGGCTCGGTAATTATGGCGGCGATTTCCAGATGTCGTTCCGCGATCGTTTTTCTCAATAGCGCCGCATCGTTCCACGGTAAAATAATAAACTCATTTTTTGACTGTTCTAGCAAACCTGCTGTCCATGGAAATACATTGGGTTCATCTTTATCACCAATAGCTTGTTCCGATGGCGCGGATATGCCCCAGCATACATTGTCAAGCCAGCCGTGGTAGTGCCCTTCGAAGCGAAGAAACTTAGGCCGCCCCGTTTTAGCCCGGGCGATCCTGAACGCGGTATGCACGGCTTCAGACCCATCGAGACAAAAGCGCATTAACTCAGCAGATGGGATGAGCCGGTTTAATAACTCTGCCAACTCTATTTCCCGGAGATGCTGGCCGGCAAAAAGCTGTCCTTCCCGGGAATATTCGTGTACCGCCTGCAGGAGCTCCGGATGAGAGTGACCGAGAATCAACGGCCCCTGGCTAAGGGTGAAATCAAGATAGTCGTTACCGTCAACATCATAGATGTGGCTGCCTTTTCCATGCGTATAAAAAAGGGCGTGCGGGTAATTGTTTTTTCGGAACTCAGAAGATACGCCCCCGGCAAGAACTTTTTGAGTTCGTTCGAGCAACATAGCCGATTGGATATAAGACCTATTTTTCATTTGCCTAAATCATTTAATTTTTTGGATAACGGGGCCGATCGCCAGCTTTCCACCCGGTATCCCCAGCCGGAGAAAAACAACAAGACGCAATAACACGGGATAAGCAATAAAAGCGAATTTTGAGGGTGTAACAGGTTGGCATCAATAAGCCTTCCGAAGATCAGCGGAAAAATGCCTCCGCCTATTACAGACATCAGCAACATCGCCGATCCGATTTTTGTGTATTTACCCAGTTCACGGATGGACAAGCCCCAAATAGTACCCCAAAACATAGCCGAACCTACTCCCATCAGCACGAGGCAATACATAGAAATAAAAGAGCTGCTAAAGTATGCGATAACAGAAAGAATCAGCCCGTATATAGAACAAAGCAATAGCGCATTATGCTGGGAAAGGTATTTTGGAATGAGCACGGTTGATGCCAGGTAGCCCGCAAGCATTGCGCATAGGGTATACGTAGTAAAGTGGCGCGCCACTTCTATCGGGATGCCGAGGGAACGGCCATATAAGATAATGCCGTCAACCGGTATACCCTCGCATGCATTTGAAAAAAATAAAACCAACACGCCCATCACCAGATATGGATAATGAAAAATATTTCGTTTATGATTTATTTTGATCTCGGTTTCGCCGTCATTTTTAACAGCGTCATCGATTTCAGGCATGCCTGACACGTAGATCATAAAAGCCAGAAACAGCAAAACAAGCGTAATGATTAAATAAGGGGTTGCAATCTTTAGCGAATAGCTATCCAATATATTTGTTTGCTGGGCGCCGTGTAAGGTCTTTACGCGGGCAACTACGGCATCAGCGTTAAATAAGAATATTGAACCCAATACGGATATACTCAAAATACCCGCGATCTTATTCGCCAGGCCCATAAAGCCGATACGCTGCGCGGTACTTTTGATAGGCCCGATTATAGCCACATAAGGGTTAACGGCCGTTTGTAATAAAGTAAGGCCCGCGCCTGTAATAAATAATCCTGTTAAAAATATCGCATAGGTTCTGGACCGGGCGGCCGGTATAAACAATGCAGTCCCGACTGCCATAATGATCAATCCCAGTACCATCCCTTTTTTGTAACCGGTAATTTTCAGCACCTGTGCAGCTGGCAGGGCCATAATGAAATAAGCGATGAAGGCTGCAAAAGCGACTAAGGATGCCTGGAAATTATTAAGCTGCAGACATATTTGAAAATAAGGTATCAATATGCCGTTTACAGAGGTCAGGAAACCAAAGACAAAAAACAATAGTGCAATTATGCTTAGCGGATAGATATAGGATTTTGTTTTATTCATTAAGGATATGGCTTTTAGATTAATTTGTTTAGCGGGTATTGTGCGGCAAGCTTGTAGATATCTGTATTAAAACGGGCAAAGGCCTCGTCCCATTTGCGCGCCTCTTCTTCCGTGTAAGAATACAGTCCATGTAGGTTTTGTGTTCCTTTCGCTTTGTCGCGGACCATGATTTGCATAATACCGGGTATCTCTTTGTCATTACATAATTTAGGGAATACATTTTTAAAAATCTCTTCATAATCAGATAGCCCGGTGAAGTCCATCCTTCGGAAAACGCCCATTAACGTCATCCACGAGCCGGCATCATATCGAAACGCCTTGTCCATATCCTCAAACGATGCTACTCCCTCCTTCTCCAGGTGAAAGGCTTCGCGGTACACTGCATACATCAGTCGATTGGTTACAAATCCTCTCAGGTCCTTTTTTAACAGCGTCGGTTCTTTGCCCCACTCGTGCGCCAGTTCAAATAACCATTCTGCATGTTTCAGGACTGTTTTTTCACCACACGTAATTTCCATAAACCTCGTCAGATATGACGGCTCCGCCCAGTGCGCGCCCAAAAACCGCTCGGGATGTCGTAATGACTTTTGTAATACACTTATCGGTATTGCGGATGTATTGGTAGCGATGATCGCTTCAGGGTGAATATTTCCTTCGATCTGACGGTATACCGATTTTTTAATTTCGGACACCTCGGTCACGCATTCCAGCACCAATCCGCAATCAGCTAACTGCCTATAATCTGCTGATAATGTAAAATGCTCCCGATAACCTTCTTTTGAACCGTTCAGCAAACCGGACGCCTCTATATGAGATAAATGAGATTGTATCCTGTTAGCTGAAGCATCTAATTCATCCGGTAATGGCGAGATAGCCACAACGTCGTGACCAGCAATCAGCAATGACGCGACGATGCTGCTGCCCATTAACCCCAATCCGACTACGCCAACCCTGATATTACGTGTTTCCATATATTTTTAAGCGGTCAAGGGAGTTGTACTATACAATCAATCTCTACTTGTATGCCTTCTGCGAGAACGGATTGTACCGTAGTGCGCGCAGGTTTAATACCTGTAAAATATTGACTATACACTTCGTTAAAACTGTTAAAGTCATTTATATCGGCAAGATGAACGGTGCACTTGACGATCGCGTCCATAGACGCTCCGGCTGTTTCGATTATAGCTTTTATATTTTGGAGGGTCCGGTGGGTTTCTTCCTCAACCGAATCCAAAACAAATTTTGAGGTTTTAAAATCGACGGCCGCCTGGCCACTGACGAAGAGGTATCCGCCTGCGATCACGCCATCGGAATATGCGCCTGTCGAAAAAGAAGGATCTCTGTCAGGGTGATCAATACGCGTTTTGTTTATCATCTTGCTCAATGAATTCCTTTTTAAATGAGTTCATGTCGGAATTCCTATTAGAACAAGACTACACTGTTTTTCATTAAGATGGTCACAAATTGCCGTGAAAATCTTTGCAAGCGTTCTCGATAGATGCTGGGTAGAATAAACCATTATTTAATAAAAATTTGCCTTAAAAATTTCGGCAACGGTTTCGAGAACGCTTTCATTGATTTAGTGTCGGCAAAATGTAAATGTTTATCAAAAGTTATTTAGCATTGTTAAATGCAGCTCCATAAAATATTATACCGTTACTGTTTAGCTGATAAAACCTTTATAATCAATTAACTCAAACCATTATGCGAAAATTTTTACTGTCCATTTTTTTACTGCTTGTAATCGCCATCGGCGCAAATGCGCAGCAAACCCGTCAGATCGCGGGACAGGTAGCAGATGCAGATAAAGCTGACCCGTTAGCCGGTGCCGTTATTACGGTTAAGGGAACAAAACAAACGGCTCAAACCGACGCTGCCGGTAAATTTAAGATGACCATACCCGCAGGGAATGACGTCGTCTTAGTAATTCACTATGTTGGTTACAAGACAGCCGAAGTCCGCGTTGGAAACCGGAACACAATTAGCGTTGCGCTGCAAGGCGATATCCAGCAACTCCAAAGTGTTGATGTCGTTTCGATCGGTTATGGCACCGTGAAAAGAAGGGACCTGACCGGCTCCGTATCTTCCGTTACCGCAAAACAATTGAAGGACAATGCGATTACGTCCGCCGCAGAAATTTTAAATGGCCGGCTGGCTGGTGTTGAGGTAACATCAGCGGAAGGCGCGCCGGACGCTGATGTCCGCATCAGGGTGCGCGGCAGCAATTCAATTACCCAGGATGGGTCGCCGCTTTATGTTATCGACGGAATCGTTGTTGAAAGTGGCCTGACCGGGATATCACCGCAGGATATTGAATCAATTGACGTGCTCAAAGACGCATCATCAACCGCCATTTACGGCGCCAGGGGGTCAAATGGCGTCGTTTTGGTCACCACGAAGGGAGGCCGGGCAATGAAAACCCGGGTTACTTATAATGGCATGTTTGGTGTGAATGTATTGGCCAGAGAATTGAATGTATTAACCCCCTACCAGTTTGTGATGTGGCAATATGAACTTGATCCGACGGTCCCGGGAGCGACATTGGCTACGAATTTCCAAAAAAATTATGGCAGCACGTGGGACACGCTATCTGTTTACAAAAACACGCCCGCAATCGATTGGCAAAAACGTGTAATGGGCCGCAAAGCGCAATATCAAACCCACAATTTCAGTATTGCCGGTGGCAACGCCGCAACGCAATTCAATTTGAGCCTGACGGACAATGTCCAGGACGGTGTGTTATTAAACTCAGATCTTGTGCGGCGGATCGTAAATTTCAGGTTCGACCATTCGGTAAGCGATAAATTCAAAATCGGTTTTAATACGCGATACACGAACCAGCGCGTGGACGGCAACGGTACATCCGACTCCGGCAGCCCCCAATACAATAATTTAAGAAGTATCGTAAAATATATTCCGTTCCAGCAACAAAATGCCCCCGTGGACCAATTTGATCCAAACTACTACAATGAAACGCAAGCCGGCCTGGGACTAAACCTGGTCAATCCTGTAGCGTTAATCAACGCGCAGACCGTAAATAAAACCTCTACATTTACGAACTTTAATGGTTATGCCAGTTATTCGATATTAAAAGATCTTATCTTCAGGTCAACTTTTGGGGTGGAGATCGATGGGGGGGTGCAAAATAACTTTCAGGATTATTTTACGTCAAAGGCGATTAGTGTAGGCGCCAGCCTGCCTATGGTGTCGGTAATATCAAACAATGCCTTTTCCTTAGATAACGCCAATACCCTAACTTATAACAAAGTATTTAATAAGCATAGTATAAACTTGCTGTTGGGCCAGGAATATTACGATTTAAAAACCGATGGATTAAACAACAGCTTAAAGTTTTTCCCTTTAGGTATCAGCCCCAATAAGGCATTCGGGAATTTGAGTCTCGGTACCAACCTGCCGTTGTACCCGACAAACACTTCAGCAGAAAGTAATATTCTTTCGTTTTTCGGACGAGCGAACTATAATTACAATAGTAAATATTTTCTTACATTAAGTTCACGAATAGACGAATCGTCGAAATTCTCATCGCAAAATCGGCTTGGTTTCTTCCCGTCAGGAGCAGTCGCATGGAGGGTTTCCGGCGAAGATTTTATGAAAAAGTTGACATTCATAGATGATTTGAAATTAAGAGTAAGTATAGGCGAGACAGGGAATAATCGTATCGGTGATTATTTGTATCTTACAACGTTTGGCACGCCGGATAATTATCCAACGAACGAAGTTCCAAAACCGGGGTATACGTCGACTTCCTTATCTAACCAAAATCTGAAATGGGAAACTACGATTGCCAGGAACGTGGGCATTGACCTGGCACTGCTTAAAGGAAGATTACAGTTGACCGCTGATGCGTATTATAATACCACGAATAATCTTTTGGTAAATGTTCCGCTACCCGTTACATCTGGATATTCGACCCAGCTTCAGAATGCAGGCAGCATATTGAATAAAGGCCTTGAATTCCAGGTTAACGGAACAATCGTGCGGACAAAGGACTTTAGTTACAGCGCCAATTTTAACATCAGCTTTAACCGAAATAAAATATTAAAAATATATAACGGACAAGATTCATTTTTTGCCTTCGCTGGCTTGGGCAGCGCTGCAGATCCTGCAGATTACCAGGTTAAGGTAGGGCAGCCTGTAGGCACGATGTATGGATTTGTGGTAGATGGAAAGGGCGGTAACGGAACTGGTTTTTATACCGTGAGCGATTTTGATTATAATATCGCTACGGGTGCATATACCCTGAAAGCCGGTTTAGCGGACCCGAGCAAGTCGATCGGAACGCCCATGCCGGGCATGATCAAATACAAAGATATTAACCATGATGGCGTGATTGACAATAATGACAGGACGATCATCGGGAATCCAAATCCGAAGTTTATGGGAGGATTTAGCCAGAGTTTCACGTACAAAGGTTTTGATGCGACG
This sequence comes from Mucilaginibacter sp., assembly GCA_028288025.1. GTDB lineage: Bacteria > Bacteroidota > Bacteroidia > Sphingobacteriales > Sphingobacteriaceae > Mucilaginibacter. Next base: position 43,160 of record JAQBOM010000001.1, on the reverse strand, counting down.
GTATTTTTTAATTTTGAATATGGTCAAAGCGTATACAATGCCAATAAGGTGGAGTTTACCAACAGTTTTACACAAAACACAAACCTGTTATCGGTAATGGAAGGCAGATGGCGTACGGTGGACCAAAACACCGGCGCGCGCCTGGAGTATACGTTGGGCAATGTGGCCTATGGCGTGCCACCCGACCAGCTTGCGGCTTATAACAAAAATGCAAAAATCTGGATGCCCCCGAGCGGACCCACCCTGTGGGCTCCAAATACCTGGTCTGTAGAGAACGGCTCTTTTTTAAGGGTTAATACAGTGACGCTGGGTTATACTTTTCCAACCACATTGCTTCAAAGGATAAGTGTTTCCACGTTACGGATATTTGCCACTGCAAATAATCTTGCCATGTGGACCAACTATACAGGGTATGACCCGCAGGTTAATACCCGGCGGTCCACGCCTTTAACGCCGAATGTGGACTATTCCGCCTATCCGCGCACCCGGACATATGTTTTGGGTGTAACTGTCACTTTATAATAACTATAAAAAGAAATTGAAATGAAAATAAAACACTTTTTTTCCACGATCACCGGGATGTTGATTGTAGGAATGATGCCGCTGAACTCGTGCAAAAAGGTACTCGATCTGAAACCTCAGTCGGCGTTCGACGAAAGCTATGTCTTTAGCAATGTCGCCAACGTTACCAGCGCAGTCTACGGCGTATATGCGTCATTGGCTACCGCGTGGGGTGGTGGATTGGCTAGTTATGGCTATGATAGCGATGAATTTACAAATTACGTGTCTGCACCAAGCGACAATGGGATTGGCGATGTGTGCCGGTACAAGGCTACTCCAACCAATTCTTTTTTACCCGGCGTCTTTAATGCCTTATACTCGGGTATTGAAAGGGCGAACATTTGTATAAAAGATATCCCGAAAATGGATATGTATAAAAATGGCGCTGCAACCGATAAAGCGCAACTACAACGGTTGTATGGGGAAGCTTTGACCTTACGCGCAGAATTTTATTTTGATTTAATCAGAAATTGGGGAGATGTTCCCGCACCGTTTGTTCCGTCAATAGACCAAAATAGCTTAAACCTGCCGAAAACAGACAGGGATGTCATTTACGACCATATTATCGCAGACTTGTTAACCGCAGAAAATTTGGTTCCCTGGAGAAATGACGCCGGCGTTGCCGTTGACGAACGGATAACAAAAGGCGCCGTTAAGGGATTACGTGCCAGGTTTGCCCTGTTTGCCGGAGGATATTCGCTCCGTAAGTCAAAAACGATGGAACGCAGGACTGATTACCTCAAGCTTTACCAGATCGCGCATGATGAGTGCGCCGGAATTATGGCGAGAGCGGATATTCATAGTTTGAACCCTTCCTTTCAATCTGTTTGGAAAGATGCAGTGATGAATTTTAAGATTGAGCCGCGCGGTGAAGTGCTGTTCGAAATTGCGTTTGGACAAGGCGCCTATGGGAAGATCGGCTACAAAGACGGCCCTCGTTTTTACGTTCCGGGCATCACCACGCAGCTTGGCTCCGGCGGTGTAAGGGCGTTGCCGACGTATTTCTACTCCTTTAACCCTGTTGATACACGCCGCGATGTAACAATCGCCACTTATTACCTGAATCCTGATAAAAGCGTCGCCGTGCAGGCGATCCTGGACGCCACAAGCGGGAAATACCGTCCCGACTGGTTAAACCCTTATCCAGCGAGCGCAAACCAGTTTCTGGGAATCAACTGGTATATGCTGAGGTTATCGGATGTGCTTTTGATGTTTGCTGAAACAGATAATGAAATTAATAACGGACCGACAGCAGCCGGTATCAACGCCTACGAAGCAGTTAGAAAAAGAGCATTTGCGGGTAATATCGGCCAGATGGGCGTGACACCTACCACACATGATGCATTTTTCCAGGCCATCGTTAACGAAAGACATTATGAATTCGGGGGTGAAGGATTACGCAAATTTGATCTGATCCGCTGGAACCTGATTGCCGCTACATTTACCCAGATGCACATTGATTTAAATGCCATGACAATAGGCGCAGCGCCCTATAACCTGCTGCCCAAAGTAATGTGGTACAAAACCGGGCAAACGACGCCGGTATACGGCAACTCGTTATACGCCCCTACCCCGGCCGGGGCCGTACCAACCGGCTATTTGACGGCGAACTGGGTAGTGAAGGGATTTAAATATACGAACTATGCCAATTTCATAGCGCAAAATTTCACGCCCAACCACAGCGAGCTATTGCCGTTGCCGCAATCTCTGTTGGATAGTGACCCTAATGTCCACCAGGATTATGGTTATTAGATATTTATAAGGTAGCGGGTTTAACCCACGAAACAGCGATCAGTATATAACCGGTCGCTGTTTTTTTTGCCCCTCAGTTTACATTCTATTCACAGCGCTGCAGTTTTGCCAGTCCGACAAGTGGCTTAAAGATCGGGCCTAATAACTGCCAAAAAAAGGATATCATTTCGAGAACGCTTGCATAGTTTGCTTAATGGATAATGTAACATTCCAGTTATATTTAATTTAATAATCTGAATACCAGGAGCATTACATAATAAAATCAATCAGTTATTAATTAAAACCAAAAAACGAAAATGAAAAACAGAGACTTTTTCCGTCTATTGACGGGAGTACTTGTGGGGTTGCCGTTTTTATTGCTAATGAGCAACTGCAACAAGGACCACAGTTTGTTAGCACAAGGACAACACAATTTAGCCTTTGAAGGCCGATCGAGGACGCTTGGTCCAGACTATCACGTCGTATGGTCAAGCATTCCGGACAGTAATACCAAAAGAATAAATCGTGCATTAAGTAATGCCAGTTATGGCAGGGTGATTTTAGATTACAATTCCAGCGGCTGGACATCCGACACGATTTTTATGAAGGTTCCTAACCAGGTTCTATGGATTGCAGGAAGCGGGTCTATCCCCGGTCATTTAATCGCAAAAACTGGTGGATTCCGTGATACGGCGGCGATATTTATCAAAATGAGAGTCGCCGGATGTACCATTAACGGTTATTCAAATGGCGTAGATAGTACACAAGGGCGGGCAACTATAGAAATGTTCAAAAATAGCTATGTTTCGACTAATGGTTATACGCCAAGCGAAAGCCGGGATGCTATTCATGCTGGCAAAGACAATGCTACTGTTGAAGGAGTGATTGTAAAAAATTCAGGCGGTGACGGCGTTTATCTTTCCGGCGGACACAATGTTATAGTCAAGGATGTGATAGTTGACGGGGCCAACCGCAACGCAATATCGGTAATCAAAGGAACAAATACGGCCATTTCAAATTCGGTTTTTAAAAATACGAGTGGCAGCACGTTGACAGGCACGGGCAGAGGGCCATGGGCAGGTATGGATATTGAACCAAATCTTCCAACCGATACGTTAAATAATATCACTATCACGAACTGTGTTTTTTCTGGCAACCTTGGTAATAATATCTCGATTGGTATGGGAAAATTACATACCGGAGCAGCCTATGCCAATACGATTTATTTTTTCTATTGCACAACTGCGGGAGGGTCAAATAATGGCGTATTGATTTCATCATTAAAAAGTGACGGGCCAAATACGGGTGAAGTGTACTTTCAAAAATGTAATTTTAATTACCCGGCTCATAGCGGGATTTACGTACAGAACTGGTGCGCAGGTAAAATGCTCGTAGATTTCAACAAATGTACCGTATACAATGCTGGTGCCAGCAGCAATAGCTCACCGCCGATTTTTATCGGCACAAGTGATACTAGCAGAGTTAGCATACCTTACATTGTAGGTCACGTGAATTTCGAGGGCGCTACCAACCGTATTGACGATTTTAACGCCGCTCATCCTTATATTATTGGAGGAGGCCGGGCGTCAAGAGCTTATGATAGTATTACGGGCCTTGCTGCCAATATAACCATACAAAAGCATTATACTAATAGTAATCCTATATTATCATTTATTGCGAACTCAGGTTATACCAATACTAATATCACGATAGCCTATACCCTGGTCCCATAGATTTCAAGGTATAATCAAAATTATGTGATGACCGGAGAGCATGTATACTATTATACATGCTTTCTTATTTACACTAACGGGGTTAATTAATAGCTAATTCGGTAACGTTCTCGCTTTTATTCGTCTGGATTTTTACAGGCCGGTGCGGTAATGTTGATATATTAGGCGTTTAAGCTCACACTCTTAATAGTATTCAAATACTTTCATGAAAAATAAAAGTTGTTCCCGTCGCGCTCAATTTGTAGCAATTCACTTTAGTTGGATTTTGTTTTTTTCTTTCCTTTTAATTTCTTTACCCGGCCACTCGCAAAGGGCCGTTGTAAAGACCCTGCCCACAGACGAAAGTCCAATGCGCAAGCCGGCGTGGATATCGGAAATCCCACTGGCATTTATAGGAACGTGGGACGTTAAACCATTGTTCCGGACCAGGGTTGGCGGCACTCCCGTATGGCAGGCGGAAGAATATAAAAAAACAAGCCAGGAGGCTACCATCAAAAAATTTAAGGATATGGGTGTTACCATGCTGCTTATCCCGTTTTATAAGGGGTTTGGCCTCCAGGCCGAAAAGCAGGAGATGGATGACTCAAAAAAAGTTGCCGTGCTGTGCAGGAAATATGGCATAAAAGTGGGCGTGTATATTGGGGCGACGATGGCTTACGAATCATTTTTATTGGAAGAGCCTGAAGCTAAAGAGTGGATCGTACCCAATTTTATGGGTAAGCCGGTTATTTATGGCAATCAAAGCTTTCGTAAACTGGTTTACTTCCAGCATCCCGGATATAAAGCTTACATCAAACGCGTATTGCGGCTTGCGGTTGAGAATTTAAAAGCTGATCTGATTCATTTTGACAACGTTTCTGTACAAGCCCAGCCTCCGGTATTTTATCATCCGCTGGCAATTGAAAACTTCAGGACATTTTTAAGAAAAAAATATTCGCCGGACATGCTGATGAAAAGGTTTGGGTTCCGGGACGTAAAATATGTGGAACCGCCCCTTATATCACCGCTGGTAAGCGTGGTTAATGACCCCATGTTCCAGGAATTTACCGACTTCCGTTGTCAGCAGTTGGCCGATTATTACGGCGAGATGGAAAAATATATACGCGGCTTAAACCCCCAGGTGGCCGTTGAAATTAATCCGCATGGATTAAACGGCGTAAATAAAGCATGGGAGGAAGGGATCGATTACCCAAGAATATTAGCGCACACAGACTTCTTTTGGATAGAGGACCAGCCCACCAGCCTTGCCGACGGCGTGCTGACCACTCAGATCCGCACTTTCAAAATGGCGGAAACGCTAAATAACCGCGTGTTTACCTATACAAGTGATAGCAAAGTGGCTATGGCGGAGTCGATGGCCTATAACAGGCAGGGAATGGGCATGGTAGGCGGCCGTGAGGAAATGGAAGGCAGCCGGTTGGCTCACCAATATGAGTTGCAGCCCGGCCAGCAGGATTATATCAATTTTTTCCATAAAAATTTCAACCTGTATAGCAATGTTCACTCTGTAGCTGACATAGCAATATTACACTCCTATGCAACGATGGCCTATAACAGCGACCGGCCATACCAGAGTACTTTTCTTTTTGAACAAGCGTTAATCCAGGCCAAAATACCATTCGATATTATTTTTGATGATCAGTTAAAAAATCTGTCCAAATATAAAGTGTTGATCCTGGCGGACCAGGAATGTTTGAACGATGATAAGCTGGACCTGGTCAAGTCGTTTGTAAAAAACGGAGGGGGATTAGTTGCTACGGAACACACTTCGCTTTATACAGAATGGCATGAACGCAAGCGTGATTTTGGGTTAAAAGACCTATTTAACGTAAGTGCGCCCGAATGGCATAACCGATCGTCACCCGAAGATATACTGGATATCCCTGTTCAGAGAAACCAATATGGCAGGGGCCGCGTATGTTACATTCCGGAGGTTAGAGCAGCCAAAAAGAAACCGGCTACTATGCCAATGACCGGCCAGTATTGGAAGTTGCCGCTAAACTGGAGCGAACTGGTTGAATCCGTAAAAAGTGTATCGAATGAAAAATTTGGAGTGGATATCACGGAAGCTCCGCTTACTGTTACTATGCAGTTAGCAGAAAAAAACGATCATAGCGCACTGGTATTACATTTAATAAATTTTGCACCGGTAAGTTCAGCCATAGAAAATATTAAGGTGAGTTTGAAAATTCCTTCCGGAAAGAGCGTTAAAGGAATCACGTTAATGTCCCCGGACGGCGTCGGGGAAACCAGGCTAAAATATACCGAAAACGCGACGGGGCAGGTTATGTTTTCCGTTCCGCAGTTACTTACCTATGGTGTGATACTCGCGGAGCTGAAATAAACTGACTGAAAGCATGTTATACCACCGTTATAAACTTCTCTTTTTTTGTATATTACAATTTTTACTCCCGTTTAGGATTTTGGCTTCCGGCGAAAATAGTGGCGTGTCGATATCGCTGAATGGCCGTTGGCAGATGGGCTTTTCACGCCATTATACACAAACCGTAACAGTTCCGGGTATCTCAACTGATCCAACTCATATAAGCGACGAAACGCTGTGGTATAAGAAAATAGTACAGTTACCCAAAGGTGACTGGAAACTCGCAACCCTCGAATTAAAGGGTGCACGATTTATGCCCCAGGTTTATATTAATGGCGAGCTGATCAGTCAGCAGGAAGGCGGCATGGCCCCGACATTTTTTGTATTAAACCATAAAAGCGTTCAGCCGGGAACTACTGTTGAGTTAGAAATAGCACTCGCATCATTAAAAAATGTGCCAAAAAGTGATGCATCTTATATACCCCTAACCGATCAGTGGCGCACAAATGTGTCCTCGGGGTTGTGGGACGATGTTATTTTGCACTTACATGGTGAAACGGGCATTGACCGCATTATTCCTTTTACTGATTATAAAAGTCAAACCGTTAATGTTAAATTCGATCTAAGTAATGCTGAAGCCTTTAGGGGTAAAGCGATACTGGAGTTCATAAAGGATAAACGTTCAGTTTTATTAATGAAAACGGCAACTATTGCCGGGCCCCATAACAGCATTGATATCAGTCTCGCCGGGAAATTAAAAAGCTGGTCGCCGGAGAGCCCAAACCTATACCATCTTAAATTGATTATTTTAAACAGTAAAAACCAGATTTCGGATGAGTCAATAATTCCTTATGGGGTTAAAACATTCAGGATACAGCAAAAGCACTTTTATTTAAATGACCGGCCGTTTCAGGCGAGGGGCGGTACGGTGGTTTGGCACCGCTGGATGAGAACTGCCGAAGGCGGAGCACTAGGCTTTGATACCGCATGGTTCAAAACAAATATCATTCAGCGTCTGAAGGATCACGGGGCAAATTACATCCGCTTTCACCTGGGTAAGCCGCCAGAACGGCTGTTGGACCTTTGTGATAAATATGGATTAATTGTTCAGTATGAATGGAGTTTTTTTCATGGGATACCTGCCACAAAAGAAAGCCTGGCTATCCAATATAAAAGTTGGCTTGATGTGGCCATGCGTCATCCGTCGGTTTGTATGTTCCATCCTTACAATGAAACGAATAATAACCAGGTCGATGTAGCCTGGGAGGCGCTCAACCAAATATTGGTGGGCTACCCGCCGCTTGTGTTTGAAGACCGGGATGTAATCCATGTCCATAAATATTGGTGGAGCTTTTTTGAAAACGTGGGATTGTATTACGATAGTGCAAACGTTTTCCCAAAAGCGATCATGGTTGATGAGTTTGGCGGAAACTATCTGGACGAAAATGGGGCGCCAGGAGCATACAGTGCCATAAAAGAGAGCTTTCTTCGCTTTCTGGGTCGCAATTCTACCATGCAGGACCGGTTAAAACTTCAAACACAATCGAATTCACAAATGGCAGAGTACTGGCGGCGCGTTGGCGCTGCAGGCTTAGCACCTTTTTGTATCGTCGGCAGTTACCAGGACGGCAATAGCTGGTTTTTTGGACCTATAAAGAATGGTGATCCCAAACCTGTTTGGGATGCATTAACGGCTGCATTTGCGCCACAGTCTGTAAGCATTAATGTTTGGGATAAAGATTACGTTCCGTTTCAAAAAGTAGACGTGCCTGTTGACATTTTTAACGATGATGCAAAACCCGCTATGCTGTCATTCAAGCTATCAATAATCGACAAGCACGAGCATGCCGTATTTAATAAGATAGTTACGGTTAAGATTTCGCCTTTCCGTAAGGAAATACGCCGTATTCAAGTCGTTATGCCTGGGGTGGCCGGTGAATATAACTTTCAGGCTCAGCTGCTCAATAAGCATCCACTTATAAAATATCCGGTAATTTCTCAATGGGATATCAGGGTGTTTAAAGCTGTAGCTCCTGGGAATGTTAAACGATTAAAAATTGCTATTCCTAATAATGAGGGTGAATTAAGAGAGTTTTTAAACGTTCACCACCTTGCAGCCGTTGATCTGACGGATACAGCGGCAGACGTAATAATGACCTCCTTAAAAAGCTGGAGGAAGCTATCCGCAGGAGATAGTCAATTGTCGGCCGTATTAAGGGATGCGATAGCTCGTGGTAAGTCGGTAATAATGCTGGACGCGGGAGACAGGCCATTCGGCCGGGATTATCCGTCAAATTCAGGCGCCGCCCCGCTGCAGCGGGGCGTGCCTAAAGTAACCCTGCCAGTGGTTAAAGATTATGCGCTATTTGGCGGGATCAGTTTAAGATTTAAAGAAACAGCAGAACCTGAAAGTTTCATTCACCCGGCGAGAAGCAACCGTGACCTTTGGGGCAACATGCCGGATAATTATACGGGAATATGGAACGGGTTAAGGGGAGGGCTAATTGCGCCGGCAATGGATATGGAATTTTTCGGACTTAGTCCGAAAGCCTTTATTAACCAATGGAAATCCCGTGGGGCAGATGAGACTAAAATTAAAGAGCATCCTTATTACGCGTATGAATTACAAGGATTTTACGAGTTTTCTGATCAGGAAAACAACCCGGAAATGATGGCTAAGCTACGGGCAAAAGTAAAGTTTCTGGTCCAGGACGCCCCTGCCCTGGCAAACGCCATCAACCCTTTAACACCGATAACCACAACCGATCTGGCAAAAGGCTATCGCGATGCCGCGAAAGGCATGGCAGATGCTTTCACTCCGCTAGGTAATTGTGCCAAAAATTTAACACAAACACCGGTAGCGGCGGTATATTTTGGTGAAAAAAAAGGAATGTTGCTAGTTTCGCAATTATTAACGGCCGGGCGGCTGGCAAAGGCGTATGGTGAAACAGGCTTTTATGGTATACGGTACGACGAGGTAACCGCACAATATGTGTTAAATATGATTAGTTTATCCGTCAAAAGAAACCGAGAGAATATTGACCAAAATTAGAGTGACTAGCAGTGATGAAAAAAAGCTTTGATATAATAGTCGTCGGCTTGGGAGCAAACGGCAGTTCAGCCCTTTATCATTTGTCTAAATTGAATAAACGGGTGCTCGGCATAGACCGGTTTACTCCCCCGCACGAGTTTGGCTCTTCCCACGGAGAGAGCCGTATCATCAGACAGGCATACCACGAAAACCCAATATACGTTCCATTTATTAAACAGGCGTACGATGTATGGTATGAAATGGAACGAATTTCAGGTGAAAAACTATTGTTAAAAACCGGCGGTCTAATGCTTGGCGAAGAAAATTCATATGTGGTTAGCGGAGCGCGGCTAAGTGCAGAGACACATGGGATCGATTACGAATATTTAGACTACAACGAGCTTTTAAAAAGGTTCCCTGCCTTTAAGCCGCATAAAAAAACAGTCGGTATTTTGGAGCATGAGGCCGGGATTCTTTTTCCGGAAAAGTGCATTAAAACATTTCTTTACCAGGCGCAAAAAAACGGTGCTTGCATCGTTAACAATGAAATGGTTTTAGCAATTTCATTCGCCGATGATCGTGTTACAATAACTACCGCAGGCGGAGTATATACCGCCGAAAAGGTGATCATCAGTACAGGCGCGTGGATGTCAACATTACTGCCCGATCTAAAATTGCCGCTTACCGTTGAAAGACAAGTCTTGCACTGGTTTAAAAATACTTCAGGCCATCTGCAACAGAAGATATTAGCTAAAAAGTTTCCGGTTTATATATGGGAATATTTACCAGGGCAACTATTTTACGGCTTCCCGGATATTGGCAGCGGTGTAAAAATAGCGCGTCATCACCAGGGCGAGCAGATAAAGCCGGATGAACTCACGCAACAAGTCAGCGGGGATGAAATAAAACAGATGAAATACATTGTTGATACCTACTTGAATATGGAGGTCGTTTATGATCGTTCGGCTGTTTGTATGTACACCAATACACCCGATGAAGATTTTATAATTGACTACCACCCCGAATTCAAAAACGTTATTTTAGCCAGCCCATGCTCTGGCCATGGTTTTAAATTCAGTAGCATAACAGGCAAATTACTGTGCGATATGGCTACAGACGGTTATTTCGGGCTGGATATTTCCCCCTTTAGCCTGAAAAGGTTTACAAACCTTAGCGCAGCAAAAACATCGTTTTGTTAATACCTTATCACCGAGAACGGTTTCATAGTTTCTTCTTTTTCACTAGCCTATATTGATTAATTTGTCGACAGTTCATCATGAAAACGAATCATTAAATGTTTTATAAATGTTAAGGCAACGGCTGTTATCGCTGGACTTTATGCGGGGCTTCATTATGACAGTTTTAATGTTAGGAGAAACCGGCTTTTTTAATACTCTTGACCATGCTTATAGAAACGTGTTCCTGCATCGTATTTTACAGCAATTTGAACATACCCCATGGCATGGGCTGCGCTTTTGGGACATCTTACTGCCTGCCTTCATGTTGATCGCGGGAACCTCTATGGCCTATTCATACCGGCATCAAAAGCACCAACTTAAATATACGTGGTTCGAAGCCTTAAAAAAGATTGCAAAAAGAAGTTTGTGGTTACTTTTTTGGGGTGTTCTTATCTATGCCGTTAAGGGTGGTAAATTAAATATTGAGCTTACCAACGTACTGGTGCAATTGGCCTTTACAACGTTTATTTCGTTTTTCTTTATTAATCTTCCGGCCCGGTGGCAAATAATGGCGTCGTTTGCTTTTTTAACAGTATCGGACCTGTTATTCAGGCTTATCAGTATACCACATTTTGACAAACCTTTTATCAGAAATGCAAACTTTGGGAGTTACCTGGATATGATTGTATTGCGTAACGTGGACAGTCATCATTATACGAACACGGTTAATTTTATTAGCAGTACTGCGCTCACGCTATGGGGTATTACCGTCGGCCAGCTGTTCATGAGCAATAGACCGCGCAAATCTTTATTGATAGCGGCATTTGGGACGGCGATTTTATTCACCGGCTTGATATTGGACTTCAGCAATATAAATCCGATATTAAAGTGGATTTCATCTGCTTCATTTGTTTTAGCTACCGGGGGTATTACATTAATTTTCATGGCACTATGCTACGAGTGGATTGATATCCGGAATCACCGGCGTTATATAACTTTTTTTGTAATCGTCGGCATGAATTCTCTTTTTATTTACTTGTTTTTCAGTTTTTTAGGCTTCAATTGGTTATATCATTTCGCCGCGGTGATTATTACAGGCATTTTGGCTTTAATCAATATTCCGTTATATCCCGCAAGTGCCTGCGCATGCCTGCTTGTGTTTGCTTTAGAATGGCATCTGTGTTATTTTTTATATAAAAGGAATATCTTTTTCAAAGCCTGATTGATGACTTGGAAAGGATTTATGTAATTAAGCTTCTTCCCTGATAAGCACTTGAGTTATTGGGAATTTAGTTGGTTAGCGCTTTCGGTGAGACGAAAGCGCTTTTTTGTGTGCACACCGCTGGCTGAAGCTAAAGAATGGACGCCTTATTCAGAGCCATGCCTCCCGTGCCTGTATCTTCCACAACGAATATACTGCCGCTGGCCGGGTACTTTTTTAATTGAGCGTCTGTAAGGTTTCCGCGTGTTGTCGTAATCACCAGGCTGCCGAGGTTTGGGCCGGCAAAAGTACAACCGGTGATATTTGGGACCGGAACGCTCACGGTTTCGATTAATTTACCGTTTCGGGGATCCCACCTGCCCACCAGGCCGGTCCCGGATAGAGCAATCCACAACATCCCCTCTTTATCTATCGTCATACCTGATGGTATTCCCAAATCGTCAGGTAACTTGATAACGACGCGTTCAAATGATATATCCCCCGAAGACTTTTGAAAAAAATAAGATACAACCGAATCGCATTGACGGTCAACGAAATACATTCGTTCGTTTTCGACTGACCATGCTATTCCGACCGGGTCGGTTAATCCTCCGATCATCTTGCGCGGCCGGGCGTTCTGGTCTAAACAATATAAAGACGCCCCATAAGCGTTTCTGTTAAGCGGTATATGCCCCGCCCAAATTCTGCCAGAACAGTCGCATGCAGCCATATTATATTGATAACCACCTTCGGGTATTTGCACTGTCGCCGGGCTTAAGGAGCCATTTATCAAGTCGAATCTAACCATGTGTTGACTGCTTCCTAAAATAACATCGCCGCTTTTATCTTCCAATAACAGGGAGATTTGCATTCCTGGCTTCCAGGTGTTTACTTTATCGTTGCCCAAGCCCTTCTCATACAGGTTATCAGCAGCATCGGTCCAGAAGAAACTGCTTCTTCGTGCGTGCCACAACAGCGATGCACAGCATCGTGACGCATGTAATAGTGCTGCCGTCATTTGGAGGCGGTTAATATTAAAACTGAATTCGGAATGCCCATTTGCATATCATTTAAATAGATGTTAGTTCGAAAAAAATACGGGCACGAAATAAAAGGATATCGATTTATAGGTAAGATGACAGCGAATCAAAGCGATTCGAAGTTGTCGATCCGTTTATTTAATATAGTCAGCGAGTGGCAACAGTTTTGTCTGCTTTAAATCGTCAGCTGCGAGTTTAGCAAATTGTTTCGCTCCGTATGCACACAAATGTGTACTGTCCTGCAATCCGTTTGGCAGTTGAGTAAACTTACCGGGTTTTATAAAAAGATATAGTTTTTTTGACTTTTTCGGGCCCAGTCGCTGTACCAATTCCCGCGTCAGTTTATTCAGATCAACCAATGGGATATTTCGTTCATGTGCAATTTCGCGGGGAACCTGAACATAATCGCCAAAAGTTTCCTTCAGGTTGCCCTTTGCATCGAAATGGCGTTTGGTAACAGAAGTGAACAAAACGGGATAAGCTCCTTTTGCCTGAACTTCGGTTATATAGTTAATAAGGTTTTGGCGAAAAGTAGTACGCGGGTCGGAATGTCTGTTTGTGTCTTTTGACATATCATTAGGCCCAAACTGTATAAATACATAGTCGCCAGCCGAGACGCTATCGATCACTTTTTTCCAGTATCCCTCAGTTCTGAAATTCTTGGAGCTCTTGCCATTTACGGCATCATTATGTACGAGAACATGCTTGTCAAAGAATTTAGGCATCATCATCATCCATCCGCGTAAAGGATAATTCCTGCCGCCGTTGTCTTTTGAAAGCTGTGCAATATCATAATTGCACATTGTCGAATCACCAATAGAAAAAACGTTAATGTGGGGAACCGGTTTAAAATAAACAAAAAACAAGCATAATGCCAGCAAATAGAGTTTGCACTTTCCGAATAACTTCATATTAATCTGTAAGATGAATTATTAAAGATTTATTATTTACAAGTATACATTATGGGTGAAAGTGTTAACGTGTATTCGGGCATGTTTATTTACGCAAGCGTTATCGGAAATGTGCGAATTCACAAACACTCCGTTCAACCATTCCAGTGCCACGCAACCTACTTAACTGTACTTGCCACCTCCAATCCCAATTTATCTTCAATACATTTAATAGCCTTTGCTGTTTTCATGAATGAATCGGGCGTAACAGATATCGTATCGATCCCCGCCTCGACGAGAAATTCGGCAAAATCAGGATAATCGGACGGCCCTTGACCACAAATGCCAACCTTGACATTCATTTTTTTAGCAGAGACAATCAACGACGAAATCATGTTTTTTACAGCATCGTTTCGTTCATTATACAGCCCGGCTACCAGCGATGAATCTCGGTCAAGCCCCAAAACCAGCTGAGTGAGATCATTGGAGCCGATAGAAAACCCATCTATATGTCTGGCAAATTGTTCTGCCAATATCACATTTGACGGTATTTCCGCCATCAGGTAGACCTCCAGGCCATTTTCGTGCCTTTTAAGACCAAAGCTGTCCATCGTCTTATATACCTTAAGCAATTCTTCCACGGTGCGGCAAAACGGTATCATCACAATGACGTTAATCAGGCCCATTGTCTCTCTCACTTTTTTAATGGCTTTGCACTCCATCCCAAACGCTTCCTTGTAGGCGCTCGAATAATATCGGGATGCGCCTCTCCATCCGATCATTGGGTTTTCTTCAGCCGGCTCAAAATATTTACCCCCGGGCATATTATAATATTCATTCGTCTTGAAATCCGAAAATCTTACAATGACGTTTTTAGGATAGAATGCTGCGGCAATCTTGGCTATACCATATGAAAGTTTTTCTATAAAAAACTCCTCGCCGTTTTTATAGCCTTTAGTAATATGATTAATGTGTGCACTCAATTCAATGTCGCCCAGTCCTTCATGCGCCAACAACGCCATCGGGTGCACCTTGATATAATTATTGATAATAAACTCCTCTCTAGCGAGGCCAACTCCATAGCATGGGTAGTGCGCGTATTGAAAGGCCCTATCCGGGGACCCTACATTCATCATTATGGGCGTCGACGTCCTGGGCAATTCCGAAAAGCTATGCTCCATTTTTTCATACGAAATATTGCCTTCGTAAACAAAGCCTGTCTCACCTTCCGCGCACGACGCCGTAACTTGTTGACCGGTCGATAAAGTGGCGGTCGCATTTTCACAACCAACAATCGCCGGAACGTTTAATTCCCGTGCTACGATAGCGGCATGGCAGGTTCTGCCTCCCTTGTTGGTGATGATGGCTGCTGCTTTTTTCATAAGAGGCTCCCAATCAGGATCAGTCATGTCGGTAACCATAATATCTCCCGAACGAAAGCCTGCCCGGCTTATGTCTGCCTTTTCAAGCCCTGTCAGGACATGTATCTTTCCCGACGCAATCTTATCACCTACAGCTATTCCCCTTAATAACATTTTATCATGCCTCGTTCGATCATGAATTTTATATTCGGAAATGCAGCCCGGTTTTTTCTTGGAGTGAACAGTCTCCGGTCTGGCTTGCAAAATAAACAGTTGTCCCGAAATCCCGTCGATGGCCCATTCTATGTCCATTGGGCACCACTTTCCATTACGGGAGGAATAGTAGTCTTCGATGATGGTAACCCAGTTGCTTAATTGAAGGATTTGGATATCATTGAGGCAATATCTCGTACTATCCTGTATTGGCGTATTAATTATCTGTACAGCTTCATGTCCGCAATCTCCATAGATCATTTTTTGATGTTTTTTGCCCAATTTTTTCTCTATGACAGATTTGAACCCTTCCTTTAGCAATGGTTTAAAAACAATGAACTCGTCCGGACTGATCAAACCTTGCACAATCATTTCCCCAAGGCCATATGAGGCATTTATAATGATAACATCTTTAAAGCCGCTTTCTGTGTCAAGCGAAAAAGCGACACCTGCGACACCTTTGTCAGAGCGCACCATTTTTTGTACGCATACCGATAAGCCTACTTTAAAATGTTCGTATCCAAACATTTTCCGATAGCTGATCGCACGGTTGGTAAATAAGGAAGCAAAGCAATTTTTAACCGCAATCAATAAATTATCTTGTCCCGTAATATTTAAATAAGTATCCTGCTGGCCTGCGAACGAAGCGTCGGGCAGATCCTCTGCGGTTGCGGAGGAACGTACCGCGACATCGGTCGCGTGTTGCTGATACCGCTGCCCTAAATTAAAATAAGCTCTCTTTATTTGAGTTTCCATCGAAAGCGGAAACTCTCCGTTCTCTATCTGTTTTCTGATTTGAGCCCCGCATTCACTTAATTGATGCAAATCATCAATATCGGTGGCTTCAATAATTTCATTTATCAAGTCTTGCAGCTTATTAAATTTAATAAATTCCTCATAAGCTTTCGAGGTAATAATAAATCCGTCAGGGATATTTATACCGAAACCGGTTAAATGCTGAATCATTTCTCCCAGAGAAGCACTTTTTCCGCCTACCAGATCTATATCGGTAATAGAGGCATCCTTTAATTGCAAAATATAGTTTTTCATATTCATAGCCTCAAAATTAGCATATGGGATTTGCCTGCTTTTTGTATATCTTAATGATTAATGATACTATATTAATGATTAATACATATTTTAGCTCGAATGAATATAAAATAATACATGTTATCTGAGTTCTACACGTCCAAAAGTCATGACCAGTCGTATATCGTTAGATATTCTGATTATTACCATGCCCTTAACGATTATCATTTGCATCCGGAGATAGAATTGATTTACGTGGCAAAAGGCCAGGGCATATTTGTGATCGGGGAGGAAATGTTGCAGATTACGGGGGGAGAATTTATCGTGATCGGCCAAAATATACCTCACATGTTTAAATTCGACAAAGTAAAATATCTATTTCCGTTACAGAAACAAGGTCAACTGGATTTACAAATACAGTTATTGACACTTCATTTTGATCCGGGCACTTTTGGTGATATGTTTATGAACATGCCGGAAAATATTACAATGAAAGATTTTTTTAAGCGGGCTGATAAAGGTCTCCTGGTGGATAGATGCAAGACCCAGGCGATCGAGCTTTTAAAGAGGCTGGAAAAATGTTATACTCACGAAAGGATCATGTTACTTATAAAGTTATTTAACCACCTGGCAATTAGCGATAACAAAACGTGCATCTTAAAAACCACCAACAAACCGAACTTCACAAAAAATGACGAAAAGCGTTTATCTAAGGTGTACATATTTACGTTGAATAATTTTTCAAGACGAATAAAGCTGAAGGAAGTTGCTGATATGATTTATATGGTTCCTCATGCATTTTGTCACTACTTCAAACAAAAGGTCAACAAAACTTACTTCGCGTTCTTAATGGAAGTCCGGATTAATCACGCCTGTAAATTGCTGCGGGAAGAGGGTGAGAGTATTGTTACGGTTTGTTACGAATCAGGTTTTACCAATTTGTCAAATTTCAACCGCCATTTTAAGGAGCTAACAGGCCAAACTCCACACCAATATCGTAAAAAGCCTGAATAAATATCTAAGATCTGGTAATTTATAACGAAGCTTTTGATCATCCGATTCCGAACTCATTATAACCGATTTGGATCACTTGAATTCGCGTCCAATAATTTTGAATATCCAGATCAAGTCAGGTACCACCTCTTGGAATTCACTGGTTAACTCAAATCTCTGATGCCATGGCAACCAGGTATGCGCAACAACTTGTTTAGCTTCAAGAGTACACGGGCTGCGCTTCCGGTGTATATCGTTGTCACGATCTGTCAAATAATTTCGCACTTAATTCCAATCAGCGGTTTTTTTTATTTTTAACGGATTTTGCGCTCTGCGTGACAATCAACGGATAATCCGGGTTAGTGGAAAGCCACTGCGGCAATTTAGGGTCGAGCACGAAATAAACATCACCGCTTTTTACAGCCGCATGAATCCGGAACTGCCAGAAACCAGCCTGAATCATGCCTTCGCTGATATTTATACGTTGCGGCGAATCTTTTTCGGTACTGATGGTCCCCGCGTGCACGCCGTCGGGCGAAATCACATCAGCTACTACGCCGTACCCGTTTATCAAAATGTAAAAGCTTTTAACGCCGGCTGGAACATAAAAGTAAAAGGGCAGCTCTTCTTCAATTTTCTGTGGCTGGAGCCGGATACCGCGGTATTGCGGATTTGCTTTATAAGCTACTTCAGCACCTTGTATGGTTATTTTATAGGCTGACCAATCATTATTGACGGCTAAATAATAAACATTGCCGGAATCGCTCTTAAAATTTACTGCGCGCCCTTCTGTTATTACACCAGCGACCACCTCGCGGCCTTTAGAATCGTCGACCACAAAGGTGTTAAACTCACCCTGTGTATTCACCCCGCTGAAAGTGATACGGACCTGTCCATTACCGGTTGCATACAGCACTGCTTTCGCAAGGCTTTTGAAAGGAACAGTGACCGGCTTAAAAGGCTTAGCCGAAGTCCTTTTCAAGGGCGGCTGCAAGTGAACGGTAATACCATTAAAGTCATTCCCGGCGTCCCGTACCCCGCCTACATTATAGATATCATTTGTAGATTTGGCGCCAAAATATTCGTCGGCCTGTGCATCATTTATTGTCAGCGGAGATTTATAGCCGACCGGCAATAAACTATTATTATGAAGTGTAAATTGTAATAGCGAAAACACATGGCCTAATAATTCAAGCCTTGCCTTGCATCCGGTATCATTTGTGGCTTGCCACGCTTTTAGATACAAGGCCTCCATTGCCCGATATTGCGGTCCGTATATCTCTGTAAAATATGGCCACGTCAAATTAAAACTTGCATCGGGATGGCGATTATAATAGTCAATAAAGCTCTTTTCGACGATTTGGTACAGCTCGCTTATATAAGGAGCGGCCGCGGCACCGTAAGCGTTGTTGTAAAAATCAATAAGTAAATGGTTAGCATCGGCAGTCGGGTCCCACATCAGTTTAGCTATGAGGTAGTTGTTTGCTGATGATGCCGCCCAGATGGACCGTCCATTCATAAAGACGCCCTTAAAGCCATATTGTGCAAGATGTGAGTAGATGAAATTAAGCATGTCCGGCGCAGGGGGAGTTATTATGCCAATGTCCTGCTTGAGCATGGTTGGTAAATCATAATAATACAAATCAACCCCGTCTTTGGCTACCACAGCCCACTTGCTCATCACTTTTTCCCATTCCTTTTTTACCGAGGGGCGATATAACGTAAAGCCATAGCTTAATGAATTCGCAATAACCAATGAAAGATTTGGTTCCAGCTTTGGCATTGCTCCCGCCGGGGGATACAAGTAATCAGCATAAATATATCCGGCTACTTTACGATCCGGATAGACTTTGCGAACAATTTTTGCCACGTCGTTATAAAATTTAAGAACGAGCGTGGTCAAAGATGTTTTGCCGTTTGGGTCTTTTTCATACAGTGCCATGGATTCCGGGTCGGTACTCCAGCCCCCGCCGTCTGAGGGCGACAAAGAGTAATATTTTTTGTTGGGGTCTCTTCTGAAAGCGGCTATGACCGTATCAGCAAAAGCATTTATCAGTTCGGGATTCGTCGTCTTGAATTTATATCGTGCGGATGGCGGAATTGATCTGCCATTAATTTGGGCGAACCAGTCCGGATGTGTTTCATATGCCGAAGTGGGTATAGTTTGCTCCCATGAATGCGAATGTTGCACATCCGCTACCTTAATGACCTTTTGGTGCAGTTTCCATAATTCATCATCGCTATTGCCGCCGATAACCAGGTTGCGGTATACAAACGGTGGGATTATGGTACGATCAATCGCCGACAGATCAATTTGCTGACGGCGGGGGACTATTTCGCCAAGGTGGCCTGCCATAACCCAGCGGACGCCCAGATAGTCTTCCAGGAAAGTGTATACGCCATTTGCCGTGCCATGCAGTACGCCGCCCAGGTCGTCCGTTTTCCCGTCAGGGGTGTCGCGGCCGAGAATAAAAATGTTCTCTCCGATGGTAATTATCCGGAAGCCGTCATTTATTGCAGTCGTTTCAGCCCGGCCATTCGCTGAAATATATTTACCACTTGCCGCGGTAACGCCTAGGCTGATATACGGAGAGGCCGGTGTTTGTGTTGTTGTTTTAATTTCAAGATGCGCGCCCACGGATTGCTCAAAACATCTTTGCATATCTGCCGCCGCGGTTTTTACAGATCCGGTGGCCTGCGGATCGATTATAATAATATATGGTTTATTCGCGTTACGGTTTATTTGAATTTTATGCTGAGCAAAGCATGTCATCGAATAAAATATAGATAATGAAATAAGGGTATGGCGGATAAATGATATAACGATTTTACGGCAAGGCTTCATGATAAGACTATATTATTTAACGGTTACATTTAAAGTACCTGATGACACCTCGCTCAAAAGGGTCGATTTCGCGGTTGCTGAGCTTAACGCAACCCCGTTAACTGAAAGCTGCGGATCAACCACACTGGTTATGGTGGCGGGCTCACAAATAGCAGCGGATATAAACTGGCCCGATTTATTCTCCCAGATCGGGCTTATAAATTTTACAAACCCCTTTACTGTGGTTTCGGTCGTATAACCGCATTTAGCATAGGACAGCTTGATGGAGAGGCCGGAGTTGATGTCATGATGGTTGTACACCGTTACGCTCATGTTCCAAAGGGGATAGTTCCCCGGGTCTTGATATATCCGTTTCAAACCCAGCGAAATTCCTTCGCCACCGTTTCCTTCGGTCACGGGGCTTACCACGTGAATATTTAACAGGTCATCTGCCGCAGCGTTTGGTTCGAAATCAATTCCAACTTCGGGTGCGGTGCCTACTGCAAACCCAAAATATGGCCTTATAAGATACAGACCGTTTGCGGAGATAACGCTCATATTATTACGTCTGTTTCGGGACAGCTGAGCGTCCGAAATGATCGTGTTAGTATTTGACCCCGACATATAAATGCCGTCACCCCAGCAGTTTGTAACTTTTGGTTTGATCAGCATTACGTTGGTGCAATTCTTAATATTGATACCCATTCCCGATTCGCCATCGGGGCCGGTGTGAATATCCCGATCGCCTTTAATCACTGCATTAATCATAATCAATTTATCCACGCCTAATACGTTGAGCATCTTGTAACTCTGTAATGCAGACGCTTTTAGCCGTAATTCGGCGCCATCTTCAAATAAAATTTGTTGATTGGACTGAAAGGTTAAGCCACCGTCATTGATCTGAATCGGGAATGGCGGAAAAATGATATTGACATTTGCCTGTTTAAGCGCGGCCTGCACCTGGGTCGTATAGTCAACAGACCCGTCTTTAACGTAACCTGGCGGCAAAGCACTTTCAACGTGGTACCCGCTTGCCCTAATCCCTGCGGTTAGCGTGGCAATCCGGTCGGCAGTGATAGCGGCGAATGCGGCAGTCAAACCTGCATCGCCGGGGTTCGGATTACCCGAATCAGGAGCATTTGATAGTATCACCTGCTGCGTTCCCTGCTTGTTGCCTGTTGCCTTCTTGCAAAACGAGCAGCAAGCCAGGATGATGATTAATGGAATGACAATTTTGCGCATACCGCTAAGTTTAATAAGTGATCTTCAATAGTCCTACGATTTCCTCCCTGGTTTATTTATTATCGAGTTTGCTTTTTATTAAATACCTGGCAAGAGGAAGATGGAGCTCTTGTATACATTGCGCCGCAAGGGCGGATACCCTTGTGGCTCCGTACACATTTAAATGCGTATTATCATGTTTGCCGTTTGGAAGCCTTGTATACTTATTCGAATCGACATTTAAAAACAATTTCTTGGACTCCTCCGGACCCAGGCTTTGGATTAACCCCGAAGTTTTTTTGGCAAGGTCGATCAATGGAATCTTCATATCATGGGCAAGCTCCCGCACAACCGTTACATATTCCCCGTGAGTATCTACCAAAATACCCTTATCGTCAAATTTGCGGCGCGTGATCGAAGTAATTAAGACGGGGTAAGCCCGTTTTTGCTTTACCTCAACAATATAGTTTATCAGGTTTTGGCGAAACGTTGTTTTAGGATCGGTATGGTGTACAGAGTCTGTTTTTTCATCGTTATGGCCGAATTGTATAAATACATAATCTTTTGGCTTTACACTATCGATTACCTTTTTCCAATAGCCTTCTTCCCTGAAATTTTTTGTGCTTCGTCCGCTCACGGCGGCATTGTGAATAACTACATTGTCATTAAAAAAATCGGGCATCATCATCATCCATCCCCGTAACGGATAATCTTTTCCCCCTTGATATTTATCCTCCTCCTGCTGATCGTATTGCGCCATAGTTGAGTCGCCGATCGAATAAATAACGACTTTCTTTCTGGACAACGTGAAGCATAAAAATGATAATGACAAGAGAATTAACAACAAATTGTATTTCAAATATTTCATGTTTCTGCTTTTATCTTTTAACAAAAATGAGGTTAGGCTTCAATTCCTTATAAAGCAATAATACACGTTTCACAATCCAGACGAACACTAACGGACGCAATTATTTACGCAACCGTTGCCGAAATACACATTTTGGGGAACGTGACGGGTAACAGTGTGGAAAGTTCACAGGCTTGCTCCGATCATAACAGCGCAAAGGAACATTTTCAGGCCGATCTTCGCCGAAGCGATCTAAAATTTGTTACTAGATTTTAAGTGACCTATTTCGCATAGTATTCAATGCCATTTTTAGATTAGTGCTTTTCTAGCAATCATAGTTTTCATTTTTACTTTAAAAGGAACAGTTAAAAAGAACAGAAGAAAACCCAAAATTGAAACTCAGTAAATCTTTCGGAGCGGGGCTTTTATTAGGCGCGACTTACATTTATTCCCGCAGGTTATGGCTGCCGATCGCCATTCATTTTGCCTTGGAACTTTATACATCGGGCATTTTCGGGACGATAACGTCGGGCAATGATGATACCCCTGGTTTACTGACGACACAGCTCACCGGCGCAGAATGGATCACCGGCGGCAGGTTCGGACCGGAGGCACGGTCCAGGCGACGGTCTTGTGCGTTATCGCTACATGTGTGTTTACGTACGCCAACATACAAAATGGCAAGTTGATCAAGTATAAAAAAACATAAAAAGTACTATCGTGCCCAAAAGGACTGTCTCAACTGTGGCACCGTCGTTTCGGTAATATTCTGCAGCAACTGCGGCCAGGAAAATCTGCAAATTAAAGAAAGTTTCGGCCAGGTGATGAAACACGCCGTGAACGATTATTTTCATTTTGACCGCCAGCTTTTGTATACGATGCGCACCGCAGAACCCTCTATCTGCTTCCCATCACGGCTAATCGCCTCAAATCTTCAACAAAATAGTTCGATATTTTCCCCAGCGGGGTCACCCGACGCGGTGGGGTATCATTTTGACATTTTTCCGCACTTTTTTTTCCGAAATTGGCCTTGAAACCATATAGAAGGCCGATTACAGAATTCAGCCAGTTAGTTTGCAGTTTTTTCCAGGAACCTGATGGACTGGTTCACCGGAATTGCAAATTATTGCTGATCAATAGGATTCTGTTACTTTTATTACATTTGATAATTATATAGCAGCTAAACTTTAAATAACATTTATAAATAGCTTATTGACATCTTGTTGAACCAAAAACGATAAGAGACGGTTGAACCCTGGTTAATAAGAATTAAAAACAACAGCAGGAATGCGGGATACTGTCCTTTTAAAAAATATCCCGTACCTAATATTACAGGAGAATACTACAGAAACAAGATCGTGAAGAGATTTACTACGACTTAAAAGAAGATTTTGGTGATGTAAAAGCAAAACATTACTGATGAGTAAACAAATTGACGATGCGTCAAAATCTTCTCAATTCCTTAAAACGGATGGAGGTAAAACCAAATCAAACTCGATCGAGGTTCCTTCAATTTCATTACCTAAGGGTGGAGGGGCACTAAAGGGAATCGATGAAAAATTTTCTGTGAATGCAGTGAATGGTACAGCCTCGTTTTCTATTCCACTTCCTTTTTCCCAGGCGCGTGGTGCTTCGCCCGCATTATCGTTGTCGTATAATTCAGGTGGCGGTAATGGTGTTTTTGGTTTAGGATGGAATTTGGATCTGCCTTCAATAAAACGCAAAACAGACAAGGGCCTGCCGCAATACGATGATGCGACAGATTCTGATACTTTTCTTTTTTCTGGGGCGGAAGACCTGGTGCCCGAATTTAAAAAAGTAAAAGGCATATTTTCCGTTGACGGGAATGGTGATTATATTATTAATGAAGCAGATTCAACAGACACTAATTTTAGGATCAGGTACTACAAGCCGCGCATAGAAGGACTTTTTGCACGTATTGAACGCTGGACGGAAAAAGCAACAGGAACTATTAAATGGCGGGTAATTACAAAAGATAATCTGACAACACTTTTTGGATGGACGTTGAATTCAGTTATTTCTGACCCCGAAAGCTCTGAAAAAACATTTGAATGGTTGCCCGAATTTGTGTTTGACGACAAAGGAAACTGTAGCCAGTATATTTATAAAATAGAAAATGCTGATGGTTTTGATAATTCATTGCTGCATAACAGGAACCGTTTTGAAAACGCACACATAACGTACACCAATCTCTATTTAGAAAAGATTTTGTATGGCAATATAAACCCCTATAAAAAATTGGGGGATGCTTTCCCTGCTGAACAGGGCTATTTATTTTCCACAGTTTTCGATTATGGTACTTTACAAGCTAATGATTCAGTTGACACCATCAATACATGGGATTTCAGAACGGATGCTTTTTCTGATTATAAAGCAGGTTTTGAAATCAGAACCACCAGGTTGTGTAAAAGAGTTTTGTTATTCCATGTCTTTGATGAATTAGCTTTTAACCCTGATAAATCCGATAAGAAAACACTCATAAAATCAATCAATTTTGATTACGATACAGCATCTCAACAGGACTTTACATTTTTAAAATCCATTACCGCTTTTGGTTATATCAAAAAAGCAGATGGAAGTTATTCAAGTAAAAAACTTCCTGCAACTGAATTCGAATATCAAAAACATGACTGGAATAGGGATGTAAAAACGATTTCAGAAGAAGATTTGATTCATGCGCCGGCCGGGCTTGATGAGCAACAATATCAATTTACAGATTTATTTAATGAGGGCTTGTCAGGTATTCTTACAGAACAGGCTAATGGCTGGTATTACAAACATAATTTGGGTGGTGGAAAATTTGAGCAGGCAAAATTGGTTACGCCAAAACCTTCATTCAACGGCTTAGGCGGGCATCTGCAATTGGCAGATTTAGATGCAGACGGTGGCAAGCAATTGGTAAGTTATGGTGCAGAGCCAAAAGGATATTTTGAATTGGATGATGATAATGAATGGCAGCCTTTCAGATATTTTCAAAACCTGCCGAATATTGATTTCGGGGATGCGAATACAAGGATGCTGGATCTGAATGGTGATGGCATGCCCGAAGTTCTGATCACAGAAGATAATATTTTCACCTGGTACCAATCGGAAGGCAGGAATGGTTTTTCGCAGGCACACAGGACCCTAAAGCCGTATGATGAAGAAGCAGGGCCGCACATTGTTTTCTCAGACCCGAAGCAAACTATTTTTCTTGCAGATATGTCTGGCGATGGTATGACCGATATTGCGCGCATTCGTAATGGTGAAGTATGCTACTGGCCTAACCTGGGATATGGGAAATTTGGCGCTAAAGTGGCGATGGATAATGCCCCGCTATTTGATTTTCCCGATTCATTTAATTCGGCATTTTTAAGATTGGCAGATATTGATGGTTCAGGAACGCCTGATATTATTTACCTCGGCAAAAACAAATTCACCTGCTGGATGAATCTGAGCGGGAATAGATTTAATACAACCCCCTTTGAAATTGATGCGTTTCCTGATGTACACAACCAGGCAAAAATTACAGCGACAGATTTATTGGGTAATGGAGTTGCCTGCATTGTATGGTCAAGCAGTTTAGCAAAAGACGGTTACTCGCCGTTGCGATATATTGACCTGATGAATAGCAAGAAACCGCATATAATGGTTTCTTATAAAAATAATTTAGGGAAGGAAGTTTCGATGGAATATACCCCTTCCACTAAATTTTATATTGAAGATAAATTAGCAGGTAAACCATGGGTCACAAAGCTGCATTTCCCGGTTCATTGTATTTCAAAAACTGTAACCGTAGATAAAATTTCCGGGTGGCGTTTTGTAAGTTCTTATAAATACCACCACGGTTATTATGACCATCCTGAAAGAGAATTCAGGGGATTTGGTATGGTGGAACAAACCGATTCTGAACATTTTGAACATTGGGTAGAAGCTGATGCTTCAAATATTGCAGATGCTTCCTTGCACCAGGAACCGGTGGTTTCAAAATCATGGGTTCATACGGGCGCTTTTTTAAGAAAAGAAAAAATTCTCAATCAGTTTGCCCATGAATATTGGTATGAAGAAATGATCAGGCAGGGATTTCCAGTAGGTCACCACGAAGTTCCTTTACCCGATGCGCATATTGTTGCGGCTCCTGGAATTCCAAATACAATCATTGATCATCTTAGCGCCCAGGAATGGCGTGAAGCTTTGCGGGCATGTAAGGGCATGCCCCTGCGTTCGGAGGTATTTGCGCACGACGCACCTTTTATCGGGGCAACACCCGGTGAAATTGAAAAACAGCTTACACCTTATTCTGTTGCAACACACAATTGTGTGATCGAGCTTTTGCAACCGAAAGGGAAGAACAAACATGCAATTTTTGTTGTCAAAGAAAGTGAAGCCATAACTTATAGTTATGAAAGAAATATTGCTGACCCACGCATTGCCCACAATCTGAATATCAAATTGGATGAATACGGAAATGTACTGGAGTCGGTAGCAGTGGTTTATCCAAGGGATTCAGTCATGCTCGGTGCAGAAATTGCCGCCTTTCTTCCGGATGTCTTTCCTTCTGCAACGGATGAAGCGCAACGCAAAACCATCATCCTTTATACGCAGCATCAATTTACGAATGACATTTTCAAAAATGACACGAATGATGTACCTGGCGTAAATACTTATCGTTTACGCCTGCCTTCGGAAGTAAAAACCTTCGAATTACAAGGGGTGTCGCCAACGGGTGCGAACAGGTACACTATAGCTGATTTTGAAACCATTCTTAATGATGCAACTGATATTCAATATCATGACCTGGCTCCCACATCTGGTGCCAAACAAAAGCGTTTGATCGAGCATATCCGGACTACTTATTATGACAATGACCTCAACCTGGCTTTGCCTTTGCATCAACTGGAATCGCTTGCCCTTCCTTTCGAAAGTTACCAATTGGCTTATACAAAAGACCTGCTGAATGAAATTTACAGTTTGAAAAAGACAGATAGTGAACTTGTAAATTTAATGGGTGAAGGAAAATTTATTGCAACTGATAACGATACAAAATGGTGGATTCCCTCCGGTACTGTTAATTTTATTGACGTTAATGATCCCCTTGCTGATCCCCTTGCAGAGGCACAGGACCGTTTTTATTTACCCATATCTTATACCGACCCGTATAGTTCTATTACAAAAGTTAAGTATGGAAACTATTTTCTTTTTGTTGAAGAAACAGAAGATGCCATGGGCAATAAGTCCGGTGTGGATTTATTCAACTTCCGCACGCTTTCGCCTCAACGAATGAGAGATATGAACAACAATCTCTCTGAAGCAATTTCCGATGAATTGGGTTTGGTAAAGGCAATGGCAGTATTTGGAAAAGGGAATGAAGCAGATGATCTTACCGGTTTAACAGAATTTACAGAAGCGGCAGAAACGGCAATGGTCAATTCTTTTTTTACCGCCCCCGATTCTGTTCTGTTAACTGCTACCGGGAAAGATCTTTTACAACATGCCACTGCACGTTTTGTTTATGATTTTGATGTATACAAAAATACCGGCAGGCCAGCTGTAGTGGCCTCTATCGTGCGCGAAGAACATTTTGCCGTTATACCCGATTCACCTATTCAGTTGAGTTTTGAATATTCCAATGGATTGGATAAGGTGGTGATGAAAAAGGTGCAAGCAGAGCCGGGAAAAGCCAAGCAGGTATCGGTTGGTGTAAACAATGCGATAACCATAATGGAAACTGATACGTCACCATTTCTTCGCTGGATAGGCAATGGCAGGACGATACTCAACAATAAAGGCAACCCTGTAAAACAATACGAGCCTTATTTTTCGGTAACGCCAGCCTATGAGGATTTTAAAGAATTGGTAGAAACAGGTGTTACACCCATCATGTATTATGATGCGATGGGGCGCCTTGTAAAAACCGAAATGCCTGATGGTACATTTTCAAAAGTTGAATTTGATTCGTGGAAGCAGGTTGTTTACGATGCTAATGACACCGTAAAAGATAGTGACTGGTATACAAAAAGAATGGCGTTGACAGCAGGCGACCCGGAAATAACAGCAGCGGAAAAGGCGGCAGCGCATTATAATACACCTTCACAACTGCACTTCGATACTTTGGGCAGGCCGGTTTTGCAGATCGAGAACAATGGTAAAGATGTAAATGGTTTTGATATTTTATACAAAACCAAAATCGAACTCGATGTTGAAGGCAATCTCCGTAAAGTAACAGACGCGCGGGAGCTGCCGGAGAATCGTAACTTAGGCAATGCTGTTATGCAATACAAGTATGATATGCTGGGTAACCTTGTATATCAAAACAGTATGGATGCAGGGCAAAGATGGCTGCTTCATAATATTCTTGGTAAGCCCCTCCGTACCTGGGATGAACGCGATCATGAGTTTCGATATGAATATGATATACTGCACAGGCCAACCCACAGTGTAGTTATAGGTGGCGACGGGGATCTTCTTTTAAATAATGTTTTTGAGCGGGTTATTTATGGTGAAGACCTTTTGTTACCCGGCAGAACCAATGAAGTTGCAATTCAGGCATTAAATATCATTGGCAAGCCCATTCAACATTTTGATACGGGCGGCGCTGTATTAACACCGAAATATGATTTTAAGGGTCAGCCAATATTTACCTCCCGCAAACTTTTTAGCGGCTATAAGGCAGTTGCTAACTGGACAAATGCAAACTGGACAGATCCGAACCTGTTAGCCGGCCTGGAAGCTGATGAATTTACTTTTACAACCGAAACCGATGCCCTTGGTAGAATAACCAAACAAACTGCGCCCGATGGAAGCATCATTACACCTGCCTATAATGAAGCAGGTTTATTGGATGGAGAAAAAGTAAATCATTTTAGTCCGGCAACCAATACATACGATGGAGATAAGGAATACATCATAAACATTGACTACAATGAAAAAGGGCAACGCCATTTTATTAAATATGGTAACGGCGTAAAAACAACTTATGAATACGATACACAAACATTCCGGCTTACACATTTGAAGAGTAATATAAATACCGGGGCACTTCAGAATTTATTCTACACTTATGACCCCGTTGGAAATATTACACGGATAGAAGACCAGGCGAATGACACTTCCTTTTTTAACAATATGCAGGTGGAGCCGGTTAGTGAATACACCTACGACGCGCTTTACCGGTTAGTAAAAG
Source organism: Mucilaginibacter sp. (assembly GCA_028288025.1). Classification (GTDB taxonomy): domain Bacteria; phylum Bacteroidota; class Bacteroidia; order Sphingobacteriales; family Sphingobacteriaceae; genus Mucilaginibacter. The sequence goes on along the minus strand of JAQBOM010000001.1, from coordinate 13,801 downwards.
CAAGCGGCCGCGAAAATCCCGCCGGCACGGGTACCGCCACCAAAGACAACTGGAATGACGCGTCATTTATGCAGCAAGTGAACCCCAACGACCCGTTGGCTGTGCGTAATTACAGCCAGGCCTACCAGTATGATGAGGTTGGCAATATAATGCAGATGCAGCACCTGGCGGTCAATAACTACTGGACGAGGCAATATAACTATGAAAATACCAGCAACCACTTAATAAATACAGTGGTAGGTTCTCAGCCTGCTTACACATACCCGCACCACCCTCAGCATGGCTTTATAACCGAAATGCCGCACCTGGATGCTATGGGCTGGAATTTTAAAGAAGAGCTGGTTAAAACCATACGCCAAAGTGTAACCAATGGAATCGGCACTCCCGAAACCACTTACTACCAATACGACGAACAAGGGCAACGCATCCGTAAAATAACAGAGAATTACTCTACTTCAATAAACACAACCAAAAAAAATGAGCGCATTTATATCTCCGGTTACGAAACCTACAGGGATTATGATAATGATGTTGCCAATGCAATAAACTTTGAACGGACATCATTGAGTTTGTTAGACGAAGGCCACCGTTTTGTAATGGTAGAAACCGTAAAAAAGAATGCTGATCCCAACCCTCTGCCATCAGATGCAATTAACACAAGGTTAACACGTTACCAACTGCACAACTACCTTGGCTCCGCAGCTTTGGAGTTAGATGACACTGCACAGGTAATAAGCTACGAAGAATATCACCCTTTTGGTACTACCGCTTACCAGGCTAACAATGCTACCATAAAAGCTGCAGCAAAGCGATATCGCTATACAGGTATGGAGCGGGATGTGGAAACTGGATTGGAGTACCATTCAGCACGCTACTACCTGCCGTGGCTGGGAAGGTGGTTGAGTGCGGACCCGATAGGAATGGGAGATGGGGTGAATGTGTATGGGTATGTAAAAAATAATCCAATTTTATTTTCAGACCTATCCGGCCATAAAATTCATTATGTTGGAAATTTCTTCCAGCGGGCTCAAATGTGGACTAGAAATATGATTTTAAATACATTATCGCCAGCAGCTAGAGATCTTTATAGGTCAGCAAGAAGATCTTCACTCGATCATTATTATAGGAAATGGGGTGATAATACACCAATCGCGGGTTTTACAAATGCTGATCTGTCAGGAGGACCGTATTATGTTGCACCAATAGGAGGGAGTTGGGTTAACGGAAAGAGACAATCTACTGTTACAACAGTTAATTTCAGCGCACCTATTGGAGGGAACGCCACAATATTAAACAGTAATAGACCTTTTTTTCAAAGTCTGGAATCATTGGCTCATGAAAGGTCGCATCAATATGATGCTGATCAGGGTATAAGGTACGCCATCCCCAGAAACAACCCCAAAAATCCGAATGATGCTTCAGGTCTTACTTATAATGAAGCAAAAGCAGTGCATGCTGAAAACGTAGCTCTTTCCGAAATAAATAAGTTCATTCTTAACAGAAATAAAAGGCTCTCATATCGAAGCCGCTATAGAATGGCGGCTGGATTTGGGTGGGATAATGGATCGGTTATGTCTAACGGGAAAGATGTAGCAAACCCTAAATTTAATTTACCTCAAAATCAGTATTTCGTTGATAATTACTACAATTCCAAGGATCATCGAAGACAAAAAGCAGCTCCTTACTTTGACACATCTGGTGACATGTACCATAAACCAGCGTTAAGACAGGAAGAGAAATGGATACTTGCCCAAAAAAAAGGTAAACATCCAACAAGAGGAAGGCATGAGGATCATTTTAATCACAATCGACTTCATCATCACGATCATCATCGTAAAATTAGGGCGAAATTTTAAAGAGAAATTTGATTTTCGCAGAGTCTCCTGCAAGGGACTCTGCGAAAATCAATTAATATAATAAAACAACAAACATGGAAACAATAACAGTAAAGATTTTTATTGAATTGCAAATAGAAAAAAGCTTGAATTAACAGAATTTTAGCCCCTGATTTTAACAACCCATTATGGCCCAAACACCACAACCCAAACCAACAATCGCTATCCCTGCTAAAACGCAGGTAACCGGCATTGTGCATATTAATAGCGCGGGAGAATATCCCCCGGTAAACATGCAAAACTTAACGGTTAACATATACCAGGTTACGTTAAGTACAGAGGTATTACTGTTGAGCCTTGTTCCGGATGGCAACGGTTTGTTTAACGGTGAGTTGGCTGTAGCAGCGGGCACTACGTTGATGGCGCGTTTGTACCTTAACACAGCGGGCAAGGCCGGTGAAGAAAAACCTGCAGATGAAACCGGGCCGCACTGCCCTCAAAACGGGTATGTTTATATTGAGTTTAAATATGATCCTGCCAAATTTAGCGGGCCGTTATACACCTGGGCCAGTGCGCTGGTAACGCCGCAACTGGGCAGGAACAAGCTCAGTACCCTAAATCATAAACAACTGGAACAGCTGCAATGCATTGCCGGTGTGGGTAAACAAACGTTAGCCCGCCTGGTAAATACAGACCGATTGCTTACTGACCTGCAAACAAATAGGAGCAGTTGTTCCCAAAAAATGCAAGCTGCCATCAAACAAAAAAGCGCGGATAGCGCGTACCTGGAAAAAGCGATAGCCGGTCTCACCCTTCTTTCTAATCCGGATAGCGTAGCGCCTATTCTCTTTGCCTTACTCAGGGGTGATAACAGCCTTGAATTACAGCAAGCGCTCACCATATCTTCAGCCCAATTGATGCAAAAAATACAAGGTGCCGTGAATGATAATACCATAAACCCGGTAAGCAATGAACTTGCCGTAATTGACGGCCTTATCGCGTTACGAAACTGTATTTTATTTAACAGCAACGACGATAATTATTTTTATGATGCCAAACTCATTTACCTCACCGCTGTAGATATGGCAACAAAAAGCACCCTGTTAGACAGTGCCATTGAGGCCGGCAGCCTTAGCGGCTTTTTGGGAAATGAAGATAGCCTGAACAGCATGGCAACAAGTAATTCAAATTAATACTAACCATACCTAAATCACAATAATATGTCCGCAAGTCAAATGAATTATAGCCGATCCGAACTGGATACTATAATAGCGCTTAATGATCACCTGGAGAACTTTGCCCCCATGCTGGCCGTAACCATGGCGGCACTCAGAAAAAGTTCAAAAGCGTTGGATATTACCAGTTTAGCCGCTAAATCAGAAGATGACTGGGCAACACTCATAAAAACAATACCGGGAGATACGCAATACCCCGGTCAGTATACAACCGGCGCGAACCCGGTACAAGATTACGCGCACAATATTGTATACCGGTTCACAAACCAATATCCTGCATCGGCCGTTGTGTCGAAAATAGGGGCAACGAAAATTGCCACCAAAGATGATATCGTAAAAATACTCGGTAAAAATACCGGCTTTAATGTTACCACGCAGGCGGCGCATACCTGGTTCAGGGTAACTGCTGATCCGAAAGCAGATAATGAGGTTACCAGGGCCGATTTGGAAAAGGTGCAGGAGCTGCAGCGGTGCATTAAGCTTACGGAGGGTGCCCATAAACTGAACCAGGTGGAGGCGCTGATGTTGAGCGGAATTACATCCGCATACCGCATTTATACAATGGGAAAGTATGACTTCTGGACGGAGATGAAAAAATATGCGCTTATTGATGACGAGATAAACTTTATTATTTGCAGGGCTAAAACTATTTACGATACTGTAAATTATCTTTCTGTTCAGTACATGCGTTATGATAGCGGGGATGCACAGCTCCCCGCAACGATGAGATATGGTAGTACGGCAAGCACCGTTCCTATGCAAATACCGGACATGGAGGCAATGTTCGGCAGTTTTAATACCTGTAGCTGTTCTGATTGCCAGTCGGTATACAGCCCCGCGGCTTATTTCACCGACCTGCTTCATTGGGCAAAAAGCGACCTGGTGTGCAGGGATACAGGCATAAGTGCTTATAATGTATTGACGGGGGCATCAAGGCGGCCAGATTTGCCCTTTATCCTCCTGAATTGTGCTAACACCAATACGGTAATGCCCTATATCGACCTGGTAAATGAGCTGCTTTCCGTTAACCTCCTCCCAACCCCTAGCTATACCTCGCTGCAAACATCGGGAAATACCAGCGACTTGATGACAATGCCTGGAAACCGTTTTCCGGTTGCAGAGGCTTTGTTAAATACCGCGTTTTTTCCCTGGGCTCTACCATATGACCCGGCTTACAGCGAATCAGCGAGGTATGTCAATGAACTTGGCGTTCCTTACCCCGATCTCATCAAAGCATTTGATAAACCGGCAGATAAATACAATAACATAGTATGGGCAAAGGCCTGGCTAAATCTGAACGATGGCGAACACACATTAATTACCAGCGACAACACTGCTGATCCAAATTTCTGGATGAAATATTGGGGAATTGCAGCCGTCCCTGCCAGTATTGGACCGATCTTAAAAAGTGCTTCACTACAGATCAATGAATTAACAGAACTATTGGGATCAGCATATATCACTAATTCATCATCCGACATAAATAATACCATTGCAATAACGCCGCCAGCTGTTGACGATTGCGATATAGATAAATATAAGTTTTCGCGTGCTTTTTCACCCGCAATTGCCGACCGGCTATTGCGCTTACTGCGATTGAAAAGAAAATGCGGGTTATCGGTGTGGGAGCTCGACCTGGCCATCAAAAATTTCGGGCCAGCCATTGATGAAAATTTCCTTGTGAATTTAAGTTCAAGCCTGGCCTTTTGCGCGGCAAATACTATTCCCTTTACCGATTTGATGTTATGGTACAATGATAATCCTTACCATGATTTCGTGACAGCTGCATTTAACCCCTCTGCCTATTACAAAAACCGGTTTATGAATAGTTTGTTGCCGGCGGATATTATTACATTTTTTGATCCTGCGGTTTCCGTGAATTGTTTTACTTCACTCATTTCATCATTAACAAACGATGATAAACAAAAATTAGCAACGGTTCTTAAGATCGGAATAGCCGATATCGATATTTTAACCGGTTATTTTCCCTTCGCACCCGGGGCATTATTGGACCCTGTAAACATTAGCCGCTATGACAGATACGTTACCTTTTCAAAAGTAATTGGAATTGACCTGGCAGAAATGGTCGTTTTATTCAGTTTGATTCCCGACCCATTATCTGCATCAGTTGTAAGTGCTGCGGGGATATGGTCATTTATCAATATATGGGATGATTATAAAAAACTGAATAAAAAACCATCTGACTTTAAAGACATTATATTAGGAACGGGGTACTACGAGTTAAACAATAACGGGCAAGCTGCCAATGCTGATTTTTCCGTCGAATCAAAGGCGCTGTGGGAGGAAGTAAAAGATGCCATAAATACAACCAGGACGTCTTTTCCGGGGGGCTATCTCGTTACCAACCAGCCCGACCCGCTAATGAATCCTGTTGCACCGCAGCTTGAAGATATTGTTTACCAGCAACTGGCAAATAAGTTTGATATAGATGTTGCAGCTGTAAAAGTGATCATTGAATTTTATTCAACTTCGTGGGTAACCGCATTCATAAGCGATACCTCTTCCTGGGTTTGGGATGCTGCTACAGAAGATAATTTTACAAATGTTTACCTGCTGCTGAAACGGATATCCATTGAATCAAATGCATTATGGGGGAAAGTAAAAGATGCCATTGATACAACCAGGGCATCTTTTCCGCATGGCTACATTGTTGTTAACCTTGTTGCTGACCAACCCGATCTGGCAATTTTCCCCAATGCCCCGCACCTTGAAAATATTGTTTACCAGCAACTTGCAAATAAATTTGATATAGATGTTGCAGCTGCAAAAGCGATCATTGAATTTTATTCAATCTCGTGGGTAACTTCATTTATCAAAGATACTTCTGCCTGGGATGCTGTGACCCAAGGTGATTTTACAAAAGTTTACCTGCTGCTGAAACGGATATCCATACTATCACAGGTATGCGGTTTGGATGCGGATGGGCTCCAGGCGGGCATTAGCATTGCAACAACAACTAATTTAGTTTACCCGATAGCAAACGCTTTTTATTGGCTCACCTATGATTTCGCTATACATGATCTAAATTATTTTATATCAATAAAAAAAGCGACTGCACAGGCTGCACAATTTGGTATAGATCAGCTGCAATACTTCTCCAATATATCCGCATTACGGGTGCATACGGGTGATTTTTCTGATACGGATATTCAGCCAGTTGCCAATGCATTATACGCGTTGACAGGGGCTAATACTCAACTTAAAACAATATCAGCTTTTGAATTTGAAAATACCTACTACAGGGCACAGTCAATTACATACGATCATAAAAACCTGGTGGCTGTAATGGAGACGTCTATGTCGATTTTTGATGCGACGCAAACCATAGGCGCTGACGTTCATACGGTATGGGGTTGGGTATGGTTAGATTGGCCGGTTAGCGGGACTAATCAACGTGCGTTTATAGTAAGTAATAAAGATGATCTGCGAAGGATATTAAAAAGCCGGTATAACACAGGTGATGCATGGAGCAATTTTATAGTACCCATACAAAACAGTTTCAGAAACAGCCTGCGCGATGCCCTTGTTGCCTGGTATATTGGCAAAAAAGGGTTTAAAGACAGCAATGACATATACGATCATTTTTTGCTCGATACCGAAATGATGCCCTGCATGAAAACATCGCGGATAGTACTGGCAATTTCGTCTGTCCAGTTGTTAATTGAACGGGCGCTGATGGGGTTGGAGCCACAGATATGTATTGAAGAAAATTATAAAAATGAGTGGAAATGGCGAAAGAACTACAGGGTTTGGGAAGCTGACAGGAAAATATTTCTATACCCCGAAAGCTGGACAGTGCCTTCGTTGAGATCAAATATGTCTCCCTTTTTCAAAGATGCTGAAGATACGCTGCTACAGGATGACATCACCGCAGCTAATTGTGAAAAGGCATTCTCCGGTTACTTAACCGCCTTACATGACACTTCCAGGCTTGATATCCGTGGCACTTATATTGATGAAAAACCCGATTCTCACGTACTGCATGTATTTGCACGCACCTGGAACCCGCCTTATACTTATTATTACCGCAATCGCGAAAATAATATCTGGTCGCCCTGGGAAAAGCTGGAAGTAGATATTGACGGGGACCACATAATCCCTATAGTTTTTAACAGGAGGCTGTATTTGATCTGGCCATTGTTTATTGAAAAAGAACATCGTACTATTAAAAGGGTGATTGATAATGTGGAACAAAATGCCCCGTATTATGAGATCAAATTATGTTATTCGAAACTTGAATTTGGGAAGTGGTCCGTCAAAAAAATCCTGGATGGTACCATGTATGCCGGGCAATATTGCGGGCCCGGGGTCTTTAACAATTTAGAGAGAAAATTGGGGAAAGGCAGTCCAATATCAGGAGAATCTGATAGGGTTTATCTTGTTTTAGATAATCCGGTTTATAGGGATTATTCGTATGTTGATTTAGACAAAAAATCGTTTTTCTTTTGGGGGGAAATGGATAATGCCTCAGGTGACCTCACTATTCATTGCCGGCGGGATTTTGATCCGGATTGGGAAACACGTCACTGGAGTTATACAGAGTTAGCCTATGAAGATGGATTTAAGATAAGTGCTTGTGATGAGAGAGTAGAAATTATTCCTCCAGGTGTTGTTAATGCCGATTTATATAGCACACGTTTTTTAGCGAGGCCATACTCGACATTACCGGATGCCATGCAATTAAAACAAGGTATAGATAGAATCGATCTTGAAAGTCCTGTTGATGGCTTGTTTTTGACAAAAGTAAGGGCACGTTTTCCCGATAAGATCCAACTTTTTGGAAAGACGAACCCTCAGTATACATTAACATACCCCCACCAGTATAAAGATGCCATGTGGGATTCGCCATTCTTCTTTAGTGATAAAAGGCATACCTATTTCCTGGAAAGAAAAAAGAATAAGAAATGTGTTTGCACCGAACTGGTTCCACCGCCTATTATTGGCGCTAAATCCAATGATCGTGGCAAGGGTGGGAAGGTAACTAACTGTAGCTATAGTTATACCATCTCGGGTAAATATACTGTTATCCCTTTTGAGCATAATTATATCTGTACAATGCTCGCTGAATTTAACAGGTATGGCATTATTGGACTGCTCAATTCACAAAACCCTAATATCAGGAGGCAACAAGTAGTAGATAATTATTTTCCGGGCCAATATTCGCCGGTATCAACCTATATCAATTTGCCTTACCCGGCAAACCAATATGATTTTGCGATTGGCGGGGCCTATTCATCATATAACTGGGAGGTGTTTTTTCACATGGTTTCTGTTATTGCAAGGCAATTGAGGGATAACAGTAAGTTTGAAGATGCGATAAACTGGCTGCAATTTGTTTTTGACCCTACCAACAGGGAAGGCACCCTTGGGATACAGCGCGTATGGAAAATAAAACCCTTTATGACAGATGTTACAAACGGGTCTATTCAGCACATGATGCTGTTATTAAGTTCAGGCGGCCTGACGCCGGATGAAGAAACAAAAAGAGATGAATTTATTGCTGAAATTGAAGTGTGGAGAAAAAACCCTTTCGACCCGCATATTATTGCAAAGTCACGCCCGCGGGCTTATATGCTCTGGACCGTGTTGGAATATATTGGCACCTTAACCGATTGGGGCGATTCGCTGTTCCGCCAGGATACCATGGAATCAATAAATGAGGCAACCAATTTATACATTTTAGCTGCAAAACTTTTGGGAGACCGTCCTAAAAAAATATCGAAGGCCGATAATAATACAGCTGTATCATTTAATCAAATAGGTAGCGGCCTTGATGCTTTCTCCAATACGGCTATTAATATGGAGAATCAAATGACAGGCGCAACTTTCTCTGCTAATTGCACCTGTGATGATGACCCTTATCACCACAGTTCCGGTTTCAGCCTGCCAAATTTGCTTTTCTGTATTCCTGACAACCCCAATTTACTGACTTATTGGGATAAGATAGCCGACCGCTTGTTTAAGATACGGCATTGTATGAATATTGACGGGCAGGTTCAGGACATCCCTTTATTCCAACCACCCATTGATCCTGCTTTATTGGTTCGCGCGGCAACTTTAGGATTGGATATCGCGGATGTATTGGCAGACCTTGCCGCCCCGTCGCCACATTACCGCTTTTCATACTTATTGCAAAAAGCAACAGACTTTTGCAATGAAGTAAAATCACTTGGCGGGCAGGTACTGGCTGCGTTAGAAAAGAAAGATGCGGAAGAACTTTCAATAATAAGGCAATTACACGAGCAAAATATTTTAGCAGCATCAAGAAGTAAAAAAAAAATGCAGATTGATGAGGCTAAACAAACACTGGCGTCACTTGAGCATGGTAAAAATCTGATTCAGATACGGCTTAGTGATTACCAGAACAGGGCCTATGTAAGCAGCCGCGAACAGCAAACTATTGATTTTACACATGTATCTGAAGATTTTATGTATGTTGAGCAAGGTGCAAATCTTTTATCTGGTATTTTAAATATGTTTCCCGATCCTTATGTAGGATTTCCATCAAATTTCGTGAAACTACCGGGAGGCGACAAGATTTCTTATGCATCTAAATTGATTGGGGAGGCCTCCGGCATTATTGGTTCAATTTATAGAAATAAGGCATCCATGTCCGCAACTTATGCAGGTTATGACAGGAGACAGGAAGATTGGAACCTCCAGATCAAAACAGCAACAGAGGAATTAAATCAAATAGATGTGCAAATACTTGGCGCTGAGATCCGCATCGCTATTGCCGAGAAGGAACTGGATAACCAGGATATGCAAATAGAGCAATCACAGGAAATATATGATTGGGTGAGGTCTAAATTCACTAACCATGACTTATATAGCTGGATGTCGGGTCAGCTCATGGCCTTGCATCACAAGGCATTTGGCCTGGCTTACGACATGGCAAAGCTTGCTCAGAATGCTTTCAAAAAGGAAATATCGGGCGATGACCCCCAAATTATCCAATTTGGAAATTGGGACAGTGGCAAAAAAGGGCTATTGGCCGGCGACCGGCTGAGTATGCAGCTCAAAGAGTTGGAATCTACTTATATGAACCTCAATACGCGCGATTTTGAATTGACTAAAACTATTTCAGTTAAGTTACTTGATCCCCTTGCACTTGTTCAACTTATCAAGGGCGGTAATTGCAGTTTAGAATTGCCAGAGTGGTTGTTCAATTTGGAGTATGCCGATATGAAGTTATATGCGATGAGGATAAAAAGCATAGCCGTTTCTTTACCTTGTATTACCGGCCCTCAAACCTCAACCAATGTAAAACTGAAAATGCTGAAGTCGTGGATTGGCTGGCAACATACTCCTTCTTTTATAGATTTAGATTTTACAAATTCACCTCCAATTAATGAAGAAATAATCACGTCTTCTGCCCTTAATGATCCCGCAGTATTCGAAATGAACTTAAGAGATGAACGATACATGCCTTTTGAAAACCGGGGAGTTGTTTCACAATGGGAAATAAGTTTGCCAAACCAGCATGAATTTGACTACAGTACCATCAGTGACCTCGTATTGCACATCAGGTACGTAGCTAAAAGGGCTGCACCAGTTTCCCCAACTCCGCCTGCACCAGTCCATCCAAACATGACATTGTTATACACGCATCAGTTTATGTCGTTAAGGCATGACTTCCCTATGGAATGGCGACGAATCATCTCAAATCCGATACCGTCAACTGGTGCGTTAGGTCAATTAACCGCCGCAAACCCCGCTTTTTTACCCTCTTTAACAACCGAATATATTCCTTATAAAATGAGGCTGGCCGGAGTTACAATCGGAAAGATCGACTACCCTGATTTTAAGCTGTATTATTTATATAAAAATAATGACGATGAGAGTCTTGTTGAAGAAGTTACCACCCAGCAAATAGTTATTAGTAATGATTCGAAAATTTTTATTGCTGGAAATAGGGTAGAAGATATTTGGATATTGTATAAATATATATGACCTGCATAACTAAAACAAGGTAATAATAGTCATAAAACACTCCACCATTATACAACCAAAGGGTCCCTTCGTAGAGCTCTGCGGCGGAAATGCATCCAAAAATGTCAAAAAGGATACCAGGTGTCCGTTTGGAATCTCTCGACCCCAATTGGAATGCGCAAATAAGCCCAGTTTAATTATTCTATAGGGCCTGTGCGTTTATGCCGTAGGCTGAGGAAGTTAACGAAGTTTTTTTTGAAGAACTCAAATCTTTTGCTCCTAAACCGCGACTTGAATCTGCAAAGAAATCATATTGGAAGTTTATGAAACTGACTTTATGGCTAAGGGAGGTAATCGAAAAGAACTCCTTGATAAGATCGATGAGATTACCAAAAAACAAAGAATTGCCAGGGAATTAAAGGCGATTTGGACGGCACAGAATACAGAGAGATAAAAACGGAATGTGAGGCCCGAATCAACGCTATTGAAAGCAAGTTGAACGAATTATCTAACAGAATGTGAACATCGAAGATGACCTTAACCTGGCAATGAAGGCTCTCAGTTTGCTTAACGGTATAGGTACCTTAAATGGCGGCAAATTGACCCGGGAACTCATTGGTTCGATTTATCCCGAAAAATTCACTTTTGAAAATCTGCTACATCGAACCGCCCGGGTGAACGAAGTCGCTTCGATTACTTCGGTGATTACCAACGAGTTTGGAGCAAAAAAAGAGTGGGCAAACGACGAAAAAACGTGCTTGCCCACTTGGGTGCGCCCACCTGGGCTCGAACCAGGGACCAAAAGATTATGAGTCTTCTACTCTAACCAACTGAGCTATAGGCGCGGTATTGGATATGGCTGCAAAGGTAAAAAAAAGTTGATTAGATAAAAATGAAAAGTTACTATTGAAGTAGTTAGTATCAAGAAGAACGGAATTATTGGTGCCAGGAAACCAGGAAATCGTCAATAACCTTTACCGCGCTGTTATACCTTTCGGGACCGGTGCCGGTTATCACTTGATACCGCGCGTTTAGCGCTTGCAGCTCTTTGTGCCAGGTAGCCATAAAATGTTCGCGCATGTGCGGGAAATCGCGCAGTGGGTCGTGCTCCCAGGGCAGGTCGATACTTAAGAGCAAATAAAGATCATAGGGATGTTTTGGTAATTCGTCAAGCACCTCCTGCGGCGATCTGCCGAAGGTTTGGTCGCTCCATATTTTTACCGTTATAAAAGTTGTATCGCAAATGAGCAGCTTATTTGCTTTTGGCAGTAACTCTTCTTCGAGCGCCAGCTGGCCGTAAAACATATTTACCTCGTCCTCCCAGGTTGGTGTATCAGTGAGTTTTTCGCAATACCCGCGCGCAAACTCGGGCACCCAAACGGTATGGTAATGATTGGCCAGGTGGGCAGACATAGTCGACTTACCGGTTGATTCGGGGCCAACGATGGCTATTTTTAGGATTTCGGATTTCGGATGTTCGATTTCGGAATTTTTCATTTTGGGGTGTTGCCTGAATTACAACGCACACATAAGATTGCTTTATAAATCCGAAATCGAAATTTCGAAATTCGAAATTACAAAAGCTGTTTTTTATATTCTTTTCTCCAGTCGATATAACCCAATAAGGCGATAGCCACATAAATGCCGTACATAATAGCCGTAAGGTGAAGGTCTTTAAATATATAAACGCCTACATATATTATATCGACAAATATCCATATCAGCCAGTTTTCCAAAACCTTCCGCGCTAAAAACACCTGGGCCACAAGGCTGCACGCAGCACAGAAACTGTCAATATAAGGATACGATGCCGGGGTATATTTCAGGATAGATCCGAGGACAAAAGTAAAAATTATTACAGCGATAGCCGAGATCAACCATTCTCGCCTGGTAATTAATACAACGGGTATTTTGCTTTCATTAGCGGGTTTGTTGTTCCAATAGTACCAGCCATAAATATTCGTTAGCAGAAAATAAACCTGCAGGCCCATATCGGCAAACAGCCGGGCGTCAAAAAAAATAAAAATGTAAATCGCCACACTGACAATAGCGATAGGCCAGTTCCAGATGTTATTAATGGCGGCAAGATAAACACATAAAAGGCCGGTAACTACCCCGCTAACCTCAAGCCAGTTTTGATGGTGCCACCAGCCCTGCAGAAAATGCATCGTTTGCATAGGCCAAATATAACTAAACTTTAAAACCAATTTGCAAAGGCTGGTATTGCTTACCTAATCCTCACGCGCGAAACCGGATCGAACCACATTTTATCGTCAGTTTTATCGTCAACAAATGTCGCTTACACCATTCCGGCGACGAGATGCGCAGTTTTTGATTGTGTACCTAATAAAATACAAGAGATGTATAAAATATCATACAAACTTTCAGTGCTGACTATTTCCCGGCACATTTAATAATAAATTTCAAAGTCCATCATTTGATTTTAATTCAAGCTAAAACTAGCCCAAAACCCACTTTATTGAAGTGGCATGAAAAAAACTTTAGAATTTCTGTGCTTTGAAAACCGGTACTGGCATTATGGCTTAACATTTGTACATAAATATACAGCCTTGCACTATCTGGTGAAAACATAAAGATACATCTACCTATAGAAAAACTTTATTTTGAATTCTCAGACGCCCAAGCTGAGGTTTTTTGTTCTTTGTTTTGGGTTTAATCAATAGTTTAAATTAATTAGGGGAAAGGGAGCTTCAAAAGAGCTCTCTTTTTTTTGTGTCGATATTTTTACTATGCATGCATAATATTTAATGCTATTTT
>JAQBOM010000041.1 GCA_028288025.1 Mucilaginibacter sp. | reverse complement strand
TAGGGGTGGGCGGGTTGCCGCAGGAGTAGGGGCCGGCCCAGTTGGCGACGGTGTCGGTGGTGGTGCCGCCGTTGATGACCAGGGTGCGGTTTCCGACGTAGCCGCAGCTGCTGGTCTCTTCGTTGTTGGCCCAGGCTGCGCCGATCGTGTACTTGTACTGCAGGGTGGTGGGTCCGGCCGCGGTGACGGTGGTGGTCCAGTGGGTGGCGTCGACACGGGTGAAGGCGATGCCGCTGGCGGCCCAGTCGGGTTGGCCGCCGCCGAGGGCGGAGAGTGTGCCGTCGAGGTAGACCTTCAGTCCGGTCTGGTCGGTGTAGGCGGGGACGGTGACGTTGACGACCTCGACGTTGTTCGCGGTGGTGAGGGCGGTGATGCTGTTGGAGTGGGCGGATTCGTTGCCGTCGGTGTCGAAGGCGGTGACGTAGTAGGTGTAGGCGGTGGTCGGGCTCAGGCCGGTGTCGTTGTAGCCGGTGGCGGCGGTGGTGCCGACCAGAGCGGGAGTCCCGGTGCCGGTGGCGCGGTAGACGTTGTAGCCGGCCACGGTTCCGCCTGCCGTGTCAGTGGCGGGTTGCCAGGTGAGGGCCACCGTGGTGCTGGTGGCGCCGGCGGAGTTGAGGACGCTGGGCGCGTCCGGCGGCGGGCTGGGTGCCTTGGTGGTGGCGCTGACGGTGGCGGAGTTCGGCGAGGTGCCGATGTTGTTGTAGGCGGTGACGTAGTAGGTGTAGCTGGTGGAGGCTGTCAGTCCGGTGTCGCTGTAGGTGGTGTTCGCTGTGGTGGCGACCAGCGCCGCAGCGCCGGTGCCGGTGGCGCGATACACCTTGTAGCCGGCCGCAAGGGGTGCGCCGGTCCACGCCAGGGTGATGCCGGTGGTGTGCACGGCGGTGGCGGCGAGTGCGGTGGGCGCGACGGGCGCCGAGGTGGGTGGCGCGGAGCAGGCGTTGAAGGTCTGGCAGACCACGGCGGGGGTGTCCACGTTCTGGCCGGCCGAGATGTCGACGGCCAGGCGCACGTACTGGCCCATGGCCCAGATCAGCGGGGTGGCGGAGTTGTCGGGCTTGCCGGCGGTGAAGCCGTTGGTGCCGGTGGGCCCGTTCCAGACCTGCTCGGAGATCTGGTAGTTGGAGGCGGAGTCGGCCATGGTCTGCAGGGTGGACTGGGCTCCTGTGAGGTTCCCGACGGCGACGTCGTACTCGCCGCGTTCGCCGCTGAGCACGGGCCAGGGATTGCCCGTCCCGGCTCCGGTGTAGTCGGCGCCCGAGGCGTTCTCGCCGTAACCGTCGAATCCGTAGCGGTGGTCGATCTGGCCCGCAGTGGTGTTCACCGCGATCTGTGCGTCGTCGACCGCCAGGGTGTTGGTGACTTCGGTGGAGCCGGGTGCGATGACGCCCAGGCGCACCAGGTCCAGGAAGCTCTGGTCGACCACGGTGCGGTCGTCGTGGGTGCCGCCGCCGTTGGCCAGGCCGATGGTGGCGCCGGAGTTCGGCTGCCCGTCCGGGGTGACCCGAAGGAAGTAGCTGCCGTTGCCGTAGCTGCCGTTGGTGGTGTAAGTCCAGCTGTCCACCTTGGAGGCCCAGGTCTTGGCGGTGGCCAGCCAGGAGGCGGCGTTGGCGGTGTCGCCGTTGGCGGCGGCGAGCGAGGAGGCGGTGACCAGGCCGGCGATCTCGGCGGCGATGGTGGCGGGCGAGTACCCGCCGTTCTCCTCCCAGCGCTCCTGGCCGGTGGTGGGCCCGTTGGCGGCGATGAACGTGGCCAGGAGTTTGAGCCTGGCGTAGTCGGCGGCACCGGTTCGGCCCAACTGGTAGGCCAGGATGAGCGGGTAGGCCTGCTCGTCCTGCTGGTTGCCGCCCCACATGGGGTTGCCGTTGAGCCAGGTGTTCTGCTTGACCTGGCCGGTGGTGCCTTCCTCGTAGGTGAGGATGTAGGTCAGGGCGTCATTGGCGTCCTGCTTGTCGCCCACGGCCAGCAGTGCGGAGGCCATCTGGTACTCGTCCCGGGTCCAGACCAGGTGGTAGCCGTGTCCGCCGGGGCTGTCGGCGCTGACCGAGCTTCCCCAGGGGGTGGACGGGGAGGCGACGAAGCCGCCGACGTAGGTCTTGTCCTCGTCGGCCTTGGTCTCCATCAGCGAGACCTCGTACTGGGTGAGGAGGCCGGGGCTGGAGGTCACCGAGACGGGTGGGGAGTTGAGCCCCGCGTTCCAGGTGTGCCACCCGGCCTGGTAGGCGGTCTCGGTGGCGGCGAACCCGGCTGCGAGTGAGGCGGAGGCGTCCGCGACGGCGGCGGCCGTGGTGCTGTCGAAGGCGAGCGCCAAGGTGAAGCTGGTGGAACCGGAGGCGGCGACCGGGATCTGGGCGGTCTGGTCGATGTGTCCGGGGCTGGTGGTGCCGGTGTAGGTCGCACCCAGGGTGTGGCCGCTGGCCAGCTGGGTGCTGCCGCTGCCGACGGTGCCGACGTAGCCGGTGGAGGCGGCGGTGAAGGACACCGAGGCGGCCAGTGCGCTGGCGACCGGGCCGTTTGAGGCCACCAGGTCGCCGGTGGCGGTGTCGGTGCTGCCGGTGTTGCCGTTGCCCTGGTTGTTGAGCTGCGGCAGGTAGTCGGCGTACAGGGACAGCGGGGTGGCGCTGTTGTTGGTGAAGGTGGTGTTGACCAGGATGACCGAGCGCGCCGGGTCGGCGACGTAGGTCTTGGTGATGGTGTACTTGCCGCTGGTCGCGGTGTTGGTCTGGGTCCAGGTCAGGGACTTGGGGTCGGCCAGCGCAATGCTGTGGGTGGTGCTGTTGATCTCGTTGTCGGTGAAGCCGGACCCGTCGGTGACGTAGAACTGCATCCCGTAGGTGTCCGGGTTGTCGGTCTGCGGGTAGTAGACGTTCTGCAGTGCGCCGTTGGCGAGCATGTACCAGACCTTGGAGGTCGGGCTGATCGCGGTGGCGTAGCCCTGGGTGCCCAGGGGTTCGTTCCACGTGGATGCCGTCCCGGGGCCGCCGGGAGCGGTCGCGGCTGTGGCCGGGGAGGCTGTCGCGCCGAGGGCGGCGACGGCCACGAGCGAGACGCTCGCGACCACGGCGCTCCATCTGGTTCCGGACGGTCGTGTTCTGCGCGGGGATGACGGCGCGCGAAAGTGCGCACGGTGCACGGTCATGGGGATTGCTCCTGCAGTGGGGTGGACTGCTGGTAGTCGGCCCGACCGGGTACGGCTCCCCCGGACTGGCAGCGTGCCACGCGGCGCGGCCTTGATTCTGGGCCGCTCGCAGCGCGGTAGTCACCAATAGCTCGCAAGATCTTGCTGCAACTTCAAGCAAGCGCGGCTTAACGTAGTAGCGACTTGCAGCCCTGGCTAGACCCTGAGCAGAAACTCTCTGAAGCCAATGGAGTGACCAGGGGCCCAACCCTCAAGCAAATATCCCTATCGCCCACCTTTGTATTCAACAGTTGAAGACAAATGCGTCGGCAGGGCTGTATGTATCACCACAAGAGGTCACAAATCATCCCTATGGCTAACGATGTGGACTTATGCCCGTACGACTCCACTGGATTGATTGCAAAGATTCTCAAGGCATTGCAAGGGGGAGTGCTTCGGGATTCCCTGGCTCGGCTGCGACTCCAGTCGTGGCAGCAGGGATTCAACCTGGGTCGCTCCGACTGGGATAGGTGGGCGTCGCCGACCCGGGCGGCGAGGCACTCGATTCCGGACCAGCCGATGGCCTCTTACGGAGAGGTGTTCCTGGTCGTCCACGCCTCGGTGCAGCTTGCGCTTGCCTCGCCGTTCGCCGCCTGCTGGAGCAGGTTGTACAGGGCTTCGCGCTGCGTTTCGTCGAGTGCGGCGAGCACCTCGTTCTCGGCTGCGGCGAGTGCGCACTCGGCCCTGCCGAGCAGTTCGAGGCCGTTCGCGGTGATCTCCACGACATGGCGGCGGCGGTCCTGGGGAGAGCGCCGCCGCTCGATCAGCTGCTCGGC
>JAQBOM010000037.1 GCA_028288025.1 Mucilaginibacter sp. | reverse complement strand
CTTCCTGCTTGTTTTGCGGGTGTATACGGTTGGCGTCGCCAATATCAATGGTTACCGCCATGCCTGTATTAGGCAGGCTAAGCGTGCTTAACTGGGCATCGCGCAGGGCTGGCCAGTCGGCAGCGGGCGGCTGGCCGATGGCGTTATAGTTGGCTATCTGCACAAAATAAAACGGGAAGTTGCCTTCGCCCCATTTCTGCCGCCAATCATTAATTAACAGCGGGAAGAGCTGGCGGTATTGCGGGGCCCTGTCGGCGTTACTTTCACCCTGGTACCATATTACCCCTTTTATAGTATAGGGTAAAATGGGGTTTATCATAGCATTATAAATAAGCGTTGGCCGGTTAGGACTGTTTGACAGTGAAGGCGGTTGCGGCAATTGCGGAAGCACATTGGCCTTGTGGTAAACCCAATTTCCCGCCAGATCAATTTGACCGGTAGTATCCGTTGCCAACGACAATTGCAATGGACCCTTATTTATACCGCCAAGGCCGCCATTATCAAAAACGCGTACGGCTATGGTATTTTCGCCGGTTTTTACCAGGCTGCCGGGTATCGTATAGCTGCGTTTATAAAAAAACGATTCCGTATGCCCTATTTCCGCGCCGTTGAAATAAGAAACGTCGTAATCATCAATACCGCCCATGTTCAGTTTTAAGTCCCTGCCGGCCCATGCCGCGGGAATGAGTACCTTTTTTCTGAACCACATAGTACCGTCATAATCCGGAACACCAGCCTGCTCCCAGTAAACAGGCAACGTCATTTTTTGCCATGCAGAATCGTCAAAACCAGGTCCGGCCCAAAGTGGTTTATATTGCAGAAAACCCGGGTCTTTTGTATTTAATGTATCAATCCACCCTCTTACTTCCGTTTGATAACGCTGATCGAGTTTTTGCTGCGTAAGACCACCTTCTGCGGCATTGACAAATGGTGTAAAGACAGGCATTGTTTTTAAGGCGCCGCCGCTGGTCCAGGCTTCGGCAACGGTGCCGCCCCATGTGCTATTGATGACACCTACGGGTATATGCTTAGCCGCAAATAAATTTTTTGCAAAAAAATAAGCGACGGCGGAGAAATCGCGTACCGTTTTGGGGTCGCATATTGCCCAGCCGCGTTTAGTTTGCACATTGGATATTGGTGTAAAGCTGGTTTTATTGTCAATTTTCAGCATCCGTATTTCAGGATAATTAGCCGCGTCGGCCAATTCATCGTTCACGTTCAGCACATCGCCATAAAAACCGGTTAACTGCATCTCCATATTTGATTGCCCTGAGCATACCCAAACCTCCCCTATTAAAATATTTTTCAGCGCTGTTATTTTGCCGTCATTAAAGGTAATGGTATAAGGTCCGCCATAAATTGGGGTGCTTACTTTTATTTTCCAGTTACCTTGTGCATCCGTCTTTACTTTATAGATGTTGTTGCTCCATGAAGTGGTAATGATAAAGTTTATACCCGGGGTTTCAGTTCCCCAAAGGTTTACTTTCGTTTGCTGTTGTAAAACCATGTTATCGGTAAAACAGGCAGGCAGTACAACCTGAGCACAGGTTATATTAACAATAAAAAGAAATAAACCGGGCAGTAATATCCTGGTGACACAGGCTTCGTAAATCGTTTTAGCAATCATACCGTAAAACTATAAAAAATATTATAAAAGCAATTCGCATTACGTTTTATATACGTTTACAGTAGCTCGTGTCCAGCTTCTTCCCGAAGTTTGAAAGCTGTTTGTGTTTGGATTCACGGACTACCAAATAAGATAAGCTTGAAAAATAAGTTTTGTCTTATTTTTTTGGGAAGTTGGAAAAATTAATTTATCATGTTTAATAAGTGAATAAATGACAAATGTGCTTAAAAATTCCCTTAAGTATTAAGACAATGTACCCACTAATTGAGCTAAACCAAACCTACCTCGCCGCCCCTGACAATGAAAACGGCTTATCAGCATCCGCAACGCCCCTGTCTTTATTTGGTTTCGGCCCCATTTGCAACTCCAGCGTGCCACCGCTATTGATATCCGCGTAGGTGATGTAGTTATGGGTATAAACCTTGCCATTCAATTTTGCTGATTGTATGTAGACGTTGGTTTTGCTGTTACCGTTGGCCATAACTGTAAATTTATTGCCGTTTTCCAGGGTAATGGTCGCCTTGTTAAACAAAGGGCTACCAATCACATATTGGTCAGTGCCAGGGCAAACACTGTATAAGCCCAAAGCGCTGATCACATACCATGATGACATTTGTCCCTGGTCTTCATCGCCCGGATACCCCTTTGGCCCGGCATTGTACAATTTGTTCATGATTTGCCTAACGCAATATTGGGTTTTCCAAGGTTCACGGACATAATTGTACAGGTAGGGCACGTGCATATCCGGCTCATTGCCATGCGCGTACTGGCCCATATGTCCCAGCACCATTTCGGTCATCTCATGTATTTCGGTACCGTAAGTACCCACTTTAAATTTGCTGTTGGTAGTAAAAAGCGTATCCAGTTTCGCCAAAAAAGGTTTTTCGCCGCTCATCAAGTTAATAAGGCCATTGATATCCTGGAAAACAGACCAGGTGTATTGCCAGGAATTTCCTTCGGTAAACGGGCCGCCCCATTCAGTCGGGTCAAAGTCCGGCAGCCATTTACCATTAGCCAGTTTGCCGCGCATGAAACCTACCGACGGGTCGTACAGATTTTTATAATTGTATAGCTGTTTGGCAAATATCTTTTCATAAAAGTTATTGCCCGTCATTTTCGCCAAGTTGTAAGCGCAAAAGTCATCGTAGCAATATTCGAGCGTCTTAGCGCCATATTCATGAACTTCGCCCGGTGGCACAAAACCTAAGGTGAAATAATCTTTCCATCCCTCGCGGCCGTCCGAACCGCCCCAAGGGCCCTTATTGGTTGCCTCGTGCATGTAAGCCGCCAATGCTTTATCCGGATCGAAAGTGTGGATACCTTTTGCCCACGCATCAGCAAGTAATGATATGGCATGATTGCCCAGCATTACGCCCGACATACCTGGGTTCGACCAGGCTGGGAAAAAGCCATATTGTTGCTGTGCATCCAGCAGGCTTTGCATATACCGCCCTTCCATTTCCGGGTGCAAAATATTGCTTAATGGAAATTGCGCCCTGAAGGTATCCCAAAAACCATTATCGGTAAACATATAGCCATCATGTATCTTTTCGTCGTAAGGGCTATAGTAATATGGCTTGCCGTCCTTATTTATATCATAAAACTTCCTCGAAAATAGATTCGCCCTGAACAGGCATGAATAAAAAGTTGCTTTATCTGCTTCGGTACCACCTTCTACCGCGACACGTTTAAATAAATCATTCCATATTTTGAAGGCAGCAGCTCTGGTTTGGTCGAGACTCTTGAAGCCGCCCAATTCGGTTTGCAGGTTTAATGCAGCCTGTTCCGGGCTGATGTACGAGGTAGTCATCTTAACCTGTACAATCGTTCCCTTTTTAAATTGCAGGTAAGCGCCTATGGCATTGCCCGAATTAGCTTTTTGATCTTTAGTTATTGCGACGCTTTTCTTTTGCCAGGTACCGTATCTCACAAAAGGCTGATCAAATTGCAACACAAAATAGGCTTTAAAGCCGCCTGGTACAAAGGTACCATTGTGTACATAGCCGGTTATTTCCTTTTTCGCAGGGTTTATCTGCAAATCGCAGTATTTGGTGTAACCGTCAAAAACTATATAAGCGTCTTGTTTGCCGGTGAAAGAAAAACGCATATGCGCGCCGCGTTCAACAGGGCTTATTTCGGTAGTGATACCATTATCAAACTTTACTTTATAGTAATTGGGTTTGGCGATTTCATTTTCGTGTTTAAATGCCGCGCCGCGGACATCGTCTGTTACTTTTAAATCACCTTCTTCCGGCATTAATGAAAGCACAGCGTAATCACCCATCCATGGGCTGCACTGGTGTACTTGCTCAAACCCGCGGATCTCGTCGGCCTGGTACTGATATTTCCAGCCTTCGCCATTTTTGCCGGTTTGCGGCGAGTAAAAATGCTCCGCGAAAGGAAGACCTACGGTTGGATAGGTACTGCCATAGGAAAGACTATAGGTAGAATAAGTCCCTTGTAAGGTATTCACATATTTTACGTAATCTTGGGCATCGCCCATTAAGGCAAGCAGTAAGATACTGAGGGTAATTGTTTGCTTTTTCATTCTGCTAAATCGATTTTCAAAGAAAGGTATTTTTTTCTATTTGGGAAGTAATACGTTTCAAATGGATTTAGCGTCCACGCTTAAAAAAAATGCCCCGGCGTTAAGCCAGGGCATTCGGCGGTGAGGGAGGGATTCGAACCCTCGGTACAGTTTCCCGTACGTCAGTTTAGCAAACTGATCCTTTCGGCCTCTCAGGCACCTCACCAGTATTTAAATAAAACCCGTTTTTTTCGGGACTGCAAATATAGCAATTCAGTTAAGCGGTCAAAAAATATTTTGAGTTTGGTTAATAATCGATCCTTACATGGTAAATACTCATCAACATGCGCTTGAATATGCTTTTGATCGTTTCGATATCCTTCAGCGTTATATTACTGTCTTTTAGCTGATTTTGATCGAGTTTGTATTTCACGATACGGTCGACCAGGTTGCTGATAGAAAGTTCGTCAGGTTCCTTTAATGAGCGCGATGCGGCCTCAACCGAGTCGGCAAGCATAAGCACACCGGCTTCTTTTGAAAACGGGATGGGACCGGGATATCTAAAGGTGTTTTCGTCCACCAGCTTTTCGGGAAAGTTTTTAAGGAACGACTGGTAAAAATAATCTACCCGGGTATCGCCGTGGTGGGTTCTGATAAAGTCGATCACAATTTCGGGAAGGTTTGCCTTGTGGGCCATTTCAATGCCCTTACTCACATGCCGGATGATGATCTGCGCGCTTTCCTGGTAAGGCAGCTTATCGTGCGGGTTAAACCCCGAGCTTTGGTTCTCGATAAAAAACAACGGGTTTTCCATTTTGCCGATATCATGGTACAGCGCCCCTGCCCTAACCAACAAAGCGTTACCGCCAATGGAATAAATAGCGTTTTCCGCAAGGTTGGCTACCTGCAGCGAATGCTGGAAAGTGCCCGGCGCTGTAAAGGCCATTTCGCGCAGCAAAGGGGCATTGGTATTGGTAAGCTCAATTAACGTGATATCCGAAGTGATGGCAAATACTTTTTCAAAAATGTAAATAAGCGGGTAAGCCAGCAGGGTCAACAAAACACTTACCACAAATGGCAGGAAATCCATCCAGTCGATACTTGTAAAGCTGCCTTCGCGGATGAACGAGATCCCCAAAAAGGAAACGAAATAAGTGAACGTGATGATCAATGCAGAGATGAGAAACTGCTCGCGCCGGATAAGATTCTTGATGCTGTAAATTGAAACCATACCGGCCGTAAGTTCAAAATAGGCAAATTCAAAGCTATTCGGAACGAAGAAGCCGGCTATCAGCACCACCAGTAAGTGTATATTTAAGGCAAGGCGGGTATCAAACAGGATACGGATAATAATAGGTACGATACAATACGGTATGAAATATAAATTCGGTAGCTGAAACCGTATGGCCATTGACAGGGTGAACAGCATTGCCGTAACTACCAGTAATATCAGGCTTACAAGGCGGTTATCTTCATAAATATCCCTGCGAAAGAGATATAAAAATATCATCAGCAAAGCGATTGCTATACTTACCAATAAGGTTTGGCCCAGTAAAACCAGCCGTGGGTCGCCGTTTATCCGGGCATTATCTTCAAACGCTTTTTTGTACGACTGCAACTTCTGGTAAACCTCATCACTCACCACCGAGCCTTTTGCAATAATAACCTCCCCTTTTTGCACCATGCCACGGGTTGTCGACAGGCCATCTACCACCTCCTTTTCAAGACGTGCGGTTAGTTTGTTATCATAAATTAAATTGGGTTGGATCCGGTTGGATACCAGGTCAAGCAAAAACGCCTTATCAAGGCCTTTCTGGCTGCTTAAAAGCTTGTCGCAATAAATCACGGCCTTTTCTTTGGTAAACAGGTCGGCAGTGTTCTTCTCAGTTGCTACATTCTTGTTTAATATCGTTACCGGGTAATTTTCGGCATTTTGCTGGTATTTGGGGTCGAGCTTTAAAATGCCGGCATCATATATTCCCTTTAATAAATTATAGCCTTCGGTTATATATTTTGTTTTCTGCCGGTCGTTTATTCCGGCATTGTGCCATTTGATCTCCAGGTCGTTTTTAAACCCGTCCAATTGGTGCTCGCTCAACTCTTCGTCAACCTGGTATATCGGCTTAATGGTAGCCAATGCGGTTCTCCGGTCGCTTTCAATTTCCTGCGGAGTTTTTAGTATCGCAAAGTTATAGGGCGATACCAGGTCCTTCTGGTTCCATATGCGGCCTTTTTCAACATCGTAACTAAACTTTGCCTGTTTTGGGAGAGTAAAAACAATCAGGCCGATGCTTATCAGCATCATTAAAAACTTAACATTACGGGAGTATTTGCGCAGTAATGCCTTTTGGCGCGATGTAGATAATTTTGCCATTAACGTATTTGTCGGTTCAAAATTAATATAAGTTTCGGTTATATGCTTTTTTTCGTGAACGCTATGAGGACAGTCCTGAGTCCTGAGTCTGGAGTCTTGAGTCAGATGGATACATAATTTGAGATTTTCGCTCAAGACTTTCGACTCAGGACTCAAGACTTTTTAACCCAAAAACTATGCATGCATAACATAAAAAGGCTAAATTTGCCGTTCCACTATATAACATATGAGAGAAGTAGTTATTGTTTCGGCCACCCGCACCCCTATCGGCAGTTTTGGCGGCAGCCTGGCCGGATTATCAGCAACAGAGCTGGGAAGTATCGTTATTAAATCAGCTGTGCAAAAAGCAGGGTTAGA
This sequence comes from Mucilaginibacter sp., assembly GCA_028288025.1. Taxonomy (GTDB): domain Bacteria; phylum Bacteroidota; class Bacteroidia; order Sphingobacteriales; family Sphingobacteriaceae; genus Mucilaginibacter. The sequence continues at coordinate 169,175 of JAQBOM010000037.1, read as the reverse complement.
GCCCGCTCAGATACAGGAGGTATATATGGGTAACGTTTTGTCAGCAAATTTAGGCCAGGCGCCGGCAACGCAGGCCGCGATATTTGCCGGATTGCCTTCGTTACCGGCTACTACCGTAAACAAAGTGTGCGCATCCGGCATGAAAGCCATTATGCTGGCGGCCCAGAGCATCGCGTTGGGTCAAAATGAAATTGTTGTAGCCGGCGGAATGGAAAGCATGAGCAATGTGCCTTACTATCTTGATAAAGCCAGGAATGGCTATCGCCTAGGTAACGGCCAAATAACCGATGGCCTGATAAAAGACGGTCTTTGGGACGTTTATAATGATTATCATATGGGTTCAGCGGCTGAATTATGCGCCGTTGAATGCAATATCGGCCGCGAAGAACAGGACGCCTTTGCCGTTGACTCGTACAAAAGAGCGCAGACAGCCCAAACAGACGGTAAATTTAAAGCCGAAATAACCCCGGTTGAACTAAAAGACAAAAAAGGCGGGATAACCCTATTTGCCGACGATGAAGAACCTAATGCGGTTAAATTCGATAAAATTCCATCGTTAAAACCTGTGTTTAAAAAAGAAGGCACGGTAACAGCTGCTAATGCCTCTACCTTAAACGATGGCGCGGCAGTAGTAGTTTTAATGAGTAAAGACAAAGCGGTTGAGTTGGGAATAAAGCCTTTGGCCCGCATAATATCCTATGCCGATGCGCAGCAGGCGCCTGAATGGTTTACGACAGCTCCGTCAAAAGCTATCCCCTTAGCTTTGCACCGCGCAAATTTATCGGCTGAACAAATGGATTATTTTGAGATCAATGAAGCTTTTTCGGTGGTAGCCATTGCCAATAACCAGCTTTTGAAGCTCGATCCGGCAAAAGTAAATGTAAACGGCGGCGCGGTGGCTATGGGGCATCCCCTGGGCGCGTCTGGCGCGCGCATTATCGTAACCTTACTCCATGTACTACAGCAAAATAAGGGAAAATATGGCGCGGCCGGAATTTGTAACGGCGGCGGCGGCGCAAGCGCAATGGTTATCGAAAATTTACGTTAATTAGGTTAATGAAAAAGTTAATAATTACTTGTTTTCTGCTGGCCGCAATGCCGCATCTTATATTCGCTCAGCATTCAGATGAAACCGGCCGTCTTAAACAATTAAAATCTTACGAGGACAGCCTGGCATCATTAGGCAAAAAGATGGTGAATGATGATGAAGAGCTAATTCGTAAAAACGCCAATTACACGTTTATCAAAACCCTGGTAAGCGCTTTAAAAATTCATAACTCCTTTATTTACCCCTTCGATTCAGTAAAAAGTTTACGGATCACCAATTCACCCGACAATCGTTTCCGTATCATCAGCTGGCCGGTTGTTAACCAGGATGGCAGTTACCGTTTTTACGGGACTATACAGATGAATACAGGGGGCGACTTGAAAATGTTCCCGCTTGACGATTATACCCCGTTAATTAAAAACCCGGAAGATACAGTAACCGATAACCGCAAATGGATAGGCGCCGAGTATTACAAGATCATACCTGTTTATACGCCACAGCTTTACTATGTTTTACTAGGCTGGAAAGGCAACAATGTAAATTCGACCAAAAAAGTAATCGAAGCCTTATCTTTTAAAAATGGCACACCTGTTTTAGGGATGCCGGTTTTCATCGGTAATGGCAAAACACGCAACCGCGTTATTTTTGAATATGCCCGGCAGGTGTCGCTGCTGTTGAGATACGTTCCCGATCAGAATTTAATCGTATTTGACCACCTGTCTCCTCCTGATCCCAAATTAAAAAATCGCCACGAACTGTACGGGCCCGATATGAGCTACGATGGTTACCGGCTAAAAAATGGCAAATGGACTTATGTGGAGAATTTAGACATGAGAAACGTACCCAACACCCATGACGATGAGCTGGTTGATCCTAAAAAACAGGCAGCGATAGATAAAGCAGCAGCCAAAGCGCCGAAGCAAAATTAGTTGTTAAATTCATTCCCTGCTGGTATAACATTTTGAAACCTGTACAACCTTTACAACATCCTGCAACATTTCGACAGGTAATCAATATTAAATTTTGAATCACGGGAATTATAGTACTTTAGTAAAATTTTTATGCTATAAATAATGCAAGAAACTGTAACTGCATCCGAACCTTCCAAATCAAGATTTCCTAAAAGCGTCCCGTATATCATTGGGAATGAAGCAGCGGAACGCTTTAGCTTTTATGGCATGCGTTCAATATTGACGTTATTTTTAGTAAACCAATTCTTTAATCCTACCGGCAATGCTGCCTTAACCGAACAGGCGAACGCGCATGCCAATAAGTTACACCACTTGTTTGTAATGGTGGCATACTCCTTACCATTTGTAGGCGGCATGATAGCCGACTGGTTTACCGGTAAATACAAGCTTATCTTATACGTATCCATGATTTACTGCCTGGGTCATTTTTTATTGGCGACGTTTGACGGTGGCCTCGACGGCTTTAAAATAGGCCTGCTCGTTGTTGCCATAGGCGCCGGTGGTATCAAGTCCTGCGTATCAGCCAACGTTGGCGATCAATTTGATGCTACAAATCAAGATCTTCTTTCAAAAGTATATGGCTGGTTCTATTTCAGTATCAATGCAGGTTCTATGATTTCAACTATCGCTATTCCGTGGACTTACGACCACTTTGGCCCAAAATGGGCCTTCGGTATTCCCGGATTTCTGATGGCGCTGGCTACCATAATATTCTTTTCGGGGCGTAAAAGATATGTAAAAGTTCCCCCGCAAGGCGTTAACAGAAACAACCTGGTGTTTATAAGTTGGTATGCACTAACTCACTTAGGCCAAAAACAACCGGGACAATCCATGCTTGATGTAGCCAAAGGACCTTATGATCCTGAGCGCGTTGAAGGCGTTAAGGCTGTTTACCGTGTTATGGCGGTATTCTTTTTTGCCCTGGCATTTTGGGCCGTTTGGGATCAATGCTTATCCGAATGGACGCTGTATGCCGATAAAATGGATCGTTCCATTAACCTTGGCTTTATCTCATTTACAGTATTCCCCGGCCAATTATCAACCATTAATACTGTGTTCCTTCTGCTTTTCATCCCTCTATTTAATTATTCGATATATCCATGGTTGGACAAACGAGGGCTCAAGACTACGCCGTTGCGAAGGCTTGGTGCAGGCTTAATTTTAACGGCTTTGTCATTCGTGGTAATCGGCCTTGCACACAACAATATTGAACATGGCGGCACACCCTCCATGTGGTGGGAGGTACTAGCATTTATGGTACTTTCAGCAGCCGAAGTACTGGTTTCAATAACTGGTTTAGAGTATGCTTACACGCATTCGCCAAAATCAATGAAAAGCACCATGACCGGCATCTGGTTCCTGGTAGTATCGTTTGGCAATCTTATTACCGCCGTTGTTAACGGCTTTATCGAAAATGGCGGGTGGTGGGCACGTAACCTTAAGGGTGCAAACTACGAGTGGTTCTTTGTAATATTTATTGGAGTGTTTGTAGTCGCATTCTTGTTTATTTCGCCGCGACTGAAGGAACGCAATTACATAACCGACCCGTATATCGAAAACCAGGTAATTGCAGATACAAATAATCTGTAATAAATCAGATTTTCTTAGTAAGCAGATAGTTACAATCACTATCTGCTTTTTTTATTTTTAATGATGCCGAAATCGTTTATTTTAGCCCTCTCATTTTCAACTTTATTTAGTGCCTGATAGCTTAGTTATTATACCCACCTATAATGAAAAGGAAAATATTGAACGGATGATCCGTAAGGTATTCTCTTTGCCGCATGATTTTCACCTGCTTATTATTGATGATGGCTCGCCTGACGGTACGCAAAATATCGTAAAGCAATTAATACCCGAATATCCCGGGCGCCTTTTTATAGAAGAGCGTGCCGGGAAGCAGGGGCTTGGCACAGCTTACCTCCACGGTTTTGCCTGGGCTATCTATAGGCATTATGATTACATCTTCGAGATGGATGCCGATTTTTCGCATAATCCCGACGACTTGTTAAAATTACGGCAGGCCTGTATTGATGGCGCAGACGCGGCCATTGGATCGCGGTACATAAACGGTGTGAACGTAGTTAACTGGCCGATGAGCAGGGTATTGATGAGCTATTTTGCTTCGGTGTATGTACGTTTTATAACAGGGCTAAAAATACAAGACTCAACAGCCGGTTTTATGTGTTATAAACGACGGGTTTTGGAAACGGTCCGTTTGCATAAGATAAAATTTGTGGGATATGCTTTTCAGATCGAAATGAAATATACCGCGGTAAAACACGGTTTTAAGGTAGTGGAAATCCCGATCATCTTTACCGACCGTACCCTCGGCACCTCAAAAATGTCGACCAGCATATTCAGGGAAGCGTTTATCGGGGTTATCCACATGAAGATCAACAGTATATTCAGGAAGTACCCGGAGGGGTGATCTTTGATTTCGGATTTCGAAATTTCGATTTCGGATTTTTGATGCAACCTATGGTTAATTGGCTAAATTCGAAATCGAAATTTCCAAATATGAAATATGTATAAATTCGAAATCGAAATTCCGAAATTCGAAATAAATAACGGCAATGAACGAAAACCTTGATCCCGACGGTGAACGTCTCTCCCCTGCTGAACGTGATATTGAGAAAGTTTTGCGTCCGCAGGTCTTTGAGGACTTTACCGGTCAGCATAAAATATTAGCCAATTTAAAAGTATTTGTTCAGGCTGCCCGCCAGCGTGGCGAAGCGCTCGATCATGTGTTGCTGCACGGCCCGCCGGGATTGGGCAAAACAACCCTCTCCTACATCATCGCCAACGAGATGAATGTGGGTATAAAAATAACTTCCGGCCCTGTTTTAGATAAACCCGGCGACCTTGCCGGCTTACTGACCAACCTGGAAACAGGTGATATTTTGTTTATCGACGAGATCCACCGTTTAAGCCCCCTGGTTGAAGAATATTTATACTCGGCAATGGAAGATTTTAAGATAGATATTATGCTCGAGAGCGGCCCTAACGCGCGTTCGGTGCAAATATCCTTAAATCCCTTTACATTGGTTGGGGCCACTACCCGTTCGGGCTTGTTGACGGCGCCACTGCGTGCAAGGTTTGGCATCAATTCGAGGCTCGAATATTACGATGCCAAGTTATTGACCACTATCGTGTTGCGCTCGGCATCTATATTAAAAACACCGATAAGCGACGAAGGCGCCTATGAAATTGCCCGCCGCAGCCGTGGTACACCCCGTATAGCCAATGCTTTACTGCGCCGTACACGTGATTTCGCCCAGATAAAGGGCGACGGAAATATCGATACCGTAATAGCCAAATATGCTTTGAACGCTTTAAATGTGGACGAGCACGGCCTGGATGAAATGGATAATAAGATATTAACCACCATTATTGATAAATTCAAGGGCGGCCCGGTTGGCTTAAAAACAATAGCCACTGCGGTGGGTGAAGATGAAGGTACGATTGAAGAAGTGTACGAGCCTTTTTTGATCCAGGAAGGTTTTTTAATGCGCACCGCGCGCGGCCGCGAAGCGACCGAAAGCGCTTACAAGCATCTGGGCAAAATAAAGTTGGGCGGCAATCCGTCCTTGTTTTAACGAAGAGATGAAAATCATCACTATAAAAGTTTGTCACCCTGAGCGTAGCGAAGAATCTTCTTCGCGCGAAAAGCACGCGGATACACATCTGTCGCAGAAGATTCTTCGCTACGCTCAGAATGACAAAGAATTCGAAACATTATATTCCTCATCAAATGAAAAACAACATTCTTATCAACTTCAAAAGAGCACTCATTTTAGCAGTATTAATTACTAGTTCCGCTACCCTGGCTGATGCCCAAAGTATGCCGCGTGTTGGCATTGCCGGCTTAACCCACAACCATATCTATGGTATTTTAAACGAGTATGCACATGGCCGGGTAAATATTGTCGGCATAGCCGAGCCGAGCAAGGCATTGCAGGAAAAATACCGCAAACAGTTCCATTTGCCTGACTCTTTATTTTTTACCGACCTGAAAACGATGGTAGCCAAACGGAAACCGGCTATAGTATTGGGCTATAACGCGATTGCTTACCATGTTGATATCGTTGAGGTATGCGCGCCTTTGCACATCGCGGTTATGGTTGAAAAACCGCTGGCAGCAACCTTAAGCCAGGCAAAACGGATGGAAGCGCTTGCCAATCAATACCATATTAAACTTTTAACAAACTATGAAACGACGTGGTACCCGTCGGTAGTGGCCGCGTACGATATCATTAATAAAGACAGCATAGGCGCTATCCGCAAAATGGTGGTGCACGACGGGCACCAGGGCCCGGTCGAAATTGGTTGCAGCGAAGAGTTTTTGAGCTGGCTTACCGACCCTGTTTTAAACGGCGCAGGCGCGCTGAACGATTTTGGCTGCTACGGCGCCGATCTAATGACCTGGCTGATGCACGGCAAACGGCCAATAGCCGTAACGGCCATAGCCCGGCATTATAAACCAGCTATTTATCCAAAAGTGGAGGATGACGCGACTGTAATAATAGAATATCCCGGTGCAACGGGGCAAATTGAAGCTTCATGGAACTGGCCTTTTAGCATTAAAGACATGGAAGTTTTTGGCGAAACCGGCTATTTACATGCGCTGGATGGTAACAATTTGACGATGCGTATGCGCGAGAATATTAAAAGCGTAAGAAAAGTTGAGCCATTACAGCCGCCCTACAATAATCCTATCCCGTATTTTACTGCCGTGCTGCAAAAAAGCATCACAGGCGAGGGTGATGACCGATCTTCGTTAAAATACAATATGATCGTAATGGAGATATTGGATGCGGCGAAACGTTCGATAAAAGAGAGCAAGCGGATTGTGCTCTGAAACCAATAAAATTGACGGGTTTATCTTTAGCCGAAAGAAAATTAATCTTATTTTAGCCGGAATTAAAACACATCTATCGTTATGTTCAAACAACTTTTTTTTCTCTCAATTTTCTGCCTTTTAAGTTTAATTACTTTCGGGCAGCCTGTGAACAACGCTGCTGTAATGGCGCGCAAACAGGTACCCATTGTTTGCTATCACCAGATACGCGACTGGAAGCCTACAGATTCAAAGACTTCAAAGGATTATATTATACCCATTGCTTCTTTTAAACAGCATATGAAAATGCTGGCCGACAGCGGCTACCATACGATTCTGCCCGATCAGTTATATGATTACCTGACCAAAGGCACAGCCTTGCCCAGCAAACCCATCATGCTTACTTTTGATGATACCGATTTGGATCAGTTTGAAATAGCCCGGCCCGAAATGAAAAAATATGGCTTTAAGGGTGTGTTTTTTATCATGACCGTATCGCTAAACAAAAAACATTACATGAGCAAGGCGCAGCTAAAACAGTTATCCGACGAGGGAAATGTTATAGCCAGCCATACCTGGAACCACAGTAATTTTAAAAAGATAACAGGTAAAGATTGGCAGATACAATTGGACAAGCCTACCAAATTGCTCGAGGACATCACCGGCAAACCGGTAAAATATTTTGCTTTCCCGTTTGGTGTTTGGAACGCGCAGAACCTGCCTGAATTACATAAACGCGGGTTCAAATTGGCCTTCCAACTAGCAGATAAGCGCTACCCGCAGGATCCGTTAATGACGGTTAGGCGCATATTGGATAGCGGTTACTGGACCACCAAAACATTCAGCAATAATGTGAGGCACAGCTTTTAATTAGGTACCGGATTAACAAAGATCCGTCATTGCGAGGTACGAAACAATCTTTACACTTTACAAAGCGACCATGCATAGTTCGCGATTGCTTCGTACCTCGCAATGACCGGAGGTGAAAGTCGTTAAAATTAAAGATTTTCTCCGGCAGGCCCCTGGCCTTTGTTAGAAGAATTTTTCTCGCTGGAAGGGCCGGGCTTACCGTTGTCATTATCCGGAACAACCGTTGGCACCCGCTTATCGTCGGGTTTATTTTGAACTATTGGCTGGCTACCTTTTTCAAAATTGCCACCAGTACCCTGTTGTTTATTTGAACTTTGCATAACTTACTCGTTTAATATTATTATTATACCGCAGCATCTATTTTGTCTCAGCCAACCACTTGATAGCTGTATCCAATTCATCCAATGGGAAGCTTCTAAATTTCCCGGGTAAAATATACTTGAACAGATCGCTAAAACCGCGCAGGTATTTTTTATCAGTTACCAGCACAACCTTGTTCCATCTAAAAAAATATTTCAGTCCAAGCTTAATATTGCCGCACCATTTGCCGGGCGAAAAATTTTTTATCTCGGTTTCAAGCACCAACAAAAAATTGATCTTATTGTGCTGCTCAAGAAAGTTGTTAAACAATCCTTCCAGTGTACTTTCGTACTCCGCTTCATCAACATCGGCGTAAGCATGTACGCCTGCAACATGACGCGGCAAATTGTTTATGACCTTGAGCATATTGTATTTTTTACAATATCATTAGCAAAAATCAAACCATATTTACTATGAAATCAATTTATTTAATTTTAAGTTAAATTCAATTTTTGGATTTATCGTATCTTTGCGTACAATGGCACACCAAAGGGCGGCATACAGTTCATTAATTAAAAAGGAGGCTAAGGAACTGGGTTTTATGTTTTGCGGTATTTCAAAAGCGGAGTTTTTGGAAGAAGAAGCCCCCCGCCTGGAGGCGTGGTTAAAAAAGGGCATGCACGGCGAAATGCAGTACATGGAAAACCATTTCGATAAACGGCTCGACCCGCGCTTGCTGGTTGATGGGGCAAAATCGGTTATATCCCTGGGTCTTAACTACTACCCTGACAAACAGCCGACTGACCCGTCCGCCCCAAAAATATCGAAATATGCTTACGGCGCTGATTACCATTCGGTTATAAAGGAAAAACTAAAAAAATTACTTGAAATATTAAACGAAAGGATCGGCGAGATAAACGGCCGCGCATTTGTCGACTCGGCGCCTGTACTGGATAAAGCCTGGGCAAAAAGATCGGGTATGGGCTGGATAGCAAAAAACACCAACCTGATCAATAAAAACTACGGTTCTTTCTTTTTTTTGGCGGAATTGATCGTTGATATTGACCTTGAATACGATATCCCGGCTACCGCCGACCATTGCGGTACGTGTACCCGCTGTATTGACGCGTGCCCTACCGAGGCGATCGTTGCCCCGTATATCGTTGACGGCAGCCGCTGTATATCTTACCTAACAATAGAACTGAAAAGCGAGATACCGCAGCAATTTAAGGGCAAAATGGATAACTGGATGTTTGGCTGCGATATTTGCCAGGATGTTTGTCCGTGGAATAAGTTTTCAGTGCTGCACCAGGAGCCGGCCTTTGAGCCCGATCCCGAACTGCTAAATTTAAACAGCCGGGATTGGGAAGATATAACAGAAGATATTTTTACAGTAGTATTTAAAAATTCAGCCGTTAAACGAACTAAATTTAAAGGCCTGAAGCGAAATATTGAATTTTTAAAATAACCCTTCAAGGCAAATTAACTTTACAAACCTTTCTTAAACTTATCGGCCAGCTGTTTTAGCATGTCATCGTTTACCGGCAATGCAGGCCCGTCATCTTTCTTTTTAAAAGGTCTGTTATCGGGCCTTGGGTGGTGATTATTAGCGCCCTCGGTTTTAAGAAAATCATTTTTAACAGGTTCCGCTATTGGCCTTTGCTCAGCCGGTGCCGGTTCCTTTTCTTTTTGAACCACAGGCTTTGACTGCCGCTCGGCTATTTTCTTCGCGTTCCAGCGGGCGTAAATTTCTTCAAGTTTGCGCTTGGTATACAACGGGAAATCGCCCTGCATCATCCACGAATAATAGCTGGGCTCAATCCTGAACACTTCCTCAACACATTTGCCTTTATGTTTCCCAAAATTAAACGTTTCCTGGCCTTCCTCGTTAAAAACCATCCGCCCGGCAAAATCAACCGGCCGGCTCAGATTGGTGAACTTATGCAGCCCTTCAACATCGTTTACAACCGGGAACGACCGGTTTCCCCTTTTATCTTCCCATTCTATTTTCTCGTACCGCTCAATTTGCGCCAGCAATACTTCCATAGTGGCACGGGTATCAGCTTCGGCCGAATGAGCGTTTATAATTTTCTTATCACAGTAAAACTGGTAAGCTGCTTTCAGCGTGCGCTGCTCCATCTGGTGGAAAATATTTTGTACATCCACAAAGTGACGGTTATCCAGGCTAAAGGAAACCCCTGCACGCAAAAACTCTTCCATTAACATGGGAATATCAAATTTATTGGAGTTGTAGCCCGCCAGGTCGCTGTCATCAATAAATTCAGCCAGGGCCTGCGCTATCGCTTTAAATTCAGGCTCATCTTTTATATGCTCATCGTAAATGCCATGTATCAGCGACGATTCGAGCGGTATGGGCATACCCGGGTTTACACGAAAGGTTTTTACAGTTTCACTGCCGTCCGGGAAAAGCTTTATAACAGATACTTCAACAATACGGTCGGCGCCAATATTGGTTCCGGTAGCTTCCAGGTCAAAAAAAGCCAGCGGCCGTTTTAAATTTAATTTCATCTGTTAATATTACTTAAAATCTTGTTTGTAAAGGTTTTATTGGTGTTTGTATTTACCAATAAACAAAAGCATATCAGTAAAGGTCGCAAATGTCTAAAAAAGAATCAGCACAATAAATTTTAAATCAATTTAAATATTCGGTTAAAAATATTAACTTGTGACCACCTAAACTTAAAAGAAAATCATGAGGAAAACCTTACTTATCCTATTTATTTTATTCGGAGCGGCACAAATGGCAATTGCGCAGGATTTTCCTTTCGGGCAAGTTACCCCCGGCGAGATGGAAATGAAAAAATATGCCAAAGATACTTCGGCACACGCGGTAGTTTTACAGGAATTTGGCACATCGAGAATAGCTGTAGCCAGCGATGATAACATCAAACTGATATATGAATATCATGTTAAGATCAAAATATTTGATAATAAGGGTTTCGATAACGGGACTATCGCGATCCCGGTTTATAACAATGGCGATGCTGATTCCTATGAAAGTGTGGACGACATTGCCGGCGTAACGTTTTATAAGGATGATAATGGGTTAACACAAAAAGTTGAGCTTGAAAATCGAAAGATATATCCTGTAAAAGAAAATAAACATTGGGCTAATTATAAATTTGCGCTGCCGGGTTTACGCAACGGCTGCGTGATCGAATATAAATACCGTATAGAATCCCCTTATTTTGAAAACTTCCATTCCTGGCATTTCCAGAACGATATACCCAAACTTTATTCCGAATATGAAGTACATATCCCCGCCTTTTATGTTTACAATGCTTCGTTAAAAGGTAATTTTAAATTAACCAAAAATGCGGTAGAGGTCGAACGTTCGTGCTTTTCAACTCATGGAGCAAGTTGTGATTGTTCAAAGATGGTTTATGGAATGAGCGACATACCAGCCTTTGTTAATGAGGATTATATGACCTCGCCTAAGAACTTTTTATCGGCTATTAATTTTGAACTGGTTGAATATACCAGTCCCTATAATGGTGTTAAGAATAAAATGACGAAGGAGTGGAAGGATATTGATTACCAGCTTAAGAATTACAGTGATTTTGGCGGCCAATTGAAACGGAAAGGATTGTTAAAAGCGCACGTGGAGCCATTAATATCCGGCAAAACCGATGACCTCGAGAAAGCTAAAGCCATTTACGTCCATCAGCAAAAATGGTTCAAGTGGAACGAGCACTATGGCATCTATAGCGTAGACGGAATAAGCAAAGCACTGGAAACCCACAGCGGAAGCGTTGCCGATATAAACCTGTCGCTTGTCACCGCTTTAAACGCAGCTGGCTTAAATGCGAGCGCAGTTTTATTATCAACCCGCGAGAACGGCCTTATAAATTCTTTATACCCTGTTATTGGTGATTTTAATTATGTGGTTGCCCGGGTAGAGATTGGCGACAAAAGTTATCTGCTCGACGCGACCGACCCGTTACTTCCATTCGGTATGCTGCCTTTACGCTGTCTGAATGATAAGGGACGGGTAATGAGCCTTGATAAACCTTCATACTGGACAGATTTAAACTTGCCGCAACGGGAAACAAGCACCTACACTATGGATTTAAGCTTGAGCGAAGATGGTAAGCTTAAAGGCACTCTGCTCGAATATTCTGCAGGGTACAAGGCTTATGAAAAGCGGAAAGCAATAAAGAAATTTAATACAGTAGATGAGTATGTAGAAGACTTCAACGGTAAACTGCCGAAATTAAAAATATTGAAATCGGAGATCGACAATTTAGATAGTCTGGATAAGCCGCTTAGCGAAAAATACGAAATCGAGGTCAACCTTTATGACAAGCTTAACGCAAATAGGCTTACGTTTAATCCATTTTTCCTGGACAAAATCACTACCAATCCATTTAAATTATCCGAACGCTCCTTTCCGGTTGACTGGGGTATGTCATCGGATGACAGGTTTATATTGACTATGCATTTGCCGTCTCAATATGTAATTGAAACTCCACCTCAAATTATAGCGGTCGCACTTCCCAATAATGGCGGTAAATATTTAACAAGTTATGAGCCCGACAATAACTCGTTCACTTTTTCGCATATCATTCAGTTCAATAAATCTGTCTATAGTTCAGAAGAATACCCTTACCTTAAAGAGCTTTATAACAAGGTGATCCAATCGGAAAAAGCGGAAATGGTTTTTAAGAAAAAATAATGAGATCAATATTAATAAGCTGTCTTCTGCTGGCGCTATCCGGTGTAGCGAAGGCGCAGGAAATTTACAATGCCGACCTCATTCCAAAAGATCTTTTGCCATACGCAAGCGCCGTTATCCGGAACAAGGAAGTAAGTATTGCGGTTAAAGACCTCTATAATACCACCTATTATATTAAAGAAGCGATTACTGTTTTAAATAAAAATGGCGATGACATGGCCCGTATAGTCATTGAACACGACAAAAGCAATATAATAAGAAATATAAAGGGAGCTGCTTACAATGAATTCGGCAAGCAAATAAAGAAATTTTCGGAGGGTGATTTTGATGATGTGAGCGCGGGAAACGATTTTTCATTATTCGAAGACACACGATTAAAACATTTCTTACCAGCAATAACCGAGTATCCTTACACCATTGCTTACGAATACGAGACACGCTCGAGGCAAACACTTAATTTTAAAGAATGGTACCCTAATCCGGGCGTCGGTGTTGCAGTTGAAAAAAGTTCGTTTACCTTTAGCTGTAAACCTGATTTTAAAATACGCTATAATGAAAATAATATTCCGGGCAGCGTAGAAATAAATACCAATCCGGCTGGATTAAAAACTTACACATGGCGGCTAAATAACCTTAAAGCTATTAAGGATGAACCCCTGAGTCCTTATTATGAAAAGTATTTAAGCTGCGTTAAAATCGCGCCCGAAAATTTCACCTACTATGGTATCAGCGGAGCATTTACCAACTGGAAAGAACTGGGTAAATGGGAATATGATAAGTTAATCGCGGGCCGCCAGGAACTTTCACCGGAAACAATAGAACGCGTCAAAGAGATCACCAAAGATATCACCGATCCTAAATTAAAGGCAAAAAAGATATATGAATACATGCAGGCTAAAACCCATTATATCAGTGTGCAGGTGGGTATAGGCGGTAACCAGCCATTTTTAGCTTCGGACGTTGACAAACAAAATTACGGGGACTGCAAGGCACTGGTAAATTATACCCAAGCGTTGCTAAAAGCGGCGAATATCGAATCTTATTATTGTGTTGTTGAAGCAAATGATGACTATAAAGTGAGTTTACTCCACGATTTCGCGAGCCTGGAACAGGGAAATCATATTATATTATGTCTTCCGTTTAAAAATGATACAACCTGGGCTGATTGCACCAGTCAAACAATGCCTTTTGGCTATCTGGGTGGTTTTACTGATGACCGCGCGGTATTGGCTTGCACGCCCGAAGGCGGCAAATTAATGCATACTCCAAAATATTCAGTTAACGATAATATTAAAAGCCGAAAGGCAAATTTTTTGATTGAAGAAAACGGCAACCTAAAAGGCAATATGGTAACTACATTTAGGGGCGCGGATTATGATTATCGGGATCAGCTGATAAATGAGCCTTTAGCAGAGAAATATAAAATGCTACAAAAGATTTATCCGATAAACAACCTGGATATAGACAACCTTGACTTAAAACAGGATAAGGGTCGTGAGCCGGTTACCATAGAAAACATTAAACTGCATGCCCGCGATTATGCGACTGCTGCCAACGGTAAATACTATTTTATGCTGAATCCTGTCAATCGCCAGACAACGCCCCTGCGGCGCATTCGTAACCGGCTGAACGATGTTTATATCAATCGCGGATTTACCGATGAGGATGAAGTAATCTACAAACTACCGGAAGGTCTGCGCCTGGAGAAAGAACCGTTAAATGTTTCTATTGAAAAACCTTTTGGGAAATTTACTGCCACCATGCAATTAAAGGGTAATCAGCTGGTCTACAGGCGGAAATTCCAGCTTATCGACGGGACCTATAACAAAGATGTATACCAGGATTTGGTCGATTTTTACCAAACTGTCGTAGATGCCGATGAGTACACCGTCAGCTTAATGAAATAACTAGCTAAAGATAATTATCCCCAGTATAATCCCTATTATCATGATGAGATATAGCAATATCTCGTTTCCTGCAAATCTTTTGTATTTGGTCCAGAAACCGTATCTTTCTTTTTCTTTAGCCATCAGGATACAAAGTTATTGAATAATTAAGTTTTCCGGTTATGAATGCAAATGAAGAAACCGAAATAAAAAAAGAGTTCCAGCTGGAGCGGGTAATTCTTTTTAGCGACGCCGTGTTCGCCATTATTATAACCATAATGGTTTTGGATATCCGGCTGCCTGAGGATCTGCGCAATGCCGATGCGGCGCATGTTAAACATGCGTTCGTGCACCTGATACCAAAAATAATAGCTTATATTATAAGTTTTGTTTTGGTGGCCAGGTTTTGGCGTAATCATTTAAAAATGTTTAGCCTGTTAAAGGATTATGACGCAAAACTTTTAACCTTTAACCTGATCTATTTATTTTCGGTATCCTTATTCCCTTTTGGTGTTTCTCTTATCTCGGCTAATGTTAATCCCGCAAGCGCACAGTATACCTGGGGTGTTAATTTCTATATCGGTATTTTATTATTAAGCACACTCACCCAAACTTTGCTAGCCCGCTATTTGGTAAATAACCGACATAAATTGTGTTTCGATACCGACAATCTTGACCAAATACTAAAATATAAGGCGCTCCGGCTGAATTTCGTTTTTGTACCGCTTATCGTTGCAGTAATGATTGGGATTGGTTATTTATCTATTAACAGTCTATATGTGATGTTTACCTTTGTTTTTTATGGAATTTTAATGAAACGTATCATTAAAAAATATTACCCCGAAAAAAGCAACAGTGGCCCTATTCTTTCCCGGCTTTTCCGTAAACGTAAGTTCATTTTTGCCAGGCCGCAACTGGTTAGAGAAGAGATCGATAATCAATAGCGATATTATTTACCTGGAGGCACCGGCTGCGGATCTGCTATGATCGATCCGGCCCGTGAAAAATGGGGATACATGGACGAATCGTGTAACCTGACGATCATCACACCCTTTGTTGAACTGGCGTGCACCAGGTAGCCGTTTTGAAGGTAAATACCTACATGATTAAACTTACCGCCGTCGTAATCAAAAAAAACAAGGTCGCCCTCCTGCAGCTCTTCTTCATATTTGCGTTTAATAACAGTTACCTGCTGGCTTGTGGTGCGTGGTATGTTTATTCCGTAAACCTCCTGCTCAAGCAGCTGCGCCAGCGCCGAGCAATCTAACCCCGCTTTATCCTGCCCGCCATACTTATATGGCGTTCCCCACCATTGATCTATAAAAGCATATAGCCTGCCGTTATGGATATCATTCTTATCAACCCCCATTAGTGCCGAATACTTTTCGGCGACACTCCCGGCAGGTTTTACCACCTCACCTGGCACACCCCTTAAAATTGCTTTTTTGCTGTGGCACGATGAAACAACAATTGCCAAACCCAACAAAACGCAATGCAGGTAAAGTTTTTTATTCATACCGTAAATGTACGTGCAAACAAGCATTATGGTTACGCAAAGATTTTTAACATATTAACATTGAGGGAAGTCCGAAAAGTCAGTAAAGTCCGAAAGTTGTCAGAATCATGATTCATAAGATTTAAAGATTTTCGTGATATTTTAAATTCGAAAATAAATACATTCCGCAATTAAAACAATCGTAAATCGTAATCCTAAAATCGTAAATCGTGTTATCCTTTTATCACCCGCTGTATCTCATCCAGCTTCATCAAGGCCTCAACGGGGGTAAGTGTGTTCACATCGAGGTTATTCAGGGTATCCCTTATTTTCACTAGCACGGGGTCATCGATCGAGAACATCTGCATTTGAACGGCCTGTTTTTGCACTTTCCGGATACTTTCCTTGATGTGCTCCCCTCCTGTGCGTTCGGCTTCCAGTTTCTTTAATATCTCATTGGCACGGTTCAGTACCTTTTGCGGCATACCGGCCAGCTTGGCTACATGTATCCCGAAGCTGTGCTCGCTGCCGCCGGGTACTAGCTTACGCAGGAAGATGATCTGCTGCCCTACCTCTTTAACCGATACATTGTAATTTTTAATGCGGTTAAAGGTATTGCTCAATTCATTTAACTCGTGGTAATGCGTAGCAAACAGCGTTTTTGCCCGGGCCTGCGGCTGGTTGTGCAAAAACTCGGCTATCGACCAGGCGATCGAAATACCATCATAAGTTGAGGTGCCGCGGCCGATCTCATCCAGCAGGATCAGGCTGCGGTCTGACAGGTTATTGAGGATGCTCGCCGTCTCATTCATCTCCACCATAAAGGTTGATTCGCCCGACGAAAGATTGTCCGATGCCCCCACTCTTGTGAATATTTTATCCACCAGGCCTATTGCGGCCGCTTTAGCGGGAACAAAACAGCCCATCTGGGCCATCAGCACGATTAGCCCTGTTTGCCGCAGCAGCGCTGATTTACCGGCCATGTTGGGCCCTGTGATAATAATGATCTGCTGCGTTTCCGAATCCAGATAAACATCGTTCGTAATGTACTCCTCTCCCAGTGGCAGGTTTTTTTCGATAACCGGGTGCCTTCCGCCTTTGATATCTATCACCCGGCTCTCGTTGATATCCGGCTTTACGTAATAGTTTTTAATTGAGATCGTTGCAAAATTTAGCAGTACATCCAGCCGGGCTATTAACTGTGCGTTCAACTGAATGGGCTTGATATATTCCGAAAGGGAATACATCAGGTCGTTATAAAGCCTGGTTTCAAGTGCGAGTATCTTTTCCTCGGCGCCTAATATTTGCTCTTCATATTCCTTCAGTTCCGGGGTAATATATCGTTCCGCGTTCACCAGGGTTTGCTTGCGTATCCAGTCGGCTGGCACTTTATCGCGGTGACTATGGGTAACTTCCAGGTAATAACCAAATACGTTATTAAATGAAACTTTTAGCGACGGTATACCGGTAACTTCCGCTTCCCGTTTCTGTATTTCGAGCAGGTAGCCCTTTCCGCCGAACGCGATCTTGCGCAGGCGGTCGAGTTCTTCGTTAATGCCCTCATTGATAACCCCGCCTTTCACCACCATAACGGGCGGCTCGGCACTTAGCTCCTTTTCAATTTTTTCGCAGAGGATGGTGCATGGATTAAGCTGGGCGGCGATAGATTGCAGAGGCGGGCTTGAGGTGCTCTCCCCTAATTTCCTGATCGTATCAATGGCCATTAAAGCCTTCTTCATCTGGCATACCTCGCGCGGGTTTGCTTTTTGCAAGCCGATCTTCGAAATCAGCCGTTCGAGGTCGCCGATAAGGCGGATATTTTGTTTGAGCGTTTCGCGCAGTTCTTCCTGCGCTATCAGGTACTCCACCACGCCAAGACGGTCGTTGATGGGCTTTATTTCTTTTAACGGCATCACTATCCACCGACGCAGCAGGCGCGCACCCATAGGCGAACAAGTATGATCAAGCACTTCAACCAGCGTATGGGCGTTTTCATTGGCCGAGCCCACCAGTTCAAGATTGCGCACACTGTAACGGTCGAGCCACAGGTAGCGGTCCTCCTCGATGCGGCTGATCGATGATATATGCTGCAGATTGCGGTGTTCGGTCTCGTTCAGGTAATGCAGGGCTACACCAGCTGCAACAATGCCCAGGTTCAGCCTGTCGATACCGAAACCTTTAAGCGATTTTACACCGAAATGCTTTAGTAAAACTTCATTGGCGTAATCGCCGCTATAGGGCCATTCGTCGAGGGTATAAGTATAAAACCTGTCGCCGTAGCTGTTCTTAAAATCGTGCTGGCGGCTTTTGGGATAGATCACTTCGCTGGGCGAAAAGCTCTGCAACAGTTTATCGATATACTCGCTGCTGCCCTGCGCGGTTAAAAACTCCCCCGTGCTGATATCGATCAGGGCTATGCCGATGCTGCTTTTTTCAAAATAAAGCGAGGCCAGGTAGTTATTACTTTTTTGGTGCAGTATACTATCATTTGTGGCAACGCCGGGCGTAACTAACTCGGTAACGCCGCGCTTAACAATTGTTTTGGTGGTTTTGGGATCTTCCAGCTGATCGCAAATGGCCACCCGCTGTCCTGCCCGCACAAGCTTGGGCAAATAAGTATCTAATGAATGATGCGGAAAACCTGCCAGCTCGATATGCGTAGCCGCGCCATTTGCGCGGCGGGTAAGCACAATACCCAAAATGCCCGCAGCCTTAATAGCGTCTTCGCCAAAAGTCTCGTAAAAATCACCTACGCGAAACAGCAGCAAAGCACCCGGGTACTTTACCTTTATGGCATTGTACTGCTGCATTAACGGCGTCTCTTTACTCGTGTCTTTGGCCAAGCGGTTTAATCCTTTTTATCAGGTCGGTAAAGTTAATGGATTGAACGGCGTTTAACCGGATTGTGGAAAAGTTAACGGGATGTGGATTGCTATTTAAGTCGAAAGTCCCAAGTAGAAGAATTATGAAGTATTTTCTAAAGCGACCTTTTCGGCTTAAGACTTCGGACTTTAGACTCACGACTTAAGACTAACCTTATCAATTGCCTTAGCCAGGGCTTTATCCTTGTCAGTGACTACGTCACCAGCGTCGTGGGTACTAAGCCATATCTCAACTTTGTTCCAGGTGTTGGTCCAGGTGGGGTGATGATCCATTTTTTCGGCCGCAAAGGCTACCCTCGTCATAAATGAAAAGGCTTCAGAAAAATCTTTAAACGTAAAAGATTTATAAAGTTTATTATCGGTTTCTGTCCACATGGCTATTCTTTTTAACAATAGTAAATGTACATAAAACAGCCGGTCAAATTCGCCGTTGCTCTATTAAACATTTCCAAACTGTGTATGTTATCATAAAAAAAGAATTATTATGAGCTCAGCGTTTGTAAGAGAAAGTGAAGAACAGCGGTTAAATGAAGTAGCACCTTCATTAGGCGCCTTGCAGTTATATCTCCGCAGGGAAAATGGTGGCATGCGGGTTCATGAAACCAAAACCTGGTACAGCCAGAAATATAAGCGGGATGTACACGAAATGAGCGACGGACTCACCTATGCCAAAGATGATGACAGCAAATGGTATATTATCCTTGATTAATCCCTTGCCCGGCTCATCAAAATCCACAAACTCCCGGCTGTCTAAATCAATTGGTCTGCTTATTGCTTGTTATGAAAAACGGGGGGAATTAAAACATTTTCTTCCGGTTTTAACTTTAATATAAAAAGATTAGCAGCAGATTGTTAAGATTTAATTGAATAGAAATTAATACACTAGGATTATCGATGGATATTTTTAATACACAAAACATTTTACGGGAAAAACGCTGGAAATGGATCGACTATGATAAAGGCATAAGCATCATATTGGTGGGCTTCGGCCATACGTTGTCGATACTCCAGGGTCACGTAGCTTTAAGTTCTTATCCTTTCTTCAATTACATCGGTACATTTCTGTATGGTTTCCGGATGCCTTTATTTTTTATTATTTCGGGCATATTCATCGCTTCGGGATTGAAAAGAAAAGGTGTAACCACGTACATCAGCAACCGTGCCGATACCATCTTATATCCGCTGCTGGTTTGGGGTGCGATACAAATCACGCTGCAGCTACTGACAGCCCGGTTCACAAACAATTCAATTAAGCCTGTAAATTATCTCGACCTGCTGATCGACCCACGGCAGGACGGCCACTTCTGGTACCTGAATGCGCTTTTCTTTATCGGTGTAATTTATGCGATGTTAAAATCCCTGCTGAAAATGAAACCCCTGGCCCAAGTGGGCCTTGGCCTGATATTGTACTGCTTTTCGGCCTATCTTCATCTTAACGATCTTCACGCAGGCGCTTTGACCGATATCTGTGAATTTTATCTCTTTTTCTCGATTGGCGACCTGATATCAAGCGGCCTGCTGGCCGACGAAAACGTTAAACGATTTTCCTCGCTTAAAATATTTTTTCCGCTGCTGGTGATATTTTTACTGGTACAATACCAGTTTGCCAAAATAAATCTGAATGGCGGGGTCGAAGGCATTAACTATGTGGAACACAAAATGCCCTTCTTTTTCCTGTTCGAAGCGTTGCTGGGCTGTACCATTTCCATTAACTTCTCATTTCTGCTGCAGAAGTATAATGTGTTGAGGTTTTTGCGGGTGATCGGATTTAACTCCCTTTTTGTTTATTGCATGCAGATCATTGTAGTTACCATAGCAAGGGTTGTATTGGTAAACGTGTTAAAACTCACATATGTGCCTGCTGTTGTTATACTGGTTTGGGTATCTGGTGTGATAATACCGGTGGTATTTTATAACCTGTGTATGCACTTTAATATATGGTGGCTATTTACGTTCAAACGCCCCGAAAAGCAAAAAACTATTGCCCCCGAGGAGCCGGCACTGACCTTAAAATCGGCTTAATCTGTTTTAATGTTTTTATTTTCAGGCGGGGTCGAGGTGATCTCGCCAAACTCGTTTACATATGCCATCATATTATCCATACCCCCACCAGCTGAATTTTGCTGGCGATCGAGCTTTCGCTGCTCTTTATCTTCCTTTTTTTTCTGCCTGTTCTTTTCAAGTTGCTTCTTCATGAAGGTTGCCTGGGATTTCGCCATGATATATTTTATTTAGTGAAAAATAGCCTGGTCCGGGCTGTGATCTTCAAGCCGGCTAATTGAATGATTAATAAAAGCTATTTACGCAAAGATAGCAAAATAGACCGGGTTTTACGCAAACCGACCCGATAAGCTACCCTTTGCTAACTAAACTATTCATTTGCAGGATTATTAAAAATTATTAACTTTGTAATGCAAAGTACTTTTAATAATACCAATTCTATGGCCTTCAATAAATCTTATTTCCTTCTTGCATTAGCCTTGTTTATAACCGAAGTGTTAATCGGTACATATATGCACGATGCCATCATCCGACCCTACGGCGGCGATTTTTTAGTCGTTATCCTGATTTATTGTATCGTGAAAAGCTTTTTAAATTTACCCGTGCTGCAAACGGCCTGTTATCTATTAATTTTTGCTTATGCTGTTGAGATATCGCAATATTTTCACCTGGTAAACATACTCGGGTTGCAAAATAACAGCGTGGCTAAAATACTTTTAGGCACCTTTTTTTCGATTACTGATTTGTTGGCATATACATTGGGGATTTTATTGGTCATTGTTTCGGAGAACATAAGAAAAAGAGCAGCGGGGAGTTTAATAACCAGATGAACGAAAATTTTGTATCGGCTAATTCGATAGTCAGGAAAATATGGGGCCGGGCAGACACTGTATTATTCATATTCGCCGGGGCTGCGGCCGAGTTTGCGTTGAACAGGGCGGTAGACTGGTTATATTTTACGGGACGTCTGCCTGCCGACCCAATTGGCAGGTTATTCTCAACGGTTGCTTATGCCCGTCAGATCATTTTTTCGGAACGAGACGATGCCATGCGGGCCATTGATAAAATTACGGATATCCATCACAACGTTGAAGCCGCCCGCGGTGCGAATATTCCGGATTGGGCCTACAGGGATGTATTATTTATGCTCATTGATTATTCCATCCGCTCGTTTGAGTTACTGGATAGAAAACTAACCCCAACCGAAAAAGAAGAGGTCTTTAACGTGTTTTACCGCGTCGGTCTGCAAATGAACCTGGGGGGATTACCAACTGGGTATGAGGAATGGGAAACCATGAGAGAAACCCACCTGGATGCGGACTTAATATACAGCATGTTTACAAAAGACCTGTATAAGCAATATAAAAAACGATTGGGGCCAATAAGATACCCGGTTTTAAAGCAGGTACAAATGCGCCTAGTTCCCGCAAAGGTAAAAAAGCAGCTTCTGCCTAATGGGATACCATGGGCGATCCCGTTGTTGAGAATATATAAGCTACTGAGAAAGATTAACCTTGAAGGGCTTTTTAAGAACATATTGCTGCCGCCTGCCTATAAACAGCAAATACAACTCCTGGACAGGGCAGGCCGATAACGTTTTTCTATTAAACTATAAACCCATCTAACTTGTAAGTTAGATGGGTTTATTATCGGGCCTCCGGGCTTCAGGAGAAAGCAATACCTTTCGCCTTCAACCTTTCAGCTTTAACCTTTTTTGACTACCAGCCGGAACCTTTTTTGGCGTTGCCGTTTTTGACATGCTCTTCGGCGGTTGATTTTCCCATAATTGCAGCCATTTTATTGCCTGCCGCGTCGTTTCCTGTTGCAATGTATCTGCCCGATTTGATATCGATCACAGGGTTAAGCATTGGAACGTTTTTGGTTTTTGTTTTTACTGAATACGCAGTAATTCCTGATGTTGCCATGATAAGTTGTTGTTTTTAAGTTACCCCCTTTCGGGGAAATTGTTTATTGAATTGGTCGCCCTGCAATAATTTATTCAATGCTTTTCGCTAGCTATCACAGCCGGCAAGATAAATAAATATGCATTGCGAACAAACTTAACAAAGACTATAGTTTTATTATAATTAAGTTGTTAACAATGCGTAAGCGGCTATGTAGGTAAACTACCTATAGTTATAGCTGTTTTCTTCAATAACTGCTTCATTTTTTCAAACAATGTATCCCGTTCATCCTACTTAAGAAACAAGCGCGGGGAATAAATAACCGCTTCAATCGGGCCCGACTTACAGGCAAAGGCGTGCTTGATAATCTCGTTTGGCGCAAGGTCTGTCCATGTTTTGTTTTGCTATGGGCGCGCTAATAAAAACGTCATTTTACGCTCGTGTGGGCACTTTTTTGGCTATAACACGGTTACCCGGAGTGCAAGTCAACTGTTAACGCCCTTGGGTCCGGGCCATAGGGGAAATCCTCTCTTTTGATTAAGGCAGTGGTTTATTATAGGTAAGCCGGGGTAGTTTAAAAACCTGAATAACGCCGCCATTGATCGAAATATAAAAAAGGTTGGCAATACTTCAAAGAAATCACTTGATGTGTTAACCCGGACTGTGGATAAATCAGCTAAAAGACCGAAATTTATAGTATCTATAACGCAATTTACGCTTCAAAAAATAGTTTTTACCTTTAAAAAAGTCACACTATTAGCGGGCCGGTCCTTATATTTTAGATTTTGTTGCGCGTAAACTAAAGAGATGGATTGTTCCGTTTGGATTTTTTACGTTTAAATGTTAGCTTAACCCCGTAAACTTTCACGATTAAAATTTTATCACGTCATGAGAAACAAAGATTCAAGTATCGTATACCTCGTATTGGGAATATACGCGTTAATGATAAGCTGGTATTATAATCACAACCTAATTATCCTTTTGATCACTTATATTTTCTGGCCAATATATTTGATCTACGAACTGCTTATAGGCCACCTGTCGCACGGTATGTGGAAGATCATACCAATGTCGTACTTTAAGTAATCGCAGTAACTCCTATTCTTCTTTAAACAGAAAACTTCTTCTTTAAACAGAAAACGCGCCGAGGGTAAGCCGGGAATGTTAAATTATGTAAAATAAACAATACACATATATGATTTTTAGCCAAAAGCCGTTGTGTTGGGAAATTATTATATATGAAGAGATTTTCACTTATTATCGCATTATTATCTGCAGTACTATTATTGCAAAATTGTAAAAAAGACACTGTTACGGCCACAGCCACCTCAAACACAACCTTGTTTGCTGTTGTCAACGACACCACATGGATAGCGGATACTGTAAGGGCTGCAATAACCTACAATTCAGCCACAAAAACAAAGGTGTTTACCTGTACAGGCATCGGTACAAATAAAGAAATAAACGTTGCCTTAACGCAAAACAATGCCATTAACACCAGCGGGTTCCCGCTAGCCACTTTTATTGTTGATAATACCCCGGATTTGCTCATGTCATATTATACTATGCAAAAAAACTCGTCGGGCGCTTATGTGCTGGCGCCCCAGGGCACAGTTGGGCCCGGGTCAGGAGGGATCATTATCTCGGCCATCGATTCGGTTAAGCGGCAGATAACCGGGACATTTTCTTTTACTTCATTAAAAAATACATATGACAGTCAGGGAAATATTGCGACCGTTACTTTAGACCATGTTACCGCCGGCGCCTTTAATAATTTGCCTTATACTTTTAAGAGCAATTAATTAGGTCCTAAGTCTGTAGTCTTAAGTCGATTGAGGATTAACTATAAGTTTTGCCCGATTCACTCAAGACTGGACTTAAGACTCCAGACTTTCTTTATTACATTTGCCGAAATTTTAATAAATGCCTGCAAAAAATAAAGCTGTTTTTTTAGACCGTGATGGCGTATTGAACCGTGAAATGGGTGATTATGTGTGCCGTTTTGAGGATTTCCATATACTGGATAATTTTCAAACGCTAAAAACACTGCAGGATCGCGGCTATTTACTTTTAGTTGCAACCAACCAGGGCGGCCTGGCAAAAGGGTGGTACAATGAAGATGAGTTAGCCAAAATGCATGCGCATTTAAAAGAAACTTACCGCAGCCATGGTATTGAAATAAAAGATATTTTTTATTGCCCGCACCACCCCGATTTTACCGGTGAATGCAATTGCCGTAAGCCAAAGCCCGGCTTACTGCTGCAGGGGATAGAAAAATATAACCTCGACCCTTCCCTATCCTATTTTATCGGCGACCGTGAGCGCGACATTGAAGCGGCAACCGCGGCGGGTGTTAAAGGTATTTTAATTGATAGCGATCAACCGTTAAACGAAATATTGGATTTAATTGCGTAAAATTATTTGAAATTTGAAGACTGAAATCTTCAAATTTTCAAATTGAATCTACATGACCCTAAACCGCTTCTTAAGAACCTATGATACGCTCGTTGCCTCGGCCGTTGGTTTTTATTTGATATATCTATACACCACATACAGCGGTATAGGCATTTCGCCCGATTCAATTATGTACACCAGCGCTGCACGTAATTTACATGCGCATGGCTCGCTTATCACCTTTAACAATACCTACATAACCGACTTCCCGGTTTTTTACCCGTTCTTTTTGTGGGTCGTGCTGCTTTTTACCGGAATCGATCCTATCGCCGCGGGACCGGTTTTAAACGGATTAATGTTCGCCACACTTATATTTTTAAGCGGGTGGATCATACAACGGTTCAGGTCGGGGCCATGGCTGTATAAATGGCTGATGCTGCCTGCGATCGTATTAAGTCCAGCATTGCTGAATATATATACGTACCTGTGGTCCGAGACACTGTTTATCCTCATCTTCCTGTTTTTTATTATCGCCTGCAGGCAATACCTGGTTCAGCATACCTTGCCCACCCTGCTTGTGTTTGCGGGCGTAGCCGCCCTAAGCAGCATCACCCGCTACGCAGGTATAACACTTATCGGTACCGGCGGCCTTTTAATGTTATTGGACAGGTACCTGCCTTTGAAAAAAAAGATAGTCCACATATTAATATATGGTGTGGCAGCCTCTTCGATACTGGCACTAAACCTGCTAAGGAATGCTATGACCACCAGTAAGCTCACCGGTCCACGTGAAGCTTCGGTTACGCCCTTTGTGGAAAACCTGCACTATTTTGGTACAGTTATGTGTGATTGGACAGGCTTTTCCGAAAAATTATACCCCTTTGCTACTGCAATTGCCATCATCCTGTTTATAGGGCTTACCGCAGTGGTGGTATTTAATTATTTTCACCGGAGCATACGCACCTACGAGAACCTTGTTTCTACATTCGCGCTTATTTACGGCTTGTTTATAGTTGTATCTTCAACGCTATCACGATACGAAAGAATTAACACACGTCTGCTGGCCCCCATATTTATCCCCTTATTATTAAGCTGCACGTACTGGGCCATCGGGGTTATAAGAAATGTCAGCCATCGCTGGAAATGGATACTTACCATCGTTTTTGGTTTACTGATGCTCGGCTTCTCGTACCAGGAGCTATCAGCCGATATGCAGCGGTATGATGATGAAAACGATTACGGTGTACCCGGATATTCGGACGATTCATGGAATAAATCACCTTTCGCAGCATATCTGAAAAAGAATAAAAAGGTTTTCAAGCCGGGCATCCCGATTTATTCTGATGCAAACGAGGCGCTTTATTTTTTATCCGGTACTTACGCCAAATTATTGCCGCACCGTTATTTTAAGGCTGATATTCAAAAATTTTATACGATTAAACACTACTACCTGGTGTGGTTTCCATCTATGGATAACCCCGAGCTCATCAGTTTAAAGGATATAATTAAAGTTAAAAAGCTTACCCTGCTGAAGCAATTTGCGGACGGTGCGATTTATGAATATAATGGTGAACGGTAGGTTTTATATTGGCCGCCGGCCTGCGCTTATAATTTACAACTCGCCAAATAAATTTTGATTTCACAAACAACTGCCTATATTTGCACTGCTCAACAGTAGAGACACAAAACATTGCGTCTCTACAATATAAAAAATGAACGGTTATACATTATATCATCCCCATCTGCACCATCACCACCATGTGGTGATCAGATAATGTATGTTTCTACGCGAAATAACAAACCCCGTTTATACTTTTTATTATAGCTCCATAAAATCAATCAGTGAAAACACTTAAAATAGCGATACAGAAATCTGGTCGCCTCAACGAAAAATCCGTTGAATTATTAAAAAATTGCGGCCTTAATTTCGAAAATTATAAAAGCTCGCTCATCTCTCCCGTATCTAACTTTCCGCTCGAAATTCTTTTTTTGCGTGATGATGATATCCCCGAATATGTACAGGATGGCATTGCCGACCTGGGCATTGTAGGCGAAAACGTAATACAGGAAACTGAGGTGGATGTGGCTTACCTGCAAAAACTGGGTTTCGGTAAATGCTCGTTGAAAATTGCAGTACCGAATAACAACCAGATACAGCAGTTAAGCCAGTTAAACGGCAAGTCGATTGCTACCACGTACCCGGTTATCTTAGACAAGTTCCTGAAAAAGAATGCGATTCAAGCCGAAATTCGTACCATTTCAGGTTCGGTCGAGATATCACCCGGCCTGGGCTTAAGCGATGCGATATGCGACCTGGTATCAACCGGCGGCACGTTGAAAAGCAATGGTTTGACCGCTTTCGCGGATGTAATGTCGTCTGAAGCGGTGCTGATCGGCAGCAAAGGCTCCGAAAATTCGGACCTTGTACAGGAACTCATCCAGCGCGTGCAGTCCGTTTTACGTGCAAAGGAAACCAAATACGTAGTTCTCAACGTTCACCGCGATAGCCTGCCGGCTATTATTGCTTTACTGCCGGGGGTAAAAAGCCCTTCGGTGGTTTCGTTGGCGGAGGAGAATTGGGTAGCGGTTCACACCGTGATCCCTGAGCGTGATTTTTGGGATAGGATAAGCCAGCTCAAACAGGCGGGCGCGCAGGGCATTGTGGTAATGCCTATTGAGAAGATAATTTTATAAGAGTTGGCAGTGGGCAGTATTTTTCTGCAACTGCAAACTGCAAATCGCCCAGTGCAAACTGACATGAAGCAATATAATTATTCAGATCTAACCAAAAAGGATATCCAGACCCTGGTTCAGCGTAATGTTGATCCGGCAAATGAGATACGGGATATTGTTGAGGATGTTATAGCCAATGTAAAAGAACATGGCGACAGCGCCTTGCTTGACTACGCCATGAAGTTTGACAAGGTTGAGCTGGATAAGTTATACCTGGATAAAACAGAGCTTGAAGATATTGCTTCGACAGTTTCACCAACTCAAAAAGAAGCGCTTCAGATAGCTTACAATAACATTTACAAATTCCACCTCGCGCAGTTAAAGCCGGAGGATAAAATAGAAACCATGCCGGGTGTAACCTGCTGGCGTGAAATAAGGCCGGTTGAAAAAGTGGGTTTATATATACCGGGCGGCACCGCAGTATTGCCAAGCACGTTTTTAATGCTCGGTATACCTGCGCTCATCGCAGGCTGTCACGAAATTGTGGTCTGCTCGCCTCCGCAAAAGAATGGGAAGGTTAATGCATTTATCGCCTATGTGGCATTACTCCTTGGGATAGAAAAAATTTATTTGGCAGGCGGCGCACAAGCTGTAGCAGCCATGGCCTATGGTACCGAAACCATAACTAAAGTGGATAAAATATTCGGCCCCGGGAACCAGTTTGTTACCAAAGCTAAAACCATCATCCAATCCACCACCACAACAGCTATTGATATGCCGGCGGGGCCTTCAGAAGTATTGGTTATTGCAGATGAAACTGCCAACCCTGTTTACGTTGCTGCTGATTTATTAGCACAGGCTGAACACGGCATGGATAGCCAGTCGATTTTGGTTTGCACATCAGCAATAATCGCCGAAGCAGTTTTGGCCGAGGTTGAAAAGCAAGTTCCTGTTTTGCCGCGTGCTGAGATCGTGACTAAAGCATTGGAGAACTCCTATATCATAATTACAAACACGCTGGATGAAGCCATGGCTTTCAGCAATCAGTATGCGCCGGAGCATTTGATATTGGCGACTAAAAACTGGCAACTGATAACTACAAGCATCCTCAACGCCGGTTCAGTATTTTTAGGAAATTTAACCCCCGAGAGCGCAGGCGACTACGCATCAGGGACCAATCATACTTTGCCGACAAGTTCTTATTCAAGGGCCTATTCGGGCGTATCGGTTGATTCGTTTGTGAAGAAAATAACATTCCAGCATATAACGCCGGAAGGCATACAAAATATAGGGCCTTCGGTAGAGATATTGGCGGAGTTAGAAGGCTTGCATGCACATAAGAATGCGGTGAGTGTGAGAATTAAATGATAAACACCTTGTCATTGCGAGGAGGAACGACGAAGCAAACTCGTAGAACTACAATAAGCGCTGACTTATAAGCGAAGAGATTGCCGCGCTATCGCTCGCAATGACATAAAGAAGAATTAAGAAAATGTTCACAATAAATAATATACTACGCGAAAACATCAAAAACCTTGTTCCCTATTCATCCGCACGGGATGAGTACCAGGGAGAGGCAAGCATATTTTTGGATGCGAATGAAAACGCCTACGGCTCGCCATTGGCACAGCAATTTAACCGCTACCCCGACCCGCTGCAATACGAGGTTAAAAAACGCCTGAGCGAGATCAAAGGCGTACCGCCCCGCAATATATTTTTGGGTAACGGCAGTGATGAAGCTATCGATATCCTGTTCCGCAGCTTTTGCAACCCGGGTATCGATAATGTGATACTGGTTCCCCCTACCTATGGCATGTACAAGGTTTCGGCAAACATCAATGATGTGGAGGTGCGCAATGTGCCGCTTACTGAGGATTTTCAACTTAATTTGGAAGGTATTGCTGAAGCAATTGACAAACATACAAAACTCATTTTTGTCTGCTCTCCTAACAATCCAACCGGCAATTCAATTAACCGGGCCGACGTGGAAACCCTGCTGGCAAATTTCGACGGGTTGGTGGTAGTTGACGAGGCTTATATCAACTTCAGCAGGCAGAAAACCTTTATCCAGGAACTAACTGAATACGCCAACCTGGTGGTTTTGCAAACCTTATCAAAAGCCTGGGGACTTGCCGGCCTGCGCATAGGTATGGCCTTTGCCAGCGAAGAGATCATCGAGGTAATGAACAAGGTTAAGCCGCCCTATAATATCAATGAGGCTTCGCAGCAATTGGCTTTACAGGCGCTTGCCAACATCGACCAGGTAAACGCCTGGATCAAAGAAACGCTGATACAAAGGGATAACCTGGTTTTACAGTTAAAAGATTTCGACTTTGTACTGGATATCTATCCGTCGGACGCCAATTTTATACTTGTGAAAACAAGCGACCCGCGGGGCATCTATAATTTCCTGGTTGAAAAGGGTATCATTGTACGCGACCGTTCAAAGGTGGACCTATGCGTCGGCTGTTTGCGCATAACTGTCGGCACACCCGATGAAAACAAAAAATTAATTCAAACTTTACAAGATTTCAAATGAGCAAGCTGCAGAAAATACTTTTCGTTGACCGCGACGGTACCATGATAACAGAGCCGGTAGATGAGCAGATAGATTCGTTTGCGAAACTGGAATTTTACCCGGGCGCATTGCAGTACCTGCCAAAAATTGCCAAGGAGTTAGATTACGAATTGGTGATGGTTACCAACCAGGACGGCTTGGGTACAGCATCATACCCGGAAGACACTTTTTGGCCGGTTCAGAATTTCATCCTCAAAACATTTGAAAACGAAGGGGTTAAATTTTCGAATATTTGCATTGACAGGTCGTTCCCGGCCGAAAACTCGCCTAACCGCAAGCCGGGAACAGGCATGCTTAAGCAATATTTCGATACCGAAAAATATGACCTGAAAGGCTCGTACACCATCGGTGACCGCAAAAATGATATTTTACTTGGCCATAATTTAGGTGCAAAGGCCATCTGGCTGAATAATAACACAAATTTAGGGAACCAGGAATTTAGCGGACCAGCCGAAGAAGAAGCCGTAAAAAGCACCATAGTGCTTGAAACTTCCGAATGGGAAAAGATATACGAGTTTCTAAAACTGGGCGAACGGGTGATCGAACATCGCCGGGCTACTAAAGAAACCGATATCTATATTAAAATAAACCTCGATGGTAAAGGTGATGCCAAAGTATCAACCGGGTTGCACTTTTTCGACCACATGCTCGACCAGATCGCGCGGCATGGGAATATTGACCTGGAGATAATCGCAAACGGCGATCTCCACATCGACGAGCACCATACCATTGAAGATACCGGTATAGCATTGGGTGAGGTTTTTGGCGCGGCTTTAGGTGATAAAAAAGGCATCGAAAGATATGGCTTTTGCCTGCCCATGGATGATTGCCTGGCGCAGGTGGCGCTTGACTTTGGCGGACGAAACTGGATAGTTTGGGATGCGGATTTTAAGCGTGAAAAAATAGGTGAGATGCCGACGGAAATGTTTTTCCATTTCTTCAAATCCTTTTCCGATGCGGCGAAATGCAACTTAAATATTAAAGCCGAAGGCGAAAATGAACATCACAAAATTGAGGCGATATTTAAAGCCTTTGCCAAGGCAATAAAAATGGCCGTTAAACGTGATGTAAATAAGATGGTTTTACCGTCAACTAAAGGAGTTTTATAGTGGCAGTGGCAGTTTCGATTGACTGCTACTGCTTCTATTGCAACTAAAAACACATGGTAGGCATAATAAACTACGGGGCAGGGAATATTTTTTCATTGACAGCAGCATTAAACCGGCTGGGTATTGCCTATGGCATGATCAATGACGAGCAGGATTTTGAAAAGTTTGACCGCTATATCATACCCGGCGTCGGTCATGCGGGCGCGGCCATGCATAAGCTGGAGCAAACCGGGCTGGTGCCGAAAATAAAGGCGCTTAACAAACCTACACTGGGCATTTGTGTAGGCATGCAATTACTAACTTCTCATTCAGAAGAAGGTGATGCAAAATTGTTAGGCCTCTTCCCGATAAATACACTTAGATTTGCAAACGGCGTCGAATACAAAGTGCCGCATACCGGTTGGAACCGGGTTTATCCTGAAAAAGAAAATAAACTTTTTAAAGATATTCCCGCTGGATCACACTTTTACTTTGTACATTCATACTTTATTGAGTATAATATTGCATATACTTTATCATCAGCAACTTATAACACCAAATTTTCGGCATCAATTATGCGGGATAACTTTTACGGGGTACAATTCCACCCCGAAAAATCCGGCGCGTATGGTGAAATCCTACTCACAAATTTTTCAAAACTCTGAAAGCCATGTACATTATTCCGGCAATAGATATTCTAGATAAAAAAGTTGTTCGTTTACGCGAGGGCGACTATCAACAGGTTACTGAGTACGATGTTACCCTCGAAGAAATGATAGAAAGATATCATTCCTACGGTACCAATCTGATCCACATTATCGATTTAAACGGCGCAAAAAACGATTTCTCGAACCAGCAATACTTATTTAATGTGATCCGTAAAACGGACATGCAGGTACAATATGGCGGCGGTATACGAAGCATTGACAAGGTCAAAGAACTGATAGATGCCGGCGTTCATCGTGTTATTGTAGGTACGCAGGCCATAACCAATCCGACTTTCCTGGAAGAACTGAGCAAGGAAATTTGCGGTAGGGATAAATGTTCGGACCAGGTGGTAATAGCAATCGATGTGCTGGACGAAGTGATCAAATATTCCGGCTGGATGGAAAGCTCGCCTATCAAACTGATGGATTACGTTGACAAATGCCTTGCTTTAGGATTCTTTCGGTTTTTGTGTACTGATATTAATAAAGATGGCAAGCTCGGTGGAGCAGGGATCGACCTCTATGAAAAACTGCTTGACCACTCTCCTTTCATAAAACTTATCGCATCAGGCGGCGTAAGTTCAATGGATGACATTGAGCAGCTGAGCAATATTAAGGTGGAAGCCTGTGTAGTGGGCAAGGCGATTTACGAAGGCCATATCACCATCGAAGAAGTAAAAAGCTGGAACCTGGAGTCGTTGATTTCCATTTAAACACTGTAAAACCTTTACCTTTCAATTATTCCCTGATTTTTAATCGGGCGGGTTTTATCAATTTCTAAAAAATAAATTAGATTTGTGATAGTATAAACCTGATTTAAATTAATGAATACTGCATCTGAGCGGTCGACCATCCCGAGCCTTATACGGCATATTGTAAAACACATTCATCCGGACACCCAAACTTTTATGAGCCATAAGGTGAATGATAATTGGGTTGATATCAGCTACAGGCAGGCATTGGAAAAGATCGACGCCATATCGGCCTGGTTCCTGGAAATCGGCATTAAAAAGGGTGATCGTTTAGCCTTAATTATTGAGAACGGCCCCGATTATATTTATTACGATCAGGCGCTGCAGCAGATCGGCGCTATAAATACTTCTATCTATCCTACCCTTACCGAGGCCGAGATCGAATACATTTTAAATGATTCGGGCGCAAAAACCATATTGGTGGGTAACCCCTTTTTATTGCGAAAGGTGATAAAGGTTGCCAATAACTGCCCGGCTTTGATCCGCATTATCCCGGCGTTTGACGATACCGAAAAAATCAACCGGAAGCAAAGTCTGAATGCAGGGGTTATCTGTCTTAAGCAAGTGATACACGAGGGTTTCACATTGGTCGAAAAATACCGGTCGGCTATTAATATTGCCCGTGAGGCCATTTTACCGTCGGATCTTTCGTGCCTTATCTATACCTCAGGCACTACCGGTACGCCTAAAGGCGTAATGCTCACGCATTTTAACCTTACCGAAAATGCAAGGGTGAGCCTTATACAATTGCCTATTATTGAAAGCACAGACGTCTTTTTATCGTTTCTGCCCTTATCCCACGTATTTGAACGCACCGCGACCTACCATATTTGCCTGTTTGCAGGCAGCAGAATAGCATTTGCCCAAAGCCTCGACCTGCTTGCCAAAAACATGGTTGAGGTAAAGCCGACGGTAATGAATTGCGTGCCCCGGTTGCTGGAACGCATCCATGACCGGGCCATGAAAAACGGAACAGTTGCGGGCGGTATCAAGTCAAAAATATTCCTCTGGGCGCTGAAAATCGGCCGTGAAGTGCGCTTGTTGAAAGAAGCCGGTAAAAAACCGGGCCTGCTACTGCGTAATGAGCACAAGCTGGCCGAAAAGTTGGTATTCAGTAAAATAAAAGAAAAAACAGGCGGCCGCTTAAAGGTCATGCTGTCGGGCGGAGGTGCTTTACCCAAAAATATCGGTGAGTTTTTTGGCGATCTGGGCATAAAGATTCTAGAAGGGTTTGGCTTAACCGAGACATCGCCGGTAATGTCGGTAACAGAAGACCACCGTATAATTTACGGAACCGTTGGCCGCATTATACCCGGCATCGACGTAGCCATACAAAATGTTGATACCAGGCATATTTATACCATCCAGACACACGAAACCTTTAAAGAAGATTTTCAATCTGAAGAAGGCGAAATCATCGTGCGCGGCCATTGTGTGATGAAGGGCTACTGGAATAAACCCGAAGAGACGGCGTCGGTAATCGATGCCGACGGCTGGTTCCATACGGGTGATATTGGCCGGTTTTACAGGGGCAACCTGCAAATAACCGACAGATTAAAAAATATGCTGGTAAATGCCTACGGCAAAAACATCTATCCCACCCCCGTGGAAAACACCTATCTAAAAAGCCCGAGGATAGAGCAGGTTTTTTTGGTGGGTGATAAACGCGAGTACATTACAGCTATTGTCGTCCCTTCGCGGGATACCCTACAGGAGGCTTTCAATTTAAGCAATGAGTTTTTTGAAAAACCGGAGCTGTTTATTGAGGAAAAGGAAATTGTTGACTGGATAGGCCAGGATATCAAAAGGCTATCAAACGAGCTGGCCAAATTTGAGCGGATTAAAAACTTTAAAGTAAAGCGCAAGCCTTTCAGCATCGACGACGGCGAAATTACACCAACCATGAAAGCCAAGCGCAAGCTGATCGAAAAGAAATATGCAACCGCTATTGATGAATTGTATATGCAGTAAGCAGATGCGGATTGAAAGGGAGATGTCTTTATAACAAGCTCAATATATCCGTAATACACTTAACACTTCTAAATTGCCCGTGCTCAACGCTTTCTTCAATGTGCTCATGTGCCCACGTAATATGATAAGGCACATGTACCGCGTACCCGCCTGCATCTAAAACCGGGAGAACATCGCTTTTAATGGAGTTGCCTACCATCATAAACTCATGCGGCTGTATATCCAGGTGACGGATCAATTTAGTATAATTGGCAGTATCTTTTTCGGACATGATCTCGATGTGATGAAAATAGTGGCTTATGCCCGACTTCTTCAATTTTCGTTCCTGGTCGAGCAGGTCGCCTTTTGTAGCGACAACCAGGCGATATTTATCCTTTAAATTGATGAGCACGTCTTCGATCCCGTCAAGCAATTCGATCGGCTGATCAAGCATTTGTTTGCCCAGTTCCAGTATCCTTTTTACGATTTCAGCACTTAACGTATTATTTGTGATTTTCATCGCCGTTTCGATCATCGAAAGCATAAAGCCTTTTATGCCATAACCGTACAGCGGCAGATTTTCAATCTCGGTTTTCAATAGTTCGGTTTCCAACGAATGTCTGGGCGAAAATTCGCTAAGCAGCTCAAAAAACTGTTCCTCAGTTTGCCTGAAATAAGGCTCATTCACCCAAAGCGTATCGTCAGCGTCAAACGCAATCACTTTTAAATCCATCGGCCAAATATAGCTTTTCAAAAGAGTCAATTCTGACCTTCAACGCTGTCTCCTAATTTTTCAAACTAATCTCCAATCTCTAACCGCTAATCACTATTTTTGCGGCCATGAGCACTGCATTATCCGAACAGGAACTTTTACGCCGCGAATCGCTGAACCAATTACGGGAACTGGGTATAAACCCTTATCCCGCCGATGAATATAAGGTTACCGCATTTGCCCAGGATATAGCAGATAATTTTGGGCGCTTCCCTGACAACTATAAAAAAGTTACCCTGGCCGGCCGTATTATGATTCGGCGCATTATGGGAAATGCATCATTTGCCGAACTGCAGGACTCAAGCGGCCGGATACAGATTTATCTTAAACGGGACGATATTTGCCCCGGCGAGGACAAAACTTTATATAATACCGTTTTTAAAAAGCTGATGGACATCGGCGATTATATTGGCGTGAAGGGTTTTGTTTTTTTGACCCAAACCGGCGAGATATCTGTTCACGTGCAGGAACTGGTATTGCTTTCAAAAGCGCTAAAACCGTTACCGATTGTAAGACGGGATGAAGAAGGCAATATTCATGATGCCTTTACCGACCCGGAAATGCGTTACCGTCAGCGGTATGTTGACCTGACCGTTAACCCTGAATTCAAACAAATTTTCGTCAACCGGTCGAAGGTGATTAGCAGCATGCGCGATTATTTTAACAAGCAAGGCTGGTTCGAGGTGGAAACGCCTATATTACAGCCCGTGCACGGCGGTGCTGCCGCGCGTCCGTTTGTAACGCATCACAATACGCTGGATATGCCGCTGTATTTGCGCATTGCCAACGAGTTGTATTTAAAGCGACTGATCGTTGCGGGTTTTGACGGCGTATATGAGTTTGGTAAAATGTTCCGAAATGAAGGCATGGACCGCACGCATAACCCTGAGTTCAGCGCAATGGAGATCTACATAGCCTATAAGGACTATATATGGATGATGGCCATGGTTGAACAATGCCTGGAGATTGTTGCCCGGGCGGTGCACGGCATCCCGGTAGTACAGGTAGGCGCAAACGAGATCAACTTTGCAGGGCCCTACGAAAAATTGTCAATGTATGATTCCATTCAGAAATATACAGGCGTTGATGTATCCACGATGGATGAAGCCGCCTTGCGACGCACATGCAGCGAACTGGGTATCGAGGTTGATGACACCATGGGCAAAGGAAAATTAATTGACGAAATATTCAGCGCCAAGGTTGAAGCTAACCTGATCCAACCAACTTATATTACGGACTATCCGATTGAAATGACACCGCTTGCCAAAAAACACCGGACAAAAGACGGTTTGGTTGAGCGGTTTGAGCTGTTTATAAACGGCAAGGAAATAGCAAACGCCTACTCTGAATTAAACGACCCGATTGATCAACGCGAACGGCTAGAAGAGCAGTTAGTACTTGCCGGCCGCGGCGATCATGAAGCAATGGCAATGGATGAGGACTTTTTACGCGCGCTTGAGTACGGCATGCCGCCAACATCGGGGCTGGGTATTGGCATTGACCGCCTGGTTATGCTGATGACCAACCAGGTAACCATACAGGAGGTATTATTCTTCCCGCAAATGCGGCCCGAGAAAAAGGCTAAAGTTGGGACTGCAGACGATTTCATCAATATCGGCGTACCAGCCGAGTGGGTTCCGGTACTCAATAAGATGGGGTTTAATTCCGTCGAAGAATTAAAATCCGCTAATCCGAACAAGGTATTTAATGACCTTGGCGGGATGCGTAAAAAGCTGAAGCTTGACCTCGTCATGCCGGTGAAAGAAATAGTGATGGCCTGGTTTGAGTGATTGCTTTTCAATACACCTGTTTTTACAAATTGTTAAATTTTGTGAGTTTTAGGATACAGTCCGAACGATGCCCGGAATTTGGGGGAAAATATTATTCGGTTGAAAATCTGCCATTTAGTAACAATTTGTTAACGAAATGGTAAAACAGATTGAACTTTGGTATTAATTATGTTGTTGATTTTTACAACAAGAATTAAACCCATTTGTTATGACTAATTCAATACTGGAAATCACGGAACACGAGTACCTGATAAAACTAAACAGGAACACCTTTAACTTATCGCTGATCAGAAGTCTGCTGAAGATGGTGGAGGTAGCTAATCCTACCGAAGAAATTCATTCAAACCACAACATGTATGTTGCACATAGCCAAAGTCAATCGGCTGAACCCGGTTATTACGGGTCGCTTGATGAGAAATAGCAAGTGTTTTTGGTCTCTGAATAATTAAAACTGCCGATACCCGCCTCTTACTACCTGCTTGTCCATTTGCCCCAGCTGTTGCTTCATCATCTTAATCTGGTCAGTAAGTAATTTGTTTTTATCATCCTTAGCCGCTTCCTGCAAGTACATTTGAGCTTCACGTTTATTCCGCTTAGCCATTGCTATGCCGGCGAGGCTTAACTTTGCCAATGCAATATTATGCGACATCTTCATGCCGAGGGCAAGTGATTTCTTAAAATATTTTTCTGATTTCAAAGGCTGCTTACGTGATTCGATCATGCCGATCAATAAATTATAGTAACCGTGCTGCCCTTTATGTATTTGCTTTTCGTAATCGTTTATTTTTAATAACCAGGCTTCCGCTTTGTCGGTTTTTTCGCGGCGTAAAAACCACTGGGCCAGTATCATATTTTCGTTAAAAAAGAAACTAAGCAAAAACACACTGCCGATAAATAACACCAGTATTCCCCAGCCCCAAAAACCAAACGCGCAAAGTGCCACTGCGGCGCCCATTACCACACAAGCTATAATTAACCTTATTATATTTGTCATCTTTTTATATCTGAATTCGCATGCAAATATCCGTTTATTTGTACGCTAAATCAACAATTTGAATAAAGATTTATGGCGATAGATTTAGAACCCTCATGGCTTGCAGTGTTGAATGACGAATTTGACAAAGATTACATGGTACAGCTGCGGGCATTTTTAAAAGAAGAGAAACACGCGGGCAACAAAATATATCCAAAAGGAAGCGATATTTTCAACGCTTTCCAAAAAACGCCGTTTACCAAAGTAAAAGTTGTAATATTAGGACAGGATCCCTATCATGGTGAAAAACAGGCACATGGCCTGTCATTTTCGGTTCAAAAAGGTATTACCATTCCGCCCTCGTTGCGAAATATTTATAAAGAATTAACGACCGACATACCAGGTTTTGTCACACCGAACCATGGCAATCTGACCGAATGGGCGGAACAAGGTGTGTTATTATTGAACGCCAGTCTTACGGTAAGCGCCGGGATACCCGGCTCGCATCAAAAAAAGGGTTGGGAAACGTTTACCGATATGGTAATTAAAACCCTGTCGGATAAAAAAGAGGGCCTGGTTTTTATTTTATGGGGTGCCTTTGCACAGGCCAAAGCCGAGTTGATCGACAAAACAAAACACCATATCATCAAATCCCCTCACCCGTCTCCATTCTCAGCCGACCGCGGTTTCTTTGGCTCAAAGCCTTTTTCAAAGACGAATGAGATTTTGAAGAAGCAAGGGGAAAAACCGATAGATTGGCAGATACATTAAGATGTGCAAATGTGTAGATTTAAAATGTGCAGATGAGTAAGCACATTTGGAATCTCCACGTTATCAATATTCTAAAGGAACAATCGGTTCCTTCTTACTGGTTGACATGATCATCATGGTTTGAAAGGTTTTAACCACAGTTATGCGGCTGATCTTTTCCATGATCAGTTGTTCGTATGATTTGATGTCGCGCACGTAAACTTTCAGTAAAAAATCACATTGCCCGGTCACATGGTGGCACTCAGTAACTTCTTTGATATTTTGTATCTCCTCAAGAAATTTTTGAATGGTATCTTTCTGATGAAAATCAAGCGATATCTGGATAAAAGTTTTAATTCCCAAGCCCAGTTTTTCCTCATCAACAAGGGCATGGTAGCTCTTGATATATTCGGCATTTTCCAGTTTGCGCACACGCTCCAAAGTAGGCGCCGGCGACAGCCCTACCTCGTTAGACAACTGCAGGTTGGTGATCCTGCCGTTCTCTTGCAATATCTTTAATATTTGAAGGTCAATTTTATCTAAGTCAGCAGCCATAATACACGCAAATATAGAATATTCCGCAAGCAGCCAAATATAATTTTTCAAAAAACCGCTTTAGCAATAATAAATTTTTTCATTTCATCTTTTTTAGACAAGTCTAAATTTTTTATTAGATTTGTTGAAATGAACACTTTAGCCGAAGAGAATTATTTAAAATCCATTTATCACCTCGCGTTAAGCAACGAAAACGTAAGCACTAACCAGCTGGCGGCGTTGTTAAAAACAAAAGCATCGTCGGTGACGGATATGTTGAAAAAGCTTGCTGATAAGGAACTGATTAATTATACGCCGTATCAGGGCGTTAACCTTACGGTAGCCGGTGAAAAAATTGCCGTAAACATTATTCGCAAACACCGGTTATGGGAATATTTTTTGGTTGAAAAATTAAGCTTTAAATGGGACCAGGTGCACGATATGGCCGAAGAAATGGAACACATATCATCAAATGAACTGATAAACCGGCTGGACAAATTTATGGGTTTCCCAAAATATGATCCGCATGGCGACCCGATACCCGATTGCAACGGGCTGGTTAAAACACACGATCTTAAACCGGTATCGTCAATCACGCCCAATCAAAGCGGAACCATTTGTGGGGTACGCGACCACTCGACCCTGTTCCTTCAATATCTTGAAAAGCAATCGCTTACTATCGGCAAAACGGTCGAGGTTGTTGAGATCATTGAATTTGATCATTCGATGATCCTGCAGATGGAAGGAAAAAGAATACAGATCAGCCGCGAAGTGGCAAATAATTTATTAATCGTTTTATGAATGAACAACATAGCCACTCATTAAGCAATGTCCACAGCTCAATAAAAACCGAGAACAAGATCGGCTGGCGGCGGCTTCTTGCCTTTGTGGGACCTGCTTACCTGGTAAGTGTGGGTTATATGGATCCGGGTAACTGGGCTACGGATATTGCCGGGGGCAGCGCTTTTGGCTACCGGTTGATATGGATATTGTTCGCCTCGAACCTGATAGCGTTACTGCTGCAATCATTAAGCGCCCGGCTGGGTATTGTGCGCGGCCTCGACCTGGCACAGGCATCAAAAAACGCCTATCCGCGTTTCGTAAACTTCTGCCTGTATATATTAGCTCAAATTGCCATCATCGCCTGCGACCTTGCCGAGGTGATCGGTATGGCCATCGGTTTGCAGTTACTATTCCACCTGCCGTTGATGTGGGGCGTATCGCTTACGCTGACCGATACAGTGTTGATGCTGTTTTTAATGAACAGGGGCATGCGCAAACTGGAAGTGTTTATCATGTCGATGATATTCATCATGGGCGTATCTTTTTTGATAGAGATGTTTATTGTAAGTCCGGATGTGCTGGAAATAGCGAAGGGTTTCATTCCCAATAATTTATTTCAAAAGGATCCGGTAAGCCAAAATATGCTATATATAGCCATTGGTATCATAGGCGCTACGGTAATGCCACATAACCTGTATCTCCACTCCTCTTTGGTGCAAACCCGGCAGATTACCCGCACCGATACCGGGTTAAGATCGGCCATCAGGTTTAATCTTTTTGATACCGTTATAGCGCTCAACCTGGCATTCGTGGTGAATGCCGCTATATTGATACTGGCTGCTGGCGCGTTTTTTAAAAACGGCTATTTCCAGGTGGCTGAAATAAAGGATGCCTATAAACTGCTCCAGCATCTTTTCGGCTCCGTTGCACCTACCCTTTTTGCAATAGCTTTGATCGCATCGGGCCAAAGCTCAACTATTACGGGCACCCTTGCCGGGCAAATTGTGATGGAGGGGCATATCAACCTGCGTATCGAGCCGTGGCTGCGCCGTTTATTAACGCGGTTATTAGCCATAGTTCCTGCTATATTTACTATTATTTATTTTGGTGATAATGGATTAGGCAAGCTGATAATATTAAGCCAGGTGGTTTTGAGCTTGCAGTTGGGTTTCGCGGTAATTCCGCTTATTCATTTTACATCAAACCGCAAGCGGATGGGGAAATTTGCCATAAGTTTGAAAGTTAAGGTACTGGCATGGGCCAGCGCAGCGCTAATACTCGCATTAAACGCCAAATTAGTGGTCGACCAGGTTAGCGGCTGGCTAACGCAATACCCATCGGCGTCTATTTGGATATATGCATTGGCAATACCGCTAATAATTGCCATCGCCTTATTATTGGTTTATATATTTTTCAGGCCTATACTATTTAAGCACCAGGATCGGCCGGCGCGCGTTCCGCATGGATTGGCTACTACGATAAGCGACCTGGAGCCTGTTTCCTATAAGCGTATCGGCATCACCATCGACTTTTCAAAAAACGACCGGGATTGCATCAGCCATGCCATTATGCAGGGTGGAAAAAAAGCCACTTATATCCTGATACACGTGGTTGAAACGGCAGGCGCACGGTATTATGGCACAGAGGTAATGGATCATGAAACACAAAGCGATGCCGATAACCTGAATATATATGTTTCGGCGCTAAGGGAGCAGGGTTACCACGCCAGGGCAAAGATCGGCTTCGGCAGGGCGGCACCATCGATCGCCGCTATAGTAAAAGAGGAAAAGATTGAATTCGTTGTTATGGGTTCGCACGGACATAAAGCAATCAAGGACCTTATTTTCGGCACCACGGTTAATTCGGTCCGCCATAAGGTAAACGTGCCGGTACTTGTGGTTAAACCGCAATAATTCGCATATTTGCAGCAAACGAGCAGTGATGGACCAGAATATTTATATAAAGAATAAAAAAGCTTATTTTGAATACCATATACTGGATAAATACGTGGCGGGAATAAAGCTGCTTGGCACCGAAATAAAATCTATCCGCGAAGGCAAAGCCAATATCAACGATGCCTTTTGCACTTTTATAGGCGACCAGTTATATGTGCGTAACCTGCACATCGCCGAATATAGCTATGGCTCGTTTTACAACCACGAAGCCAAACGCGACCGCATTTTACTGCTCAACAAAAAGGAGCTAAAAAAGCTGCAAACCCGCGGCGAAGAAAAAGGATTGACCATTGTGCCGCTGGCGCTGTTCATCAGCGAGCGCGGCTTCGCCAAACTTGAGATCGGCCTGGCACAAGGCAAGAAGACTTTTGATAAGCGCGAATCGCTGAAAGAAAGAGATACGAAGGTCGAGATGGATAGAGCGATGAAAAGATAATTTCACGAGATGGATTATTTAAAAAAGATTGAAGAAGTAATAATACGATTAGAGAAACATGGGTATTTTAATCAAGCCAGGCAAATAACCTCGTTAAGAGATGCGGCATCAGTAAGCTCTGAACTATTATTATCAGTAACCCATGAATTATTAAAGCTTGTCAATACCGACATTAATGTGAAAAATTTGATCGGTGAAAGCGTTTTAGAATTGAAAGATTTTTGCTGGTCAATTGGCTTACAAGTCAAATAATCTCTTAATTACCAGGCTTTATCCCCTACAAGCGGCACAAACCTAAAGGTATCCAGGGTTATTCTTTCATAATCATTCTCGCCGGTTTTAAGTACCGTTATCATCTTTTGCAGGTCCTGGTCGCCAACAGGTATCACCAATATCCCGCCGATATTCAATTGCTTTAACAGCTCTTCAGGGACGGTCGGCGCACCAGCAGTTACTATTATTTTATCATAAGGCGCATGTTTTGCGATGCCCCTTGAACCGTCGCCAAGAAAAAATTTAGGTTTGTAACCCATGTGCGGCAAAACCTGCTTGGTACGCTCATAAAGCTTTTCCTGGCGTTCAATAGTGTACACTTTAGCGCCAAGCTCTACTAAAACACAGGCCTGGTAGCCGGAGCCTGTACCAATCTCCAACACCTTATCGCCCTTATGAATATGTAAAAGCTGGGTTTGATATGCTACCGTATAAGGCTGGGAAATAGTTTGGCCTTCGCCTATCGGGAAAGCGATGTCCCTGTAAGCCTGGTTCCAGAAAGTTTCGTCGAAAAAGAAATGACGGGGCACTTTTCCAATAGCTTTAAGCACATCCTCATCTTCTATGCCTTTTTTCCGCAGCTCTTCAACCAGTTTTTTTCGGGCGCCTTGTTCGCGATAATTATCGATATATTTATAAGCCATTCGGGGGCAAAGTTAATCACAGATTAGACTGATTTGCCGGATGGTGTTGATTATTTACATCTATTATTTACTAACTGATAAATAGCAATTTGATTATGCCCTCTTGTAGCATTTGAGCACCTGGTAGCGTATAGCCCATAAACCAACCATGAAACCCACAGAACAATTTATTTTTATTGTCATTTTCATCTTTGCATTGCCTGCTTTAACTATGTTGTCCTGCAAAAAACACCCAATAAATTTGGGCAAGCCGGGCGCGACTGTTATAACGGGGGATGCCACTATTACATATTGGGGAAGCCCCGCCGCTGATGGTTGCGGCTGGCTTATAGAGATAAACGGTACCAACAATAGCTACAGCCCGGCAAACTTGCCTGATATTTATAAAACAGCGAGTTTAAAAGTGCATATCAGTTATGAAATACTGTCTACACGATTTCAATGCGGCATGGCCGCAACCTCCGGCTTTCCTCAAATTCAATTGGATGCTATAGCAAAACAATAATGCAAACTGTTAATCCACTGATAAACGATATCAGTAATTATAGTTAACGTATAACTAATAAAACAAACCATGAAATC
This sequence comes from Mucilaginibacter sp., assembly GCA_028288025.1. Classification (GTDB taxonomy): domain Bacteria; phylum Bacteroidota; class Bacteroidia; order Sphingobacteriales; family Sphingobacteriaceae; genus Mucilaginibacter. The sequence goes on along the minus strand of JAQBOM010000037.1, from coordinate 124,648 downwards.
AGCAATACGATTTACTACTGTTACCATTTTCGTTCTCTCGTCTATTTTAACTATCCTATCCTGCAAAAAACACAATCCTGTGCCCATAACTGAAGTGCTAACCGCCGATGCCACTGTTATAAATAGCGGCGACCCGGCTGCCGATGGATGCGGCTGGCTAATTAAAATAAGCGGAACTGATAGCACCTACAGCCCGAAGAACTTACCTGTTTTAGATCAAATAGCCAATTTAAAAGTACACATCATTTATAAACGGCTATCAACAAAGTTTCAATGCGGATGGCTTCCCGGTAGTGGTCCCACTCAAATCCAATTAGATGCCATTACAAAGCAGTAATTAGTAGGGGTCCACGTCAGGCTGTACCACACTTCCCTTACTTAACTTAGTGGTTTGAAACTGCGTTATCACCTCACGGATGATCGCTTTAGCCTTGTTGATAGAAACGTTGTCTTTTTCAAACTTCAACATAATGCTTTTGATATAATAGTTCCGAATCCGGCCAATCAGTGGGAACTCCGGGCCAATTACGCGCTCACCAAAATGTTTGCGTAATTCGGCAGCCAGGTAGGCTGCCTGGTTAAATACCATTTCGGGATCTTTGTGTTTAATATCGAGGTTGATGATCCGATAGAACGGCGGATATTTAAAACTCCGGCGCTCTTCCATTTCGGTGAAATACAAATCGTTGTAATTGTTTTCAATAACCTGTTTAATCACCCTGTGGCCCGGGTCGTATGTCTGTATAACCACCTTCCCCTGTTTGCCGCGCCGCCCTGCCCTGCCGCTTACCTGCGCCAGCATCTGGTAGCTGCGCTCGTTGGCCCGGTAATCCGGAAATTTAAGCAGGCTGTCGGCATTGATGATGCCAATTACGGTTACGTCCGAAAAATCAAGCCCCTTTGCAACCATTTGCGTACCCACCAGGATGTCGATCTTTTTCTCCTCCAAATCATTCAATATCGTTTGCAATGAATTGCGCGACCGGGTGGTGTCGAGGTCCATGCGCGCTATCCGGGCTTCCGGTAGCAAAAGAGCCAATTCATCTTCTACCTTTTCGGTACCAAAACCTTTATATTCCAAGTGCGTTGATCCGCAGGCCGGGCATATTTGGGGCGCGTCCTCTTTGTAACCGCAATAATGGCAATGCAGCTTGCCGCTGCTTTTGTGGTACGTTAAGCTTACGTCGCAATTGATACATTTAGGTGTGTAAGCACATATTTTACACATCAGTACCGGGGCATAGCCGCGGCGGTTCTGAAATAAAATAACCTGTTCTTTGTTTGATAGCGCCTGCTTTATATCATTCATCAGCACACTGGTAAAATGCGACTGTATGGTTTTGCGCTTTGTTTCCTCAGTGATGCTCACCACTTCGATTTCAGGCAGCTTTACGCCGCCAAAACGCTCAGTCAATTCGGCGAGGCCATACTTCTGCATACGTGCGTTGTAGTAGCTTTCAAACGAAGGTGTCGCCGAGCCCAGCAGCACTTTTGCCTTGTGCATGTTGGCTAAAAATATCGCCGCATCGCGGGCATTATAACGGGGTGCGGGATCAAACTGCTTATAGGATGTTTCGTGCTCCTCATCCACAATGATCAAACCCAGATCATGAAATGGCAAGAAGACAGACGACCTGGCGCCTAACACCACCTTGTATTCGTTATTCAGTACCTTTTGCCACACTTCTACCCGTTCATTGTCATTAAACCGTGAATGATAGACGCCAATGTTAGCGCCAAAATACATGCGCAACCGCTCGATGATATGCGTAGTCAGCGCAATCTCGGGCAACAGGTACAATACCTGCCGGCCTGAGGCAATCATTTCTTCGATCAGGCGAATATAGATCTGCGTTTTACCCGACGAGGTTACGCCATGCAATAACACTACATCCTTTTGGTTGAACTCCTCCCCTATATGCAGCAGCATCTGCTGTTGCTGCTCACTCAGCTCAAAATTGTTATACGTTTCATTCTCATCGTAGAACAAACGGCTCACATTTTTCTCTTCAGCAATAAATACCTCCTTCTCCACCAGCGATTTAATACTTGCTGCGCCGGCGCCGCTTTCGTCAATCAATTCATTCCTGGAAACTGTTTTTTGGTGACGTGACAATTTTATATAGGCCAGCACGGCGTCGGCCTGTTTGGGCGCGCGTTTTTCAAGGATGGCAAACAGTTCTTTTAAATTTTCCTGGTCGTGATAAACAGGGTTAAGGGTTAAAAAGGTCCGGGTGCGGGGTTTGTAGCGGTCGCTGATGTCTTCCGAAATATGGATGATGTTTTTTTCGAAAAGCAATTTCAGGATCGGCATTACTGTTTTTTGCCCCAGCAACTTTGCAATATCACTTACAGTTAATTCCGGCTGTATATCGAGGGCTTCGACAATTAAAAACTCCTTATCGTGTAATGCTGCCCGATCGATCTCAAAATCTTTATTCAGCATGATACGCGTTTCACTGGCAAGCTTTAACGCCGAAGGCAGCGCAGCGTTCATCACCTCGCCCATATTGCACATATAATATTCAGCCAGCCATTGCCAAAACTGCAATTGCCATTCGGATACAACGGGGGTATCGTCCAGTAGCTCTATCACATATTTTGCCTGGTATCTTTCGGGCGCCCGGTTTGAAATTGCCGCAATAATGGCTGTGTACAGCTTGCTTTTACCAAATTGAACAACCACCCTTTTTCCCACCATCACCGCGCCGTTCATTTCAAACGGCACGCGGTAGGTGTAATTTTTAGCGATCGCCAAAGGCAGAATCACTTCAACAAAAAGTGTCTCACGATCGGCATGTGTTGCTTCGGCAAATTCTAACATGAGTTATTTAGTTCTGAAGGCAGCCAGTCCAAGCAATATCCAGCCAATAATAAAAAGCAAGCCGCCAATTGGCGTAACGGGTCCTATCATTGGCAACCAGCTCCAGCCCAGCAGATCGCGGCAGGCAAGCAGGTATAACGATCCGGAAAACAGGATGATACCAAAGGTAAACAAGCAATAACTTGCAGCAACCAGGTTGCTGCTTTTAACACGTTCAACTGTTGATAAGAACAATAAAGCAAAAACATGATAAAACTGGTATTGCACAGCTGTATGCCATACGTCGAGGTTTCGCGCTGAAAGGCTTCCCTGCAAACTATGCGCGCCAAAAGCACCCGCAATAACAGCCAGCATGCCAAATACCGAAGCAGTGATAATTATTTGTTTAGTCATAAAGCTATAAAGCGCTAAGTTAAGGATTTTAGTGTGAGGTTGATTAGGTTGACTAAGTGGATTGGGTTGACTAAGTTAATTGGGGCAATAGTATTGTAAAGCGGTGCAACCCCAATCAACTACCCACTTAATCAACCTAATCAACTACATTTGTAACGAGGCAGACAATGAAAAAACATATCATTATCACAATTATCCTATTAATAGCCTGCGTATTTATTACGGTAGTTTATTTTAAGAATTTAAATACGCCAGGCATGCGCACCAGCGAGGCAATGCATACCATACCCGACAACGCCGCGCTGATATTTGAATTTAATAACGACAGGAGCTTTTACGACATATTTAATGATAACCAACTGTTCGCCTCCATTACCGGTAAACAAAATATGGATAACTTAAACGCTCTGCGCGATAAGCTGCTTCAAAATCCATTACTCGAAAAATATTTTACAGGGCAAAACATTTTTGTTTCGGCACACCCCTCAAAAACCAACCACATTGATCTGTTACTAACCATACCTGCGGCCAAAGGGTTTGAACCTTCCATATTCGACCAGCTTAGCAAACAGGCGGGCAGCGGCATCGTAGTCACACCCCTGCAATCCGGGGATAAACAGGGTTACGACATCTATATCGCTGCGATAAAAAGGCGGTTGTATGTTATCAATAAGGAGGACAATATTTATTCGGCAAGTTTTTCAAAGGAACTGATCGACCAGAGCGCTCTTTATAAAATCAAAAAAGACAAACCTGCTTTTGTTCTTTTGTCCGAACAGCAAAACGCCAATTCACTGGCCAATACATATGTAAATTACGGGCAGATATCGCCTGTGTTGGATCAGCTGTTTAAAAACAAAAACACTGATATTTTGCAAAGCTTAAAGTTGTTGCCCGGGTTGGCGGCATTGAGCCTCAACTACCGTAGCGATGCTTTAATGTTCAACGGCACAACAACAATTCAGCCTAATCAGCCGGCAAGTTATTTAAACTTGTTCGCCTATCAGCAGCCTGGTGAAAATCATTTAAAAGATATCTTTCCGGCCACTACAGCATACAGCGTGAATTTCGCGTTTTCAAACGCGTTAAAATTTGGCGCCGACCTATCTCAATGGCATATTAAAGCCGGGCTCCAAAATGAAAAGGATTTGTTATTTAATAAGATAAGGGCGGAAACCGGTATTAACTTAAAGACGGATTTTAATAATTTACTTGGGAACGAGTTTGCCATTGTCACCACGCGGTATCTCGAAAAATTTGCAATTATTTCGACTAAAGACGGCTCAAAACTGGCTGCGTTGATGGCTAATATCAGCAGAGTTACAGGGAATTCCGGGCTATTAAATTATGATAAGCTGCCATTTTTTTTGTTGGGCGATTCCTTTAGCGTATTCAGGCATCCCTGGTACCTGGTGATAGACAATTACCTGGTACTCGCTAATAGTCCGGGTGAATTAGCAAGCTATTATGATATTTATACTAACAGGAAGTTTTTGAGTAAGAATGAGCAATACAACCAGTTCGATAACCTGCTGGCAGGAAGAAGTAATGTGTCGTTCTTCTTTAATTTTAAAAACTGTCTTCAAATTTTTAAAAGAGATATGTATCCGGATATTTATGATACTTTTGAAAGCAGCGCACCCGGCTGGGGCAGTTTTTATGGAGCCTGCTGGCAATTTACAGCGGCGGATAAAAATTTTTATACGAATTTTTGCATCAAATTAAATACAGGCACAACAATTGTTCAGATTAAATAATCATTATTACGCAACAGTAATTTTACATTTCCGTTTAAGCTGTTAATTGATATTGATCAGTTAGTTAATTTATTTTTTAAACCCACTTAAAAGGCTCCGGCACAGCGCGATATATGAAGAAGATTTTACTTGTTTCATGTTTACTAGTATTTTCCCTCAAAATTTTTGCCCAGCAATTTTCACAATACAATACCGGAACACTGTATGATTCCTTTGAAAATCCTGCGCAAAAATCATTCATAACCGATACAAGCAAGCGGTATGCCTTCAATTTTTTTGTCCCCAGTTTTAATGTAGATTTCTTTTTGACCGGTAATGCCCAGGCGACTTTAAAAACACGGGCGTTTTTTAATTTGTATGACACCCGTGCCTTAAAGATAGACCAGGGCAAATACAATCACTTTGGGGGCGGCGCTAATTTTTATCTTTTGATGTTTAAAGCTTTTCAAAGCTTGGACGGCGATACCGAAATGGGCTTTTCATGGCAATTAAGAGCCGAAGGAAGAGGTGTAATCTCCGATGAGTCGATCGCGCTCTTAAACGGCACCTCGGCCTTTGTTAATGATAATTACAGTGATATTTTCAACGATAATTATCATTATCAAACCTACCACCAGATTAGCTATTCATACCGGGAAAAATTTAATAAACAGTTTGCATTTGGTATAAAAATAAGCGCCTTACTGGGTATTGAATATAAGAATATGACTATTGATCATTCGTATATTGCTTTTAATAAAGTTTCTGATACGGCAAGCGTAATACTACAGGGAAAATACACCTCCAGTTATATTCCCGGATCTTTTAATGCACGTGACTTTTTGCCGACGTTCCGGAACCCCGGCGCGGCAATATCTATTGGCACCTCTTATCATACCGAAGATAATTTTAATCTGCAAGCCAATATCAAAGATCTGGGCTTCATTCATTGGAGCAAGCTTTCGCGGGTTTATAATTTTAACAACAGGACCGGCTTTTATGCTTTATCCGGCGCTGCAAGGGAAGATAGTATCACAAACGCATTAGGCAGGGTAATTCATAGCGGCGGCATTATACAGTCATTTACTACACCAATTAATGGCCGGGCCGAGGTAAGCGCAAACAAAAGTTATTGGATAGATAATGATCATTTATTCAAATATTCGCCAACACTTATAGCTTCAAAGGAATTATTCTATACCGGGTTTACAGGTGCGCTTGTAAATCCTGTATCGTACAAATATTACACCGCTACCCTCACAACCACTTATGATGATTTAAGGCTGTTTAACCTGGGTTTACAATTTATGTATAAAACGCCAAAGGTTGAGTTTTATATAGGCAGCGACAGGATAGCTCAAACGCGCAGTCTGGCAAGCCAGGCAAGGACCACAAACCCTTTAACAGTCGATACAAATAGTCCCTTTACTGGAGCAAACTTTTTCATAGGCTTTGCCTTAAAGTTTGGGCCGGTAATAGAACACCCTATGAATTCAAGCACCATTCCTTTGGGTGAAAAAGGATTTTTTGGCCGCCTGATAGGTCGCATATTTAAGACTAAAGATTAAAGTTATTTCGAATTTCGGATGTTCGATTTCGGATTTGTTTGATTGCGGAAGTCGGAGTGCCGGGTGCAGAATATTGAATATCACACAGCTTTTTTGCCGGCAACAAAATCTTTCAAATAATAAGGTTCAAAGTAGCCAACGTCCTCAAAGTTTTTATCCGTGAACTTTTCAAACGCTTTTTGTGTGAGGTAGGCTGCTGAATTAACAAACCCGGCCAAAAACAGGGCATTAGGGTGTTTATCCAATACTACACCGCATTTTTCAGCGCCATCGCCAAAAAACAATATCCTGTTAGTTTCCAATAATCCGGCAAAGCTGTTTTCGTCAATTATTTCTGCCGCGGTGGGTTTTATTTTTTCTCCGTGCCGGTTGAAAATAGCCGTAAAAACCTCCATGCGCCGTGCGTCAATCATCGGGCATAACAGCATCTCAGCGCCGGGCTCAAATGCTTTGCTATCCAGCACGCCTGCAGCCATTGCTTCAAGCGTATCAATAGCTATAAGCGGCTTATCCAGTGCAAAACACAGTCCTTTAGCTGTCGATACGCCGATACGTAACCCTGTATACGAACCAGGCCCGCAGCTTACAGCAATAGCATCCAGGTCAATATAAGTTATGTTAGCCTGTTGTATTAGCTCATCAATAAACAAAGTAATAACTTCCGCATGTATATTACGCGCATTTATTTCTTTAACCGCCAATAATTTACCCTCATTTGCCAGGGCAACGGAACAGGAAGCAGTAGCGGTTTCAATTTGTAGTATCAGGCTCATTTTTGATTATCGTATCATTTAAAATATTTCATTAGTCTTAAGTCCTAAGTCCAGAATTCTGAATGCATTATTACTCATTACTTTTGACTTTTTAATTTTGATTTTTAACTTAAATCAAGGTACTGGGTCGTGCCCATGGCCTCCCCACGGATTGCATCTGGCTATGCGTTTTAAAGTCAGCCATCCACCTTTAAAGGCGCCATGTTTCCTTATCGCTTCAACTCCGTATTGCGAGCACGTGGGCGTATAGCGGCACGAAGCGCCAGTAAGCGGCGAAATAAAATATTGGTATATCAGTATAAGGATAATAAAAAAATATCCGGCTATGGTTTTTAATATATCAATTGCCGCTTTCATTTTTTGCAATTTCTGCGCAAAGCTGTGATAATAGCTTCAGCATTTTTTTCTCAGCAAAGTCGTAAGCGACGATCTCCTTCCCGATGTAGCCTAACGAAAGAACTATTCTTTTATCGCTGCTATTTAAAATCTCATACAAGCTTTGCTGCTTGTGCAGACGGTAGGCCTCGCGCATGCGACGCTTGATCAGGTTGCGGTCTACGGCACGTTTAAAGCGCCTTTTTGAAACCGCAAATAATATTTGTGCCGGGAATGGCTGCGGCTCGTCTGAGAGGAGCCACGACGCTTTAAAGGGATAACATAAAAAAGAAGAGCCGTTATGAAAAAGCTTATCGATAAGCTTTTTATTACATAACCGTTCTTCTTTTTTAAAAGTGTACATAGCTGCTAATGCTGAACCGAAATTTTAGGATGTAAACGGCCAGGCCCCTGACGGAGAAAGCAACCAGTATTATGCTTTGTGACTGCGCTCGTCAGATACCGACAGTCTCTTTCTGCCTTTTGCTCTTCGTGCCGCTAATATCCTTCTGCCATTAGCAGTTGACATGCGCTCACGGAAACCGTGCTTATTTCTTCTTTTCCTTTGTGAGGGCTGAAACGTTCTTTTCATGGCTGTTTTATTCTATTCGTCGTTTTAAAAACAAGAGCGCAAATGTAGTGTTATTTTTTTTCTTTTCAAATATTAGTTGAAAGTTGATTGAGTTGGATTGAGTTGATTAAGTTTGTTTAGTTTATATATTCGCCTATAGTCAAAATAATCCGTTCAGTAATGAAAATCATGCTTACCTTTTTAATTATCCTCCCGTTTTTTGCCGTATCACAGGATTCCTTATCGCGGCATTATAAAATTTATAGTACGGCTAAGCACAAGCAGGTAAGTGTTGATGACATAGTAAACGATTTAAATAAAGCAGATGTGTTATTTTTTGGTGAAGAGCATAACGATTCAACCGGCCATTATTTAGAATACACTCTTTTTAATAAGCTGGCAGATAAATATCCTGGGAAAGTTGCTTTATCCATAGAAATGTTTGAGACCGATTGCCAGAATGTTTTAAATGAATACCTGGGCGGGCTGATACGCGAAAAAAACTTTATTGGCGATGCCCGGGCATGGCATAATTATAAAGATTACCGGCCCATGGTGGAACTGGCAAAAGAAAAACACATACCGGTTATCGCGGCAAATGCCCCGGCCCGTTATACCAATATGGCTAACCGGCTCGGATTGACGGGCCTGGAACAATTAAATGCAACAGGAAAATCATACCTCCCGCCTTTGCCTATTGATACTGCTACCGGAGCTTATTACCAGAAGTTTGTACAGATAATGGGCGGCCATAGCGCTATGGCAGGTATGCAGATGTACCAGGCGCAAAACCTGTGGGATGCGACTATGGGCTGGTCGATCGCGCGGTTTTATAAAACGCATAAGGGATATAAAACCCTTCAGATCAACGGCGGTTTTCATAGCGAAGAAAAACTGGGTGCGGCCGCACAATTGAAAAAGTATGCGCCAAATGTGCGGATGCTAAATATTGCGGCTTATTCGGACGAAGGCTTTAATAATCCCGACTGGACTAAATTCAGTAAAAACGGCGACTATATTATTTTGACAGACCCCAAATTGGCTAAGACGTTTTAGTTCGTAGTTGATGGATGATGGGTCATAACGGGAATACGATGAGCACGGCTGTTTAATACTGTAATTACTTTTGTCCTTTTGCAAGCAGGTCTCTTATTTCGGTAAGAAGGAGTTCCTCTTTCGTAGGAGCGGGATCGGGCGCGGCGGCTTCTTCCTTTTTCAAGGAATTGATCACTTTCACTACCAAAAAGATACAAAAAGCGATAATAAAGAACTGTATGACCGAGTTTATAAAATTTCCGTAGTGTACAGCTACTTCGGCTATTTTATGCGCCGGATCGGCAGGTTTGAGCACTACTTTTTTTTCAGCGAAATCTATACCCCCGGTTATATACCCTATCGGCGGCATAATGACCTCGGTTACCAGCGAGGTTACTATCTTGCCAAATGCCGCTCCGATAACAACGCCAACTGCAAGGTCAACTACGTTACCCCGCATGGCAAATTCTTTAAACTCTTTTACAAACCCCATATATAATTTATGTTAGGATCAAGAGGCAAGACGCAAGAACCAAAAAAGAATCAGAATTTATTCTTTCTTCTATTACTTGATACTCACTGCTCGATACTTCCTCCCTGATAATTTTTAAATAAATACTAAACTGCCAAACATATTATTTGTTTTTGCATTTATGTACTTAACCCTATTACCGCTATCTTATTTTTAAGTTAGGTGTAATTGATGTATTTTTGGTGCTATCTGATTATGCTAAAGCAAAACCTTCAACAAAAACTTTTACAAAAACTTTCACCTCAGCAAATACAATTTATCAAATTGTTACAGGTACCTACTGTTTCATTGGATACGCGTATTAAGGAAGAACTGGAAGAAAACCCCGCCCTTGAAGACCTTAGCCTAACCAATTTGAACGAACCTGAAGAGCAGTACCCGGATAGGGACCCGGAGGATGATAATTTTAATGCAGATGAGGAGCGCGGAGAGACTGATGAGTTTAATATTGACGATTACCTGCAGGAAGATAATATAAACGATTACGGGTCGCGGTATGACCAGAACGGCGATGATGAGAGCGAACGAAAAGAAATACCGATTGCTGTACAAAGCTCATTTTTTGAAAGCCTGCAACAGCAGCTCGACCTGCTTCCTATATCAGATAAGGATTTTAAGATAGGCCAGCAAATAATAGGCAGCCTTGATGACGACGGTTACTTGCGCCGGCCGATCATGTCGCTTACCGATGATTTGGCGTTTTCGCAAAACGTAATGGCCGAGGACGAAGAAGTGGAGGATATGCTGAAAGTTATCCAGGGATTTGACCCTCCCGGCGTGGGCGCACGCAGCCTGCAGGAATGCCTGCTGATACAGCTGCGCAAAAAAGACCCGAATGACCCAATCATAAAAAAAGCGATCAGGGTTGTGGAGCATTACCTGGATGAGTTTACACGCAAGCATTATGATAAGCTCGAAAAATCGCTCAACATGTCGTCGACTGAACTGCGTGGCGTGGTGAACGAGATTTTAAAGCTTAACCCAAAGCCCGGCGATTCAAACGAGGTAAACACCAAGCAAATGCAGGTGATTCCCGATTTCCATATCTCCAATAACGATGGCGTACTCATTTTGACACTGAACTCGAAAAACGCACCTGAACTACGTGTTAGCCGTTCGTATATGGAAATGTTTGACCATTATGATAAGGCAGCTCAAAAGGATAAAAAATTAAAAGAGGCGGTACAATTTGTGAAGCAAAAGCTCGATTCGGCAAAATGGTTTATTGATGCTATTAAACAGCGCCAGCAAACGCTTTTAAAAACCATGAACGCCATTATGCAGTACCAGTACGACTTCTTTTTAACAGGTGACGACAAAAATCTGAAACCTATGATATTGAAAGATATTGCCGACAGGATCAATATGGATATTTCAACTGTATCGCGGGTTGCCAATTCAAAGTATGTTCAAACCGAGTTTGGCACGTTTTTGCTGAAATCATTCTTTTCGGAGGCAATACAAACCGAAAGCGGCGAAGAAGTATCAAATAAAGAAGTTAAAAAGATACTGGAGGAACATATCGGCTCGGAAGATAAACAGCATCCGCTGGCCGACGAGAAACTAACAGATATTTTAAAGGATGCCGGCTATAACATAGCCCGCCGTACTGTTGCTAAATACCGCGAGCAAATGAATATACCTGTTGCAAGACTACGAAGAGAAGTGTAAAGCCATCCACTATCAGTGCCTTTATTAATAATTGGCTTTTTCAACCCAATTAATAGGTTCCGGAAGGGTAGCGTTACTAAGTTCGATATGTATTACCCTTCTCTTAGCATTTGAAGTCGTTCGATTTGACGAATGCAGTAACAGCGGCCGCATAATCATTATACCGCCAGCCTTCACCTTGATAACCCTTTCCTCTTCATTTTCCCAATCAATATTTTCAGTGCGATATATTTTTTTAAGATGAGACCCAGGTATTACCCTAAGAGCGCCGTTTCCTTCATCTGTATTGTCCAAATGTATACGAATGGTGAAATTATTTTCGAGAATATTGACTGGCGGTTGAACCGCAAATTGGTTCGATTTTACTGTCCATGGACCATAACCATCAATGTCAACCTTTTTATCTACAGCAATTGTAATATCCTGATGCCAGGCGACAAACCAATTGGATTCTTCGGGCTTATCAAAATAAATTGACTTCACGGCAAAATATTCACCGCCAAACAAGCGCTCGATTATCCTCTTTAAACGACTGGTAAATATGAGTTGCTGAACCCCGACAACTTCTTTCAGAAATTGTCTAATGGCAAAAATTTCTTTATTTTTTCGGAAGGTCGCATTAGATTGGTCGGCACTGTTTATCAGGGAAATAATTGACGCTATTTCATCCGGTGAATAAACTCCTTCAATTGTGGTAAATCCGTTCAGATTTATCTCCGAAATATTTCGGTTGTATCCATTCATCTATAAACTAAACAGTTTTCAGTTCCTTATTCCTTCTGAAAATCGACAATAAAAACCCGATCACCATAATAATGGTGCCCGACCACAGGAAGTTGATATAAGGGAAATCAAGCACACGCATCACTATCCAGGGCTTTTTGTTTTCGGGCTGCTGATAAACGGTTATTTCAACCTTGTTTTTATCCGGCAATATCTTTGTAAGGCGCAGCTTTAAACCGGCGTCATCAACCTTACGGGCAAAATCGAATACGCTTTTATTTTTTATCATGTAAACCGGCTCGGCCTCATAGCTTTTGCCTTGCGCAACCACCTGCAGTTTGGCGCCTATAGCCACATCATTAGCTGCCAGCGGTATGTTTTGCACCTGTGCTTCCCGGTTCAACGACTTTAAAACCATATAGCCGTCCCTATAGCGAATGGTATCCCCTACGGCAACTTCATGCACAACAGGTGCGTCATAATTCTTGTCGTCATTCTCCTCGCCGTGTGCTCCGCTGTTCTCCCCGGCCGACGCCGCGGATGGCGGCAGCGCAGTTATATGGGTGTACATATCATGAAACAAATAATGCTTAGTGGCGGGCGATGGGGTTAAACCCATTTGCTTGTTAATTTGCACATTCGGCTTTAACATAAATTCTTCTGTAACCTTACCGGTCGCGTCGAGCCGTTTATAATTAACTTTAAAATAATGATTAGGCTCGGATGTTGAGTCGCCCACATAGGTTACCAAAAAATCACCCATTTTAACAGGCTCATTTTTGTAGATCATGATATTTTCGCGGGCATCGCCGGCAGCCTTGTCAAAGCCGCCGATATTTAACGTGCCTTTGTCATTTTTCGAAATAACCTCCCTGGTGCCGGCAGAGATCAGCGCGCCAACCAGCATCAGCGCGAAACCAATATGCGCTACGGCCGAACCGGCCAGCTTAAATTTGCCTTTAAATGCGTCGGCCAGTACTTTTGCATTGGCTAAGATGGAGTAGATCGCGCCAAGCATTACCAGCATAAAAACAAACTGCAGCTTATACAATCCGGTAAAATATACAACAAGTGCGGTTATTGCAGCTGCGAAAAACAGGTACAATATCGTGGTAATAAAAAACCGGGTTATATCGGTTTTTTTATATTTCAAAAACTGGCTGAAGCCCGTTAGTACGGTAATAACCATCACAAACGATGCCTGAATAATATTATAATGGGCAATTTGGTCATTCGGCGGGGCCACTTTTGTTCCAAAAATGGCATTCCACACCGGTATTGAGGTTACCAATAGTAAATGGAAACAGGATAATCCTAAAAAAATAGCGCCCACGAACATCCAGAATTCGCGCGAGTAAGTATCTTCGTCCTTTTTAGTTATAGGCAGATCTTTCCATCTTGTAATTAAAAAATAGGCAGATATCACCAGGAAGATACCAATGTACGCAACAAGCTGCCAAAACATACCCAAATCGACGAAAGCATGCACCGAAGTTTCGCCCAGTATGCCACTGCGGGCAAGAAACGACGAATACAGTACCATAATAAAGCTGGTCAGTATTAAAAAGGTCGCGGTAAAAAACGAGTGCCCGGTATTTTTAAAAACGATTAGCACATGCACTCCCGCTACCATGGTGAGCCACGGAAAAATAGAGGCGTTTTCAACCGGATCCCATGCCCAGAAGCCGCCAAAATTGAGCGACTCATAAGCCCATAGCGACCCCATAATTACACCGGTACCCAATATCATCGCTGCAAACAGCCCGTACGAAATAGCAGGCTTTACCCATTCCTTGTATCGCCTCTGCCATAATCCGGCTATCGCGTAAGCAAAAGGCACTACTACAGAGGCCAGTCCCAGGAATAATGTTGGCGGATGTATAACCATCCAATAGTTTTGAAGCAGGGGGTTCATGCCCTGGCCGTCTTTTATAAAAGTCAAATAATCGGGCCGTGAAAATATTGGCGCCTCGATGGCATTGCGTAGTAACAGGAACGGCGAGCTGCCGATCCTTTGCCCTAATAGCTGAACACCCAATATCATTGACGCCAATACAACCTGCGAAAGGGCTACCACCGTCATCACCGGCTTCTCCCACGATTTGGCCTTCCAAATTAATATATTACCTAAAACTGCCTGCCAGAAGGTCCACAGTAAAAAGCCGCCCTCCTGCCCGTTCCAGAACCCTGAAACAATGTAATAAACCGGTAACGACCGTGAGGTATACGACCATGCGTAATGATATTCGAAATAATGGTTGTAGATAACGTAGAATAAACATACGCCAACGCCTAAAATGGACACGCTATTAGCGTAAAAAGCCAGGCGACCGATGCGCAGCCATGAATTATCAAGTTTATCGGTTGCTGTTGTAGCAAAATAATAGCTGATAGCTGAAAGAAGGGCCGCGCCGAACGAAAGAATTACAAAGATTTGCCCGATGTGACCCGGCAAAAGGTGTTCACCTTTAAAAACTGTATCCATTAATGAGATTATATATCGGCTGTTTTGGGTTTTTGAGCCGAAACTTCTATTTTATCCTGGGTGTATTTTGAAGGGCATTTCATCAGGATCTTTGAGGCATGAAATTCGTTGCCCACCATTTGACCGGTTAATACGATCTGTTCTGATTTTTCAAAATCCTGGGGCTTTGTACTATTAATAATAACCTTACACTCCTGTCCCTGGTTATCTTTTGCGAAAAAAGAAAAATAGTTGGCGTCTTTTGCAGCATCGTAGTACAACTCTTTCTGTTTATCCAGGTGCCCGACAACGCTCAATTCACCCGATATTTTTTTGGCATCGTTAAATGTACTGTAACTGCTTGATTTTGAAATCACTGATATGATAACCGCTATCGCTATCGCGATAACCATCAAACCCATTATCGAACTTTTTTTCATCAGATCTATCCCCTTTATTATCCGGCTTCAAAAATACGAAACGAAAAGGATATAATGTTTATTACAAGGGATATATGTTATTTAGAAACATTCTTTAAAAGAGGTGAAAGGTGAAAGGTGAAAGGTGAAAGGTGAAAGGTGAAAGGTGAAAGGTGAAAGGTGAAAGGTGAAAGGTGAAAGGTGAAAGGTGAAAGGTGAAAGGTGAAAGGTGAAAGGTGAAAACCCTCTCCGTTGGAGAGGGCTTCAGGAAGTTATTTATGGTTCAGTGCTTTAAACTGGGCGTCGAAGTCGATCTTAAAATCGTTTTGTTTTAATGTTTGGGCAATTTCAGTTAGCAATGTTTTGTCGCCATCACTCGAAAAAACGGTTAAGTTTAAAATATGTGAAAAACATACCGTACTAAGGTTTATTTGCTTTAGGAGCGAACCGTATTCGCCCGGCAGATCGTAATACCACACCAGGTAAGTTTTATTATTGATAACCACCCAATCATGGCCGGAATTGGTGTAGTGTTGCTTTAACTGATGTTTAGCATAGCTTAACCGGCCCTTCAAAAAGGCAAGTAAATTGTCTTTTTGGTCTGTCCCGACATGTAATACAGTATCGGCAACCAACTCATATTGAAGCATTTTGTCACCAACTATAATTGAGCCGGGCCTGTCGGTTGATTTGATATCCCGGGACTCGATATTTATAGTAATAGATTTTGCACTGTTGGAAAAAACAATTTGTCCGCCATTCGCCGTCTTAAAAAAAATCGATTTGAAGGTTTCCGCTGATGTTTGCGCAAAAAGCCGCTGGCCGAAAAACAACAAGAGTAATGCCGCACCTAAAACCTTCATTTGATTGTTACTTGTTTACTAAAAGTAGTGTTTATAATTTAGTCTTTTCCTATCGTAACAAAGTAATTGACCCCGACCGGATAATTTGGCTGTGATAATAATCATTTGTTGCTTCAAACACCCAGTAATAGGTTCCCACATCCACCTGTTTTCCATTAATTTTTCCATCCCAATTTCCGTTTGGGGACGTTGTTGAAAATATTATTTGTCCATAACGATTATATATCTTTAAATAGTCAAACCTGATATAACCAATAACTGAAACATTAAAATAGTCGTTCACCCCATCATTATTGGGCGTAAAGGTATTTGGAGCAGTTATGGTGTATGGAGGAGGGTCTATCACCACATTTACTTTAACGACGGTATCGCAGCCTGTTTTGTTTACCGCTTTAATAAAATAGGTCCCGCTGGCTATTATTGTTGCAAAATTTGAGACCGGTTTGGTCGCCTCGGCATCCCTGTAATAACTGTATGTGGAACCCGGATAGTGTTTGTATGTTGTTGAAAGATCGACAAAGCCCGGAAAATAAACAGGCTGCGGATCTGCAACATTGATAACCGGCGGATCCACGCTCACCCTTACCGGCAGTATATTAGAACACCCTTCGGTATTTACGCCCTGTATATAGTATACACCGGAAGCCGTTACTTTATTAGGATTGGGCAAATAACTGACCGCCAGCGAATCAATATAGTAGCTAAAGGTGGTACTGTCGCTGCTGCCTGCAGTTACGCTGGCTGCAGTAAGATCGGCCCCTATGCCCGGGCAGCCAAATAACGTATCGACAACCTTTAATTTAAAGCCGTGATCTATTTTATTAACAGTGGTAAACAAAGTATCTACACAACCTAATCCATTGTACGGGAAAACAACGAGAGAATATTTTGTCATATCAGGTGGCGGCGGCGATATCTTAAAAATCCGGCCTTCGGATACGAGTTGTGACATATCAGCACTATACCAGCTATAACCAGCAAAGCCGTAAGGTGCAGTCAGGTTAATGGTGTTTTGCCCTAAACAATAGGCATTGCCTGTTATTGGAGAGCCTATATTTTCGTTTACATCAAGATAGGCATAACCAAAATGGCCGCCGCGGGAGCAATCGTTGGTGGTAAATTCTAAACGTACCGTTTTCCCCGGGTACCCGCTTAGATTAATCGTTGCGGCGGTCCAATCTTTGTAGGTTACGTTCCCAGGCCCTTGTTTAAAGCCAGGCAAGTTAGACGATGCGATAAAGTCGAATGCAGGACAGCTAAGATATTTATCGTCGGTTACGTCATAAATCTTTGCTGTAAACCTGGGCTGTTCATAAGGTGCATGGCCCGGGTTTTGAAGCACAACAGCATAATTTAAAATAATACTGTATGAAATACCTTTGGGAACGGTTAGCGTATAAGTAACCCGTTCAGCCTGGCGGCCGGTGTCGGAATTGCCTAACCTGATGGAATATTTACTCCCGTTGGGGCAAAGAATATGAAATCTGCCAAAAGGATCAATTACATTGGCAGATGACTTGTCAATCATCGTATGCCTGTTATCAATGGGGCCGGAAAGGGCCACATTGATATTGCCCATTCGGTCAATCTCCCCGATGTAACAATCCCAATGATTAAATGTACCATCTTCAAATCCAATATTGGGGGCCTGCCCCAGGCATTTGAAACTGGTGAACAGGAATAGAATAAATAAAAACTTTAATCCCCTCATCTAATTAATCAGCATAAAGATAATGACTTAACTTTATATGTTTATAGTTAAAAAAGTTATAACGAGGATTTTAAACCAAATCTGTTAAAAAAGAAAATGGCTGATTATCAAATAATCAGCCACATCTATAGTCTTAATTAAACTGGTGTTAATTATGGCCAAACGCCCAGGTTTTGATAAGATACCGCGATCTTATTGATAGCGCCCACAAACGCAGCGGTGCGCAATGTGTCGATCTTGTCAGTTGTCTTAAAAGTTTCTCTTATTTCGTGGTACGAGCGGATCATGGTGTCTTCCAGCCCTGAGTTCACCAATTCCAGTTCAGACGCGCCTTTAACAATGGTTGATCGCTGGAGCGGCGTTAATGCTACGCCGGTAATGCCTTCAACCATATTAACGAGGTTGGTATTAGCGGTTTCTTCAAAACGCCTGTTCATACGGCCAAATGCCACATGCGAAAGGTTTTTAAGCCACTCAAAATAGGATACGGTAACACCTCCTGCATTCACATACATATCCGGGATAATGAGGCCGCCATTTTTGTAAAATATTGCTTCCGCTTCAGGCGAGGTTGGGCCGTTGGCACCTTCGGCAATAATTTTAGCCTTTATCCGGCCTACATTAGCTTCAGTTATCTGGTTTTCCAGCGCGGCCGGTACCAAAATATCACAAGGCTGTTCCAAACCTTCAGCCGAGTTTTTAAATTCCTGCTTGGCGCCGGGATAACCCAGGATAGAGCCGGTGGCTTTGCGGTGCTGAAAAACAGCCTCTACATCTAACCCATCGGCGTTGTAAATAGCGCCTTCAAATTCGCATAATCCTACCACTATAGCGCCAAATTCTGAAAGGAACTTAGCGGAATAAAAGCCTACATTACCCAGTCCCTGTACAATAACCTTTTTGCCCGAAAGGCCGGGCAGCAGGCCAATTTTTTTCATATCCTCACCCACATTAACACATTCGCGTATGGCAATTGCCACTCCCCTTCCGGTTGCTTCACGACGGCCTGCGATGCCATGCAATGCAATGGGTTTGCCGGTTACCGCACCCATGGCATCCAGCTGGCCCGGGTTCATAGTGGCGTAGGTGTCGGCTATCCAGCTCATTTCGCGCTCGCCCGAACCGTAGTCAGGCGCGGGTACATCAATGCTGGGGCCAATAAAATTTTTCTTGATCAGCTCAACTGTATAGCGGCGGGTGATATTCTCTAACTCGGTAAGGGTATAATTTTTTGGATTGATCTTGATCCCGCCTTTAGCACCACCAAACGGAACGTTTACGATCGCGCATTTATAGGTCATCAACGCGGCCAGGGCCATCACTTCATCCTCATTAACCATTTCGCTGTATCTTATCCCCCCTTTAGTTGGCGACTGGTGCTGTGAGTGCTCTACGCGCCAGGCATCGATCACCTCAAAACCATTGCCCCTCCGTATCGGGAAGCGGAATCGGTAAACGCTGTTACAGGATTTTATCTGGTCGAGTAACCCGGCATCATGTTGGGTAAATTGCGCGGCATAATCAAAGTTCTTACATACATCACCAAAAAAGTGAGTTTTATCATCAATAACCAAGCTATCAGTAATCATAAATTTCTTTAGTAATTATTAAAATGTTAAAAAAGTGCCCAAATTTGGCATATTTTTTATCAATATCGCAATTTATTATTGCCCGTGTTTCCACATACTGTTAACGGATGATATCGTATCAAAGTTTAAGCAGCATGTCATTTTGGAGTTATTTATTTTTCTCGATCTTTTTCAATCGCCTGTCTATAGTAAATAAATAGATAGCAAGGCCGGCAAAAATAATAATGATCGTAACGATCACCACATAAATTTTACCCGAGCTCCGCATGGTATCGGCCATTTCAACCGGTTGGGCCTGCTGGGCAAAAGCAACGGTATATCCTAAAAGCAAAAACGTTAAAAAAGCTAACTTCTTCATATCAATTTATTTCGTTTCTTTTATATTCAATTAAGCGGATGCGGTAGCGCAGCGATGCGATCCATATCGCAATAAAGCTCCAGGCAATAAACGCGGGGTATAATACAATGCGCATCCGGTTATCCATATCCAGCTTGCCAAAGGCGGGGTTGCCGCCGTTTCCGGGATGCAACGAATCAGTCATCCGGGGCAGCACCATTATCAGCACAACCATTATAGGGAAAGCGAATATATTATAGATGGCGGATATTTTGGCGCGCTTTTGTTCCTCGTCAATTGAATTACGCAGCACAGCGTAAGCGCAATACAGTAAAAAAGCTATCGCAGCGCTGTTTTGTTTAGGGTCGTTGCTCCAGAACTCGCCCCAGGTATATTTGGCCCATATCATACCGGTTACCAACCCCAAAACATAAAAAAAAGTCCCGGTGTTTACGCATTCAACAGCAACCAAATCGTATTCCTCCTTACCGGTACTTAAATATTTGATACTGTAAATAACAGATATAGTAAAGACCGTAAACATCGCTATCCACATAGGCACATGGAAATAGGTATTCCTGATCGTTTCGTGCATAATAGGCAGCCGGGGCACGCCCAATAAAAATCCCGCTATCAGCGTGTAAAAGATGATGGCTACCGCCAATACTTTCCACCAGGTTTGATATATAAATTTCATGTTATTTACGCGGGTAAAGATAGGTGAATAAGTTGATTAAGTAAATGGTTGATTGAGTTGGATTAAGTGATAAAAAACCGGCTTCTGCCAGGCTGCATAGTTGTTTTAAAATTCATTTCACGTCCGGAACATAATCAACCGGCAACAGGTCCGAAAGCCTTGCTTTTGCCCATGCGCCTTCGTACAGCGGTGCATTATCCACTATTATCCCATTCATGTCAAACAATGCATACGGACTAAACAGCGTTATAACTGTGGTTTCGTAATTCGGCATATCGAGGGGGCGGTACAAATCTTTGTTATAAACCTCATCGCGCCTTTTGGTGTACATCACGTATAAATAATCAGGAAAGTGTATGGCATATATCCCCTGCT
Organism: Mucilaginibacter sp.; assembly: GCA_028288025.1. Taxonomy (GTDB): domain Bacteria; phylum Bacteroidota; class Bacteroidia; order Sphingobacteriales; family Sphingobacteriaceae; genus Mucilaginibacter. The sequence goes on along the minus strand of JAQBOM010000037.1, from coordinate 103,992 downwards.
GCTGGGTTCGTACCAAAACATCACTTTGCTGCAATGGCTGCCTGTTCAATTTTTCTTTAGCATATCTTGATAGATTGGCCAGACCGTTCCAGTAATGTATCGAATCGCTTCTCCGCTCATCATAAAACTGTTTGATCTTGCGTTTGATCAAATCTTCCGACGGTCTATCGGGGTTGAGGGAGCGCTTCAGTGTGTACATCACAAACCCGTCTGCAGCCAGTTTATCGGTATATAACGACCGGTAAAAATGCATTGCTGAGCCGTAATAGGCTTCTTCGCGCTTTAAATGCCATTTTTTCTTTTGCGCTTCAGTCCCGGGCAGTTCTTCAAAAACCTGCTGGCCCTGCCTTGAAATTATGCTGGATATCTTGTCGATTTTGAAATCGTTAAGCAGATATTTTACCCGGTAGCCAAGCGCCTTATTTTCAACTATCAAAAACTCATCAGCATCGGCGTGTAATATCTGTTTAGTGGGATTGTAGGTTAAATTGAGGATATGAGGGTTAGCGACCACGCAATATTTAGCATTTTCGTCTGTCCCGATAAACTCCTTTTTAAATGCCTCATAATTTTTCTTCCAGTCTGCTGCCGAGGAGATGACAACTTCCCGCAGCATTAATGGTTTAGCCCTCAGCTCAATATTCATTTTTATAGGCTCACGCCCAACAAGTACTGTTTTGGTATAATTCTCATACCCCAGGATGGTTACCACCAGCGTGTACTGTCCCGGCCTGATGCCCCGCAGAGCAAAGGTTCCGTTTTCAGCTGTCGCCGTTCCTACCGAAGAATTACTTAAAAATACACTAGCACGCGGCAGGGGTTTGGATGTCCCCTCTTGTGTTACGGTGCCCGCTATCACACCATTTTGTGCGGATGCAACAAATGGAAATGATAAAACAAAAAAGATGAGCCAGGGGAATCGCATCGAATAAATTCTATAAATTTTTCGATGCTAAGATAAGTGGAAAGTCGGAAAAGTCAGTAAAGTCAGAAGCAGGTGGTTTTTAAATTTAATCTGTTAAATGAATAATAACATTGCCGGATACGACCTCGGTTGAATATCTTTTTAACGGGCGTTCCGCAGGCCCGGTTATTACCCTCCCCTCCTGGTCAAAAGCACTGCCATGTAGTGTACATTTAAAACCGTTGCCTGTTTGGGTCAATTGGTTATCGGCATGCGTGCAGCGGAGAAGCAAAGCGGTATAACTTCCGTCTTTTTCCTTTTTCAGCCCGATATTATAAAATAAATTTTCGGGCTGTACCAGGCGAAAATCACTGTTTGCGAATTGCGAAATCGGAACGGTGATTTTTTTGCCCGCTATCTTTGTTTTATAAACCTGCAACCCGGCCGCGCATGAGGCTAGCGAGCCGGCAAGCATTCCCGAACTTGCCAGCACGCATAGTGAACATGATTGTTTTATAAATTTTCGCCTGTCCATAGATCAAAAAGAAAATGCGAGTCCAACATTTACAAGTGTATTATCTGCTAAATAGGGTACAGTAACCGGGTTTTGGATATTATTTGAATTTGGGCTACCGGTATGAATAACGCGGATATCTGCTTTGATAGCGACATTGCCCATTGGCAGATAAGTAAAGCCAGCCACCACATGGTTTTGATCGAGGGTACCGTCAATTATACCGTTTGAGGGGATACCTGCATTTATGTTGAACTTTTCGTCCCGTACAAATACGATAAATTGCTGGTCGTGATGCGTCTTTACTGTATGTAAAATATCGTATCCAACTTCGGCATAAACCCCATATTCTGTTTTAGGGGTGTTGTTGGCATAGGCGCGGTTAATGCTTGCCGCATCGGGTATAGAGACCATTGTTCCCAATACCTTTATTGAAAAACCGCCATGTGCGTATTGTATGTCCGCTTCGCCGATAGCCACCGGCGTGCCGAATAACCCTCCGTTCAATCCTAAGCTGTCGGCTTTTGATTTGCTTACACCTATCGTACCGCCATAATATCCTGATACCTGCGCCTTAAAATCGCCCTGGTAAACCTGCAGCGCAGCGGTTAGTGCCAGGTTATTTCCCGTGGCGTTGCGTCCTTCAAACCTGCCCTCGCGTATACCGCTGCCGTGTTCAAAAGCGGCGGAGTTTAAACCGTTAACAAGCCCCACATAATAATTTACCGGTAAATTGTTCAAGCTGCCGTACAACCCAACGCCAAGCTCGCGCCATGTTGATGGCAGGATATACGTTTCCACATAATTACGCTCGTTGCCGTTAAAGGTATTGGGCAAATGATTTTCATTCAGGATACCGATCCGCGGCAGAAACAGACCGGCAACAATATATTGGTTGGCGTTCAGGTTAAATTTAAGATAGGCTTGTTCGATTGCTACTTCGCCTCCGGACGTATTTCCGGCAACCTTTGCATCCTCTACTTCCAATTCAGAAAAAACGGATATCTTATTATTAAATTTATGCCCGGTAAAAAGCACAAACCGCTCCAGGTTGATATTGGCTGTTTGCAGGTTGGCATTGCGCTGATAAAATGCATTACCATAACCGCCTATCGAGGTTGAACTTTGGGATAAGTTGCTATTTAATGAATCTTCTGATGTGGTCGTTCTTTTTTGCGCGAATGCTATTACAGCTGTGAAAAGGAAAGCGATTGATAAAGTAAAGGTCTTTGTTTGCATGTGTCATAATTTTATCATGCAAAATAAACGTTTATTTAGACTAAATACAAATAAGAAGAAAAATTATCTCATCTTAAAGATTTCCGGTATGATTTTACTTTATTGACTTCCTCAATCTCTCCATAAATATGGAAACAACAAAAGCGAAGTGGCAATTACAATGGCATTGATAGCCAGCAGTACGCCGAAATTGCCATAACTAAAACTGCGGTCGATGCCGTCCATAGCATTTTTGCTGAGGCGGATGAGCAGCAAAATAACGGGTATAATAACCGGGAAACTCAAAATAGCCATAAGCGTACCATTATTACCGGCTTTTGAAGCTATGGCCGATATCATCGTGAAGATGGTTGAAAAACTAAGGCTCCCCAGCAATACCGTAAAAAAATAAAAAAGCGGGTCGCCGATGGTATTCACAAAAAACACCTTGTAAGCCAATAAAGCCAGCAAGCTAAGCAGCGACATCAGCAAAATGTTATAAATGGTTTTGGAGAGGATAATGGCCTGCGGACCGGCTATGGAATAATAATATAACAGGCGGCTCTTGCTCTCCTGCATAAAGCTTTTTGCGATAGCATTAACCGAAGCAAACAGCATGATTATCCAAAACAAAACATTCCAAACAATCGGATAACCATTGGTCCCCGTAAAACCGGGGTTCAAGTTAAAGGCGATATAACAAATAAATACGGTTGATACCACGTACAGCAGCACGCCATTAAAGGCGTATTTGGAACGCCACTCCAGTATAATTTCCTTTTTAAAAAGATCCCAGGTTTGGTTAACGAGCCGCATTCAGCAAATGTAGCTCATTTGTTCATTGGTTCAATAGTTCATTGGTCTTATTGTCACCCGACTGATGCCAAAATGTAGGCCATGTATCAACAGGTTGCTGGTTATATCGCGAAGGGCCTGCGTTATAATTCTTGAATAATGCGACTCCTGACTTAAGACTTCAGACTCAGTACTTAACTAACCCTCTATCCACAATTCCATTAGCGAGACTAACTTGTCAACATCAACGGGCTTGGTGATATAATCATTGGCTCCGGCGGCTATACATTTTTCGCGGTCGTCGATCATCGCTTTGGCGGTTAAGGCTATCACCGGTAATTTTATCCATTTATTCCGGCTCCGGATATGCCTGGTGGCTTCATAACCATCCATTTTGGGCATCATAATATCCATCAGCACAATATCAATACCCGGTATTTCTTCCAGCTTATTTACTGCTTCCTGTCCGTCGTTGGCAACTTCTATATGCATGCCGTAATTTTTCAATGCGCCGCTTAAGGCAAAAATATTGCGCATATCGTCATCAACTATCAGTATTTTTTTTCCTTTTATCGCATTTTTACCCTTTTTGCCGATTGGGTCTTTTGCAGAAGAGGTGACCCGTTTTTTCAGTTCGCTTGTTTCATTTATCCGGTTTAAAAACAGCGTTACTTCGTCCGTCAGCCTGTTTGCCGATTTGCTGGATTTTACAACCATTGCATTGGCGTAATGCATCAGCCTTTTTAATGAATTCTTATCCAGGTCCATTGCGGTATTTATAATTACCGGCACATTTTTAAGACGTTCCTCTTCTCTTATCCTGTCCAAAAGGTCGAGACCCGAAATGTCGGGAAGATTAAAGTCAAGAATAATACACTGGTATTCGTTCCGGTGAAGCATCCGGTATGCCGATTCGCCATCAAAGGCCTGGTCGACACTTATACCCCGGTCTTTCATTAGCTCATATATTGCGCGGCTTTGTGTTTTATTGTCCTCGATCAGCAATACCTGTTTAAATATTGTTCCGCTTCGCACGGCCATATCGGTGAATAGTTTATCGAGATCATTGGTGTTTGCGGGCTTTTTAATAAAACTTATAGCCCCGTCGTTAAGTACATGGTTATTGGCAGCCTCGCTTGCCGACATGAGATGTACGGGAATATGCAAGGTTTCCTCTGATCGCTTTAGTTCATTTAATATCTGCCAGCCATTTTTGCCAGGCAGCGTTATATCAAGCACTATAGCATCAGGTTGATTTTCTTTGATCGCTTCAACGGCTGTTGTTCCATCGTTTAAAATTAACGAGCGGCAGCCATGGCCGCGGGCGTAGTCATCCAAAACACCGGCGAAATTTTCATCATCCTCGACTATGATGACTAATGGCTCCGTTCTGATTTCTTTAACTGTTTCTTTTACCGGCAGCACTGCCGGGACAGGCTCCAATGTTTCGGGCAGCGAAGTATCCCTCCCATCGGCTGCCGCTAACGGGTCAGCCTTCAAAGGCAAAGTCATCACGAACTCGCTGCCTTTGCCCGGTTCGCTGGTTAATGACACGTCCCCTCCCAGCAAGGCCGCCAGATCGCGGCTGATGGGCAGCCCTAAGCCCGTGCCACCGTATTTGCGGCTGGTTGAGCCGTCGGCCTGCTGAAAAACCTCGAATATCGCTTTTTGCTTGTCATGGGGAATTCCGATACCGGTATCCTTTATGCAAAAACGTATTGTTTGGTTCCTGGAATCTTTGACGACATTAATCGCCACCAGCCCGTTATCCGCAGTAAATTTAAAGGCATTGCTTAGCAGGTTTTTCAAAACCTGTTCAACACGCAGTTTATCTGTATATAGTTCGGCAGGAAGCATTTGATCGATGCTAAGGGTATATCTTATCTTTTTCTTTGCGGCAATTTCGGCAAACAGCATTTCCATATCAAATAAGATCTCGCGGAGCTTAACGGTTTCATTTTGTATCACCAGTTTGCCCGATTCAACTTTTGAAAGATCAAGAATGTCATTGATCAGCGAAAGCAGGTCATTACCGGCATTCAAAATCACACTGGCGTATTTGATCTGGTCGGCAGTAAGGTTTGCCGGTTTATTATCCCGTAATACCTGTGCCAGTACCATTATACTGTTTAACGGGGTCCTCAGCTCATGGCTCATATTGGCTAAAAACTCCGATTTATACTTACTCGTGGTTTCCAGCTCCTGTACCTTGGTGGCAATAGCCTGGCGCGCCTCTTCGATAGTCTGGTTTTTTTGGCTGAGCAATTTTGCTTTTTCTTCCAGGTCGGCATTGGTAAGCTTCAGCTCGTGCTGTCGCGACTTCAGCTCTTCCTGCGATGCCTGGAGCATATTTGTTTTGCTGAGCAATTCCTTGTTGGTACGCGTCATCTCCTCGTGCTGAGCCTCCAGTTCTTCGGCCTGCTGTTGAACCCGGGTTAACAGGTCGTGCATGATGGTGCGGGCCCGGGCAGTATTTATGGCTATGCCTACCGCATCGGCTACCATTAAAATATATTGCTTCCTGCCACGATCCGGCTCGCTATAAAAAGCGACCTCCATAATGCCGGTCAGGTTTTTATCAAAAAAGAATGGCACAATAAAGTTTTCTGTCAGATTTTGGCGGGCAGATAAATCCCTTTTTAGTATGCTATTTAACTCACCTTTAACGATTAAGGTTTTTTTATCGATTGCCGCCTGGCCGATGATCGTTTCATCAAATTTGACGACCCTGTTAAGCAGACCAGGGTCAGGAATAGAATAAGATGATGATAACACAAGGGTACCGGTTTCATCGTTATATAAGTAAAATGCGCCGCTTATTGCACCGGCGTAACCGCAAATTTCAGCCAGGATATTTCCGGCCAGTTCGGTTTCACTTTGCTGACCCTGGATCTTTTCGTTGAGTAAGCTTGTTCCGGTCAGCAACCAGTTTTTGGCTTTATCTTCAGCCGAAACCTTTGTGAGCTCAATATTTGTCAGCCGGAAATTTTCCTCGCTTTTTTGCAGCTTCAGGAAGGATGTTTGAATATAATAAAACAACGATAAAACGATACAAACAATAATTATCGCGCTTATGATTATGGCATCGGTTGTTACATTCGACGCATTATCGGAGGATACCTTTTTGGCCTTTAACTGGTTATTCTCTTCGCTCACAATACGCTTTACATAGAAACGTACTTTGTCCATATCATATTTACCGGTTGCGGCGGCCAATTCCTTACGGGCCGAATCAAGGCCATATAAACGGGATACATAAACAATATTATTAAGCTCGCTTGTTTTTAACCTGGCAAAACGCGAAAGGGAATCCACGTTTCGCACCTGTGCAGGATTATCCGCTGCCAGTACCTGTAATTCTGTTAAAATTGCGCTAACCCTGAAGACTGAACTGTTATATGGTTCAAGAAATATATCCTTCCCGGTGGCAACATATCCCAGCTCCCCGGTTTCACTGTTCAGCAATAATAACTGTACCGTATTTGCCGATTTAACGACCGACTCCGAGTGGTCAACAATACTCGCTTTTTTCTGCAGGCTGTTTATACTTGTATATGAGAAATAGAATACCCCAAACACCAGTAGTAAAGAGAAAATAAACCCGGCTAATATTTGTTGCTGAAAGGAAAGTTTTAACATGCGGCAAGGACGTTAGTATAAGTTCCTTAATAAAAATAACCTCAACTACCTGTTTATTAACGGGTAATTAAAAGCTAAACAGGAAAATTCCGGGTTTTGTTTTATGAAACGGAGGAAAGAATCAACATGATTAGAGGCAAGAGCCAAGAAGCAAGACTTAGTGCTTTATGATAATCCTTCATTCCTGCTTGTGGGTACTTCTTAGCTCTTGCTTCCCTGACTCTTGGTTTCTGACTCTTGTCTCTATTTACGGGTAGTTCTTCTTGAAGAGAAGACACCCAGCAAGGCCAGCACCGGGCCGGCAAACAACAGGTACCAGCCCCATTTGAATTTAATTTGCCGCGCCATGAAATTTTCAATAGAATGGAAGGGTATAAAACTAAACGAAGTATGTATTTTTAATAGCGCCAGCAGATATAACACGATAACCAATGTGAGCGAGAGCCAGGCGGCAAACCGGGTGATTTTTACCTGGTTAAACACCGTGCCGATCACACCCACTACCGCAACCAGCAAAATAAGAATGCCAAAAGGCTTATTCGCATCGTAAACATTCCAATTGATCAAATGAAACGGACGCAGGATGGGGCTGTATGTTGCGACGAGCAGCATAACAAAACCGGCAAAGGATATGAAGTTACTAAGACGCATTTTATTTCTGGCTTATTTCCATTTTATCGGCAAAGTGGGCGCAGTAGTCGCGCAAGTCTTCAACAATATTCGTTTCGCCGGTGGCACGTAAAAAGCTGTCGCCCATGGTTTGCAGAGTTTCATAAAAAAAGCGTTTCATTTCATCAACGGGCATATCCTTGGTCCACAGGTCGATACGCAGGGTATTTTTGTAGCTTTGATCCCAAAGGGCCAGCATCATTGATTTTACAGGCATAGCCTCCTTATTTTCGGCATCTGTTGATTCCCATATAATACTTTCAGGAACGTTACTATCGTCAAGTTGTATCGTTAGCTTAATTTCAGCAGTCTTCATTTAATTTATTTAACAAGTAAAAATATAATAGCCGCCAAAGTTATAAAGCTTAGCTCTACAATCCATAACTTTTTGATCTCGTAGAAAAAATTACGGAATAAAATATCCATAAATGACACTACGACTGCAAATAGTATAAATATCGCGGCGATGGTACCGCTCATGTGCTTAAACTGGTAGCCTGAAATTTTAACGCCGTATATCCAGCAGTAAACCGCTGCTACCAGGAAAAATGCGCTGGCAAAGTTGAGGGGGGTAATGCGTAGCTTCATATGTGATATTGTTCTTTTGTCATTCTGAGCGACAGCGAAGAATCGTCCGCCTGTTTATTGGGTGAAGAAGATTCTTCGCTGTCGCTCAGAATGACAAATGGTTTATTTTTTAACGTTTTTTCCTGTTTGATCTTGCCGCGCCTCTTCTTCCCTGTTTTGGGTCATGGTTTGTTTTTGCCTTGGCGGCATCAAATTTTTTTCTTTGGTTAAGTGTTTTCTTTTCGTGGAACGCGCCTTTAAAATCAGGATCGTCGCGCCGCTTTTGCATGTCGATCTCTTTGGCCTGGTCCTGTTTTTCTTCGTAGGGCGTAGCCTCTATAAATACATCGCCGGGGATCTCCACTACCGGTACCTGCTGCCTGATGAGCTTCTCGATCTTCCGGAGATAATACTCCTCCGAAGGGCTGCAAAACGTTATTGCTTCGCCCGACTGGTATGCCCGGCCTGTACGACCGATACGATGAACATAATCCTCAATCACCACCGGCACATCGAAATTTATCACATGGCTCACATCACTCACGTCAATACCGCGTGAGGCAACATCTGTGGCCACTAATATTTTAACCTCGTCGTTTTTAAAAGCATTTATAGCGTTGATACGGGTATTTTGCCCTTTATTGGCATGCAAAACCTTTACTTCCTTTTCACCGAATTTTCGCAGTAAAAATTTATACACGTCTTCGGCAGCTACCCGGGTCTTACAAAATATCATTAACTTTTTGATATCGTCTTCCTTGTCAAGCAGCTTCTTCAGCAGGTTTATCTTGGTTTTAACATTGGGCACATAATACAAGTGCTGATTAACCGTTTGGGCCGGTGTGGCCTGCGGCGTTACTTCGATTACAGTCGGAAACTCCAGGAAGTTATTGGAAAGCTCGTGTATTTTATCAGACATGGTAGCCGAAAAAAGCAAGTTCTGTCTTTTTACCGGCACCACTTCCAGTATCCTGTTTACCTGGGGCATAAAGCCCATATCCATCATTTTATCTGCCTCGTCCAAAACCAAAACCTGTAATGTTTTGGTAGCAATGTGGCCGGCAAGGTAAATATCCATAAACCGGCCGGGCGTGGCCACGATAATATCCACACCTTTATTTATCTGTTCGATCTGCGTTTTGGGACCCAGCCCGCCATATAATACCACGACGCGCAGATCAGTATTTGCGGCAAAGGTTTTTATATTTTCCTCTATCTGCATAGCCAGTTCTCTTGTCGGGGAAATGATAAGCGCCCGGGCGTGGTCGCCCTGCGCGTATTTAAGCTTCATCAGGATGGGCAAAACATAGGCGGCCGTTTTGCCGGTGCCTGTTTGCGCGATGCCCATAACATCCTGCCCGTTTAATATAGGCGGGATAGCTTTTTCCTGGATAGGCGTAGCTTTGGTATAACCGGCATCAGCAATGGCATTCAAAATTTGCCGGTTAAATTTAAATTCTTCGAAAGATACTGCCATGTGGCAAAGATAGTTTTTTGAGTCCGAAAGTCGGTAAGTCCGGAAAGTCAGAAAGATTAATGCGGAATGCGGAAGGTCGATTACGGAAGGAATTTGAATGTAAACTGCGGAGGCTTTGGTCGCAGATTTCCGGTTCGATCATTAACATTCAAATCTCTAAATTCATATAAGTGATTACTTTATAGATACTTATGCATTTCAATTCAAGTGTTTCACCCTGTTTCAGGCTGTTTCATACTGTTTCGGTGAAACACTACTTTTTTTGAGATTCAACCGATTCGACTCTTCTCCTGTCTCAACTTTTCAGACATTAAACTTATATTTGTGGCATGCCGTCTATCCTGATCAAATCAGCCACTGTAATTAATGAGAATAAGCAATTTGTAGCCGACGTTTTGGTGAAGGATGGATTGATCGAACGCATCGATAAATATATTGATGCGGCTGCCGACAGGGAGATCAACGCCGAAGGTTTACACCTTTTCCCGGGCTGTATTGACGACCAGGTGCATTTCCGCGAACCCGGGCTAACACATAAAGGGACCATTTTTTCCGAATCGAGGGCGGCAGTCGCCGGGGGCATTACTTCCTTTATGGAAATGCCCAATACGGTACCCAATACGCTGACTCAGCAATTGCTGGAAGATAAATACCGGATTGCGGCAAGAACGTCGCCGGCGAACTATTCGTTTTTTATGGGCGCCTCAAATGATAACCTCGACGAGGTATTGCGCACGGATGCGAGAAACGTTTGCGGGATAAAAGTTTTTATGGGATCATCAACCGGCAACATGCTGGTGGACAACCCGGCTACGCTTGAAAACCTATTTGCGCAGTCGCCTATGCTGATTGCCACCCATTGTGAGGATGAGGTAACCATCCAAGCCAACCTGGAGCACTATAAACAATTACTGGGCGAGAATATCCCGGTAAGGCTGCACCCAAAGATCCGCAGCGAGGAAGCCTGCTACCTTTCGTCGTCGATGGCGGTCGAACTGGCAAAAAAGCATGGCACACGCTTACATATCCTGCATATATCTACCGAAAAGGAAACCTATTTATTTGATAATACCATCCCGTTAAAGGATAAAAAGATCACCGCTGAAGCTTGTATCCATCACCTGTGGTTTAGCGATAAAGACTACGAAACCAAAGGCAACCTGATCAAATGGAACCCGGCGGTAAAAACGGAACAGGACCGCGATGCGATATTAAAGGCGGTATTAAACGGACGAATTGATGTGATCGCCACTGATCATGCCCCGCATACTTTAGAAGAAAAATCAAAGCCGTATTTGCAGGCGCCGTCAGGCGGACCATTGGTACAACATGCGCTGCCCGCTATGCTGGAATTATACCATAAGGGCAAAATAACTTTGGGACAGATCGCCGAAAAAATGGCGCATAATGTTGCAGATTGTTTTCAGATAGAAAACCGCGGTTTTGTCCGCGAAGGCTATTGGGCCGACCTGGTGCTGGTTAATTTAAATGATCCGTGGGCGGTTAGTAAAGACAATATCCTTTATAAATGTAAATGGAGCCCTTTTGAGGGAACTACCTTTCAATCTAAAATAAACACCACCCTGGTTTCGGGCAATATCGTATATGAGAACGGGAATTTAGTCGAAAACGAATCGGGTAAACGCCTGACTTTCACGCGGTAAGCGAGGTCTCTACCCCTCTGCTAAAATATTTTTCAAGCCTTCAAACACCGATTGCCAGTTATTTTCTGAATGCTCCATAGCTTCACGGCTTTTAACGCCGTCCTGAGTTATAACCAGGGTTGTTACCCCGCCATCTTCCGTTAGTTCATAAGTAATATTGTTATAGTTCTCCGGCTTATCTTCGGTACCCGACATGCTGCTCCAATAAGTATATTTTAACAACCGCGGCGGATCTATGTCGAGGATAATACCCCCGTCTGTATAGGTCGTGCCCTCCCATTCGCCGCTGAAAGTTATCGGGCTGCCAACTTTCCAGTCGGATATTAAGTTGGTTCCAAAAAAGTATTGTTTTACAATAGCCGGGTCGGTCAACCCATTCCACACTTTTGAAATCGGTGCTTCGAAAGTGATGGCCGTCTTTAATGTTAAGTTTTCCATGGTTTTTTTTACAAATTAAACCTTCCTGAATGACAACCCTATGTCAGTAGGTATTTGTTAACTGAAGATTTTTTTGTGAGATCGAAGCGGCAATGGCGGCAACCCGTTCCCGCAAGCTATCCGGGCTAATAATTTCGGCCTGGTCACCAAACATCATAAACCAGCGGGCAAAACCTTCTAACGACGCAGTTAGGAATGTCATCTCAATTTGGTCGTCCACCGTTTTTTCAGAAACAAAACCACTATAGTATTTTTGATATTCCAGGTGCCTGTAAATTGATTTGTCAACACGCATCATAACGAGGTCCAACTCCTGTTCCCTGGCGGTTTGGGCTATATAATCTTTTAACGAAGGGTGTTTATTTTTAAAAACCTGGCCGGTTACTTCAAGCCGGCTGATACGGTCAACCCTGAAATCGCGGTAGTCGTCACGCATCCGGCAAAACGCTATCAGGTGCCAATAGCTATCCTTATAAAAAACACCAATTGGCTCAACCTCCCTTTTGGTTTCTTCCTGGCTATGGTGGGCAAAATAATCGATCCGTAATACATTTTTTTGCGCTATGCCCAGCAACAGTTTTTGCAGGTAGTCCTTATTATCAACCCGCAACTGGCTATGGCTTTTAAACACTTCGATGCTGTTGTCAATGTCTTCGAGCAAATTCTTTTCGGCAGTCCTTAATATCGCCCGGATCTTATACATAGCAGATTTATGGTGTTCCGTAGTTGAGTTGTCGGTAAGCTTTTCAACAAATTTTTCGGCGGTTAAAAAAGCAGTGGCTTCCTCACGGGTAAACATTACCGGCGGCAGGCGGTAGCCATCCATAATAGAATAACCTATACCAGCCTCGCCTATTATTGGAATGCCGGCTTCTTCCAGTGTTTTTACATCCCGGTAAACGGTACGCAGGCTAATGTTAAACCGTTCGGCAATGTCTGCCGCCCTTACTACCCTGCGCGATTGCAATTGAATTAAAATAGCCGAAACTCTGTCGATACGGTTCATACAACCAAATTACATAAAAAGCTGTTATATTAGTACAAAAAATCACATCGCCGCTATGAATACGGACGACAAGATCATAACATTTGAATCCTATTACGACCCGATGCTGGCGCATATTATCCGCACCCGGCTGGAAGCTAACGGGATAGCCTGTTTTGTAGCCGATGAAAATACCATCGGTGCCAACCCGCTTTATAACCAGGCGGTGGGCGGTGTAAAACTTAAAATATTTGAGAAAGATTTAGAAAGGTGCCGCGAAATATTAGCAAGCAAGGGCGACTTACACGAAATGGATCACTTTGAAGTTGACGACGAAAGCAATACTTATGTTGTGTGCCCCTACTGCGCTTCAACTAATGTGGTGAATATTGCCGTAAGAAAGTCCGACGATGAATGGCCTTCCTTTCTTAATTCCCTTTCGAACTTGATAAATCCCTTTCACTCCGATAAAAACTGGTATTGTTATAACTGCAAACACGATTTTGAATAACTTATAGTTCAATTTTGTCTATAATTTACCTCTGTTTTTTGTATCAATTAAGTTACATTAGATTTTACGTACCTAATCTTTATATTAGCGGTCATATGTATAGCCGCCGCAAGTTTATAAAAGTATCGGCTGCAGGTGCCTCGCTTGCAGCATTGTCAAGTTCCACATTTGCATCTTCAGTTTCAAATTCAGCTGATACTTTGCCGATAGTTATTTCAACCTGGGATTTCGGCATCGCTGCGAATAAAGAAGCCTGGAAGACCCTCGAAAAAGGCGGCCGGGCATTAGATGCCGTTGAAGCCGGCGTTAAAATCCCGGAAGCAGATATGACAAACCACACCGTTGGCCGGGCCGGTTATCCTGATCGCGACGGCCATGTAACCTTAGACGCCTGCATTATGGACGAATTTGGCAATTGCGGATCAGTAGCGGCCATGGAGGGTATTGCCCACCCCATATCTGTTGCCCGACTGGTGATGGAAAAAACCCCTCACGTAATGCTGGTTGGCGACGGAGCCACTCAGTTTGCAGTTGAACAAGGCTTTAAAAAGGAGAAATTACTTACACCCGAGTCGGAAAAAGCCTGGAAGGAATGGCTTAAAACCGCAAAATATTCGCCGGTTCTCAATATCGAGAACAAACAACACGCGCCTGGCAACAAATATAATCATGATACCATCGGCATGCTGGCCGTAGATGCAAAAGGTAATATTTCGGGCGCCTGTACAACCAGCGGCATGGCCTTTAAACTGCATGGCCGGGTTGGCGACAGCCCGATCATCGGCGCGGGCTTATATGTCGACAATGAAGTTGGCGGCGCAACTTCAACCGGAGTTGGTGAAGAGGTTATCCGCAATGTCGGCAGTTTCCTGGTGGTTGAACTGATGCGGCAGGGCTACAGCCCAGAAGATGCTTGTAAAGAGGCTGTTAACCGCATTATAAAGAAGAAACCGCAAACTGCTAAAGACATACAGGTCGGTTTTTTAGCGATCAATAAAAAAGGCCACTATGGCGCTTATGCCATTCAGCCGGGTTTTTCATTTGCAGTATGTAATTCCGAAAAACAAGATCTATTAATTAAAGGAAAAAGCATTTACCAGGGTTAAATTCCGTGGAATGCTTAATGGTTAATAGTATATTTACTTAAGTGAATTAATAAAATCCTTTTTGCCCTTCTGTTTTTAAGCCAAACCGGGTGAACAGTAAATCACCTGCCAATTAATTAAAAAAATGAACAGCCTGGTTTCCCTTGAAGTTTGTGCCAATTCAGTCACCTCCGCATTGGCGGCACAGGACGGCGGGGCTGTACGTGTAGAACTTTGTGAAAACTTGTACGAAGGCGGCACTACTCCTTCGTATGGTGAGATATTGGTGGCCAGAAAACTGCTTCATATTAATTTATATGTACTGATAAGGCCCCGCGGCGGGGATTTTTTATACTCGGATGTTGAGTTTGAAATAATGATTGAGGACGTGCGCTATTGCATTGAATCGGGATGCGACGGCATCGTTATCGGCATATTGCACCCGGATGGCACGATAGATAAGGACCGCTGCAAAAAATTAGTTGAACTCGCGAAACCTCACGGTGTGGGCGTAACCTTCCACCGGGCATTTGATATGTCGGCCGATTTGTTCCAATCCCTTGAAGACATTATTGAAACAGGCTGTGATCGGATATTAACTTCCGGTGGCAGAACCTCGGCGATGGAAGGATCAGGAATTATTTCGCGGCTAATCAAAAAGGCTGCCGGGCGCATCATTATAATGCCGGGATGCGGCATTAGCGAAACCAACGTGGCCGACCTCGTTCATTACACCGGAGCCAAAGAAATACACGCCTCCGCCCGGGCGCGCTCGCAAAGCCAGATGCTATTTAAAAATGAGCATATTGTTATGGGCGAAAACTACGGCGATGAGTTTAGCGTAGATATCACTGATACAGAACGGGTTGTACGAATAATTAAACTGGCAAACACCTAATACATCACTAAAATATCGTAACGGGCACTATGACCTCAAACCTGTTATGCCCACTGCCGCCAAAAATATCGTTGTCAATTAAATAACTATACCTGAAGCCAAAGGAAATCGCTGCCTGGTTAAACAGCTTTGCGTCAAAATAAAATTCGGCGCCGGTTGAACGGAAGGTTCCTTTAAACTGGCTCCCATTGGTATAAAAATCGGTAGCGTAGGTATAATCGTAAAACATATTTCCCCTTAACCGCAATAAATAAAATGTGTTGGCTATCCCTGCGTCCGGGTAGGCTATCGGGAAATGATAATTTACACCGGCTTTATTCATATTATATAAGTTCTCGGCCGTATATCCCCTTGAAAATGGAAAATCGTTTGAATAACCGGCCACGCTGTTTTTATTTTTTTGCTGATGCGCGGCGCTGATCACCAGGTTATGGTTAACCATTAGCCCCGGGAAATAAAATGACCCCGACGCCAGGAATTGGTCAGACGGCGATCCGCTTATTGATGATTTATAGTTTAAAATAATGCTCTGTGCCAGGCGCGGATAGATATTTTGTTTTGCCCGCTGTACCTGGTTGCTAAAGACCAGGGAATTATTGCTATACGCATTCGACCTGTCGTTAAATAGTGACCGGAACGCCGGTTGAAAGGCAATTTGCGTATAATACAGATCGCTGCCTACCTGTAATGCAGTTAAATGCTTTCCGGACGAAAAATTCAATGGCAGTTGCAGGCCGCCGTGCAGGTCGGTTTCGTTCCAGTAAATATTTGCCCCTTTATTGTACCCACGCCGGCTAACTGTATAGTCTGCTCCGCCGGATATGTAGGGAAACAAAGCGCCATAAATGGCGTCGAATCCAAATTTTTTATATCCTTCGTCCCGGTTGTAAGTAAATGAAAGCTGGGATTGCAAGGTATTCAGCACATTCTCCCCGGTAAGGGCAACCTCATAATTCGGGTCGTTAAAGTTTGGAATAAGGCTGTGAAAATTTAACAAATGATAGGATTTGCGGTATTTGGTAACCGGTAGCGAATCCTTTTTCACGGTTGCAAGCATATCGGCGGCTTTATCCCTTTTCAAGGCGGTTATGCCCATATCCGCCAGGCCAGCGGGGATAGCGGCAGGCAGTTCCTCCCACTTCAATTGCTTTCTGTCAGCTTCCGTAATTTTATACCCGAAAGCTGTAAAACCAACCCAGGCAAACTTACTATCGCTGATAGCCGGCTGGTAGTTGCCGATGGTACCGTTTGTGTTGTGATCAGATAACTCATAAAGCTTTCCGTTTTTTAAACTCATAGCAAATATACGGTCATTCATACCGGAGGTTGCTGAGAAATAAACTGTATCATTTTTCACAACCGGGAAAACGATCGGCTGATTTGAAAACGGAAGCAAGTATTCAGAGTCGCCTGTCTTCATATCGATCAACGCAAGCGACATTTTGCCCGCATTATTCCGCACTGCCGATAGCAGCTTGTTACCGTAGAATTTAGGGTAGGTATAAAACAGGTTTCCCTTATTGGGAATAACGGCCAATAATTTGCCGTTTGACACATTTAGTAAATGAAGATCGCTCTTTCCGTTTGTGCCTTCCTGTACCGCTACAATGATTTTACCGTCCGGGCTAAAGTCTGGTGAAAAGTATTTGGTGTTTTTGGTAACGCGATGCTCTTTCCCAGTGGTAACGTCCAGCAGCATGAGGTCGCTATAGTCGCGGTAGTTCCACCGCAAATCGGGCCGGTAAGCTGCATACACTACTTTGCCGTTGTGATAAGCAAAGTAATTATCCAGCGAAACGCTCCTGACCGCTATTTTCTTTTCGGTATTTCCGGTTTTCAAGACAAATGCCGGTATATGGTTGTACGTGCTTTTCATATACAGCAACGTACTGTCATTTATGTAAACGGGATATTCCCGGTTGGCATCAAAATGCCGGGACTGCTTTGATGAATTTGTTACTGAGTGAAACTCTTTGTCGGAACTGAATTGCTGTTTGTAAAAACTGAGTCCATCGTTCCTGAATTGGGTAAAATTTTCTCCCGAATATTTCTTTATTGCCCTTTGCAGGGGATATAAACCGCCTTTGAAAGCGGCCGCATCATGCGTTACATTTCTCCAGAAGTAATCGCCAAATTTTTCGCGCCCGTATGATACCAGCATATAACCCAGCGGATACCAATCAGGGATATAATCCAGGTACGACCCATTGCGCAATTTCATGTAACTATAGTTTCTACCGGCTGCCCACAACCCCCGGTAGCCATTAAAGAACCAGGGCAGCCTGCCCCTGCCCTGTTCGCTTACGTATGTTTCGTTAAAAACGGCATCGCCTTCAAAAAACCAGTTGGGTATGGTGAGGTCGTTGCCCAGTGCCTGCCCGCCCTCGCCGAAAAGCACCTTCAGCACGTGCGACATGCCCACATTAAAATTATTATACTGCTGCACATGCCTGAACTCGTGTACGGCTAATTGCTCCGGCCATGGCAGGCTGCCTATATCAAAACTATTTTGTTCGGGTGTTAAAAAAAACTCGCTCCTGAATGGCGCCAGTCCCACGTAGGCATTCGATATGGTAGTTTGATTCTGTAATACAATGCTAATCTGCTTTTGCTTAAACCCGATTGTTGGCTGTATGGCCTTATTCATTTGCTCAACGACATTGGCCACCCGCAACGCTGCCGAATCAAGCCCTGCCGGGAAAATCACTTTAGCAGCAGGCGTATTTACCTGTTTCCATTTTATGGATGGCGGGTTGCCACCGAATTCCTGGGCTTTGGTGATAGTAATGGTTGCTATAAGCGATAAAAGTATAAACAGGCTTCGCAAACGGTATTTCATCGCTGTGAAAGTAAGGACAAATTGCCTGAATCGGAGTCGGGAATTTCAAATAAAAAAGCCCCTATAAATCCGAAATTAAAATTCCGACATCCGAAATAATACCAAACACTTAAATGACACATCATCCCCCAAAACTCCCTACATTTGCCGGTTGTTATACTAATCATGGCTAAAGTTTCTATCAACCTGGCAACAGGCTCTATACAAAAGGAAGAATTAATTGTAGGTATCGACCTGGGGACTACCAATTCACTGGTGGCCTTTATCAATCCCGATAAAAATCCGCAGGTAATTAATGATACCGGCAAGGGCGTTTTGGTGCCGTCTATCGTGCATTTTGGTGACGCAGGCGAGATTACCGTAGGTAACGAAGCGAAAGATTATTTGATAACCGATCCGCAAAATACAGTTTTCTCGGTAAAGCGCTTACTGGGCCGTTCGTACCACGACATTGAAAATTATAAAGACTTTTTCTCATACAAGGTTATCGACGACGATACCGAAAGCCTGGTAAAAATAAAGGTTGGCGATAAGTTTTATACGCCTATCGAGCTATCAGCCCTGATATTAAAAGAATTGAAGGCACGGGCCGAACATGCGCTGAAAACTCCGGTAAACCGTGCGGTTATCACCGTTCCGGCTTATTTTAACGATTCGCAGCGCCAGGCCACACGCGATGCCGGTAAACTGGCCGGGCTTGATGTATTGCGTATCGTAAACGAGCCAACTGCTGCCAGCCTTGCTTATGGTATCGGGTTAAACCCGGATGAAACAAAAACCATCGCCGTTTACGACCTTGGCGGCGGTACATTTGACGTATCTATCCTGCAAATACAAAACGGCATTTTCGAAGTTTTAGCCACCAATGGTAACACTTTTTTAGGTGGGGATGATTTTGACCGCGCCATTGTTGATTACTGGATCGAAAAAAACCAACTCAATAGAGCTGAAGTACTTGCCGACCAAAAACTGGCCCAGCAATTACGCCTGAAGGCGGAAGAAGCCAAGAAAGCATTTGCCCACCAAAGTATGGTAAATGATAAGATCGGCAATATCTGGTGCACTATCGAACGCAAAACCTTTCAAGAGTTAATACTGCCTAAAGTGCAAGAGACTATCGACTGCTGTCGGAATGCCTTAAAAGATGCCAATATGGATGTAAGCCAGATCGATGAGGTGATTATGGTGGGCGGTTCAACGCGCACTGGTCTTGTTAAAAAAATGGTTGCTGAATTTTTTGGCCGCCCGGTACATGACGAAGTTAACCCGGATGAGGTTGTTGCCCTTGGCGCGGCTATACAGGCTGATATTTTAGCCGGTAACCGCAAGGATATTTTATTGCTGGATGTTACGCCATTATCGCTTGGGATCGAAACCATGGGCGGCTTAATGGATGTGATAATTCCGCGTAACTCTAAAGTGCCTACCAAAGCTGGCAGGCAATATACGACCTCAAAAGATGGCCAGGTGAATATGAAAATAGCCGTTTACCAGGGCGAGCGTGATCTTATTAAGGAAAACCGTAAACTGGCCGAATTTGAATTGAAAGGAATACCCTCCATGCCTGCCGGGTTTCCCAAAGTTGATATCAATTTTTTGCTTAACGCAGACGGCATTTTAAAGATACAGGCAATTGAGCTGCGCTCAGGCGTAAAACAGGAGGTAGAGGTAAAACCCACCTACGGCATTACCGACGACCAGGTGGAACAAATGCTGATGGATAGCATTACCCACGCCAAAGAGGACGTGAACCAGCGTATGCTCATAGAGGCCCGCACCGAAGGCGAGCAGATGGTGTATGTTGTTGAACGTTTCCTGCAAAACAATGGTAGTTTCTTATCGGAAACTGAGATCGGTGAAACGAACGAACTGATCAAAAAACTAAAAGATACCTTATCAACAGGTGATAAAGACGGGATCCATAAGGCTATAGATGAATTGAATGAATTTACCCGCCCGTTTGCCGAGCGACTGATGGACCAGGCAATAAGCGTTGCGATGAAGGGCAAAAGCGTCGATTAAGAACGCCCAAATACTTTTAATTAAGTACTTTTATTTTCCCAATTCTTCAATATCTTTATTGCAAATCATCCCAGTCATGCAATATAACCGAAGAACGCCGATAGTAATACTTGGTATTTTATTAATTCTTATTGCCAAAAGTTCGCTGGCCCAGTATCCCGGAATGCAAGCTGTATATTCGAGAATGGCACTTCAGAATGCTAGTCAGCACATGATGATGATGCAAATGAGTATGAATTGGAGGGCTAACACGGGCGATGGGGATACATACCAGGTAAAGTTTAAGGATAGCTCTATCAAAAAGGTTATTTCCTTTATCTATGCCGATACAATACTTCACAAAAACTTTTTAGTTCTGGTAGATAAGAAATACAAAAAATCTGATTCGGCACACCGGTATCAAAAGATATATCCTGAACAAACCCTCTATATCTCTACAATCGTAGACTATCGGTCAAACAGGGAAATATATGGCACACCAGTTGATAGTTGCTGGAAATTTAAGCCGATTAGCGGACCGATAAGTGTTTATGCCAAATACAAGGAGGTGGGTAAAGATGATTTTAGTCCTTCAACTATAGTAGGCATTCAATTAAATGATGACGGTATTGTAAAATACAATGTCGAAAATTTAAAACAAATGGTCAGACAAGATGCCGAAGCACTCGAAGAAATTCAAAAGAAAAATTACTACAAGGCGATAATGAAATACAATCGCAACGTCGAAAAGGCAGCAAAAAAATAACCCCGGTTTCCCGGGGAATATTCACAGTTTCCCGATTGCCTCTTGCTCCTTTAAAGCAGAAATATTATTCTGGCTATTGTACTCGTCGGTTTTTGTAGCGAAATCTTCTAATATCCCAGCAATAGTATCCAAGTTATCCGACACCCGCTGGTGCATATCCGGCAGGTCTTTTTCCAGCCTTTTATCACCCAGGTCAATATTATCCACTTCAATTTTTGCCAGTTTTTGAATGATGGCCTGCTGGCTGTTTTTAAGGTCTTCTAATTCATGGACAATTTTTTCCATTAGCCCAAATTTCTTTAACTTATCCATAATGCTCTTTGTTTTGTTTATGTTATTAGAACGTTATTTTGGCTAAATTGTTTGGGAATTTGGATATTCCATTAATAACTAATAACTTAGTTAAATGAAACGGGTCTTCCTTTTCCTGATTATTATTTTCATTAATGGATCCTTATTAGCGCAGCAATCTGTAAAATTGGATGAGGCTTTATTGCTTGATTATTATCAAACTCAAAAATTTGCCGAGGCTGCCGATTATCTTAAAAAAATATACCCCGAACCTGTTACAGAGGTAAAAGCATTATCAACCCTGGCGTATGCATTCTCTATGGCAGGGCGGCTACCGGAAGCAGGAGATTATTACCAGCGTCTTTATGCAACAGATACCACCAATACAACCGTTCTTTTTAGCCTTGGCAGTGTGAATGCCCGGAGAGGCGATAACGTAAAAGCCCTTTCATTTTATAGTAAAATACTATTGAGGGACAGCACTAATTTTAGTGTTTACAAACAAATGGCCACCCTATCGCGCAACAGCGGAAATTTCGGCGGCGCCATATTGTATTTTCAAAAGGCGAATAAGCTTAACCCTATTGAGCCGGACGTAGCTTACGATCTGGCTACGTTCTATATTAACCTGAAGCTTTATAAAAAAGCGGATACCGTTGTTACCACTGCATTGCAAGCGGATACCGCTAACCTGCTGCTATTGTTCGCAAAGGCCGAAACAGTATATCGTTTAGACAAATTTCCCGAGACGGTAGCCGTTTGTAATAAATTAATCCGCTCTGGCAGTCAAACCAGCATAGTGATCAGCATGTTGGGCACATCCTATTACAAATTAAAAAATTACGGCGATTGCATCAGCACATTTAACCTGCTTGAACAAAGCAAAACATCCAGCGAAACGTCATACTATTATACGGCAATGAGCTATAAGGCGCTGGGTAACCAGGCAGAGGCAATAAGCTATTTCAACAAAGCGATAAAAGAAGCTATATCCGAAAACGCCAGCTCATACTATGGCGAAATGGCTGACTCATTTGATAAATTGCACCAACTAAAAAACGCAGTGAATGCTTATCAAAAAAGCCTGTTGTATGGCGTTATGCCCCTTACCTATTATGCACTGGCTAACTTGTACGATACAGGGTTAAAAAATAAAAACCTGGCCTTGAAGTATTACAAAAAATATTTGAAAAGTCAGCCGCCCGAAAATCAAAAACCTTATACAGCATACGCTGAACGACGCGCACGTGAGTTAGGCCGTTAACGCTGCATCAGCCGGGCCACATACTTCCCAATAATATCAAACTCAAGGTTTACCGTCGAGCCTTCGCGCACATTTTTAAGATTCGTATGTTCGAAAGTATAAGGAATAATAGCTACCGAAAAACTATTGGTTTTTGAATTAACCACCGTCAGGCTGATACCATTTACACAGATAGAGCCCTTTTCAACCGTTACATTCCCTGGCGAAGTGTCATATTCAAATGTATACTCCCAGCTTCCGTCTGTTTCTTTAAAATGGGTACAAACCGCGGTTTGGTCTACATGGCCCTGAACGATATGGCCATCCAGGCGGGCATCCATTTGCATACAACGCTCCAGGTTCACCGGGTCACCGGTTTTAAGGTAGCCGAGGCTGGTTTTATTCAACGTTTCTTCAATAGCAGTAACCGTGTGTTTACCATCGGCCAAAGCTACAACTGTTAAACAAACCCCGTTATGCGCCACAGACTGATCAATTTTCAATTCGGATGAAATAGAAGATTCAACCGTGATATGCAGGTTGCCCTTATCGTGTTTAAGCTCAATAATTTTTCCTAATGTTTCAATAATCCCTGTAAACATGCTTGCTTGCTATCTTTGTCATGCTGAACGGAGTGAAGCATCTTCTGCACCATAATCCGCAGACCGGTCGCTTTAAGAATATCCTTCACTCCGTTCAGCATGACAAAGTTGTTATATTAATTTGAGTTTTTACTTAAAATTACTGCTTACTTCCAATCGCTTATTCCTCAGATCAACCCCGCCTTCAATAACCGACTTAAGGTTAGCCATATAAAACGTCCACCCTACCTGACATTGAACAAACAGATTTTTTGACGGATCATCCTCCAGCGGTATATTTTCCTGCGTAAGCTCCACTATCGACACCCCGTTCCGGCTGGTGATACCGACACTTACAACACTGCCGCCTGAAAAGGTAAATTTTAAAAAGTCGGTACCATTTGCTTCCAGTATCTGCCCGGTTTCAACTGTTTCATCATTAAAGCCATGCCAATACCATTCGTAGGTATCTTCCTTCATAACAAACTCTTCCGGCTCCCTGGTGCGCATCGGGATAGTATAGAAGTTAGCTTTACGCAGAAACCATTTTTCGAACCCTGCTGTAGTTGTCCAGGCTTCGTAAAGATTGCGTATATCTGTATTATAGTCGCCGGCTACTTTAAAGCTCGTCCATTTATTATCGGTCATTTCTATTTAAATCAATTAAATCAAATTTAGGGATAATAGATTTGGGTTTTGTTAATTTGTGTTTAATTCATCACCAAATGGTTAAACAAAGCGCCGGCATTTTACTTTATCGGAAAAACAACGATCAGCTGCAGGTTTTCCTTGTTCATCCCGGCGGCCCGTTTTTTAAGAATAAAGATTTGGGCGCGTGGTCGATACCCAAAGGTGAATTTTTATCAGATGAAGACCCGATCGAAGCTGCCAAACGGGAGTTTATGGAAGAAACCGGGCAGCCGATCGAAGGTGAATTTATTCCATTGGAGCCGGTTTATCTTAAAAGCGGTAAAAAAGTTTATGCCTGGGCCGTTGAAGGCGATATCGATCATGAAATCATCGTGAGTAATTTATTTGAGATGGAATGGCCGCCGCGGTCGGGCAAAATGCAGTCCTTTCTGGAGATAGACCGGGCCGCATGGTTTACTGTGGACGAGGCTAAAGAAAAGATAAACGCCGGGCAGGCTGGATTGATAGAATGCCTTGTTGGCCTCACCCCACCCTCTCCAAAGGAGACGGCTTAAAGAGCGGTTAGGTGACGTTGCGCCTGTTTTTAACCCAACTGCTTATTTCACCATCGGCAACATTTGCAATTTTCACACCCTGATCACTCAATAATTTTTCCATAACAAGAGCGGCAATCAGTGCCTCGTCCTTATCGTCATTTTGCAGCACGCCCGGAGTGAAATATTTTTTTACAAAGTGCGTATCAAAATTACCGGAGGTAAACGCCTCGTGCTGCATTACAAATTTCCCGAAACCTAATGTGGTTGTAATACCTGTAACCTGGTATTCGTCAATAGCACGAACCATGCGTTCTATCGCTTCTTTTCTGTCTTTTCCATAAGTGATCAGCTTGGCTATCATCGGGTCGTAATAAATCGGTATTTCCATACCCTGCTCAAAACCATCATCCACCCTTACGCCCGGCCCCTTTGGGGTAATATACGTTTGCAGGGTGCCAATGTCCGGTAAAAAATTATTATCGGGGTCTTCCGCGTACACGCGGAGCTCAACGGCGTGCCCGTTAATTTCAAGGTCTTCCTGTTTAAAGCTGATGGCCTCCCCCCTCGCGATACGTATTTGCTCCTTAACAAGGTCTATCCCGGTTATCAGTTCGGTTACCGGGTGTTCCACCTGCAGGCGGGTGTTCATTTCAAGAAAATAAAAGTTGAGTTGCTCATCCATGATGAACTCCACCGTACCGGCCCCGGTATAATTAACCGACCGCGCAACATCAACGGCGCATTTGCCCATTCGTTCCCTGATCTCCGGCGTTAAAACAGAGGACGGGGCTTCCTCTATTACCTTTTGGTGCCGGCGCTGAACTGAGCAATCACGTTCGAAAAGATGTACGATATTGCCATGTGTATCGCCCAGCACCTGTATCTCGATGTGTTTTGGTGAAGATACATACCGTTCGATAAAAACCGAGCCGTCGCCAAACGCAGAAGTAGCTTCGGATACCGCGAGGTGCATTTGCTCTTCAAAATCCGCTTCGCTTTCAACTATGCGCATCCCCTTTCCCCCGCCGCCGGCAGCGGCTTTGATCAATATGGGAAAACCAACCTCCACGGCGCGCTTTTTCGCTTCGTTGATATCGGTAATGGCCTCTTCGGTGCCGGGAACCATAGGTATGTTATACTTTAGCGCCGCGGCTTTGGCTGATAGCTTATTGCCCATAACCTCCATTGCATCGGGTGACGGGCCGATCAGGATCAGCCCCGCTTCCCTTACCTGGCGGGCAAATGCCGGGTTCTCGCTCAAAAATCCATAACCCGGATGAATAGCTTCGGCACCGGTTTTACCGCAAGCCGCGATGATCTTATCACCGGAAAGGTATGATTGACTGGCTTGGGATTCGCCAATATAGACGGCCTCATCGGCGTAACGAACGTGCAGCCCATCGCGGTCAGCATCCGAATAAACGGCTACTGTTTTGATACCCATTTCGCGCGCCGAACGCATTACCCTTAATGCGATCTCGCCCCGGTTGGCGACCAGTATTTTTTGCATAGTAACAAATGTAATGGATTTGACCGCTATTGCCTAACCGGCGTTGTTACATTTTAATTGATCACAATATCATAAGGCATGCGGGCCTGCGGGGTACGCATCATTTGGGTTACGCCTTTTATCTGCTCGTAATATTTAAAATTATCGCCCAGTTCCGATTTTAGAAAATGTGCTTTTACTTCGGCATTCAGCTTGAAACCAAACTTATTTAAAAAGCTTTTTTGCTCGGGATAGCTTACCAGATTATAGTGTTTGATCCCGGCTTTTTTTGCTGCTGATAGTACCGCGTCGTTAATGTTGCCCAGTCGGTCAACCAGCCCTAGCTTAACGGCCTGGGTACCCGTCCACACCCGGCCCTGGCCGATACTGTTGATATAGGCTTGCGTTTTATGGCGCCCGTCGGCTACTGCCTTTGTAAAATCATCGTATCCGTGATTTACCTGGCTCTGCAAAATGGCTTTTTCTTCGGGCGTAAGCGGCCGGCTGATATTACCCAGGTCGGCATATTTACCGGTCTTTACACCATCAAAGGTGATGCCCAGCTTATTGTTAAAAAACTTCTGCATATTGGGCAGAATGGCAAAAATACCAATAGAGCCCGTAATGGTATTCGGTTCGGCAATGATCGAATCAGCCGCACAGGATATATAATAACCGCCCGATGCAGCCAGATCGCCCATGGAAACGATAATGGGTTTTACCTTTTTAGTGAGCATCACTTCACGCCATATTACATCGGAAGCCAAAGAGCTGCCGCCCGGCGAGTTTACACGCAGTACAACCGCTTTCACTTTATCGTCCAGCCTGGCCTGCCGCAACGCTTTTGATATTCTTTCAGAACCTATTGAATTTTCGTCGCCCTCGCCGCCGTTAATTTCGCCGGAGGCATATACAATGGCTATACTGTTTTTAGGCGCTTTTTTCTTATCAACATTATCTTTTTTGGGGGTATTGTTATTGTATTCAGCCAGCATAATATTTTTCAGATCGTCTTTTTGCCCGATCCCTACACTTTGCTTGAGTTCAAGCAACACCTCATCTTTATACTTCAGCCCATCGACCAGTTTATATTTAAGTGCATCTTCGGGAAACTTTACTTTTAATTCATTAGCGATATCGAATAAAGAATCTTTACTGATATGGCGGCTTGCGCTGATACCGGTTAGGAAATGGTCGTACAGCGATCCCAGGTAAGAGTTTACCTGCAGGCGGTTAGCCGGGCTCATCTTGGTCAAAAAATAAGGCTCAACGGCGCTCTTGTAGGTACCTACTTTTATGATCTGCGCCTCGATACCCAGTTTATCAAGCGCACCCTTTAAAAATGTAACTTCTGAATTGAAGCCCTTGAATAAGAAAATCCCCTTAGGATTGACGTAAACTTTATCGGCAACCGATGCCAGGTAATAAAATCCCTGTGTGTAGATTTCAGCGTAGGCTATTATAAATTTGCCGGATCTTTTAAAATCCACCAACGCGTTCCGAATCTCTTCGGTAGTTGCCTCGCCCGATGCCATATAGCTTTCATCGAGGAATATGCCTTTGATATTGGTGTCGGTTTTTGCCTTCTTTATATTGGTTAGTATATCGTTTAACCCCAGTGTTTTTTCGCCGTCAATACCCAAAAAACTCAATCCCGATAATGGATTATTCGGGGTGCGTTCGGGTATCGAGTAAGAAAACGACATTTGCAGCACCGAATTGGGCTCAACTTCTACTGTTTTGTCGCTGCCGGCGGCAATCAAACCCGCTATCAGGAAGATAAAGATTATCAATAATACAGCGCTGGTAATAATAAATCCTACCATGCTGGCCAGGACAAACTTGAAGAATTGTTTCATTAAGGGTTATTAATCTTTTATTTGTACAAATTTACTAATTCAATACGGTTAATAATAAGAGCTTTGACTATAATATTTGTTACAACATGATTAATGTTTTCCTGCTGTTGGGCAGCAACCTCGGCGACCGGCAATTGTTTTTAAAAAAAGCAATAGATTTAATTGAGAATGATATTGCGGATATATCAAAAGCATCGTCAATTTACGAAACACAATCATGGGGAAAAACGGATGCACCCGATTACCTGAACCAGGTGATATTATTAGAAACCAGCTTATCCGCGCAGGCTATTTTACAGAAAATATTAAATATTGAACAGTTACTGGGCAGGCAGCGGGAAGAAAAATGGGGTTCGCGTACTATCGATATTGACATCTTGTTTTATGGAGATTCGGTGATAAACGAACCGGGGCTTCATATCCCCCACCCCGAATTGCATAATCGCAGGTTTACCCTGGAACCCATTGCCGAAATTGCCCCGGACTTTAAGCATCCTGTGCTAAATAAAAGCATTTTAACAATCAAAAACGAATTGGTTGATACCTTGATAGTTAAAAAAGTTATAACTTTGGATTAACCTAATCGCGTATATGCCGAACCCTGACCTTGACCTTTCATTTTTACACGAAATTGCCGATGGCAGTGATGAATTTATCATTGAGTCGATAGATATGTTCCTGACGCATACGCCCGAGCTATTGGAAACAATTGAGGGGGCAATAGCTAATGGCGATTGGGTTTCGGTTGGCTCCGCGGCGCATAAATTAAAATCGAACCTCGGATTTTTCGGCATGCCTTTAAGCCTTGGGATAATTCTTGAGGTGGAGCTGATGGCAAAATCAGGCACTCCTGATCCTGCAGTCCTTTTATCGAGATTCAACGAAGTAAAGAGCCTGATCTCGGCTAATTTAATTTCTCTCGCCAAAATTAAAGCGGAGAAAGAAGCGGGGTTGCAATAGAGATTGGAGATTAGCGATTAGAGGTTGGCAGGAATGTGGAAGCCGGAATGACAATTATGAATTGTGAATTTTTAACCTCCGGATAACTAACTAATCTCTAATCTCAAACCTCTAAACTCTCGATTCTAAAGCTATAGCTTTCCATAATCAAGTTCGCCAGCAGGTTTTTACATGCCTGGTCAACTTTATTATGTGCGGTTTCGGCACTGTCAGCTTCAATTTCGAGAGAGATATGTTTGCCGATGCGGATGTTTTGTATTTCGGATAAACCAAGATTTTTCATACTGCCAGTTACCGCTTTTCCCTGCGGATCGAGTATTTCTTTTTTAGGCATTACATCTATTTCGGCCTGGAATTTTTTCATTGTTTGGGGTGTTTACGCAACTGAACTATTATGAGTGCTTATTTATACTTTTTTTAGCACCTTTAACTGAATCGTTTGCAAATTTAAATTGTATGATTGACAAGGCGATATAGATTAGTATAACCACCGGAATTGCGGCAAATTTAAAAAATAGTATCAGTATTGCCGAAAACAGCAGTAATAAATAGCGGTAAATATTTTCATTAAAATCCCTGTTCTTAAACTTGAGCGACATCATCGGAACCTCAATAACCAACAAGGAGCACATAACAAGCGTGAAGACCGAAAGTATATACGGATTTAATAAATAAGGTGTGTAGTACTGGTTATGCTGGCTGATGATAATAGGGAATGACGCAATAAGAATGGCATTTGCAGGCGTAGGCAGACCAATAAAATTTTCCGATTGCCTGGTATCTACATTGAACTTCGCAAGCCTTAGCGCCGAGAACACGGCTATCAGAAAAGCTATAAAGTTTAACCATGGGCTTACCTCATAAATTTGACGCGCCTCTAAAAACAACTGATACATGATTACTGCCGGCAGCACGCCGAAGCTTACTATATCAGCCAGCGAATCAAGGTCTTTCCCTATCCCGGAAAATGATTTGAGTACCCGCGATGCCAGTCCGTCAAAAAAATCAAAAATAGCCGACAGAAAAATCGCATATGCGGCAATGATCAACTCCCCCTTAAATGCGAAAACGATACCAACACAGCCGCTGAATAGGTTTGCACAGGTTATTGCATTGGGCACGTGTCTTTTAATGCGTGTCTTCATGGTTATAAAAGGTCAATAAAGCTATATTAGTTTGTGCTAATATAACCTTATTAATACCAAATTATTATGAATTCATCGAGATCAGGAACTCCTCGTTCGTCTTGGTGCCGCGAATCTGCGACTGTAAAAATTCCATGGCCTCCTGCGAGTTCATATCAGCCAGGTGGTTACGCAGTATCCAAACGCGCTGTAAAGTATCGCGCTCAAGCAGCAAGTCGTCGCGGCGGGTACTCGAAGCGGTGATATCGATAGCAGGGAATATACGTTTATTAGACAACTTACGATCCAGCTGCAGCTCCATGTTACCGGTACCTTTAAATTCTTCAAAGATAACCTCGTCCATTTTCGAACCGGTTTCTGTTAATGCTGTAGCAATGATGGTCAATGATCCGCCATCTTCGATATTACGTGCCGCGCCAAAAAAGCGTTTTGGTTTGTGCAGCGCATTTGCATCCACACCACCGGATAATATTTTACCGGATGCAGGGGCAACCGTGTTATAAGCACGTGCCAGGCGGGTAATAGAGTCTAAAAGAATAACCACATCATGGCCGCATTCAACCATACGTTTTGCTTTTTCAAGCACAATGTTGGCGATTTTTACGTGACGCTCCGCCGGTTCATCGAATGTTGATGAAACAACCTCGGCACGTACACTGCGGGCCATATCGGTTACCTCTTCAGGACGTTCGTCGATCAGTAATATAATCAGGTAAACTTCAGGGTGGTTTTTAGCGATCGCATTGGCCACATCCTTTAACAACATGGTTTTACCGGTTTTAGGCTGCGCAACAATCAAACCGCGCTGCCCCTTGCCGATAGGCGAAAACAGGTCCATAATACGGGTCGAATAATTACCCGCATCGGTGAACAGGCTCAATTTTTCGGATGGGAAAAGCGGCGTCAGGTGGTCAAACGGAACGCGGTCACGCACTTCGGCAGGTATGCGGCTGTTTATAGCCTCTACGCGTACCAATGGGAAATACTTCTCCCCTTCTTTGGGCGGGCGAATGCTGCCACGCACGGTATCGCCGGTTTTAAGGCCGAATAGTTTTATTTGCGATTGCGATACGTAAATATCATCAGGAGAAGTTAAATAGTTATAGTCGGATGAACGCAAAAAGCCATAACCATCCGGCATAATTTCAAGCACGCCTTCATTTACGATAACATTGTCAAAATCAAGATTTATGGCCGGGTCCTGGCTTTTTGGCTGGATATTTTGATTATTAACGCGTCGTTCAAATTTTTGCGGACGTACTTCGGGCACAAATTCTTCGGGCCGCACATCGCCTTCTCCCGGTTGCGCGGTTTCGGCGTCTTCCTGGTTTACAGGAGCCGGTATTTCTTCGTTTTCTTCGCCAGAAACTTCGTCGTCCTGTATGTCGAACAGATTGGTATCATCTAAAGGCACCTCAATGCGAGGGGCGTTAGAGTTTTTTATCGTGCGGATTCTTTTACGTACTTTTTCGTTGCTTTCGGCAGGCACGGGCGCGTTTGCAGTATAATTACTGTCAACGGTGCTTTGTTGCGACCTTGCTGCTTCAATTAACTGCTGCTGCTCCACAATTTTGTGAATAAGCTGTGTCTTCCTAAGGTCGTCAGCTTCAGCTATTCCTAAATTTCTGGCAATTTCGCGCAACTCTGATACGAGTTTGTCGTTCAATTCGATTGTATCAAACATATGATGAATTATAATTCAAAAGGGATTTTTAATTAGAATATTTTTCTTTGTAGTTGTAGCGTATCTGTTTTCAATAGTACTTAAGGGCTAAGCCGTTTAAGGGCAATATTCCTGTTTTGATGACAGGAGAGGGTTTTCGCGGTTATTAACAATAATTATACACGGTTATACATGGAGATATTATATTGAAAGATTTGTTTTGCAACTTGTTTATGCAACATCTAAACCCATGTAATGATACCAAAATAACGTGGAGTTTTAAATTGTTTCTTTAGTGCAAGAAAAATTCAACGGAAAACATTGCAATTCTAAGCATTTAATTTAAAAATTCAAATTATTAAAAAAAATATCCTTTATAAATCAACACTTGGGTTAATTTTTAGTTTTTTTGATCATTCAAAAAAATTAACCCTTTTTCATGCTTTCGCGCAGCCAGCTTATTGACCAGATCAAACAAAAAAAATCATTTTTATGTGTGGGCCTTGATACGGATATTGAAAAGATACCCGCATTTTTAAAAGAATACCCCGACCCGATAGTTGAATTTAACAAGCGCATCATCGATGCCACGCGCGATCTGTGTGTATCCTATAAACCCAATGCCGCGTTTTATGAAAGCCGGGGTGTAAGAGGCCTGCAAAGTTTGATCGACACCTGGCAATATCTGCCAAAGGATTGTTTAAACATCATTGATGCCAAGCGCGGCGACATGGGCAATACTTCCGATATGTACGCCAGGGCATTTTTTGATGAGACCGCTTCAGGGATGAGTTTTGACGCTATTACTGTATCGCCTTATATGGGGCACGATGCCGTAACCTCCTACCTGGCGTATCCCGACAAGTGGGTTATACTGCTGGCGTTAACATCATCGGCAGGAAGCAAGGATTTTCAATACCTAACTACTGAGCAGGGGTTTTTATATGAAGCCGTGATAAAAAAAGCCAATACCTGGGCAGGCGCCGATCGTATCATGTACGTGGTGGGCGCCACTAAAAGCACCGAGTTTACCAATATCCGCAAATTCGCGCCTGATAATTTTTTGCTAGTACCGGGTGTTGGTGCGCAGGGGGGCAGTTTAGCCGAAGTTTGCAAATATGGGATGAACAAGGATTGCGGGCTGATCGTGAACGCTTCGCGATCTATTATTTATGCATCAAATGGTAAAGATTTTGCTGAAGCCGCAAGGGCAGAAGCGCTAAAGATTCAGCAGCAGATGCAGGCACAGCTGGAAAAAGCGGGAGTGATTTGATTTACGATTTCAGATTTACGAATTTTTGTCATCCTATGTTTTTAAATTTCGCAAAATTCTGAAGGTAACGACAGTGAAGGACATTCTTCGCGAACAAGCAAACCGGTATGTAGTTGACGAAGAAGATGTTTCGCTTCGCTCAACATGACAAAAGAGGGCATAGCCAAACGCCTCATTACGCAAATACCATCTTCCGCTCCGGGTATTTTACCACGTAATTGGCAACCATATTTTTGATGTAATCATTGCCGGGATAAGGCGTGAGATAATTTTTAAGCTGGTCGAGGTTATTGGCATCAAAATAATGGGAAATATAGCCCATGCCATAAAACTTTCCTTTTTCAATCAACAGGCAGCTATGCTCATCATCGGTACGCCCGGCATCGCGGATAGCAAATGTTGGCAGCGCTTCATTTAGCTCATTAATGGCAGCGTTTACTTTTATGTTATAACCCTCCGGGCTTTCAGCTCCTTCACAGGCGCATAATTCTTTATTTATCCCGGTGCAGGGTTCGGTATTATTTTGGATGAAGCATAGCTTAGGGCATAACCCAAAGCTTTCGATCAAATGCATCAATACATCCCTGCCTTCCAGCAGCGAATTGCAGCTATAAATAGCGCCCGTCATTTTACGATGCTTATCGAGCGCCAGGCGCAGGTACCCGCGCTGATCCTCAAAGGCATATAAGCTGTAGGCGTGTTCAAATCGTTTTAATGAGCGGTTATATTTTGGCCAAAGGCGTTTTATTTCCACGGCCTCCAGTACAAAGGCGATCAGCTCGGTGCCGCAAAGCTGGTAGGTTATCTGAAAAATATTCCGCAAAAACTCCTGGCGCTGCGGACCGGGATTATTGCCGGTGAAATGGCTGCATACCCGTTTCTTTAAGTTTTTAGCCTTGCCCACATAAATCACCTTCCCTTTTTGGTCGTGAAAGTAGTATACCCCGGGCGAAGGTGGCAACGCTTCCACGTTTTGCTTCGACAAATTAGGCGGCAGCAGTTGCTCCTTTGAGTTTTGCTTTAAAGACAGCGGAATATGATTTTGGGTATCGCTTTGCAGTAACAGCGAAAACAATTTTGCTGTCGCTTCTGCATCGCCCGCTGCGCGGTGGCGGCTTTCATTGTCGATGCCCAGATGCCGGCATAGTTTTCCTAAACTGTAGCTGGGCAAACCGGGCAGTATTTTACGCCCAAGGCGCACGGTACATAATTTATTGCATTGCAGGTCGTATCCGGCGGCAGCCAAATGATATCTAACAAAAGAATGATCGAAATTAACGTTGTGGGCTACAAATATTCTCCCGTTCAGCAGGTGATAAACATCATGGGCCACCTCTTCAAATGGCGGGGCGTCCTGCACCATTTCGTTGCTGATCCCGGTTAGTGCGCTGATGTAAATGGGGATGTGCCTATGCGGGTTAACCAAGGTTGAGTAGCGCTCAACCACTTTTTTACCATTATGTATGCAAATGGCTATTTCGGTTATCCCATTCGCGCTGGCATGCCCCCCGGTAGTTTCAATATCAACAATCGCATACATGGTGTAAATGTATGTAATTTGTACTAATATTTTTAGTGAATTTTATTTTAGTCCATGGTCGATTGTCCATAGACCATAGCAGAATTTTGCGCTATTTAAGCACGGCAAAAACTATCGACTATGGTCTATGGACTAAAAACTACTTCTTCTTCGCCGCGGGCAACTGCTGTTTCTGGCGCATCATTTCTTCCATGCGTGCCTGGAAACCGCTGGTTTTCTTTTTAGCCTCAGGTTTCTTTTTGTTTTCCTGTATTTGCGCGTGGATCTTTTTATCATCCACCATATAACGGATAAGATATTGTTGAGCGAAAGTGAATAAGTTAGCCAGGAAATAATAGTA
The DNA here is from genome assembly GCA_028288025.1 of Mucilaginibacter sp. Lineage (GTDB taxonomy): Bacteria > Bacteroidota > Bacteroidia > Sphingobacteriales > Sphingobacteriaceae > Mucilaginibacter. The sequence goes on along the minus strand of JAQBOM010000037.1, from coordinate 69,451 downwards.
ATTCAAACCTGCCGGGTAGCTGTTCAACGCACCCAGGAATATTACCGGGGTAATATAACCTATATATTTCATCTGACCTGTCGCGCCCGATACCTGGTTATTGAAATAGGTCATGATCAATGTCGAAAGCGTCATTAGTAAACACATTAAACTCAAGTGGTTACCGATGAACGGAATATTCGGCAAACTCATTATCGAATCATAAGTCGACAAGTCATGCATCCATAAAAAGCTTTGCCCGCGGAGTTCGAATAAACTTGGAAAAAAGCGAAAAAACGCAATAACGATAGGCATTTGTATCAGCAGCGGCAAACATCCGCCTAACGGGTTTACACCTGCTTTTTTGTAGAGTTTTAAATATTCCTGTTGTAATAGTGTCGGGTTATCGTCGCCTACCTTTGCCTTAATTTCGTCCATTTCAGGCTTTAACACACGCATTTTAGCCATTGACAGATATGATTTGTAGGTCAATGGTGATAAAACCAATTTGAGTACAACCGTCAAGGCTAATATGATCAGGCCATAATTATTGGTGAACTGATTAAGAAAACTAAATACCGGCAACACGGCTACGCGATTAATAACGGCAAGCGGCGGCCAGCCCATGTAAACCTGGCGCTCAAGGTGATAACCTTGTGTTTTCAGGATGCTGTATTTAACCGGACTGTAATAAAAGGCCAGCGGGTAAACGCCTTCGGCATTTTTGCTTAAGTTAAGATTGGCCTCCATTTGCTTAACATGGGCAGTGTCAGTAACGTCGGTACTTACGGCGAGATTTGCCTTATTGAAACCTTGTTCGGTAAGCAGCGCACCCGAAAAAAAGTGCGCTTCGAATGATACCCACTGCACTTTTTTATCACTAATCTCTTTTTGTTCGTCTTTGGTGTCACCAAAAAATTTAACGTCGTTATCTATGTAATTATAATAAAGGGCCGAATAGCGCCTTTCCTGCTCCATATCCTTTTCCTGCTTGCGCATGCTGGCCGACCAGCCGATATTGATAGAGTTGCTGTTGGACATAACCTGGTCTAACCCGGTGGGCTTAATGGTTAACCCAACTTTATACCCGGTGCCTTTTAACGAATAGATATAATCGATATACTGCGTCGGGCTATAGCTCAACCGCATGGTAACACTGCCCGAATCTTTTTCTGCAACGTTCAAGCCGCTTCCTACAGGCGTAAAAAACAGCTTATCTGTATTGATGCTGTTGTTCCCTGCGGAGAAATTTAAGCCGAAATGGTTATGGTCGCCCCCTTCAAAAAGGATGAGTGGTTTTTTATTGTAGGTTTTAAAATTCTTCAGTTCAACCGAGTAAACTTTACCGCCATGGCTTGTCAGCTTTACGCGAATGTCTTTATTTTCAAGCGTGATAAATTTCTCACTGCCAACTGTGCTCGCGCCAAACGGGCTTTTTAAAATAGCCGAGTCAACAGGTTTATTTGCCTGGGCTTTAGCAGTATCAGTATATTTCGCGGTTGCGGTCGCTGGTTTGCCTGATTCGGCCTTTTTCACCGAGTCGGCGTGCGCCCTAAGCTTTTCTTTTTTCAGTTCTGTCTCTGAGGGCCTCATTAAGAAAATGGAGGCGCCCATTATAATCATGATCAGGAATAATCCTGTAAACGTATTTTTATCCATTTGTATCTATCGGAAACATTTACTTCTTGCCGGCATAAGCCATTGAAGCGGCGACAAAGTTAATAAAAAGAGGGTGCGGATTTGCAACCGTTGATTTTAATTCGGGATGAAACTGCGTACCAATAAAAAACGGATGATTTTTAAGTTCCACAATTTCAACCAGGTTGTTGTCAGGGTTAACACCCGACGGGGTTAAACCGGCACTTTCATATTGCTTTAAATAGTCGTTATTAAATTCGTACCGGTGACGATGGCGTTCGGAAATATGGGTTTTGCCGTAATAGCCGGCCGCCTTGCTTCCTTTTTTCAAATCGCAGGCATATGCCCCCAAACGCATGGTGCCGCCTTTATTCACAATTTTCTTTTGCGCTTCCATCATCCCAATTACCGGGAAAGGTGTATTTGCGTTCATTTCTTCGCTGCTGGCATCCTTTAATCCCAATACATTACGGGCAAATTCCACAACCGCGCATTGCATCCCCAGACAAATGCCAAAAAACGGGATATTATTTTCGCGCACATAACGTATCGCTTCTATTTTACCTTCAAAACCACGCTCGCCGAAACCGGGGGCAACCAATACACCATGCAAACCTTTCAATTGGTCGATCGCGTTTTCAGGCGTAAGCTGCTCCGAAGGGATATATTCAACACGTACCTTACATTCGTTTTTGGCGCCGGCGTGGATAAATGACTCAACTATTGATTTATACGCATCCGGAAGCTCAACATATTTACCTACCAGGCCGATCCGGACTTCCGATTTTGGGTATTTTAAACGGCCCAGGAAATCTCTCCAGTTTTCGAGGTCGGGCTCGCTTTTATGGGGCAGTTTTAATTTTGCAAGAACCGTTTTATCCAGTTGCTCCTTCAGCATCAGTAGCGGTACATCATAAATGGTCGACGCGTCAATAGATTCAACCACAGCACTTACATTCACATTACAAAATAAGGCTATCTTTTTACGAATCTCGGTATTCAGGTGGTGCTCGGTACGGCAAACCAATATATCCGGCTGTATACCATACTCAAGCAGCATTTTAACGGAGTGCTGGGTTGGTTTGGTTTTTAATTCACCGGCTGCTGCCAGGAAAGGTATTAAGGTAAGATGAATAACCAGCGAATTTCCGGAGCCTACCTCCCATCTGAATTGTCTCACTGCTTCAATATAGGGCAGAGATTCAATATCGCCTACGGTACCGCCCAGTTCGGTTATCACAATATCAAAGTCGCCGCTCTCGCCCAATAGGCGAATGTTTCGTTTGATCTCATCCGTAATATGCGGAACAACCTGCACCGTTTTACCCAAAAAGGCGCCTTCACGTTCGCGGTTGATCACGTTTTGGTAAATGCGTCCGGTGGTGATATTATTCGCTTTGGAAGTGGGGGTATTTAAAAAACGTTCGTAATGACCAAGGTCGAGATCTGTTTCGGCACCGTCTTCGGTAACATAGCATTCGCCATGTTCGTAGGGGTTCAGTGTGCCCGGGTCGATGTTAATGTAAGGATCGAATTTTTGAATGGTTACACGATAGCCGCGCGATTGAAGCAGCCTGGCTAAGGAAGCAGAAATAATACCTTTTCCTAACGACGAGGTAACGCCGCCCGTAACAAAAATATATTTAGTCATGATTTTTTTTGAATTTGACCCGGTTTTTATACCTGAATCAAATGTTTCTGTACGGGATACAAAAGTAGGAAAAATTTTGGAGTTTGGTTGAAGAAATCGGAATTGTTGAAAAGGTTTTAATTTGAAAATGAAGATCAACTTTGGCTCTGTCGGTTTAATGGATTTTAGTAATTTTCAAATCTTCGAATTAACTCATTTTCAAATTGAGTAAATCTTCCGGCGTATCCACCGCAAACGTTTCCAATTCCGTTTCGGCTACTTTTACACGGTAACCATTCTCTATCCACCGCAGTTGTTCCAGGCTTTCGGCTTTTTCAAGCGCGGAGACCGTTAGTTTGGTAATTTCCTGTAAAACATCAGCCCGATAGCCATAAATACCGATATGCTTAAAATAAGTAAAATGGTTCAACCAGTTTTGCTGCTCCTGCCCGCGGATATAGGGCAGCGGCGAGCGCGAAAAGTAAATGGCTTCCGACCGCTTGTTAACCAATACTTTTGGCGAATTGGGGTTAAATAACTCTTGTTCTGTTTGTACCTTTTTGATCAATGTCGCAATTTGTGTATCAGGCGATTTAAAACAGGAAATCAATTTACTGACCTGCTCAGGGTCAATAAACGGCTCATCGCCCTGGATATTTATAATGACATCATATTGCGGATAAGATAATGCGACTTCAGCACAGCGGTCGGTACCGCTTTGATGATCGGTTGAAGTCATGACAGCTACGCCGCCGAAATCTTTTACGTGGTCAAAAATGCGCTTATCATCCGTCGCCACAATAACTTCCGTCAAATCGGCGCATTTTTTAGCCTGCTCATATACCCGCCGTATCATGCTTTTTCCGGCAATATCAACCAATGGTTTACCGGGAAACCGGGTAGAGGCATAGCGGGCGGGGATGATACCGAGGATTTGCATGATTTACATAATAAAGGAATTGTCATTGCGAGGAGGGACAGCCTGTCCCGAATTTATTTCGGGAACGAAGCAATCGCGAACTTTGCAGGACGGCCATGCACAGCTACGAGGTTGCCACGCTACGCTCGCGATGACATGGTTTTTTTATAAGATGCGTTCAAATTTAAAATAGTCCATTAATATCTCTTTCAACCAACTGAACAATGGTAGCCATATCTTCTGTTTTGTTGGCAAAGTCAAGATTATCTTTATCCAGCACCAGGAGCTTGCCCAGCTTATAGCCTTTTATCCATTTATCATACTTTTCGTTCAGTTTAGATAAGTAGTCAAGCCGGATGCCTGATTCATACTCGCGGCCGCGGCGCTGGATGTTGTTGACCAGGGTGGGTACGGATGCTTTTAAATAAACGAGCAGGTCGGGCGGCTTGATGAACTCGATCACATTATCAAACATGGATTGATAGTTCTCATAATCGCGGGTGGTCATCAATCCCATATCGTGCAGGTTCTCGGCAAAAATATAGGCGTCTTCGTAAATAGTTCGGTCCTGGATAATGTTTTGCCCTTTTTTTTGTATTTCAACTATCTGGCGGTAACGGCTGTTGAGGAAGTATATCTGCAGGTTAAAGCTCCAGCGCTTCATATCGCTGTAAAAGTCCTCGAGGTACGGATTATTATCAACAGCTTCAAATAGAGGGTCCCACCCGTAATTTTTGGCCAGTAATTCGGTAAGAGTGGTTTTACCGGCGCCTATGTTTCCTACAATAGCAATGTGCATTTAGTTCGTGGTTGAGGTCAGTTCATAGTTCATGGTTGATAGTTCATAGCAGCTGCGCACCGGATAAACTCCGCCTAATATACACCATGAACGATCAACTTTCAACACTGAACTACCTAAAAACTTTTGAAACCAATAATTTCCCGCACTTCCCGCATTGTTTTTGAGGCGCTTTCACGGGCTTTGATTGCTCCGTGCCGGGCCACCTGGCGCAGGTAAAGGTCGTCATTAGCAATATCGTTGATCCGCCCGCGGATAGGTGCCGTTGCGATAATAATATCTTCGGCCAGCTGCTTTTTCAAATCGCCATAGCGGATCTGGCAGGTATTGTACAGATGATCGAAATGCGTATACGTATCCGGCGAGGAAACCACTTTGATAATATCGAACAGATTTTGTATTTCTTCCGGTTTCTCCTGGTTTTCTACTGTTGGGCCACTGTCGGTCACCGCGCGCATTACTTTTTTGCGGATGACTTCGGGTGAATCGGATAGGTAAACCGCATTACCCTCCCCTTCTGATTTGCCCATTTTGCCCTTACCATCGAGCCCCGGTATTTTTACCAGCTTTTCGCTGAAATTAAAGGCGTAAGGCTCAGGAAAAAATTCTTTATCATATAACCGGTTAAAACGATTACCAAACGTACGTGCCATTTCAAGGTGCTGTTCCTGGTCTTTACCAACAGGTACTTTAGTAGCTTTATGAATAATAATATCTGCAGCCATTAAAACCGGATAGGTTAATAACCCAGCGTTTACATTATCCGGCTGCGACCGTACCTTGTCTTTAAACGAGGTGCTGCGCTCCAGTTCGCCCAGGTAGGCGTTCATATTCAGATAGAGGTATAGTTCGGCAACCTCCGGCACATCTGATTGTATATATATGGTTGCCCTTTCCGGGTCAATGCCGGCAGCTAAATACTCAACGAGCACTTGTTTCACATTGCCATGCAGATCGGCAGGGGTTGGATGCGTGGTAAGCGAATGCAGGTCGGCAATAAAAAAATAGCAGTTATATTCATGCTGCATTTTCACGAAGTTTTGTATTGCGCCGTAATAATTTCCCAGATGCAGTTTTCCGGTTGAACGTATACCACTAACAACAGTTTCCATTGGGGCGAAAGTAAGTATTTTTTATATTTCAGGGTGGATGAAGTTAATATTCGGGTGCTCGCCGGCATGCCATGCTGCAAATCACTGAAAATGTTAAAAAGAATAATCTTTCGCTGAAGAATTAAGTATTTATCTACATTTGGAGCCAATGAAACTCTTTTTAAAAAGAATACACGCCCATTTTTACAGGTTTAGTGTAGCTTTTTTCTTCATCCTGGTTTGGCCGGCTCTATATTTTCTGTCACGCAAAAAATCGAGATATAAATATATCAATCAGTTCAGGCGACTTATCATTTTTTTAAGCACTACTATTTCGGGGATATGGTTCAGGATAAAGTACGAGGAGCCGGTGGACTGGAGCCGCACTTATATTATCTGTGGCAACCACACCTCAAATCTTGATGTTTCGGCTATCAGCATGGCGGCAAAAAACAACTTCTGCTTTATCGGCAAGGAAGAGCTGCTGAACAACCTGGTACTGGGTTTCTTTTTCAGAACGATAGATGTCACGGTTAACCGGGATAGCAAGATATCGTCATTCAAAGCCTTCAAATTAGCCGCCGAAAAGTTAAACACCGGCGTGTCAGTTATTATATTCCCCGAGGCTACTATACCGGACGAATACCCGCCGAAACTGCACCCCTTTAAAAATGGCGCCTTCAGACTGGCTATCGAACTGAAAATACCTATCCTCCCAGTAACTTCAATCGACACATGGAAAGTATTATGGGATACGGGCCTCGAACGAGGCAGCCGTCCGGGTTTTTGTAATATATTTGTACACAAGCCCATTGAAACGGCGCATCTGACGATTGACGACGCTGATGCCTTGCGCGATGAGGTTCACGCTATTATTAAACATAAACTGGAAACAGTATGAACATTGATAAAGATACGGTTGATAAAGTGGCCCACCTGGCACGGCTTGAACTTAGTCCGGAGGAGACGGATACAATGATCAATGACATGAACCGGATCCTGGGATTTATGGATAAGCTTAACGAGATAGATACCACAGGCGTTGAGCCGCTGATCTACATGACCAATGAGGTTAATGTTTTCAGGGACGATGTTGTTAAACAGGAAATTACGCATGAGGAAGCTTTGCTGAACGCGCCTAAGCACGATGATAAGTATTTTTTGGTATCGAAAGTGATTGATTTGAAGTAGTCGGGAAAGTCAGAAAGATTGGATGACTCAGTTTGACTTCATAATGTGAAGGAATGATAAGCGAATTGAAAAACGAACTAATTTTACTTTTGACTATTCTGGTCGTAATAGGCCCTTATTTATTACTATTTTACAAAAAAGTTAGCTTACGAATAAGACTGTTATTTGTTTCACTTGGGGAAATATTTATCTTCTGTGTTATGATATCATTTAAGTTCTTCGGTAGTGAAATTGCAGTTGAAACTAGTTTTTTTTATGAACAATTCGCTGTTATAAGCATTTTTCTGAACATTATATTAATTTTTTTTAGTGGGCTGTTTACTAAAATAAAACAAATTGATAAAACTTAAATTCGCAAGGCAAGGAAGAGTTGATCGAATACCATTTGAGAAACGAAAACAATTTTTCTTAGTTGAAAAACATTTTTCGGACTTTACTAACTTTTCCGACTAAAAAATCTTCCACCTGTAACAAAACATTGCACACAACAGTCCAAACAAGAAATAAAGCATGGAGCCATTAATAACCATTAAAGATATCGGACGTAAATATGTAATTGGTGCTGAGATCATTCACGCGATTAAATCTGTTTCGTTAACCATCAATAAAGGTGAATTTGTGGCGCTCATGGGGCCTTCGGGCTCGGGAAAATCAACCTTAATGAATATTTTGGGTTGCCTGGACACCCCTACCAAAGGTGAATATATCCTCAATGGAATAAACGTTAGCCACATGAGTGATAACGAGCTGGCCGAGGTTAGAAATACTGAGATAGGGTTCGTTTTTCAGACATTTAACCTGCTACCCCGTAACTCAGCTTTGGATAATGTAGCGCTCCCACTGGTTTATGCAGGTGTTAATAAAGCGAACAGGAACGAGCGCGCGAAAAAAACGCTTGAAAATGTGGGATTAGGCAACCGCATTGACCACAAGCCAAATGAGCTATCCGGCGGGCAGCGCCAGCGTGTAGCTGTGGCCCGCGCGCTGGTCAATAACCCCTCTATCATACTGGCCGATGAGCCTACCGGTAACCTGGATACCAAAACCTCCATTGAAATAATGGGGCTGATAGAAGACATCCACGCCAAAGGCAACACCATTATACTGGTAACCCATGAAGAAGATATCGCCCTCCATGCCCACCGCATTGTGCGTATGCGCGACGGACTGATCGAAAATGATTTTGCCAATACCAATATCCATACGGTTGAGAGGCATACGACGGCGGTGTAGGTTGATTTGCTGAATGGTTGATTAAGTGAGTGGTTGATAACTTTAGCATATCGACGATAACCTTGCCACAAACTCGGCCAGGAAAACGGCCCTTTCGGGCGAAATAGGTTTTTGGCTGCCGATGATGAGTGTATGTTCAATAATCTCGATCACAAAATCATCTTCCCTTATATCCATTACCGCGTTTCGGAAATTACGGTCTATCGCCGCAGTAGCTTTTTGACGGTCATTTACCAATACATAAAAAGTATCGCTGAAAGGTTTGTCTTCTGCAAAGTCCAGTTCAACCGGGTGTACCAGTTCGATTATTTTATCTGCCAACGTTTCACGGCGTATCAGCACACGGCCAAAATCCCGCTTTAAATAGGCGAGTGCCCATGTGTGATTTTCATAGCAATCTGTAATTATAGTCGATCTGGCGCTAACACTTTTGAAGTGGGTTTCTACAAAAAGCATATAGCTCTCTTTACCCAAGTGCCTGATGACATATGAATCGCGCAGGTTAATATCAAGGTAACTTTTGAATATTTCGAACTGGTTTAATTGAAAATCAATATCGCCCGTAAAATCAATATTGAATTTTGCTTTAAGCGCTTTGTAGGTGTCGTGAAATCTATCGATATCCTCACCACAGAGCCCGACTGTATTAAAAGGAAGATTCTCCATTCAAAATTATTGTTTGTTAAAAGTAGTTAATCCGGTTCAATTGGCAATACCGAATATTTGATCCGGCGGCTTAAACCTTTATCCAGCTATTGTTGTTATGATTTCAAATAAATGACTGTAAATTTAACTTTTCAATCATTCAACCAAACATCATCCTAAAAATTAAACCTATGGCCATATCATTCACCGTTTCGGATATCATCCCCACCAGTAAAGAGGCCGTTTACAACGCCTGGCTCGATGGCGAAAAACATGCAAAAATGACTAACACCGGTGTTGCACTGGCGAGCACAATGGTTGGCGATTCGTTTACAGCGCACGATGGTTATATATCGGGTAAAAACGTAGACCTTGTTCCCTATTCAAAAATTATTCAAACCTGGAGAACGACGGAATTTTCGGACGAAGAAGAAGATTCTATCATCGAAATAAGTTTTAAGGACAAAAACGGTGGAACCGAGATCAGTCTTACGCATACAAATTTGCCGCCCCACGGCAAACAATATGAATCGGGCTGGAAAACGCATTATTTTGAACCGATGAAGAAGTATTTTGAATCTTATCAATAAGAAGCGTTTAATTCCTTCATACTTACCTTCACTCCAACAGATGTAAAATAACTTTCATCAAATTCCCCCGTTACATCGCGCTTTTGTATTTTTACATCTTCAATTATGGAAAACAAACCCATAGCGCGAAAACTTCGCCTGCTGTCGCAACTGATGGAACTGCACGAGGTAAACCCGTTTAAAATACGGTCGATTGCCAATGCGGCTTTTAAAGTGGATAAGCTGCCCTACCCTGCTGCTGAAAAATCTTTTGAACAGCTGGAAAAGGTTGACGGCATCGGCAAAAGCATCGCGGCCAAAATAGTCGAACTGCTTGAAACCGGTACGATGGCCGAGCTCGACGAGCTGCTTGCCAAAACGCCCGAAGGCGTGGTTGAAATGATGGGCATTAAAGGCATAGGCCCTAAAAAGGTTGCTATTATATGGCACGAACTTGGTATTGAAAATACCGGTGAGCTCTTTTATGCCTGCAACGAGAACCGCCTTGTTGAAGCCAAAGGCTTTGGCTTGAAAACACAGGAAGATATCCGCAAGGCCATTGAGTTCAGGATGGCCAGTAACGGCAAATTTTTATATGCCCAGGTTGAAGCTGAAGCGAAAGAGCTGCTGGAAGAGATCAAAACTGTTTTCCCGGGTGCATTGATAGAATTCGCTGGCAGTTTCCGCAGGTTTTGCGAGATCATTAGCGAGCTTACCATCGTTTTGGGCAGCCGCGACCAGGAAATTGCCTTTAATACCCTGCTTCATTCCGAAATTATCCAAAATATCAATTCTGCAGGCAATCATATCAACGGCGAGTTTAAAAATGGATTACTCGTTGATATAATCTGCGTAGAAAAACGATACTTCTATAAAGAACTATTCCTGCAAACCGGGGATGACGAACATGTTCAGGCCATTTTGGAAAGGATCGATAATGTACCGGACCAGCCTGAAAACGAGGAATTGATCTACACAAAAGCAGGGCTTGATTTTATACTTCCAGAATTACGGGAAGGAGCCACGTTCATCAAAAAGGCTGAAATAAATAACCTGCCGCGCCTGATCCATTTCCACGATTTAAAGGGAACGCTGCATAATCACAGTACCTGGAGCGACGGGATAAATACGGTTGAAGAAATGGCCTTATACTGCCGTGATGAGCTAAAGCTCGAATACCTGGGCATGTGCGACCACAGTAAAAGCGCATTCTATGCGAAGGGGCTTAGTATCGAGCGGGTATTACAGCAGCAGGAAGAGATCGACCATCTCAATAAAAAGCTAAACGGCTTTCATATTTTTAAGGGTATTGAATCAGACATTTTGTTTGATGGTTCACTTGATTACCCTGACGAAATACTACAGCGTTTTGATTTTGTTGTTGCCTCGGTACATTCCATCCTTAAAATGGATAAAGAAAAGGCCACTTCGCGCCTGATCAAAGCCATCGAGAACCCTTACACAACGATACTCGGACATCCAACCGGCAGGTTGTTATTAAGTCGCGACGGATACCCGATCGATCATAAAAAAGTGATAGATGCCTGCGCGGCAAACAATGTTGTAATAGAGATCAACGCCAACCCATTCAGGCTCGACATGGATTGGCGCTGGCACCAATACGCACTTGACAAAGGCGTTTGGCTCTCCATTAACCCGGATGCGCACCGTAAGGAAGGGTTTTTAGATATGCATTATGGCGTATTAGTTGCCCGCAAAGGCGGGTTATACAAAGAAAGATGTTTGAATGCCTTATCATTGCAGGAAATTAAGCTCGTCTTTGAAAAGAAGAAGCTCACTGAGGTGAAGGGCGAAAGGTAAAAGACGAAAGGTCAAGCATTAATGACTGTTGACCAATGACACAATGACTAATGACACAATGACTAATGACCCTCATAGATAAAGTACGTTCGATACAGTTACAGAAAAAAAAGCCGTCGATACTGGTCATCGGCGACCTGATGATCGACCATTATATCTGGGGGCACGCTACACGATTATCGCCAGAGGCCCCTGTTCCTATTGTAAATGTTAAAACCGAGTCAACAACTTTGGGAGGTGCAGGTAATGTCGTTCAAAACCTGATCACCCTCGGAGCAAATGTTACTATAGCCGGGGTTATTGGTAATGATGCGTCCGGCAGGCAATTAATAGGAATATTGGACGAGGAAGGCGTTAAAACCGATATCATCATTCAGGATAATACCCGTCAAACAACGGTTAAAACCCGCGTCTTGGTTGGCAGCCATCAGCTGGTAAGGGTTGACCGCGAGGTAACAGACGCCCTATCGCCTGAACTTGAAAATGAATTAGCTGATAAAATAGAAAGCTATATAGATAACGCGGATATTGTTGTTTTTTCCGATTATAACAAAGGGTTATTTTCGCCGGGATTTGCCAGCCGTCTTATACAGATTGCCAACGATCACCAAAAGAAAGTGCTCGTTGACCCGAAAGGCCTTAATTACGATAAATATAAAGGTGCTTATTTGATCAAGCCTAACCGCAAAGAGTTGGCTGAAGCCGCCAACATCGAAAAAATAGGCGGACTTGCCGACATGCAAGCCGCTGCGGAAACTATTTTTTCGCGAACAGGGGCCGCATACCTGGTTGTTACATTATCCGAAGAAGGTATGGCAATAATCACCGAAAAAACGAGCAAATTAGTGCCGGTAAAAGCTACCGAAGTGTTTGATGTTACCGGTGCCGGCGACACGGTAATGGCCGCCCTCGCCTATTTTATGGCTTTGGGCATGGCCGTTGACGAAGCTGTTGAACTAGCCAATCATGCGGCAGCTATCGTGATCAGGCACGTAGGTAGTGTTTCAACTACGGTTGATGAGATTATAAAAGATATAGAAGGGGATTAGGCCTTGGTCATTGTGTCATTGTGTCATTAGTCATTAGTCATTAGTCATTAGTCATTAGTGAAAACGAATCGGTGTCTTCTTAGTATTACTAGAATAAAAAATTGTAAATAAATACTGTCCAAAAAATCCGAACCCGATAGCTATCGGGTCGAACTTCCGACATCCGAAATAAAAAATATGGTAATTGAAGAACTTAAAGATCATCAGCAACTGTTGCAAAAAGTAATGGATACGCTTACCGCAGATATTAAAGCAGCCTGCGAAATGATTACTTCTGTTATAAAAAGCGGCAATAAAGTGCTTATCGCCGGGAACGGCGGCAGTGCTGCCGATGCGCAGCATATTGCTGCGGAGTTGACCGGCCGTTTTGTAAAAAACCGCAAAGGGCTGCCCGGTATAGCGTTGACGACAGATACCTCTGCCTTGACCTCGATCGCAAATGACTACGGCTATGAGCATGTTTTCTCGCGCCAGGTTGAAGCATTGGCCCATCAGGGTGACCTGTTTATCGGGATTTCAACATCCGGAAATAGCCAGGGCATATTAAATGCCTTTGATGCTGCAAAAAGTGCAGGCTGCAAAACATTGGGTTTATCGGGCCGGGACGGCGGCAAAATGAACGGTTTATGCGAATTGAATATCGTAATACCTTCAGACGTAACCGCACGGATACAGGAAATACACATCCTGGTAGGGCATATTCTCTGCAAAGCGGTGGATGATTTATTTTAATATTGACAAACGGATTTACGAAGTTTTAAAAACTTCGTAAGTCTAAAAATTTCTCAAATGAGAAACGATATAGAACAAAACCTAAAAAGTAAAATATGTGAACCGGCATCGCTTAGAAAAACGGTAGCCACCTGGCAAAGCGAGGGTAAAAAAGTAGTTTTTACCAATGGCGTTTTCGACCTGCTCCATATCGGCCATATCACTTACCTGGCTAAAGCTGCTGAATTGGGCGACAAACTCGTTATCGGCTTAAATTCCGATAGCTCCGTAAAAAGAATAAAAGGCGAAACCCGGCCAATAAATAGCCAGAACGGTCGTGCGGCGCTACTAGCGGCTTTGTTTTTTGTAGATGCAGTAGTCATTTTCGAAGAGGATGATCCGCTTAATTTAATAACAACCCTTATGCCGGATATATTGGTCAAGGGTGCCGATTATTCTATTGAAAACATTGTTGGCGCCAATGAAGTACTGGCAAATGGCGGAGAAGTTAAAACCATTAACTTTGTAGCCGGACATTCGTCCACTTCAATAATTAATAAAATTAAAGAACGATAATTTACTATAAATGATCAGTGAGCGCTGCAACCACGTATTTGTGGAGGTGATAAACCATTATCATCAATATAACGATGTAAACAAAACTGGTAAAAATCCCTACCCTTCAGGTTCGCTGGATTATTTACTATATGCCAAATGCTGGATAGATACGGCGCAGTGGCATATGGAAGATGAGGTGCGTAATCCGTCAATAGAACCGATTGAGGCTTTAAAGTGGAAAAGGCGCATTGACGCCTCCAACCAGGAACGTACAGATATTGTAGAAGTGATCGACAGCTATTTTTTTGAAAAATACAAAAACGTAAAAGCTGGTGAAGCAGCCAGGATCAATACCGAGAGCCCGGCCTGGGCGGTTGACAGGCTATCGATACTTGCACTGAAAATATATCATATGCAGGAAGAAACCCTGCGCACCAATGCGGACACTGTGCACCTGGAGCAATGCAGGCAAAAGCTTACTATCTTATTACAGCAACGCACGGACCTTTCCCTCGCTATCGACGAACTGATCGATGACATCGAAAAGGGAGACCGGTATATGAAAGTGTACCGCCAGATGAAAATGTATAACGACCCCGATCTGAATCCCGTTTTGTACAATAGCAAAAGTAAATGACAGGTATAAAACATATACTTGTTATCCGTTTTTCGGCTATGGGCGATGTGGCGATGACCGTCCCTGTGATAAAAGCGCTCCTGGCGCAAAACCCGGAAGTACAAGTCACGTATGTTTCACGTCCGGCATTTGCTGCCTTTTTCGATAATATTCCCCGGTTAACCTATATTGCAGCCAACCTCGATAAGGAATACAATGGTCCTGGTGGGATAATAAAACTATTCAGGAAACTCAAAGCAGAACGTTACGATGCACTTGCCGATCTTCATAATAACCTACGATCCAAAATATTAAGAAGGCTTTTTCGATTGTCCGGTTTAACTTATGCCTATATTGACAAGGGCCGCAGCGAAAAAAAACTGCTGACCCGTTTCCCGGGTAAGGTACTAAAGCCCTTAAAGCTAACCACCGAGCGTTATGCCGACGTGTTTCGCAAACTAGGTTTCTCCCTGATTCTGGAACACCGCTTAATAAAACAGCCCGTGCAGTTGACTGACGAACTCATTACCATTACCGGCAAAAAAACCAGGCAATGGATTGGCATAGCGCCGTTTGCGAAGCATAAAGGCAAAATTTACCCGCTGGAGCGAATGGAAGAAGTGGTCGGCATGTTGAATAATAGAAATATAACTATTTTTCTATTTGGCGGGAGTTTGCTTGAAGAAGAGATTTGCCGGCAATGGGAAGCGAAGTATAGCAAAGCTACTTCCCTGGTAAACCGCTTAACCATGCAGCAGGAATTAATGCTTATCAGTCAGCTTGACGTTATGCTAAGCATGGATTCAGCGGGCATGCACCTGGCGTCGCTTGAAGGCGTGCCGGTAGTTTCCGTTTGGGGAGCAACACATCACTATGCCGGGTTTTTAGGTTATGGGCAATCGGAAAACGACATCATTGCTGATGATATTGAATGCAGGCCATGCTCGGTATATGGCGATAAGCCCTGTTTCCGTAAGGATTATGCTTGTTTATATAATATAGCCCCGGCAACCATCATCAATAGCTTAAATAAATTTATACCTGAAATTTAAATCGGCGGAGTTTTTTATAAAACAATTAGAAAAAATTTAGCTTCATTTAATGGCAATTAGTTGTACTTTGTGACTGCATTGCCACCAGCAGCAGCATTAGTCAACTATCTTAAAACAAGTCAGTAGTCAGAGAAACAAAGTGTCCCTATGAAAAAGTTATTGCTGATACGGCATGCAAAAGCAGAAAAAGAAACTTCTGGAAAGGACTTCGACAGGCCGTTAAAATATATCGGCATCCAGGACGCCGCTTTTATGGCCGACCGAATAAAGGACAACAAAATTATCCCGGAATATATTGTTTCCAGCCCCGCCCTGCGTGCAAAAACAACTGCCGAAATATTTGCAGACCAGTTTTCATTACCCGAGCCGGCCCTCGACAAGAGCATATACGAAGCCAGCGAGAAGGCACTGCTTCGTATTATTAACAAACTGCCTAACGAGCACAATTTTATAGCGCTGGTTGGCCATAATCCCGGTATAGCATATATTCTTAATAATTTAACCGGACAGGTAAGAGATGTGCATACCAGCACCGTTGCTGTAATCGAATTTGACACCAATGATTGGGCGGAAGTTAGCGGCGGCACAGGGAAATTAAGTTATTACAGTTCGCCTAAAGAGTAGAGATTGGAGGCTAGTTAGAGATTGGTAAAGATGAAGTCGAAATCCCGACAACTAATCTCCAACCTCTAATTAACTAACTTATACATTTTCCCGGGTAGCGACCGAATATGGCCTGCCATTTCCATATTTAACAGATTCATTGCTAGCTGACTGGTAGCCATGTTAGCCTTTAGTGTAAGGTCGTCGATAGCCAACAGCGCATGCTGTTTTAAAATATCAAATATCATTTGCTCGTCATTAGAAAGATCGATCGGCAAAACAAATTGTTCTGTCATCGGCTTCAGGCCATCCGCCTTTTCCCAGCCTAAAATATAAGCCAGGTCGGCCGCGCCCGTTAGCAGGCTTGCTTTATTGTTCCGGATTAAAAAATTACATCCTTCCGAATACTCATCGCCAATTCTACCGGGGTAAGCAAATACGTCACGATTATAGGTGTTCGCGATTTCGGCTGTTATCAGCGCGCCACCCTTGATGCCGGCTTCAATTACAATTGTCGCATCGGCCATACCGGCTACAATGCGGTTGCGCTGCGGAAAGTTCTCCCGATCGGGAATAGTTTCTGAGGGATATTCTGTAAGCAACCCGCCATTCTCCAGCATTTTTTCGGCGGTTGCGCGATTTTGGCTGGGATACATGCGGTCAAGCCCATGCCCAAGAACCCCTACGGTGGGCACCTGGTGCTTAACACATTCCTTGTGCGCAGTAACGTCAATGCCTAACGCCAAACCGCTTACAACCAAGGCGTTGTAAGGCTGTAGCTCCTCTATTAGCTGCCGGCACAACTCTTTGCCGTATTCAGTGGCATTCCTGGTCCCGACGATGCTTATAATTCGCTGCGAATTCAGGTTTGCATTGCCTTTCGCATATAGTAATACCGGGGAATCATAACAATTTTTTAACCTTTTGGGGAAGCGGCTGTCTGTATAAAAAAGAATATCGATATTATTCTTTTCAATGAATTTTAATTCCTGTTCTGCCCGGGTTAGCGCAGCGTCCCGATCTGCCAGCCCGATCCGCTTCTCACCTATCCCCGATACACTCATCCAGCTGTGTTTCGAAACTTTAAAAACCTCTTCGGCATCGCCAAAATAACTTACCAGCGACTTGGCTGAGGTGGGCCCGATGTTTTTTATGAAAGTTAAAGCAACCTGGTGGAGTAAAGACATATTGTGATGTGCGGATGTACAAATATGCAGATGTGCAAGTGAATGTGCAACGTATTAATGCAAATAATTTTAGCATTCATACACAGCACCAGCAATTTGGTGGCTTTTTATAAAAAAACTATAAAAATAGTTTGCAAACTATAAAAATAGTTTTACCTTTGCTTAACTATAAAAATAGTTTACCATGCATATCAAAGAATTAACACGAGCCGAAGAACAGGTAATGCAAATATTATGGCAGCTGAAAGACGCCATTGTAAAAGACATTATTGAACAGATGCCCGATCCTAAACCAGCTTATAATACTGTATCAACTGTTGTTAGGGTTTTGGAAGGCAAAGGATTTATTAACCACCGGGCCTATGGCAACTCCCACGTCTACTTCGCAACTGTTAAGGAAGCTGATTATAAGAAGTTCACGTTTGATAAAATGATGAAGAATTATTTCAGCAATTCATACCAAAGCCTTGTATCGTTCCTGGTAAAGGAAAAAAACCTGAGCATCGAAGAACTGGAGGAGTTAACCCAACTGGCCGAAAATCTTAAAAATAAAAAAGCATGAGCTGGATCTATTATTTATTGGAATCAAATTTCTACCTGGCCATTTTTTTCCTGCTGTACTACCTTGTTTTCAGGAAGGAAACATACTACCAGGTGAACCGAGCCTATTTGCTCACTAGCAGCGCATTGGCATTTCTCATCCCGATCGTGCAGCTCGGGTTTTTAAAACCCGTACAAAGTTATGCGCAGGTTACGCCTGTAATGCTTACCGCAACGTATCCGGTGGTGACCGTAACGGCGCATGCAGTTAACCCTGACCATATATGGCATATCGCCGATTACTACCTGCCTTGTTATCTCTTGATCGTAAGCATCCTGTTAACTCATCTCGCATGGAAAATTTACCGGCTCGTACGTTTATCGAAAAGCAGCAGAAAAACGATCATTGATGCATATCAATTGGTAGAGACGGACGGCAAACAAGATGCCTTTTCGTTTTTCAACTACATTTTCATCAACCCGCAGCTCTCGCTTAAAAATACCATCATCAGCCACGAGCTGATTCATTTAAGGCAACGGCATAGCTGGGATATCCTGTTTTTTGAATTGCTGAAAATCATTAACTGGTTTAACCCGGTGGTATATCTGCTTCAATATAGCATAAAAGAGTTGCATGAATTTATTGCCGACAGCGAAACAGTAAAACTCGGGCAAAATGCTAATGAATACACCGACTTCCTGGTAAAAAATGCCTATGGCATAGAAAGCAACTCCCTGGTCAATACCTTTTTCAATAAGAGCTTATTAAAACAACGAATCATCATGTTACATCAAAAACGATCGGGGAATTTAGCCAGGCTAAAAATTCTCCTTGCACTGCCGCTATGCTGGCTGTTGCTGTGCGCGTCAACAGTTGGAATCAGTAAAACTTATGGTTGGGTAGACCTGGCACCGGGTCACGGATTAACAAACAAGGCTCAATCCCGTATTATTACCAAAGCCGACACATTAAAACGGAAAACATCCGTCACCCTAAAAGGCTACAAATACGAGGAAACAGGCTATCTGATCAAGAACAAAACTAATTTTCGCGTAATTATCACCGAAAAAAATGGGAACCAAAAAGAGTATTTTAAAAATTCAGCGACACATCAATCCGTTGATTTTCGTAAACGGCACCAAATATAGGTTGAAAGCTAATTTGCGGCCCGGCGAACATATTTATATTGACAAGTCAGATTCAACTATAGTTTATACTCCTGGGGACAAACGGGCCAGGCAAAAATGGGGCGCCGATGCCGACAATGGCGTATACGAATTGTATGGTCACCCTTCGCTGACCATCAGGTAGTTCAAACTTTTATATAGATCACTTGCTTAGTTTCAAAAAACTCTTCCTCAAAGTAATCTTTGAGGTGATATTGCTGAACGGCTAATCCCGATTCGGCAATTTCTTGTGTAAGGTCTCCTCCTTTTAAATACAGTATCCCGTTTGGAAATTTATTTTTTGATTGTTTATTGAACTTGTCTTTTACCCAGGGATAAAACTCCTTTAATCGCGTTACCGCCCGGGATATTACAAAATCAAACTTTTCATTCACCTGTTCGGCGCGCTGATGACTTGCGGAAACATTTTTTAGCCCCAGGGCTTTTGCTACTTCCTGTACCACTTTTATTTTTTTGCCGATAGAATCAACCAGGTAGAACTGTGTATCCGGAAACAATATCGCTAACGGAATGCCCGGGAATCCTCCACCCGTGCCCACATCCAATACTTTTTCGCCGGGTAAAAATATCATCACCTTTGCAATACCCAGGGAATGCAATACATGCCGTTCATACAGCTGTTCGATGTCCTTCCGGGAAATTACGTTGATCTGGTTGTTCCAGAAGGTGTACAAACCGGGCAGCTGATTAAATTGTTGAAGCTGGATGGCAGTAAGAAAAGGAAAATATTTTATTAAGATATCAGATGTCATCCCGGTTCACACGATTGATAATGTTTCCGAGCAGGTATCGTGCCCTGAAAAGCTGGGCTTTGACTGTACCTAATGGCAAATCCAGCTGCATGGCTATTTCTTCATAGGATAATTCATCAAAGTAGCGCAGGGTGATGAGGTTGCGATAACGGGAAGGCAAACTTTCTATTAACAATTTCAACTCCTGGGTTTGCTGTTTTTTGATGGACGTTTCTTCGGGGTTCAACACATCCGACTTGATCTGGAGTTGTTTTTCTTCCCCATCCTCATCCGTCATGCCGTGGATCGACATCGTATTCAATTTTTTTTTTCGGATAAAGTCGATACAATTATTTGTGGCTACCCTGAACAACCAGGTACTGAAAGCATAATCAGGCTGGTATTTATCCAATTTTTCAAACGCTTTGGCAAAAGTTTCTACCGTAAGGTCCATGGCATCCTCCCTGTTATTAACCATTTTTAATACCATGAAGTAGATAGAATCCTTATACCGTTGCATCAGATCAGCATACGCCTTTTGATTACCTTGCCGGGCTTTTACAACCAGGTGAAAATCATTTTTCGCATTTTCAGTAAAATTAGAGTTTATCTCCATTTGATAGTTTTAATAAAAGAGCCGATCAATCCAAAAACAATTAAGTAAATATAATACACCATATCAAACAGCGGCAAATACCATATTAATTGTTTACCATCTAACTTACTAAATGTTTTGCGATAAATGATAACCTGGAAAATTAATCTGAATATAAATATACCTAATGCTAACAAAGGTTCAAAATTGAATACCAGGCATAATATAAATAAAACATAAAATAAAAAGCCCGATAAGGCATCCAGCGACAGCATCTTCCGGTGCCGGCTTTTATATAAATTACCTACCCCAAAATGACGCCGTTTTTGACGAAACCAATCAACTAATGTTGTTTTTGCCTCGGTGTAAACGAAAGCTTCAGGGTGCATTTCAATAGCTGTATTACCAGGCGTAGCGTTTTGATTTACAAACAGATCGTCATCTCCGGATAAAACATGCATATGCGCCGCAAATCCTTTTACACTAAAAAACAAGGTTTTGGTATAAGCCAGGTTACGGCCGATACCCATATAGGCATCACCGTTTAAAGCAGCTGACAGGTAATTTACAGCGGTCTTAACCGTTTCGAAGCGTATGAATGAATTTAAGAAATTTCCGGTACGCGTATACGGCGAATAACCAAGCACGATCTGCACATTTCCTTTAAAATTTGCCGCGATCCGTGTTATCCAGTTTAGCGACGATGGTTTACAATCCGCATCGGTAAATAAAAGGTGTTCGTTTTTTGCGGCTTTTATGCCCAGCGTCAATGCAAATTTCTTCCCGGTTTTAAAACGGGCATGTTCCGTTATCGTGACAACTTTTAAATGCGGCCAGGCTATTGTTAATTCTTCAAGGACCAGATCGGATGAATCAAACGAGCAATCGTTCACAACAACTACTTCAAAGTCGGGATACTTTTGTTCTAATATAGCCGGCAGATTTTCTCTTAAATTATTTGCTTCGTTGCGGGCGCTGATAATTACAGATACAGGGATGCTGACCTTTTTTAACTTTTCCCGCGGTTTATACGCTGCAAGGACGCTTTGATCACTTACCAGAAAGTACAGTTGAATAAAAAAAGAAACCTGGAATAAGATGAATAGCGCCTCTTGTATATATGTTTCCAAACCGGGTATAAAATAGTTCCGCAAATTTGCGGAATTTAGTTGAAAGTGTGGTAATAAGTTAGCAGGTTGTTATACGTTAAAAACGGTATTATAGGTTACCAAAGGTTGTAATTTAAAGGGGGTATGATGGCGACAATACCTGTGTAACGCCAACCTGATACACCACTTACAACTATTATGCTAATTTTGCACCCTTGCAATGAAATTTAACTTAGCAGCACAGGATCCGTTTTCAAAGGCTCGGGCGGGAGAGATTACCACTGACCACGGGGTTATACAAACACCCATATTTATGCCTGTCGGCACTGCTGGCACAGTTAAGGCAGTACACCAGCGTGAACTTAAGGATGATATAAAGGCGCAGATCATACTGGGCAATACTTACCATTTATATTTAAGGCCAGGTTTAGATACTATAGCACAAGCCGGCGGCCTTCACCGCTTTAACGGCTGGAACGGGCCCATTTTAACAGATAGCGGAGGCTACCAGGTTTATTCCCTAACCGAGGTAAGAAAAATAAAGGAAGAAGGTGTTACATTTCGCTCGCATATTGATGGGTCGAAACATTTATTTACGCCCGAAAATGTAATGGATATACAGCGCACCATCGGGGCTGATATTATTATGGCTTTTGATGAGTGCACTCCCTACCCCTGCGAATATCAATACGCAAAAAAATCAATTGAGATGACCCATCGCTGGTTAAAGCGCTGCTGTGAGCGATTTGACAACACCGAGCCAAAGTATGGGTATGGGCAAACGCTGTTTCCTATTGTGCAGGGGTCGGTTTATAAAGATTTGCGTGTGAGGTCGGCCGAAGTGATTGCCGGTTACGAGCGGGAAGGCAATGCTATAGGCGGACTTTCGGTTGGCGAGCCTGCTGAAGAGATGTATGCCATGACCGAAGTTGTGTGTAATATATTACCGGAGCAAAAACCGCGTTATCTGATGGGTGTTGGCACACCGGTCAATATATTGGAAAATATTGCGTTAGGAATTGATATGTTTGACTGCGTGATGCCCACGCGCAATGCCCGTAACGGGATGTTGTTTACAAAAGAGGGCATCATCAACATTAAAAATGAAAAATGGAAAAACGATTTTTCGGCCATTGAGGCTGATAGCGATTTGTTTGCGGATACGGCCTATACAAAAGCTTATCTGCGCCATTTAATACATTCGGGCGAGATGTTGGGGGCACAAATTGCCACTTTGCATAACCTGCATTTTTACCTGTGGCTAGTTAAAGAGGCCCGGGGGAAAATAATATCAGGAGAGTTTTATAACTGGAAAAAGATGATGGTTAACCGCTTAGGCCAAAGATTATAAATGAAGGAGTTTTTAAAAAAGCATTTAAAAATTATTGACAGGTATATCATCAGAAAGTACCTGGGCACCTTTGTATTTACGCTCGGGATATTTGTAGTGGTGACTGTAGTTTTTGATGTATCCGAACACCTGGATAATTTTTTAAAAAACCATTCTACCATACAGGAGATCGCATTTAAATACTACGCTGGTTTTATACCGTTTTATCTCAATTTATTATCGCCGCTGATCAATTTCCTGGCTGTTATCTACTTCACAGCGAAAATGGCCAACCAAACGGAGATTGTTCCGATATTGAGCGGAAAAACCAGCTTCAACCGTTTTTTAAGGCCTTATTTTGTTTGTGCAACTTTAATTTTTATCGTGTCGCTGTTTGCAAATATTTACCTCATCCCTTTTACTAACAGGCTAAAGATCACGTTCGAAAACTCGCACCAGTTTAATGCCGACGATCCCACAAAAAGCGAAGTGCATATACAACTGGACAAAAACACGTTTGTATATGTTCAATCCTATGATAACACGTTACATACAGGTTATCAATTTGTATTAGAGAAGTTCGACGGCGATAAATTAAAGGAAAAATTAGTAGCCAACAGCATATCCTACGATTCGCTGAAAAAGGTTTGGACGATGAACAGCTTCACTGTTAAATACATCAACGGGTTAAAGGAGAAATATGTAGATAGCACAGGCAAGCGAAAGGACACGGTTTTAGACATGCGGCCCACCGATTTTATTGTTTACGACAATGCCTATTCGGCCATGTCGACCAACGAATTGAACCGAAACATAACCCGTGAAGAAATAAGGGGAACCGGAGCGCTACAGGAGATGTTGTATGAAAGGGACCGGCGCTTTATCTATCCGCTGTCGTCGTTTGTGCTTACGCTTATAGGCGTTTCAATATCGTCGCGAAAGGTACGGGGCGGTATTGGCTTGCCGCTGGGGATAGGTATATTTCTTTGCTTTACCTACGTAGTTGTTGATAAATTTGCGTTGGTATTTGCTACAAAGGGGAATATGTCGCCATTTGTGGCCGTATGTATGCCTAACATTATTTTCGGCCTTGTTGGTTATTACCTACTTCTAAAAGCACCCAAATAATGACCGGCGCTAATACCCCGCAGCCTGGCGGGCTGAACAAAAATCTTATTATCCTGCACTTCACGGTTTTTATTTGGGGTTTTACAGGAATATTGGGTGCTTTAATATCCATTTCGGCAGTGAGCCTGGTTTGGTACAGGGTACTTATTGCATCATCATCGCTGTTTCTATATTTCAAGTTTAATAAAACAGCCATAAAAGTAGATAGAAGTACCTTTTTAAAGCTGGTGTTTACAGGCGCGCTGGTAGGTGGCCACTGGATCTTATTCTTCGCTTCCATCAAATTATCTACCGTAGCCGTTACGCTTGTGTGCCTATCATCCATCACATTATTTACCGCCATATTTGAGCCGCTAATTAATAAAAAGCGGGTATCGAAGATGGAGATATTAGCCGGCGCGCTAATCATAACAGGCATCGTTTTGATATTCAAATTTGAGACCCAATACACTAAGGGTATCATTGCAGGACTAACGAGCGCCTTGTTTGCAAGCCTGTTTGCCATCATAAATTCCCGCCAGGTAAAAAAACACGAGGCGCCTGTAATCGCGTTTTATGAGCTGACCGGCGCCTTTGTGTGGATATCGATATACTTGCTCGCCACCCATGGTTTTAACAGCTCGATGTTATTAAAAAATGCAGACATTGGTTATTTACTGATACTGGGAACGATCTGTACTTCCCTTGCATATGTAGCAGGCGTTTCCGTAATGCGCGAACTTTCCGCTTTCCGGGTAGCGCTCATCACCAATCTCGAGCCGGTTTATGGTATATTAATGTCATTTGTTTTCTTTGGCGACATGAACAAAATGACGATTGGTTTTTGGATTGGCGCCCTCATTATCCTGTCTACGATCTTCCTTTTTCCGGTAGCGCAAAAACAAATCATACGGCGTAAAAGCCGTTAATAGCGCCTTCTCAATTTTACTATAAATTAAAACCATTTATACTTTACCTCTTCGATAATATAGCAAAAACGTTCCATTATGCATCAAAAATATCCAACATACATTTCTAATGGTGGAGTGGGGGGTAAGTTTTCGGGCATCTTCTATGGCCTCATTACAGGCATTACACGCAATTATTTTTCTTACCGGCACTTCCCTCTTCCTGAATGTATTTAACTGCCTTACGGTAAAAAAGCAATTTCGGTAAGTGTATTTAACGCACTGATAAAAAATGCAAAAATAAGTACAAAAATCGTGGTTAAGCAATCAAATTCCAGTTTGTATACAATATTTTTTCTAAACCACATCAAAACATACACTTCTATAAATCAACTCAATATAACTGTTAATTAGAATCGCACTTTACATCCGAAAAGGATTTATAAATTACAAATGCTAACTTTTTTTGCATTTGATTTAAATCGAATTTAAAATTTGATATAAATTGCTTATATTCAGTTATATAATGCCATCAATATAAAGTTTTTATTTTTTCCCGATATTGAATCATTCCGATAGCAAAGTGTATCGAAACCAAAACCCGGAATTGAAAGTTTCGGCTGCTATAAGGCCTTCGGTCCGGCGCGGAGATATGTTAATGCAACAAGCAAGATTTTAAATCGATTTTATCAGTTGTGATTTTACGATGTAAAACAAGCCTTCATTTATGAAAGCGCCTCAACAATCCGTAAACATCAATTCAAATACTATACCAACATTAACTTTTAATTAAATTAAAGTAGCAGGGATCAGCTTTGTTTTTGGAGCAAGTAAAGCATAAAGTCAGATACGTACCTTGATTTAAAACGACTCCCCCTCCTCTTCAAACTAAATCATACAGCCGGAAAAATCCCCCGATTTTTAACACATCTTAAAAAAACCGATATTGTATTAAATGTTTAAACTAAAATCATCATGCGCATAAAAACAATTGTCATTATCCTCATCACATTTTTTATCACTATTTTATTGATGCAAAATACCGGTACGGTTAAATTTACTATTCTTTTTAAAGACGTTTACATTTCCAAACTGGTGATGTTAACACTGGTATCTGTATTTGGATTTATTCTCGGTTTTTTGGTTGGCCGGCCGAAAAGAATTACCCGCCTGGGCGGAGACTTCACCGACCCATATCAAACCGATGACAAAACAGATACACTAAGTGATGAGGATAAAGAATACATTAATTAGTGGAAAATGGAAAAGAAAATTGGATTTATTGGGCTTGGAAGCATGGGCCTCAATATGGCTAAGAACCTTGTGGAACAAGGGTATTATCTACAGGTTTATAACCGCACTGCGTCAAAAGTTGACGCGCTTGAACAAAATTCTGTAACCAAATGTAAAACTCCGGCTGAAGCCGCAGAAGGCGTGCAGGCGGTAATTACTATGCTGGCTGATGATGAGGCGGTAACAGAAATCGTTACCGGGGATGATGGCGTCCTTAAAACGCTGCGAAAGGACGGCGTACACATATCCATGAGCACCATATCGCCGGAAGTGGCCGCTGAGCTTGCAGAAAAACATGCTGTGGCCGGCAGCCGGTACGTTGCTTCACCTGTGTTTGGCCGACCCGAAGCTGCGGCGGCAAAAAAACTATGGATATGCATTTCGGGCAGTCAGCAGGCAAAAGATATAGCCAGGCCGATCCTGGAATGCCTGGGGCAGGGCATTTACGACTTTGGCGAAAAGGCCAACGGGGCGAACATTGTGAAAATTGCCGGTAATTTTATGATCATGGCTTCGCTTGAAATGATGGCAGAGGCATATACCATGGCCGAAAAAAACGGGCTCGACAGGCTTAAAGTAGCTGAGTTCTTCGGCTCTACCCTATTCAGTGCACCGATATTCCAAAATTATGGAAAAACGATTGCCAATAAGCAATACAAGCCTGTAGGTTTCACGGCTAAATTGGGTTTGAAGGATGCGCGGCTGGCATTTAAACTTTCCCAGCAAAGTGAAACACCTATGCCTTTTGTATCGACCATTCACGGGCGGTTGCTGAGCGCTGTGGCCAAAGGCTGGTCTGAAACAGACTGGGCCGAAGGCATAAGCCGCGGCGTGACAGAAGATGCCGGTTTATAATGTCGGATTTCGGATGTTCAATTTCGGATTTAAATATTAGGATTAGCACAATTTGCTGCCTGATAGCTTAACAAATCCGAAATCGAAATTCCGAAACGGCGAAGCCTTCTTGAGGGCCCTAAAAAAACAAATAACACCGAAAAATCCGAAATCCTAATAAAACACCTGGTTGGTTCTCTCCAATTCGCGCAGATCGGGAGTTTCTTTAAATATGCCGAAAACTGAGGCTCCGCTCCCGCTCATGCTTGCGTACAGGGCGCCTGCTTCATAAAGCGCGGCCTTTACGCCCCGTATAACGGGATGGTTTTTAAAAACGGATACCTCAAAATCATTTTTGATATAGCTCTTCCACTCCGCAACGGGTTTGTAAATAAGCTCCATTAACGAATCCTTTACCGGGGCGGGCTTTACACCACCGTAAGCTTCGGAGGTGGAGATATGTACGGGCGGCGTTACCAAAACAATCTTATAATCCGACAGATCAAGCCTGACGGGTTCAAACTCATCGCCCTTATCGAATGCGAAAACGGGTTTGTTTTGGATAAAGAAGGCACAATCTGCGCCCAATTGCCTGGCATAGCCCATCATTTGATCTGCCGATAAGCCCAAATCAAAGTTTTGATCCAGCAGCTTTATAAAAAAAGCTGCATCTGCCGATCCTCCCCCCAGCCCCGCGCCTATGGGAATATGTTTATGCAGGTGAATTTTTATCGGCGGCAGGTCAAAGTCCTTTTTTACCAGGTGATAACCTTTTATACATAGATTATCTTCCATTCTGCCGGGGATTTCGAGGCCGGTAGATTGGAAACTCAATTTATCCGAAACAACGATCTCCAATGCATCTTTAATCGCGATCGGGTAAAAAACAGTTTCCAGGTTATGGTAGCCGTCGGGACGGCGTTCAATTACATTTAGACCGATATTGATTTTAGCATTGGGGAATATAAGCATAGAAACGATTAACAAAGCATGTATTTTTGCATACCAAGATGGATTATTTTGTTGATTGTGAAGATTATAGCTTTATTGAGCCCGGTTAAAATTCACTTATTTGTCAATAATGTCCTTTTAGTGATTGGATTTCCAAGACCATAATATCATTTTCATCAAAAATCTGATAAACAATCCGATGTTCACTGTTGATTCGACGTGACCAAAACCCCGACAATTCATATTTTAACGGTTCGGGTTTTCTAATTCCGTTAAAGGGATCATTTTGTATGGCAATTATTAGTTGGGCTATCTTCTTTTGAATGGTTTTATTTCCTGTTTTCTTCCAGTATTTCAAGTCTTCTAAAGCGTGAGGCGTATATATTACTTCCATAAATCCTCAGTAGCAATTTTAACACCCTTGCCATTCTTAACCGCTTCTCTTCCGTCTAAAATCTTCTTAACAAACTCAGGGTTATAAGGGCTTTTTTCAACTTTAAAATCTACCTTTAAAGCTTTCATAAATGCCTTTAAAGCATTTAATTGCTCTTTGTTAGCAGGATGTGCAATTAATGTTTCCATGTACAAATATAAAAATTATTAGCTTTGCGACTCGTGCCCTTTTCTAAATAATTACGCCAATGAAACAATATCTCGACCTGATGCGTCACGTAATGGAAACCGGCGCCCAGAAACATGACCGCACCGGAACAGGCACACTTAGTGTTTTTGGCTACCAGATGCGTTTTAACCTGCAGGATGGTTTCCCATTGATCACCACCAAAAAACTGCACCTTAAATCAATCATCCACGAGTTGATCTGGTTTTTAACCGGGGATACCAATATTAAATATTTAAAGGACAACGGCGTGCGTATCTGGGATGAGTGGGCGGATGCCGACGGCAACCTGGGGCCGGTATATGGTTATCAATGGCGTTCGTGGCCAATGCCTGACGGCGGGCATATCGATCAGATAACGCAGGTGGTAAACCAAATCAAAAACAACCCCGACTCACGCCGGATGATGGTATCGGCATGGAATGTTGCCGATGTTAACCAAATGGCTTTGCCGCCTTGCCATAGCCTGTTTCAGTTTTATGTACAGCCGGCTGACCATGCTAAAGGCGAAACTAAAGGAAAATTATCCTGTCAGCTTTACCAGCGCAGCGCCGATATTTTTTTGGGCGTACCATTTAATATAGCCTCGTATGCATTGTTAACGATGATGATGGCCCAGGTGTGCGACCTGGAATACGGCGACTTTGTACACACTTTCGGGGATGCACATTTGTATAACAATCATCTTGAACAAGCCACACTGCAGCTAAGCCGCGAACCGCGCCAATTGCCAACCATGAAGATCAATCCTGATGTGAAAGATATTTTTCAGTTTAAGTTTGAAGATTTTACTTTGGAAAATTATGATCCGTGGCCGCATATTAAAGGAGCAGTGGCTGTGTAACATTAAAAAAGAAATTTACTAAATTTGTATATGACAACTGTGCAAATTAAAACGGAAATACAAAAAGTACTAGATCAGGTCCCAGACGACGTGTTGACTGATGTACTCGATTTTCTAAAAGAATTGCAATCACACCCGTCTGACAAAATTCGGTTAGCAAAATTTTTAAAGCAAACTTTAAACGAGGACAAAGGGTTGCTTGAAAAACTTGCTCAATGATAGATATCAATACAGCAATTTATATCCACGAAGTATTAATTGATAAAATTGGCGGAAGTACAGGTATTAGGGACAAAGGTGCATTAGAAGCGTCCTTAAATCGCCCTTATGTAACTTTCGATAAAATCGACTTATATCCCACCGTTATTGACAAGGCTGCTGCTTTGTTCGAAAGCCTAATAATAAATCATCCCTTTATTGACGGAAATAAACGTACAGCATATGTACTAATGAAGTTTATTTTATTTAAAGAAGGAGTTTTTATCAAGGCAAGTGAAAAAGAAAAATATAAAATGGTTATCGCAGCGAGCAAAGGCGAATTAAGATTTGACGGGATTAAACTTTGGCTTTATTCAAAAACAAATACAAATAAATGATCCTCTCCATCATCGTAGCCATTTCAGAAAACCGTGCCATAGGCAAAAACAACCAGTTGCTTTGGCATCTGCCGGGCGATTTGAAGCATTTTAAAGAGATTACAACAGGGCATACCATAATTATGGGCCGCAAAACGTTTGATTCAGTTGGCAAACCGCTTCCAAACCGGCGCAATATTGTGATTACCCGGCAACCTATTACCATTGCAGGCTGCGAAGTGGTGAATTCCGTTGAAGCAGCGCTGGCTTTATGCAAAGGCGAAGATGAAGTATTTATTGGCGGCGGCGCTGAGATCTATAAACTGGCGATGCATCTTACCGACCGCATTTATCTGACCATTGTACATCAACATTTTGAAGCGGATACTTTTTTTCCGGAAACAGATATGAAAAAGTGGAAAGAAGTTTCGCATGAAGATCATGAGCCGGACAGCAAGAATTTAATTCCTTATTCCTTCATAACGCTAGAGCGGCGGCCAAAATAAGTCATTAGCCATTGTGTCATTGGGCATTTTTAGAGATTCGCTTTTGGTTTTTTTGGACTTTTTTGACCTTCAGATTATAATTAAATTAAAAATTTCTGGCTTAGGAAATTTTATTAGATTTGCCGTCTTAATTAAATCGCTTATAAACTAATTGATTACATATTTTTTTCACAATGCAAGGAAAAGGGGTTGTTAAATTTTTTGCCATATTGCTGGCTATTGTATGCTTATACCAGCTTTCATTTACGTGGGTGGCCCATAAGGTTGAGAATGATGCGAGGGCGTATGCCAAGGGTGACACTGCTAAGGTAAAAGTTTACCTTGACTCCATGGCGACACAGCCGGTGTATCCTATTTTAAAACACGATTACCAGTATGTTAAACAGCGTGAGCTTGCCCTGGGGTTAGACCTTGAAGGCGGGATGAGCGTTACTATGCAGATCTCATTAAACGAGCTGGTTAAAACATTATCAAATAACAATACCGACCCTATTTTTAACCAGGCGTTGAACGCGGCCCAGGTTGATGTGAATACCAGCCAAACGGATTATATCACCTTGTTTGTTAATGAGTACGAAAAACTCAATCCAAACGGCAAACTGGCAGCTCTCTTTTCAACTAAGGATAACCAGGACCATATTAAGTTTAACGCGAGCAATGCTGAAGTTAAAGCTTATTTGAAAGACCAGGCAAAAGCAGCTGTAACGCAATCTTACACCATCCTGAATACACGTGTTGACCAATTTGGCGTTGCTAACGCAAACATTCAGCTTCAACCGGGCACCGACCGCATTTTAATTGAACTACCTGGCGTTAAAGAACCTGAACGTGTTCGCAAACTTTTATCAGGCACA
The DNA here is from genome assembly GCA_028288025.1 of Mucilaginibacter sp. Taxonomy (GTDB): domain Bacteria; phylum Bacteroidota; class Bacteroidia; order Sphingobacteriales; family Sphingobacteriaceae; genus Mucilaginibacter. The sequence goes on along the minus strand of JAQBOM010000037.1, from coordinate 38,176 downwards.
GCAAAACTGGAATTTTATCAAACTTATGATAACGGCCAGGTTTACCCGCTGCTTGACAACATGAATAAGCTGATCGCTGCTAAGATTAAAGCGACTAAAAAAGATACCGCAAAAACACAGTTAGCGGCCGCCAATAAAGGTGCGGCCGCCAAAGACACTTCCAAAAGCGGCGCGCTGGCATTGTTAAACAAAGTGCAGAAGAACAACTCGAAAGACACTTCTGCTTTGTCGAACAAATCACAATTCGCAGACCAGTATCCGCTGTTCAGCGTATTAAAGCCGATGATGTACCAGGGTCAAAACGGGCAGGCAGAATTAGGCCACGGCCCGATCGTAGGCCATGCCGACGTTAAAGACACAGCAAAGGTTAATCAATATTTGCACAGTGCCGAGGTTAAAACGGTTATACCGCAAAACATAAAATTCCTTTGGTCGGTAAAACCACTGGATAAAACCAAAAGTTTTGAGCTTTATGCTATAAAGCTTATAGGCGCCGGAAACGGCCCCGTATTAGCCGGAGATGTTATCACTGATGCGCATAACGACGTTGACCAAAAAGGCAGTCCAGAAGTGATTATGGTGATGAACACAGACGGTGCTCAAAAATGGAGCAGCGTAACTGCAGCAGCGGCAGCAGATCCGAATAATAAGCAATCGATAGCCATTGTTTTAGATGACAATGTTTATTCGGCACCTGTTGTACAAAATGCCATCTCAGGCGGTGTTTCCTCTATCTCGGGCAACTTTACCGTTGAAGAAGCAAAAGACCTTGCAAACGTTTTAAAAGCAGGCCGCTTACCGGCACCTGCCCATATCGTGGCTGAGGCCGTTGTTGGGCCTTCATTAGGCCAGCAGGCTATCCACGACGGTTTACTTTCAAGCCTTATCGGTTTGCTGGTGGTATTGGTGTTTATGATAGCTTATTACAACCGTGCAGGTACTGTAGCGGTAGTCGCGGTTATCGTGAATATATTTTTCCTGATGGGCGTGTTGACCAGCCTTGGCGCGGTATTAACGATGCCGGGTGTAGCAGGTATTGTGCTTATCCTTGGTATTTCTGTTGACGCAAACGTGCTTATATACGAACGCGTACGCGAGGAATTAGCGCTTGGTAAATCACTTCGCATATCCATAAGCGATGGCTTTAAACATGCGTTATCATCCATCCTGGATTCAAACATCAGTACATTCTTAACAGGTTTGATCCTGTTTGTTTTCGGCACGGGCACCATACAGGGATTTGCCATTACGTTAATGATCGGTATAGTAACTTCATTATTTTGCGCGCTATTGATATCGAGACTGATATTTGAATTCATGCTTGAAAAAGGCTGGGACATCAAATTTTCTAATCCATGGAGCTCACATACCTTCAAAAATGCCAACTACGCTTTTGTAAAAAACCGTTTCAAATTTTATATTTTCTCAGGCGTGTTTATCCTGGCGGGTATTATATCGATGGCCACGCAAGGATTTAATTACGGTGTTGATTTTGTTGGCGGACGTACATATGTTGTGCGGTTTGCCAATAAAAATGTAACCACCGAGGATGTACGGCAAATTGCTGAGAAAAGCCTGGGCAAAGGCAATAACGAGGTGAAGACCTTTGGCAGCGACATCAGCATCACAACCAAATACCTGATTGACGATACAGCCCGTAACGCCGATGCGAAAGTACAAGGCGCGCTGATAAAAGCGCTGGATGCTACCCCGCAGACGCATATAACGGCAAAGGATATCGTTATATCACAAAAAGTTGCTCCGACTATAGCAAACGGGCTCAAGAAATCAGCTGCATGGACGGTGATCTTTGCGATCATTATCATTTCGGCTTACATCCTTATCCGTTTCCGTAAATGGCAATTCAGTTTAGGTGCGATGGTGGCTACCGCACACGATGCGTTGATGGTGCTCGCATTTTTCTCGCTATTTAAAGATGTGCTTCCGTTTTCATTGGACATCGACCAATCGTTCATAGCGGCCATACTTACGGTTATCGGTTACTCGATCAATGATACCGTGGTGGTGTTTGACCGTATCCGCGAGTTCCTGAGCCTTCACCATGCTAAAACGGATGATCCTAAAGAGGTCATCAACAATGCGATCAATAACACATTAAGCCGAACGATCATTACCGCGTTAACGGTATTACTGATATTGCTGGTGTTATTTATTTTCGGCGGAGATGTTATCCGCGGGTTCTCGTTCGCGTTGCTGATAGGTGTATGTTTCGGAACGTACTCGTCAATCTGCGTAGCAACACCGGTGATCATCGACTTCGGGAAAAAAGACTTACGGTAGTAACGCACCGATAATTATTAAAAGGCCCCGAAGAACATTTGGGGCCTTTTTTGTTTTATAAACGAAAAATCAAAGTGAAATGAATTTAAAGGACAAATCAACGTTTCCAAGGGTGGTAATAGTTGGCGGTGGGTTTGGCGGTTTACAGGTCGCAAAAAAACTTGCCGATAAACCGGTTGAAGTACTAATGATCGACAAGCATAATTATCACACTTTCCAGCCACTGCTTTACCAGGTAGCCATCGGTAGCCTTGAAGCTGATTCCATAGCATTTTCACTAAGAAAAAATTTTGCCGGGCAGCAGAACTTCAGTTTCCGGCATGCCGAAGTAACCAGGGTTGATCCTGAAAATAACACCATAGAGACCACCATAGGCGAAATATCCTTTGATTACCTGGTACTTGCCACAGGCTCAACCACTAATTTCTTTGGCAATAAGGAAATAGAGCGGTTTGCCATGTCGATGAAATCAATCCCGGAGGCGCTTGACTTGCGGTCGATGATATTGCAAAATATAGAAGAAGCCGTACTGTTTAGTACAAAAGAAGAAAGGGAACCATACCTCAACTTTGTACTGGTTGGTGCCGGGCCTACCGGCGTTGAATTGTCAGGTGCATTAGCTGAGTTGCGTAACCATATCCTCACTCAAGATTATCCTGAATTGAGTAAAGACCACATGAAAGTTTACCTCGTTGATTTCATGCCGCGTGTGTTAGGGGCCTTTTCGGAAGAAGCATCTAAAAAGGCTAAGACATTTTTAACCAGCCTGGGGGTCGAAGTACTTTTAAATGTAAAGGTTGAGAGTTACAATGGGGATGAGATAAAATTTGAAGACGGCAAACGCATCCGTACAAAAAACGTGATATGGTCGGCGGGTGTAATGGGTGTAGTGCCGGATGGTATACCGAAAAAAATAATTGAACGCGGCAATAAACTGCGCACCGACAGCATTTGCCGTGTTGACGGTTATCCGAATATTTTCGCCATCGGCGATGTCGCTGCTATGATCACCGAAGAAACGCCGAAAGGACATCCGGGCGTTGCCCAGGTGGCTATACAGCAGGGAAATTTTGTCGCCAAAACAGTGCTTCAGCTGATAAACGGCGAATCCACCGAACCGTTTAAATATTTTGATAAAGGATCGCTGGCAACCATAGGCCGCAATAAAGCTGTTGCCGACCTGGGCAAATTAAAGTTCCAGGGATTTTTCGCGTGGCTGATATGGATGTTTGTTCACCTGGTTTCACTGTTAGGTTTCCGGAATAAGATCATTGTGTTTATCAACTGGTCGGCAAGTTATTTATCCTATAATGGCGGCGCACGCCTTATTATCAGGCGGTTTGTAAAACCGGGCCTCACGCAAAAAACGCATTTGCCCAAAACTGACCATTGACATATTGGATTATCATTCGCTGTTAGCCGGTAATTCAACTCATTTTGTTTTATCAGTGTGTTTGGTGTATGTTTGGTTATGCTGAGCCTGTTACTTAATAACGGGGCCTGCCATGTATAAAAACTAATTATTTAAACGATGAAACTACTTTTCCTTTTGGGATTTGCATTTATCCTATTGTTTTGCGCCTGCAATAATGAGAACAGTGACCAGGTTAAACAAGTTGACAAAAACGGCAGTATTGAGGTCTCATTGAGCACTGCGCACATTGATTCTGCAAAGGACCTGCTAACAACGCATTATACTGTTTGGCGCAAGGGTGTTAAAGTGCGCGAATTTGATAAAAAAGATACCGTTCCATCCCTTGGCCAGTTTACAACCGAAGGTGAAAATGACAACGGCGACATCAAAGACGTAAACGTTAAAAAGGATTATGAATTTTTTGTAACGGTAAAATAGCTGCGGGCATGAAAAAATCAAAAACTATATCGTTGGTTTTAGTGACTGGCCTGTTAGGCTGCAGCCACCCACAACCGCAAAACAGGCTCTATTTACGTACTGATTCAAGCGGCTATTATACACGTGGTACGCCGGGTTATCATGGCTTTTACGTTTTCAGGCCTTACGGTATGTACTATGGTGGCTCATATATGCGCCAGGGATACGCTAATGGAGGCGTCCATTCGTCGGAAGCAAACGTAACAAGAGGTGGTTTTGGCGGTTCAGAAGGCTTTCACGTTTCATCTTAAACATGAAGCGCGAATCTATTACCCCCCGGAATAATTGGCAGCAAACCGTAGAAGGCCTCGGCTTTGGGTTTCATACCGCCGACGTCCCCTATTGGGATGAATCGGCCTATTATACTTTTACCCTGCCTGAAATCGAAAGAATAGAATCGGCTACTGCTGAACTCTGGGACATGTGCCTGCAGGCCGTTCAATACGTAATTGACAAAAATCTATTCAGACAATTTAAGATACCCGATTTTATTGTGCCGCTTATTATTGAAACCTGGAATAATGATGCACCGGCTATTTATGGCCGGTTTGATTTGTGGTACGATGGTAAAAACGAGCCAAAATTGCTGGAATTTAATGCCGATACCCCAACTTCACTATTTGAAGCATCGATCATTCAATGGTTTTGGCTTAAAGATTTTGATGAACCCAAAGACCAGTTTAATTCTATCCATGAAAAACTCATAGATTACTGGAAACAACTTAAGAAATATATATACGACGATAAATTATATTTCACTTGTGTAAAAGAAGCGCTGGAAGACTTCACCACAACGGCATACATGCAGGATTGCGCAATGCAAGGTGGTATTGAAACCGCGTTTATCTATATCGATGATATTGGGTGGGATAATGTCAATGAAATTTTTGTTGACCTCGATAATCAGCCCATACGCAATATATTTAAGTTATATCCGTACGAATGGATGGTAAATGAAACTTTCGGGGAAAATATTGTAACAGATAACCTCAAAGCCTGCTGGATTGAACCTGCGTGGAAAATGATATTAAGTAATAAGGCAATATTGCCCATTCTATGGCAGTTGTTTCCTTATCATAAAAATTTACTTCCAGCCTATTTTACCCGAAGCAGCTTAAAGGATTATGTTAAAAAACCCTTTTTATCCCGGGAGGGAACTAATATTACACTAATAGAGAATGAAAAATTAATAGCAAGTTCAGATGGTGAATACGGCGCTGAAGGGTTTATTTTCCAGGAACTGTGCAAGCTTCCTGATTTTAATGGAAATTTCCCGGTTATCGGTAGCTGGGTAATCGGGCAACAGCCGGCTGGGATCGGCATCAGGGAGTCAGACGGGTTAATCACGAATAATTTGAGCAGGTTTATTCCTCATTTAATTTTATGAGCACAACTCTTTCTTCTATAAAATTGACCGAATGCCCCCGCGACGCTATGCAGGGGCTGCATCAATTTATTCCCACTGAACTAAAAGCCGCTTATATTAATTTATTGCTGCAAGTTGGCTTTGATACGATTGATTTTGGGAGCTTTGTATCGCCTAAAGCTATCCCGCAAATGAAGGATACCGCTGAAGTTTTGCAACAGCTGGACCTCAACAGCTCTAAATCAAAGCTACTTGCAATAGTTGCCAATTATCGCGGCGCCGAAGACGCTGTTCAGCATAAGGAAATTACTTACCTCGGGTTTCCATTTTCCATATCCGAAACTTTTCAGCACCGAAATGCCAATTCGGGAATAGCCGAAGCTTTTGATACGGTGAAAAGAATAAAGGAATTGTGCGGACGTACCAACCAGGAATTACTGGTTTATTTATCGATGGGCTTTGGCAACCCTTACGGCGATGACTGGAACCCTGAAATTGTAGCGCAATGGACGGAAAAACTGGTTAATGAGGGCATTAGCATCATTGCATTAGCTGATACCGTCGGCGTAGCAACACCACAGCAAATAAAAGAGATATACCCAAATCTTTGCGCGCAATTCCCGTCGACAGAGTTTGGGATTCATTTGCATGCCACACCCGATGCATGGTATGAAAAAACAGAAGCGGCTTATCAAAGCGGTTGCAAACGTTTCGACACTGCACTAAAAGGCTATGGCGGTTGCCCGATGGCTAAAGATGAGCTTACCGGCAATATCGCAACAGAAAACCTGATTGGATACCTGCAATCTCAAAACGAGCACCTGGAGCTTGATTTCGATAAATTTCAAGAGGCGATGGAATATTCAGGTAGGATATTTACAAGATAAAATCGAAATGACATAAGCGGCTTATTTCCTCACCATTTTATAATGCCTTATCCCCGCTTCCTCGAATTCCGGCCCAACTTTTTCGAAATTAAATTTCTCATATAAGGGTATTGCCGGCAGTTGCGCGTGCATATATATATAAGAGGCATCTGCCGGCAAGTCAGCTAAAACCGTTTTCACCAGCTCCTGCCCTATGCCCATTCCGCGGAATTTTTTCAATACGGCAAAACGTTCCAGCTTATATCCTTTGTCGGTTTTACGCCAGCGGGATGCCCCGGCGGGCTCACCATTAACGATAGCCAGGAAATGATTGGATTCGTCCTCAAATTCCCACTCCAGTTCGGGCGGACAGTTTTGTTCGCCAACAAACACCTCCCGCCGGATGGCAAATACTTTTTCCAGTTCGGAAGGGTCGGTTACTTTGGTTACCTGTATTGAGGGGTTCATTTTATTTTAGCGGAAAGCCAAAAGCAGAAAGCTAAAAAAGGCTTTTCGCTTTCTGCCTTCTGCTTTTAGCTTAAATTTAAAGTTTACTGTTTACGTCAATGCAGTTCAGATCGCCGAAGGCATCGGTTAACCGTTTAACAAAAGTTTCTTCGCCTTTTCGCAGCCATACGCGTGGATCGTAGTATTTTTTGTTGGGTGAATCTTCACCTTCAGGATTGCCGATCTGGCTTTGCAGGTAGCCCTCTTTTGACTTATAGTAGTCCTTGATACCTTCCCAGTATGCCCATTGCATATCGGTGTCGATATTCATTTTTATAGCACCGTAGGATATCGCTTCCCTGATCTCTTCCTGGCTCGAGCCTGATCCGCCGTGGAATACGAAATTGATTGGTTTTTCGGCAGAAAGATTAAATTCCTTCCTCACATATTCCTGCGAATTATGCAATATAACCGGCTGCAGCTTAACATTGCCGGGTTTATAAACACCATGTACGTTACCAAATGCTGCCGCAACAGTAAAGCGCGGGCTTACTTTTGAAAGTTCTTCGTATGAATAAGCTACATCTTCGGGCTGTGTGTACAAACGCGAACTGTCAACATCAGAGTTGTCGACGCCGTCTTCTTCACCACCTGTAACGCCAAGTTCAATTTCGAGCGTCATACCCATTTTAGCCATGCGGGCCAGGTATTTGGCCGATATTTCAATATTCTCATGCAGCGGCTCTTCCGAAAGGTCGAGCATATGCGATGAAAACAACGGTTTTCCTGTTTCAGCAAAGAATTTTTCGCCATGGTCAAGCAAGCCGTCAATCCACGGTAAAAACTTCATCGCGGCGTGGTCGGTATGCAGTATAACCGCAATGCCGTAGTGCTCGGCAAGTAAATGAACATGCTTTGCAGCCGAAACGCCGCCTAAAATGCAAGCTTGCAATTTTGAATTATCCAATGACTTGCCCGCGTAAAACTGTGCGCCCCCATTTGATAATTGTATAATAACCGGCGAATTAACCGCCTTCGCTGTTTCCATAACAGCATTTATGGTGTTGGTACCTATTACGTTTACTGCCGGTAAAGCAAACTGGTGCTTTTTAGCGATTTCAAACAGCTCCTGCACCTGATCACCATGCAGAACACCCTTATAATTTTTTAAATCCATTCAAATTTATTTGAGGCCCGAAGTTATCATTTAGATATGAGATTTGAAATTTTTTAGTCGGAAAGTCGGGAAAGTCCGGAAAGTCCGAAGACAGAAAGGCGCTTTACGTGCCAGTTGTTCATGTATTTAACATTATGGCCATCCAACAATTAATCAGTCACTCATATCTAAAATATTTCGTTTCTTTGTAATCAATTGAAAGATTTAGAAATCGATATGGCCTGGTTTAAAAGGGAACTAAAAGGGATAATTACGACTACTGAGGAAAAGAAGGAAACACCCGATGGGATCTGGAATAAATGCCCCGAATGCAAAAAACCACTGCACTACTCGGAGCAGGTTGAAAATCAATATGTTTGTCATTATTGCGGGTATCATCTCCGCATAGGCTCCAAGGAGTATTTTTCAATATTATTTGATAACAATGAATTCACGGAATTATTTGACAATCTCAAGTCAGGAGACCCGCTGCATTTCCAGGATACCAAAAAATATACCGACAGGCTCAAAGAAACCATGAGCAAGACCGGTCTTAAAGATGCTATAAGGGCGGGGGCCGGTAAAATGGACGGCCAGGACCTGGTTATTGCCTGTATGGATTTTAATTTTATTGGTGGTTCAATGGGATCGGTGGTCGGTGAGAAGATCGCCCGCTCAATCGATTATTGTATCGAACATAAAGTACCCTTTTTGATGATCTCAAAATCAGGCGGGGCGCGAATGATGGAGGCAGCTTTTTCGCTAATGCAAATGGCTAAAACGTCGGCTAAACTTGCTTTATTATCGCAGGCAAAAGTGCCTTATATCTCGTTGCTTACCGACCCTACCACGGGTGGTGTGACAGCGTCATACGCCATGCTTGGCGACATAAATATATCCGAACCCGGTGCATTGATCGGATTTGCCGGTCCGCGGGTTATTAAGGAAACCATTAAAAAGGATCTCCCGAAAGGTTTTCAAACGGCAGAATTTGTACAGGAACACGGCTTCCTGGACTTTATAGTCGACCGCAGGGAAATGAAGGAAAAACTATCTTCGTTTTTGAAGATGATGTCAAACTAAACCGTTTGCCGGCATTATTTAAAAACGCCGGCATTCTGGCCGGTATCTCCTTCTGCGCCTTTGCTCTCTTTATCCCAGTTTGGCCCGGTAGCCGTTTCATCACCTTCTTTATAGTATTTTGATTTGTCTTTACCGGTAGATCTATTGGCCTGCCATACTGTATTATTTTTATTTTGACCCTGTTTTTGGCTGGGGCCCTCATTCATATTTTTCATGGCTTAATTTCTTTAGAATAGGGGTAAAAGACAGGAACCAAAATATTGATCCCTGTCCAGCAATTTATCAGAGCTGTTTTAATTATATACCTTCGGTACCTGGCTCGTGGCCGACCATTCTGCCGGTAGTACGACCTTGCTTTCGGCTTACAAAATCAACTTTTGCGTTGCCAACTGACGGAAACTCGTGTGGCCGGGGCGGTGTAACATCAATTTGTTCGCTATATGAAGTATCATTACCGCCTTGCTGCTGCTCTTGTTCGGTCTCGTGCGGATAGCCCGATTGTTCCTGTTCGGATTCTCTTTTTTCAGGAATTTCGTTTGGACGTCCCTGTCCTGGCCGTTCCTGGTTTTTTCCGGAATTTTTATTCTTGGATTTCATAAGTTCTAATTTATAATTAAATAAATAACCTATGAATTGAGTGTTTTGTTTGATTTTTTATGTAAAATTTCCTGAAACAGACTCAAGGCACCGGTTTATCAACCGGCATTGACCGTGCATAGTTCGGCAACCTTCGCTACAGCGTAATCCACTTCTTCGCGGGTATTGTATTTCGAAAAGGAAAACCGTACGGATGGCCGTGACGGGTTTGCGCCAATAGCGGTGAGCACATGCGACCCAATATCTGTTCCCGAGCTGCAGGCGCTGCCACCTGATACAGAAACTCCTGCAATATCGAGGTTAAATAACAGCATGTCTGCTGATTCCATCTCGGGGAAAGAAACGTTCAGTACCGTGTACAAGCTTTTATCCGGATCAATTTCGCCATTAAAGCCAATACCGGCAATTTTCGCCTGAAGCTCGTTGATCATATACGTTTTTAAACCCTGGATGTGCTGCCGATGCTGTTCCATTTCTGCATAGGCAATGTCCATGGCCTTTGCCAGGCCGGCTATCCCGTAAATATTCTCGGTGCCGCCCCGCATGTTGCGCTCCTGCGCACCACCATATATCAACGGCTTTATTTTTACTCGGTGATTGATATGCAAAAACCCCACGCCTTTGGGGCCGTGTAGCTTATGAGCGGCGCAAACCATAAAATGTACCTTAAGCTGCTGCAGGTCGTGTTTATAATGTCCCAGGGTTTGGACTGTGTCGCAATGAAAAAGCGCGTCATATTGCTCGCAAAGGTCGCCGATGCGAACAATATCGTTTAAAGTGCCTATCTCGTTATTGGCATGCATTAACGATACAAAACTCCGGTCATTGTCCTTCAGTAAACTTTCAAGGTGCTGATAGTCGATATTGCCTTTGCTATCCACATCAACAAAACTTAACGTGATATTACCAGCCTTTTGCATGGCTTCCAGCGTATGAATAACGGCGTGATGCTCGATCCGGCTGGTTATGGCATGTTTGATATTGTTATCCACTATACCGCAGCGGATGGCCGTATTATCGGCCTCGGTGCCGCCGCTCGTAAAAAAAATCTCCGCAGGCGAAGTATGCAGTAGTCCGGCCACCGTTTTGCGGCATCTTTCCAGCAATGTTCTTGCTTCCCGGCCATGCCCGTGTATTGATGACGGGTTGCCGTAGTGGCTTTCCATCACAGAGTACATTTGTTTTAAAACTTCAGGATCGAGCTGGGTAGTAGCAGCATTATCAAGATAAACACGCATGGTGGGCAATTATTGAATTGGTGAATTAGTGATTTAGTCCGAAATATGATTGTTTGGACGCATCTCGTCTTTCGGACTTTTCCGACTACTTTAATTTTAAAATCTCTTTAATATCGGCAATAATTTTATTTGCCAGGTTATTGGCCACAGTTTCCGAATTTCCTTCGGAATAGATTCGGATGATGGGCTCGGTATTTGACTTGCGCAAATGTACCCATTCTTTGTCAAACTCTATTTTCAGGCCGTCAATAGTACTATGGGGCTGGTTTTTGTATCTATCCTCAACTTTTAATAAAAGCGCGTCGATATCCATTTCGGGGGTTAGCGTAATTTTATTTTTTGAGATAAAATAGCCGGGGTAAGTGCTTCTTAAATGAGAAACTGACTTACCATATTTGGCCAGATGTGTCAAAAATAAAGCTATCCCAACTAAAGCATCCCTTCCGTAATGCAAGTCGGGATATATTACGCCGCCGTTGCCTTCACCGCCTATAACGGCTTTAATTTCTTTCATTTTGTTCACCACATTCACCTCTCCTACTGCCGCTGCGTGGTATTGGCCTCCTGCCTTCTCGGTAACATCACGCAAAGCGCGGGTCGACGACAGGTTTGAAACCGTGTTGCCCTTTGTATGCTGTAAAACATAATCGGAAACAGCCACCAGTGTATATTCCTCGCCAAACATGTTGCCATCTTCGCAAACAAAGCAAAGGCGGTCAACATCCGGGTCAACGGCTATGCCGAGGTCGGCTTGTTTTTTTATAACTTCCTTTGACAGCGCGGTCAGGTTTTCCGGCAACGGCTCGGGGTTATGCGGGAAGTTACCATCGGGCTCACAATATAACTCATACACTGTTTTTACCCCCAAGCTCTTTAGCAATGCGGGCACAAATATCCCCCCGGTCGAGTTAACACAATCGATTACGACCTTAAAATTTGCAGCAGCAATTGCTTTGGTATCAACGAGCGGCAACGCCAGTATTTTGTCAATATGGGCTTGTAAAAAATTGTCGTCGCTGCTAACAGTTCCCAGGTCGTTCACATCAGCGTATTTAAAATCGCTGTTTTCGGCAATTTCCAGCACCTCTTTACCATCAGCATCGCTGATGAACTCACCGTCGGCGTTTAACAATTTAAGGGCGTTCCATTGCTTTGGATTATGGCTGGCCGTCAGCACAATACCTCCGGCTGCCTGTTTAGCGCTAACCGCCATCTCAACAGTAGGCGTGGTAGAAAGGCCCAGGTCTATTACGTCTATGCCCAAACCTTGCAGGGCGCCAATAACCAGGTTATTCACCATAACGCCTGATATTCTCGCGTCACGGCCTACCACAATTCTTTTTATTCCTGTTTTATTAACGGCCCATGTACCATAGGCAGAAGTGAATTTTACGATATCTACCGGTGTCAGGCCCTCGCCTACTGCACCGCCGATAGTACCCCTAATGCCCGAAATTGATTTTATTAATGTCAAAGTGTATTTGTTTACCTGCAAAAATAAAAATATTTCGCCGAAGCGGTGTATAACGCGCTGTTTTAAGGGTCATTTTATTGGTTATATTTGACCCGGCGCAAAACGATTTACAAAACAATGCCTGACCAAATACTACAACTCGACCGGCATCTATTTTATTTCATCAACCACGACCTGGCCAACCCGTTTTTCGACCTGGTGATGCCGTATTTGCGCAATCCAAAATTCTGGATACCGCTTTATGTGTTTATTGTTGGGTTTTGTATATGGAAATTCAAAAAACAAGGGATAGTCATTATTGTGCTTTTAGCATTATCGTTTGGTTTTGCGGATTCTACGAGTGAGCGGATTATCAAGCCGCTGGTTAAAAGGGCCCGCCCCTGCCGCGACCTGGTTGTTTCACGAACGGATATACAACGTATACCCTGCGGAACCGGGTATAGTTTCCCTTCAATCCACGCGACGGATCATTTTGCCATGGCGTTTTTTATGATATTGCTATTTTATAAAAAATGGCCCTGGATATGGCTGTGGGGAATACTTTGGGCAGCGACAATTTCTTTTGCGCAGGTGTATGTAGGCGTGCATTTTCCGGTGGATGTGTTTTGCGGGGCTATTTACGGGGTGTTTGTGGGATGGCTTTTTAGCGTAATCTACAAAAAACTAAACCATTCAGTTTTGTCATTCTGAGCGGTAGCGAAGAATCTTCTGCGAGAGAAAAAAAGCGTGATACCTTTTGGATGAAGAAGATTCTTCGCTACCGCTCAGAATGACAAAGGGTACTTAATTGATTATCCCCGCAATTTATCCAACAGATCACTCAATTTCCCTGCATCTTCCTCGCTGAGATTATTTTTAAGAAAATCCTTCGTTTTAAATTCAGTATCCATTTTATTGAGCACTTCTATGCCGGCGTCGCTGATGCGGATATCTACGGCACGGCGGTCCTTTGAATTTGTGCAGCGGGAAACCAGGCCCTTTTGAACCAACCTATCAACGATGCGAGAAGCATCTGACATTTTATCGATCATCCGCTCCTTTAATAAATTGATTGTAGCGGGTTTCGGAAACTGGCCCCTTAGGATTCTTAAGATATTAAATTGCTGGTGGGTAAGATTATATTTTTCAAACTGGCAACGCAAAACATTATTAAGCCAACCATAGGTATACGAGATATTTACAACAGTTTTATGATAATTGTCCTCAAATTTATTGCTCTGTATTTCTTCCTCTATCCGCATAGCTATATGATTGACTTAGATACAAATATCCTCATTTATTTCGGAATTCGGATTTTCGATTCCGGATTTAGACTGTTCAATTACAATCTCGCTCCCCCGTATTGAATACATCGGGTTTATTTCGGATTTCGGATGTTCAACCCGATAGCTATCGGGTTCGGATATAAAGCTCTCTAATGTTTAAAAAGCTATTGAAAAACGATTGAGGGAAACATGTTATAGATGAAGTTCATTGCCGTTGACTTCAGTCAACGGGATATTAGTAAGGAAACCAATGGCTTTAGCCGAAAAGCCGCCATATTACGCTGTTACAGCATTTGGCTAAAGCCAATCTTCCTCAATTTTATTTAACCGTTGGCTGAAGCCAGCGGCAATGAAAAATTTATCCTATTTTTTTAACAGCCTTTCAGAAATGTAACCGCTAAACCTTTTCAGTATTATCGTCCTGGTTGGGATTAGTATTTTTATCCGATGATCTTCCATAATTCCAGGGGCAATGCAGGCATTTGTTTTTACAACAAAAACCCCGTTTTAAATGATATTCTTTTGTGAAAACAAAGTTGCCGTCCTGGTTGATATAATAGTCGATATGTTCTTTCAGCATCAATTCAGCAATTTTACAATAATATCGTTACCAAAATATTTCTTTAAATGTGCGCCATTACCATGCAGTGTCCATATTTGTTTGGGTTGAACATGTTTTACGGCCTGCAAAATATCATTCCAATCCACATGGTCCGAAATGAACAGGGTATCACGCTCGTTTACCTGTAAATTTTTCCATCCCGATGCAAATAAACGTGTAACGCCGGTTGCCCTTATATAGCTATCAAAAGTAAACGGCGGGACGATATATACAAACTCTTCCTGCGTTTTCATCAGTTTTCGGCCATAAACCTGGTACCTGCCCGGCGGGAAGCCCATTTTTTCGTAAATGGCATTTATAGGCATAATACGGTGGTGTACCAGCACTTTCTTCTGCGGGGCATGGGTATTGATCAAATTGATCAGCCGCTGGCTTTTACCAAGGCCGTAGGCGCCAAGCAATATATTTGTCTTAATGGCATTGATCTTTTGGATTTCCATAACCGGATCAGGGTGAGATATGGCGGGATCGGCAAAAGTGCTTTCGGTGATCAGCACATCCGCAGTCACCCATTCAATGGGTTCGCAGGTGATGTCGGCTTGCACCTTATAGTCGCCTGTGTATAAGTACTCTACGCCCTCATATTCCATCAGCACCTGCGCGGAACCCAGCATGTGCCCGGCGGGTATAAAGGATATCTGTACGCCATTTAGCAGAAAAGGCTCGTTATATTGAGACTTATAAAATACCTTAGCCGCATTTTTACCATAGCGCAGCTGCATAAATGCCGCTGTTCCTGCCGTACAATATACCTTATCATTACCGCTGACGGCATGATCGGCATGCGCATGGGAAATAACGGCTACCGGAACTGGTTGCACCGGATCTAGATAAAAACCACCGTATTTACAATAAATGCCATTGGGGGTTATCGTAACAAAATCATCTTTGACGTTCATTTTTTTATTGTCATTGGTCGTTAGTCATTGGTCATTTTCAATATGTTGCAATTTTACTGAGGCATTAGCCCGCCTTATATTCAATTCTAATCTCCGAATGACCAATGACTAATGACTAATGACTAATGACCAACGACTATTGACGAAAAAACGCGGTGCAGTTCCAATACCTGGGGGATTACCAGTTGCACATTGTCGTTTTTTATGACATAATTGGCCAGCGCGGTTTTTTGTTTGTCCGAAAATTGTTGGGCATTCCGGCTTTCCACTTCGATGCGACTCAAATTGTCCCTTTGCATTACCCTTTTTATGCGGTCTTCAAGCGGGGCTTGTACCATAATGGTATAGTCGCATAGTTTATACGAATCACTTTCAAACAATAATGCGGCTTCCTTTACAAGGTAAGGCGCATCTTTAATATTGGCTGCCCATGTGTCAAACGCCCTGAAAACTGCCGGGTGTACAAGGGCGTTTAATTCTTTTAGCTTCTTCTCGTTATTGAAAACAATACCCGAAATATATTTCCGGTTTAGCGCACCATCTTCAAAATAAGCTTTAGTCCCAAAAGCCGATTTAATGCCTGCTATAAGCACGGGGTCAGTTACCATTGTTTTCTTTGCCTCATCGTCCGCATAAAAAACAGGCACACCCAGTATTTCAAATACTTTGCTGACGGTTGTTTTACCGCTACCCATATTGCCGGTTAAGCCTATTTTCAGCATCACTTTTTTACAATAAAATCGACATTTGCGGGTTCAATCTTTACGATTTTACAATATCGCGGAACCTTTGTAATGGTTACCGGCAGCACTTTATAATTGCGCAGCCGCCATAAATCAAGGTCGGCAGTTGCCTCAAAAAAATCCTCGTCAATTTCGGCATACCTGGCTAACGGCGTGGTGAAAGTTATTTTTACTTTTTGAGGGAATATCTTTACATTATCATAGCCACGGTTATTGACCAGTTTAACCGTTACAAGCAATGTTTTTTCTGTAAACTCATCTACGGGTATCGATACCTGTACATTTTTAGGGTAAACACTCATGTTCCCTTCATTTACCGGCCGCAAGTTTATCTGCGTTTTCACAGTCTCACTAATGCTATCCAGTTTTAATGTATCCGAACCCCATTCAGTTATTTTATCGATAACCTTTTCGGGGCCGGTAATGATCACATAGGCGGGATTTATAATAATATTTCCTGCTTGCGAAAACTGGTGCTGATATCGTATGGCGGTTATTACCTTTACGGGGACTCTTTTAACCTTCCGGTTTGAGAAATCAAAATAAAGCGTATCCGGATTAAAACCGGTTATTTGCTGATCAAATTCCTTCCTGCTATTGATCTGATCCAACTGTGTGTTGAGTACCACGTAACTTTTATTTTCAAGCTGGCTTAGGTCAACCGGGATAGTTTTATTCCCGGTATTCATTTTTGAAAACAACATATCCCAGCCGCTGCCGGTCAAATTAACACTCACCGTATCCGGCTGCAATGAATGGAACGCGCGTTTTTGTGGGGCATTTTTAAAAACCAGGATAGCTTTAACTAAATACTTATATGGATTGGATAATACAATGAATATCCATGCAAAAATGGCCAGCATCAGGCAGGTGAAAAAAGCCGATACCCGTCTGCGTTCAGTTGCAGATAATTTTATTATTGCCATTTTGGAATTAGGTGAAAGATAAAAGGCGAAAGGTGAAAGGTAGGATCATCAAAACCTTTTACCTTTCACCTTTTACTTTTTACCTCGTCTATTTCGTAACCGCCGGCGGTGTATTCAGCGCCTTTGAGGCTTCTAAAGATATAGCCGACTTATCAAACCTGATCTTAGCGCCACCTTCGGTTTCGACCAAAAAGGTGGTTTCAGCAACCTCTGATATCCTGCCGTGAATGCCTGCGGTTGTTATCACTTTGTCGCCTTTTTTCAGCTCGGTAACATATTTCTTCTGGTCCTTTTGTTTTTTTACCTGCGGGCGTATCATAAAAAAGTAAAAAACAACCGCGATCAATCCAAACATGATTAATTGCTGGGTACCGAAACCTGTAGAAGCCTGTAATAAAATAGTTGTTATCATTTTTAATATAAATTGTTTGTTATTTCACTGTTACTTCGCCAATCAGGTGCACCACGTGCTGTGATGGGATAGTGTTGGCCGTAACGGTTATCATCTTGTCCTGCAAACCCATTTTAGCGGCGCTGTTAAAGGTAACATGTACCGCTCCGCTTTCGCCCGGTTTAATTGGGGTAGTGGGCCATACGGGTTTAGTACAGCCGCATGTTGCAACGGCATCAATAATAATCAGGGGCGATTTCCCGTTGTTCTTAAATTTAAAATCATACGAAACCAGATCACCGGTCTTTATCTTACCAAAATCGTAGGTTTCTTTTTCAAATTTAATTACGGGAGCGTTTTCAGCATTAGCCGTATTAACTGTAGTTGAGCCTTTGCCGGATTGATTGCAGGCACTCATTAACATTCCTGCAGCTATTAAACCTATAAACAGTGTTTTCATTTGTATAATTTTGCCGTTTAATATTCGGCTGTAAAGGTAATCAATGTTGAACGATTATTTGTCTTTGTATTTCCTGCTGGCCGATAAACACATGTAAAAAATAATTATCCGAAGGGAAATCGCGTGTGTCAACGACAGCATTATCCCCCGTTGGGGACGAACCTTGTTTTAAAATCTTACCTAGTTTATTATAAACCTTATAACTAAACGGCTGCTTTACAATATTAGTGGCAGTAACCGGGGTTGCATTAGTACTGGCTGAGGCTGTACTAATAGTCATGCTATTGCCCGCAGGGTTGGGGAAAACAGCAAGACCGCCGAAGCCCCCCCCTCCGCATAGATCGGAAACAGACACAATAGTTGTCTGTGTGCTGCCCAAGCCACAGTTATTGCCACCACGGGCATATATTTCATACGTGCCGGCAGTGCTGAAGGTAAAATCTTGCGTATAGCCTCCCGCCGTATTGACGACAACCGGCGGATCCGTAGTGTTCATATTGACATAACCCCATTGAAAATAAGTAATATCAGTGAGATTCTGCGGTTCCACAGTCATCCAATTTCCAAATGAATTGGTGCAAAATTGTGCAGTATTATCTTGTTTTCGTACAGTATAATAATCCATTGGAGGGCTGCCGGCAGTTAGATTTAGTGTGCATGCTACTACCCCATTCACTGTCGCACTTAACGTTACGGAGCCTGGGGTAATTTCTGTTGCAGTGACCTGATTTCCAGAAGTAGTTAAATTTACAATACCGCCGGGCGATGCTGACCATACAACAGTTTCACCAGGCACTAGATTATCTACCGTATAAGTCGCACTCGCGCAAAACGACTTGACTCCATTAATTGAGAGAATTACTGGTTGCAATACAGAAGCATTTAATAATGCATCTTTCATTCTGTTGCCTTGTCCAGTTGTAAAGTGATTTAAACAACTTGGAGCCGAGTAGCACATGTAATTAGTTACATCTGGATTATATCCGGTTTGACCCGTATAAATACAATTTAGACTAGATGGATAAGTTCCTGAAGTGGGATTATATGGATCAGCAGGAGTATCGCAAACATAATCACCGCAAGTTGAACAGTTAGACCCATTAGCTAGTTCCGCACATCCTCCCAGTTCCTGACCATGGAAGGTATGGTACAGGTTGAGGGTGTGACCAATTTCATGTGCAACTACAGATGTAATAGCAAATTGATTGGCCACTACAACGTTGTGGCCCGGTTCCCCGTCTGCTTTTCCGCCATATGCAGATGGATTGTTATATAAAAGATAGACATTAATTGCATTTGGCTTGTTATTTATAGCAATTAAATTGTTATATTGACTATCAACGAAATTAATATAAGCGTCATTATTTATATAATCGAAACCGGCGGTTACAATTTTAATATTTATTGGCGAATAAGCATCTGTCAATATTGTTGTTAGAGCAGGTAAGCTTGAAGAACTTATACCGCCTACTCCATTTGAGGGACGTATTATATGGAAAAACACATTAATGGAATAAGAGCCATCTGGTTGTGCCGCTGCTAGTGAAAGAACTTTAGAACTTTTTGAAACTATCTTTCCCGATGGCACTGTTGGGGTTGCACATTTAAACTGGGCTATTGCTAAACTTTTCAGCAAAAAAATAGAAATACCTAATAGTAAAAATTTTTTCATAATTATGTAAGATTAAGGTTAAAAAGTGCTATTTAGTAGATATTAGTTTATTTATAACATATCCTTCTAATATATTTCTTCTGAAAATCAAAGTATCACTGGTTAATTTCTCAATTGTAACACTATCACGCATATTACATTTATAGTACATAAAAACGGACGTATTGACTTGTTTGTAATTTGCGGGAAAACATTGTGCACTAAGGCTGTTCGTTATAAAACTACTATCCGGATTAAATTGATAAATAGCGGCATCTGATAATACTGCATGCCATTTGAAATCACCAAAAACATATCCCGAATATGCTGCGACTACTTTCCATTTGCCAATCAAGGTAATAGGAGCAGGGTTATTTTCCGATATCTCTTGAGCGCAGCTAATTAAAAATGTTGAAACGAAAGCAACAAGTATTAATAACGTTTTCATAACCTATAAAGGTTAAATATTGATTAATAAGATGCGCTACTTTGAGTTATTAATAACTTAAAGTAGCAGCAAAATTTATAACTGGAATGTGCCTAATACTTAAACGTGAGTTGAATAAAGTTCTAAGTTAACACCTATTTTAATAAATAGCCAAAAATTAAATAAATAAGTTATAGGACGTATACATAGGTTATAACGTAGTGTCGCTAACAAACTTAAAAATAGCAACTAGTCTGTGCAACCACTCTGTATTGTACAACATGGATTATAACACCCTAAGTTAAGCAGCATGAATTAATAACTTAAAATTTTTCACGACAATTAATTGGTTAAAACTTTGCTTTCATTATACGATGTAAGCATACAAACTGATACAGTATCTTTAAATTGAATGTTAAGACATAGAATCAATTTAGTTTGTCCTAATATTTATTCTATTAACCCTCTGCCTATTTTATTTATTTTATTTTGCGCTTTTAATTCGTATAAAATTTTGTCTAAGATACCGTTTATAAATGAATTACTCTTAGGCGTGCTAAACTCCTTGGATATTTCGAGGTACTCGTTTATCGTAACCTTTACGGGTACCGAAGCAAAATTAATAAATTCGGCAATAGCCATTTTCATTAACAATGTATCCATCATGGCAATACGCTCGGGTTCCCAGTTCTGGGTTTTTTGGCCTATCATTTCCTGGTACCCATCGTTATGCCGGATGGTTTGTTCAAACAGATCGACGATAAACTGCCTGTCTTCCTCCCAATTGCCGGTAACCTCGGCCAGTTTGTTTTGTTCAGGATCGTCATAGGCAAAGTTTTTAAATGTTTTTGCTATAAGCGCCTGCAACACATCCTTATCAACCGGCCAGTAAATAAATTTATCCTCAAAAACCTGCTCGGCCAGCGACGATTTTAAAATTACCTTTTTAAAGATAAATTTAATAATGTCTTTGTCGGTTTGTATGGTATCGCCCGTTTTTTGGAGATATTCTTTATACTCCTCTGCATTTTTCAGGATGATAAACAGTGACTTAGCCAGCTCGGGCTCAAAATCCCAGGCGACTTTGTACTTTTTTATCGCGGCCAGAAATTCTTTATTTTGCTGAAGAGAGATTATGAAGCGGTTGCTTAGTATTTTAACGTCGGCATGCAGGTCGTCGGCTGTCGGTAAATGCTTATTGGCACGTTCCTCGGCATCCGTTGAGGCATAACCGGCAACTTCCGAAATTAATGAGAGCATCCAAATGTACATTTCATACACCTTATCAATACTTTGCAGCAGATTCTTTTCATGCTGCTTGATGTCGCCGCTGTTCGATTGGTGATAAGCGTATAACGACTGTAGAACTTTTACCCTGAGGTGCCTGCGGTTTAACATTTGTAAGAACGATTTTAAGACGGCAGCCACTTCGCTGACACGTCCTGATTATTTAATTTAATAGGTTGATTTAACTTTTCTAATATCTGTAATTCGCTTTTCTGCTATCTTGTTCGCCGCGTCAATTGTAGAAATGCTTTCGGCGGCAGAAAGTTTTAAAACATTTCGTGTAGCCTCGTAAATGTTTTCGGTTAACTGCAATGTACGCTTTTTACTAAAGCCCATCAGTTCCGAATAGCAGTTGATCAGGCCGCCTGCATTGATCACATAATCCGGTGCATATAAGATGCCTTTATCCAGCAGCATCTGCCCATGAACGCTTTCATTTTCCAATTGGTTATTTGCTGAGCCTGCTATTATAGGGCATTGGAGTTTATTGATCGTTTCCGTATTAATCGTTGCACCTAAAGCGCACGGCGAATAAATATCAGCACCAATATCAAAAATACTGTTGGTGGATACGACCTCGGCGCCATACTTCTTGGCTACCTGCGACACACGTTCCTCGTTGATATCACTGGCGTACACCTTTGCATTTTCGTCGCGCAGCAGTTTCACCAAATTTTCCCCGACATGGCCGATACCCTGCACGATAATTGACCTGCCGGTTAGGTTATCATTACCATACAACTGTTTGATACAAGCCTTTATGCCCATAAAAACGCCCAGCGCCGTAATCGGTGATGGGTCGCCGCTGCCGCCTATGGTTTCCGGCACACCGGTTACATACTGTGTTTCCATCCGGATATATTCCATATCCTTCGGGTTGGTACCTACATCCACAGCTGTAATAAATTCGCCATTCAGGTTTTTGATATACCGGCCAAATTTGCGCAGCATGGCCTCACTTTTATCCTTACGGGAGTCGCCAATGATTACGGCCTTTCCCCCACCCAGGTTCAAACCGGTTATAGCCGCCTTGTAGGTCATGCTTTTTGACAATCTTAAAACGTCTTGCAAAGCTTCGCTTTCGGTTTTATAGGCCCACATGCGCGTGCCGCCCAATGCGGGGCCGAGAGTAGTGTCATGAATAGCAATGATAGCTTTTAATCCTGTATCGGGATCGCTGCAGAATACAACTTTCTTGTGCCCGTATGCCTCAAGCTGGCTAAATATCGTTTCGTTGGGGTTTTCGGCAGGCATCAACAGTAAAATGAAGTGTTTTTGGCTGGGACAAAAGTAGGTGTTTTTTTTATTGCGACAAAGTCTTTATTAGTCAGTAAAGTCGGAAAAGTCAGTAAAGTCCGAAATAAAGAGGAGGTAAGAGGTCGGAAGTCAGATAGAACCCCGAGTAAGTGAAGGCGTAAATATAAGGCGTAGATTCACTCACCCTACCGATGACTATCGGTACTGCGCTTCGCTGGATCACCCTCTTTCCATCGCCCGGAAAGAGGGTTGAGGGAAGCAAAATGTTTTTTGACGTTCGCCCTCTTTCCGGTTTACGCAGAGAGGGTTTTCAAATCCTCTCGTTTGAAGAGGATTTAGGTGACGATAAATCACTCTATTGTCAAAAAAGATGTTTAAACAAGTGTTTTTAAATACGGTGGGGTTTATGTACTAACTTTGTGACAAATCGAATTGAATTAATCATAATAAAAAACAATCATGAAAAAAATTATCACTTTAATTGCTGTAGCGTTATTCAGCACAGCAGCCTTTTCGCAGACGACGTGGAATGTTGACCGGATGCATTCAAAACTACAATTTACCGTAACCCACTTAATGGTGTCGGACGTTGATGGCGAGTTTAAAAACTTTTCGGCTACTATCGTAGCAGCAAAACCTGATTTCAGCGATGCTAAATTTCAATTGACCGCTAATACTGCTTCTGTTAATACGGATGTTGACCAGCGTGATAACCATTTGAAATCGGCTGATTTTTTCGACGCAGCCAACTATCCTACGCTTACTTTTACCAGCACCAACATTACCAAAACCTCACCAAACCATTATAAGTTGGATGGTAATTTAACATTACACGGCGTTACTAAACCGGTTTCATTTAACCTTTGGTACCGCGGCACTATTACTACCCCACAAGGTAAGCAGGATGCCGGTTTTCAGGCTACAGGCGTTATCAAACGTTCGGACTTTGGTTTTGGCAGCAAGTTTGGCACTACAATGCTAAGCGACGAGGTTACTTTCAGGGCTAACGGTGAGTTTGCACCAGCTCAATAAGTTTTTATAATTGTAGTTTTTTCATAGTTAAAAGAGCAACCACCGGTTTCGTGGTTGCTCTTTTTTTGCGTTATAAAAAGCGCCGGGGTGTCATTGTGGTTTCTCATAGCATACGGTAAAAGCCTCTGCGCTCACCCTTCCCTTCGACAAACTCAGGGCAGACTGGGCTCAGCGTGAAACCCGCTTTATTTAAGTACAAACATTTGATAGCTTTATCCTTTCTATTCTATACAAAGGCTTTCAATGGATTCACTTACCCATATTACTTTAGGTGCTTGCGCAGGTGAGATACTGCTGGGTAAAAAACTGGGTAAGAAAGCGCTGTGTTGGGGGGCATTGTCGCAGAGTTTGCCGGATATTGATACGGTTGGCAGCCTGTTTTTACCGGCCGACCAGGCTTTTTTATTTCACCGGGGCATTACACATTCGTTGTTGTTTGCACTGGCCGTCGGTGTTGGCATTGCATTGGCCGTTAGGCAGATACATCGTAAACATGGCGTATCCCTTCCTTTCCTGGTTTTTTTCTTTTGCTTCCAGTTGGCGCTGCACGATATGCTTGATGTTTGCAACAGTTACGGCACAGGTTTGCTGGAGCCGTTCAGTCACCGGCGGTTTTCTATCAACCTGCTTTTTGTGGCCGACCCGTTGTTTACCATTGGCCTGTTGGTGGCTACCCTGGTGCTGATATTAAAACACTCAAATTATAAATACCGGGCAAGGTGGGCGCTTGGCGCAATAGGCGTCTGCGTGTTTTACCTGTGTTTTGCGACATTTAATAAAATTGAAATAAACAAACGGGCGGAGGCATCACTCGAGGCTCAGCATATCGCGCAGAAACGATATTTTACTACGCCTGCCCCTTTTAATTGCATGCTGTGGTATATTGTTGCAGCGGCCGATAGCGAATATTATACCGGCTACAGCTCGATTTGGGATGATGCCAAACACCCTGTTGCATATGAAATGCGCAAAAAAAACAATGCGCTGCTAAAACAAGCGCCAGACAAGGCAGTATTACAGCATTTGCTCGCTTTCGCGGATGATTATTATACGGTTTCGCAAAACGGTGGAGCACTATATTTTAATGTGCTGCGGTTTGGGCAGGTTCAGGGCTGGCGGGTTAACCATGCGCCGTTTGTTTTTAGCTACCCACTATCGGCGGAGCATGGCGGGGCAATATTATTACAGAAAGGAAGGCTGGCGGGGTGGGACGGCAATTCATTAAAAATCTATATCGAACGCATTGCCGGCAAAGGGATCAATAAACAACCACAATAAATCAGGAGATCAAACCGCGTTACAATTGTTCTTCTCGTGGAAATTGATAAGCTTCATCATCACATCGATCGCGATCTCGTAGTTTCTTGCGCCGACGAGCTTTTTGTATTGCTCTTCCAGGTCGTTTATCTGCGTTTTTACGTATTGGTAATACTTTTCGCCATCGGGGGTCAGGAATAGCATTACTGCGCGCGCATCCGAAGGGCTTTTTTCGCTGCGTACCATATTCATAGCCTCAAGCTCCTTTATGATCTTGCTGGTGGCTTGTTTAGAAACGTTAAGCTTGTCGGCCAGCTCATTGTTTGAAATACCGGACGTGCCGATACTCATAAATAATGGCAGCTGCGAATAATTAAAATCAGGATAATGCGCACGACACAGCTTCTTTTCGTTCCATTCGTCCATGAAACGTTTTAACAGGTAAACCAGTTTACAGGTTACTCTATGTGAATCTTTGAGTTGCATTGTTTTTATTTTTTAATATCGGGTAACATAATTACTAAGTATTTATGCTACACTAACTTATAACGTAAAATTAGTCAACTTAGTTTACGAAGATATAATTAAAAATCAAATTTTACACGTCCCCTTATGCCCCATTTTGGTGCATCCGGATGATCGAGGTAAGTGAAACGCCTAACCAGGTCGACCCGCAGCAATTTGAAAATGTTGCCGACACCCACGCTGCCTTCCATATAAGGCGTACCATTCAGCGCATAGGTGGTTGCTACGCCGGTGCTGTTAACCGGGAACCGCAGCAACGAAGGGTCGGTTGAGGGATTGTTTTCTTTTCTTACCCCGCCCCACAGCGCTTTAAAGTCCAGCGTTTCGCGCAGTTTTAGCTTTTTGAGCAGTGGTACCTTATTAAAAATAAAGCCATTGAAATTATGGTCGAGATTGATGCTGGCGTAATGGTCGCTTACAAATTCCTGGAAATTCATCAGGTTATACGAGTCGAGCTGTAAGGAATAAGTTTGATTGGCATGGTGGATGTCCATTAATGGGAAAGGCACCTGTCCAAAAATATAACCGCCTTCTGTTACCACATCGGTATAGCCTAATTGCGACAGATAAAATCGTTTGCTGATATTCCCGGTTACGCTCTGGTAGTTATAGCCTCCGCCAAAAAAGTTCTTGATGCCCTCGTTATAGCGCAGGGTGAATATCGGGTAGTTATCAACAATAGGCACACGGTATATTTTGCCCTGGTAAAAGCTCTCATGCGGCGCGTAGCGCAGCTCGAGCGACAACTCGGTGGTATGCACCGTGTTTACATTATTAAAATTATTCCCGACAAGGTTTAAAAAATACAAACCGCCGGCGGGGCTTTGGTCCCATTTTTTGAATCCCGCTTTGTATGAAAAGTGGCTGTCAAACTCATGCACATAATCCAGGCGCAGGATATCGTTATACAGCCACATATCATTGGCTCCCCTTTTAAACGACAGCAGGAAGTTATCCTCCTGCACAAACTGCAGCTCCTGGCCCGGGATCTTGGTATCGTGCTGGTAGCTGGCGCGTATATAATTTTGCGGGAAGGAATAAATAGACTTATTATTAAGCGAATAGGTCGAGCTTAAAAAATATTTGAACCGCTGGTCCAGTGTTCCGTAAGCGCCATAGGTTTCAAAATAGTAGCGCTTGCTTAGTTCGGGCGTGCTGCGGCCGCCGAGGCGCGCGCGGAAACCTTCTACCGGGTTAAAGCTGTAAAAAGTACTTGCCGGCCCCATTTCAAACGGGCCAAAATCTTTATAGCCCGCCACCAGCAGGTTTACCCAGCTCATGGTATGCCTGAAAGACGGCATGGTTTGCAGGCTGTCGATATTTTTATAGATGCCAGCCTTTGCCGCGGCAAGTGTATCGGGGCGGCTGACGAGCCAGAAGCGGTCGTCTTTATTTTCGGCGTTCATGGCCATAACCTCGGCCGGGCCGTCATAGGTTTGTTTGGGGCGCGCGCTGTTAACCACGAAACTGTCCACGATCACCTTGCGCTCGCCAAATATGCCGCCGCCTTTATTTTTGCTCAGGGCAAACTCCATTTTCAGGTCGCTTTGGCTTAAGTGATATTTGCCATCGTTGTTTTTTTCGAACGACAAATTGGCCTGCAGCTGGCGCACAAAGTTAAGATTGATGTTTTTATTGACGGTTAAATGTGCATGCTCTACCGCGTAATTGCCATCCAAGGTGACATATAATTTGCCGGCGAAAAGCATATCGGTGTTATTGCGGGGCGTAAAGCTCAGCTCTACCAGGTTCGGCACCTGGTCTTTTATGGTATCTGTAATAAAAAACTTATAAAAGTCGGGCGCGTGATCGGCAATGGGGCTCAGCAGCTCGTTGGAGATCAGCTGTATGTTGTTATTATAAATATCAATATCCTGGTACATATGGTTGAAATATGCCTTCAGGCCCTGGTTATCAATAAAGCGCTCGTCGTATTTAACCTGCTTGTTGGCCTCGATCACCTGCTTTTTGGCGTAGGGCGCTTTGCGGTAGTAATTCTCCGACAGTTTTTCCTCCATATATACAGGCAGCAGGGTTTTACCGCCAATAGCAGTTGAATCCTGTTCCATGAACAAGAACTGGTAATTTTTGAAGATGCGTTTGTTTCTAAATTTCTCCGACAGGTTGCTCAGGTAAAAGTTCATCAGCTCGTATTGCCGGTATTCGGCATAGTTATAGCTTTCAACGCGGTTTTGCGCTTTGTGCGCGATAACCTGCCTGATCAGTTCAACAGCGGGATTGTTTTTGTTGTGATATTTTGCTTTTTTCCCCGATTTGACCACCACTTCGCCGAGTAGGCGGCTGTCTTCTGCAAGGGCAGCGTTAATAACCTGCGCTTTGCCGGGCTCGATATTTTTCAATACGGTTTTGTAGCCGATGAAGGATACCTGGACATGGCTATAATTATCATTTGTTACCAACTGGTATTTACCCTGCTTATCGGTGCTTATCCCGTGCGTGCTGCCGGCAAATGCTACCGTTACATAGGGCATCGGCTGTTTTGTTTTGGCATCGGTTATGGTGCCGGCCACTATGGTTTGTGCAAAGGCGCTTACTGTAAAGGTTAATAAGATAACCACCAGGAGGATTCTGTTGAGCGTAAAAATTGTTTTCATTGTGCGAGATTTTTAAAGGCGTAATGCCGTGGCAGCTTGCTGAACAGTCCGGCCAGGATATTTTTGTGAGATAAAGTTTTGGTGGCAAACAGCCTGAAATAATGTTTTGCAGATATCACAGCTGCCTGTGCATACACCCGGACGGTAAGCTCCAGGTATTCGGTATTGATATCGGCGCCAAGCAAGTTTAGCTTTAATGCTTTCTCCAATGCACTAACCGCGAAATCTGCGGCTGATTTAATAGGTGTATTTTTTTTCTTCGCGGCCGTTGTGATACTTATAGTGTAATTGTGCGGTGTAAAAGAGGCCTGTTGCTGATAGGCAGGCAGGAAGGTGATCGATCCGGTTAGCGGGGCGTTTGCAGTTTGTTGTGATATGACAGCCGATTCCATTATTTCTTTGTATTGATGGAACAAATGTAAACCAAGTTGACTATATTGGTCAACTAAATTTACTAATATTACAAAAGAAACATATCAGAATGACATTTAAATGATGATTTTAAAAAGGGGCAAATATTTTGTTAAAATAAATCGCTGTTAATCAAACGATTGAATAATTGTGACATTCGGATGAAACTATCACATTATTTTCTGCCGTTACTTTGCCCCTTGTTTAAACACACAATAATTTATTTAACATACAAAATCATGAAAAGTACATTCAAAATTTCAGCACTTGTTTTAGCCTTCGCCGGATTGGCATCAGGCGCATTCGCACAATCATCAACATCAACAAAAACCACCACTTCAAATGGTATTATTTTAAGCGTCGGCGTTGACGCAGGTATCCCTACAGGAACATTGAACAACACGCACGACTGGAACCTGGGCGGTTCGGTGCAAGCCGATATCCCACTTTTACCACACCAGTTATTTGTTACCGTTAACGCGGGTTACGACAACTTCTTCGGTAAAAAGAATTTGAACGGCACCGGCCTTACCGCCACCGATATTCAATTGCTGCCGGTAAAAGCGGGTTTAAAATACTTCCCCGCAGGTAACTTCTATATCCAGGGTGAAGCCGGCGCTGCTTTCCTGCTTAACAAATCTGCATTGGGCGCCGATAACAGCGCTGCCTTTGTTTACGCACCGCAAGTTGGCTACCAGTTCCCGTTGGGTGGTAAAAGCTTTATCGATGCCGGTGTACGCTATGAGGCCACCAGCAAATTGAACAGCATGGTTAGCAACAGTACCGTAAACTTTATCGGCCTGCGTGTAGCTTACGCGTTTGCGACTAAGTAATTTTTTACAAAAATAATACAAATGACGAAAAAGGTTTTAGGGCCTTTTTCGTCTTCTTCATTAAATACTAATCTATTCAACCATGCGCAAACTATTACCTATCGCATTCCTGCTGACTTTAAGGCTGCTCCCTGCATCCGCGCAAAGCGAATGGAAACTGAGGACTGAAAAGGACGGAATAAAAATATACTCCCGCCAAATGTCCGACTCAAAAGTTAAAGCCATAAAAGTTGAAACGGTGCTTAACGCGACGGCAGCGCAGGTAGTAGCAGTAGTAATGGATGTAAATGCCTCAACCGAATGGGTTTACCATGTTAAGCAGAGCGCAGTTGTTAAACAAGTTTCGCCCGGCGAACTGTACTATTATGCCGAAGTGAGCCTGCCCTGGCCCGCCGCGAACAGGGATTTTGTGGCACATTTAACCGTAAGCCAAAACCCGGATACCAAAGTGGTGACCATCGACGGCCCGGCCGTCCCCGGTTTGGTGCCGGTGAAAAAAGGTATCGTAAGGATCGAAAATTCTATAGGCAAATGGGTGCTCACCCCTATCAGCCACGACCAAACCAAAATTGAATACACCATCCATGTCGACCCGGTAGGCGCCCTACCCTCCTGGCTGGTAAATATGTTTGCCACCGAAGCGCCGCTGCAAATATTTAAAAATATGCGGCAGCAACTGCAAAAACCGGTTTATAGGAATTCGTTGGTGGCGGTGGTGCAGTAAATACTTCTATTTCCGATTTTTAAATTACTACCTTTCTTGGGGCCACAAGAACTCTGAACTCTTGCCTTTGCCCCGCATTCGTGCCAGACTTCGGGGGAATCTCAAGCTTCGTCAATTAAATCTATTAACATCTGGCCCTTACTGTCCCGCCATTTAATCCAACCTGTTTGATTGGTTTCGTTCGATTTAACCTTTAGCCAGTCGCCGTTTATACTCACAGGATGATAAAAGTCATTATTCCTGTAATGTAACTGTTTAGAACCGATAGAAGGCCGCTCCCTTAGCGGGTTCTTTTTACCATCAAAATCAACTGAAAACACTGATAATATTCTCTTTTGCCAAGTCTGAAATAAAAAATTCGAATCGGACTTTTTTATAAACTTAATAAGATTTTTGTCTTGGGAAACTACCACCGCGTAAAAGTTCTTATCCTCTCCTACACATTTAAAAACCAAAATTCCGTCGTCAGTTTTTAATGATAACGGATTTAATAACTTAGAATTAAAATCATCTGTAAATTTAAATGAAAGCCAAACAGATCCGTTTTTGTTATACATCCTTAGTACAACAAGTTTATCCTGATAAGATTCTTTTAAAACCACAACTCCCGAGTCCTTTTTTTGCTGATCCCATCTTACTCGGGTATTAGAACTTACACTACATAACTTATCGGTTATTAAAAAATGATCTACATTTGATGATGAAAAACTTTTATCAAATGATAAAATCAAAACTACTACTATCAAAG
The DNA here is from genome assembly GCA_028288025.1 of Mucilaginibacter sp. Lineage (GTDB taxonomy): Bacteria > Bacteroidota > Bacteroidia > Sphingobacteriales > Sphingobacteriaceae > Mucilaginibacter. Next base: position 7,684 of record JAQBOM010000037.1, on the reverse strand, counting down.
CTATACCTTTCATACTGTCAATTTATTCAAAGCCCAAATGTCCACGATTATTATGCCCTTTCATTGTTTTAATCCCCCTCCTCTGGCGCGAGAATGCAGCGCTGGCAAAAGCGGTGGCGTTCTCATGCCCCGGCGACAGGTAATAAACTATGCCGGCCATCCGATCATCGGCTCAACCAAACTAATATCAATTAAACCAGGCAAACCGTAATAATCCCGCGCGCTGCTGTACAAATATTCTCCAGGCTTATCTACTATCCCTGCCACAACAGGGTTATCATGTATATAATTCAGCTTTTGATGTAATATCTTTAAATCAAACAACTCTACCGGATGACTATCCTGTTGCCAAAGCTGAAACGCACTGTTGTGGTTGTTCTTTTTGCCGGCTCTTTCCATCATCCATAACATCCATTCCCTGCGGCTTTCGCCGGGGTGATCCTGGATAGCTTTCTTTAAAGCAAGCGAAGTATGTTTCTTCATATCGCGCATAATGTTTTCGAGCTTGTCGCCATGCGTTCCGATGATCATATGGATATGGCTCGACATAATGCACCAGCCGTATATTTCGAGCCCTTTATTAGCCTGGCAATGCCGCCACGAGTCGAGCATTATTTCTTTGTATTCGTTACGGATAAAAAGGTCTATCCAGTTTATGACCGAAAAGCTGACGAAATAAAGTTTATCCTGGTTTCCGAATTTATATTTGGTGCTCATTATAGTTTAAAAATACATTGCTAAAAGATATAATGCAAAGATGTAAGCAATTATAACGGCTGACCTGTCAGCGGGAGCACGAAATTGACCTTTAGGCGGGACACGAGAACTCCGCGCTCCGGCATTTGCCCTGCATTCTCGCGCCAGAGTTGAGAAGCATTTATTGCGGCTGACCTTTCAGCGGGGCACGAGAACTCAGCGCTCCGGCCTTTGCCCTGCATTCTCGCGCCAGAGCTGAGAGCTGAGATGCCATGGACCATTAACATACCGCTACGATAATAATGGATCGCAAATCCACAACCACCGATGGTTGCGGACTGCAGATCCATACTAACTAACCAACTAAACCAAAAAATCTTTAAGCCCGGGTTAACTATAACTAACTCAACGCAGGGCCCTCTTTCGGGCGGCCCTGCGAGAACGGTAAACGGACCTTCATTGAGCCGCCCTGCGGAAAATGAAAAATCACTTTTTTACCATATCTAAAATACTGTACCATTCGCGCTTGCCTTCGCCTTTGGTTACCAGCACGCTGAATTTTTTGCCGGTGCCGGCGGCGGCTTTTTGCGCGGCTTCCAAAACCCGGATGGTGGCATCGTCGTCATCTTCATCGTACAGGTTGTGCTTTGGCGCGGGCAGGCAGTAAACAGTTTCCTCTTCGTGAGCCAGCAACGGCCTGTAAAAGCCTTCTTTTTCCATCTCATGGTGAAGCCTAACGTAATCGTGTTGGTTGTGCGCCCCCTGAAATTCTACCCGTACGGTGAAGTGTTCCATAAATTGTGATAAGGTTTAGGTATCAGGAAGTAAAATTAGGATGTTTAAAGGGTAAAAAATACCGTGTTTTCACGGTATTTTAAAAAAGTTTTGCGAGGGTGAAGAATCAAGAACCAAGATACCTGGCGCAGAATTGACTCACCCCGACGGCGCTATGCTGGTCGACCCTCTCTTCGGCAAGCCGTAAAGAGGGGTTGGGCTATATTTTCGAAGAATGGAATAATATTTGTCATTTTGAGCATAGCGAAAAATCTTCTTCGTTTGCATGTCCGCTTTGCTTTTCGGGCGCAGAAGATCCTTCGCTATGCTCAGGACGACAAATCAATTGAGCGTGTCTGGTGCAGCGCAGAGTTGACTCACCCCGACTGCGCTGCGCTGATCGACCCTCCCGATAGCTATCGGGACTACCTTCGGTAAAGAAGGTGTTTCAAAAGAAAAAAATATCTCTATCCTTCCCCAACCCTCTTTCCGGCTTGCCGGAGAGAGGGTGGTCGAGCGAAGCGATGTCCCGATAGCTATCGGGAGGGTGAGTCAACTCTGCATGGCGCCGGCCGCACTTTCATATTTCCCAAAAATCCTTAGCTTAGCGCATCATATAACCCATCACAATGAAAAAAATATTTATGCTGCTATGCCTGGCGGCGGCTTTTTCGGCTTGCAAGCAAAAGAATGAACCAAATAAAGAGCTGGCTAAGCTGTTTGACAATTATTACGAAGACAAATTAAAGCTTTACCCGCTGGAGGCTACCTCTATCGGCGATAACCGTTATAACGCCCTGCTGCAGAACGACGGCTCGGAAGCGTTTATTAAACAGGCACACGATTTTTATGCCGGGTACCTGGATAAGTTGAAAGGTTTTAACCGCGATGGCCTCGATGAGGAGGATAAACTGTCGTACGATATTTTATCATATAAGCTGAATACCGTGCTGGAAGGCTTTGACAAGGATATTTATTACGACTATCTCAATTTTGCCCATCCGCGTTATATCCCATTTAACCAAATGGTGGCTGTACCGCTTATGCTGGGCCAGTGGGGTTCGGGCACGGGCGCACAGCCGTTTAAAACCGTGGCAGACTATGATAACTGGCTTAAACGTTTATCGGCGTTCAGTGTGTGGGCGGATACCGCCATCGGGAATATGAACAGGGGCATTAAAACCGGGATGGTGCTGCCAAAGTCGATCGTGATAAAAATGATACCCGAAATGCAGGATATGGTTGCGGCGTCGCCGGAAAAGAGCCTGTTTTACGGCCCGGTGAACAACTTCCCGAAGGATTTTTCGGCCGCGGATAAAAAACGGCTGGCTGATGATTACAAAAAGGCCATCATGACGGTTGTTGTCCCCACCTATAAAAAACTGGGCGACTACCTGAAGAATGATTACCTGCCGCATGCGCGGCTTACTTCGGGCATGTCGGCCTTGCCGGGCGGAGCTGATATGTATAAGTTTATGGTGAAACAGAACACCACCACCGATAAAACACCCGAAGAAATTTACCAGCTGGGCCTGCGCGAAGTAGCCCGTATAAGCGGGGTAATGGACAGCATTAAAAACAAGGTTGGCTTTAAGGGCGATATGAAGGCGTTTTTTGAATACATGAACACCGACCGTAAGTTTATGCCTTATAAAACGCCGAAGGAGGTGCTTGACGCGTTTGAGAATATACACCAGCGCATGCAGCCTAACTTAAAAAAGCTTTATACCAAAGTGCCGAAAACACCTTTCGAGATACGACAGACGGAAGCGTTCCGCGCGGCATCGGCCAGCGCCGAATACAACAATGGCAGCGCCGACGGCAGCCGTCCCGGTATATTTTATGTGCCAATACTGGATGCCACCAAATTTAATACCACATCGGGCATGGAGTCGCTGTTTTTGCACGAGGCTATACCTGGTCACCATTACCAGATCTCCCTGGCGCAGGAAAATACATCGCTGCCAAAGTTCCGCCGTTTTGAGGTGGATAACGCTTATGCGGAGGGCTATGCTCTGTATTGCGAATCGTTGGGTAAAGAGCTGGGCCTTTATACCGACCCTTACCAGCACATGGGCGCACTGGGCGACGAAATGCACCGCGCCATCCGCCTGGTGGTTGATGTATCTATCCACTCCAAAAATATGACCCGCGAGCAGGCCATTAAATACATGATGGACCACGAGGCCATTGATGAACACGGCGCAACCGCCGAAATTGAGCGTTACATGACCAACCCGGGCCAGGCATTAGGATACAAGATAGGCGCGCTTAAAATACGCGAACTGCGCAGCCGTTACGAAAAGCAACTGGGCAGCAAGTTTGATATAGCCGCTTTTCATGAGCAATTGCTGAAGGATGGCTCGATGCCGCTGAGCGTATTGGAGAGCAAGATGGATGCCTGGGCGGCGAAGCAGTGACGGGATTGCGGAATGCGGGAGTTTGAATGCTGAAGTCGGAAGTTAACTCATCCCGACTCCGTTGCGCTGGTCGGCCCTTTTTGCCCAGCCTGCCGTAAAGAGGGCATCGATGTTCTAATTACACAGATTGCGGATTGAATAATTAATATTTAGGTAATAATATATCAATTGGATAAAGGAATCGTCCAAAAATAAGGTGTTTTAACGGGTTGACAATGGGTAAATTAAGTTGTAACTTAGTTACTCGAAATCTTAATCCTATTATCCAATGAAAAAGTTATTATTAATTGTATCGGCAATCGCAATTTGCGTTTTAACAGTATTAGGTGTTAAGTCCGTTTTTGCATCAAGCCAGTCCTCAAATTCGCTATTTGATGTTGTATCAGTAGATAATACTAACGGGCCTTTTGGTATCGTTGTTAATAGTATAGCCAAACATGACAGTCAAGGATATAAGGTTGTGGCTATGACCAACTACATACATAATGGTAAACTTACGGTATTTATCGCTTTTGTTAAAAAATAAGTTCATCACTTTGTTGCACAAGAAAGCCTCATAAATTACTTTCGCCGTAATGAGGGACAACTCATGGGATTGCTGATTTACGAGGTTAAAAGTGTATATAATTGAACTTCGCTATCTCTGTCTGCTACGACAATATAAAGGGGCTAAAAGTCCTTATTTTTAAGCTATCCTTTTTACAACCCTTAACTTTTACCATTTCCTTTGGTGTCACGTTCAAAAAAGCGGGCATATTCAGAATGTGATAAACCAACTTTGTGTACCAACTCTTCCGTTGAATAACCCATTTGTTTTTTCAATAGTGAAACTATGGTAGAAATAATTTTAGACTTATCAAGTTCTACAATCCTGTTTCCCTTTTACGTTCACTCTTTCTTCCCAATTCAATGTTGAGATAGGTATATGTTCATTGGTAGTACAACCAAGCTCCTTTGCTCTTCTTATTATCGACGCTTTAGAAATCCCTTAGTAAGACTTTAAAGCATCTAATTTATTATACGATAGATTCTGAAGTTCCTAGTAGCATGCCTGATGATAAAGAACGTAAGCACGAGGATAAGGCGTGGAAAAAGGATAAGGAATAAATAAAGTTAGAAGGTATCGTCCTAAGGCGATTATTTATCATTTTGAGCGTAGCGAAAAATCTTCTTCATTATGCATGTCCGCTTTGCTTTTCGGGCGCAGAAGATCCTTCTCCGCCATTTGTCGGATCAGGGTAATAAAAGGGGTCTGGCGTTCCGTCCCGGCGGATGACCGACGTTCTCCGGCAAGTTATGCCAGGCCACATGCATTAGCGTCTTTCATAATTGTTGAAAACCTATTTTGAAATTAAATAAACTATTCATTAATTTTGTTATCACATCTATAAAATATATTTCTATGAGCACGCTGGCATGGATAGGTATTATAGTACAGGTGGTGCCTGTATTTTTTATCATTAAAACTGCAATATCGATGGCAAGACGCAGGTCTTTGTAAACGGTATTTTTTACGGCACCGCAACGCGGTTGAGCAACCAGAGCTCAAAAACAATGTCAGGCCATCCGCTAAAGGGCGGATCTGCATCTCATATGACATTCTTGTGCGCTTACTCAGAACAAATCCTATAGTGATCCTTTCTGTCGATTACCCGTATGGTGAGGTGCCGAAACAAGTTCACATGACGTGTGGAATGGATTGGCGCAGCGTTAGCTGCACTGGCTGCCAAGGTTTATTGTTGGTACGGCCATTAGCCACTAAAATAAATCAGCCGGAATTCGCTTAAAAAAATTTCCTACTTAAACGTGGCCGGGAACAAATCGTATGTCACGCCTTGTATCGTATCCCGATCGACAACTGGATTTAACAGGATTTGGGAGTGCCTGTACCACGTTCCGGTGGCAGGATCGTTGATGGTAAAATATAAATTAAAGCCACCCGTGTTTTTAAAAATTGGGATAAATTCAACGGTATCGTTGTTCTTTCCGGATATGGTGCTATAAGCGCCCCCAAGTTGAAAATGTGTGTTACCAATAAATACGTTCAAAGGCGGAAAGGGATTGTTATGAACAACAATATGCGTTTTCATGTAGTAAAACTTACTTATATTAAAATCATATTTGAGTGTTGAACCGATGCCGTCGATCTTTTTTTGGCGATAACCGGCCGGGCCGCCCATGCCTTTATCTGTTACCTGTACTTTATCGGGAATGCCGGTAAACTCAAAGTAATAGTTATTTCCTTTTCCCGATGTGGTAAAAGTGATCTTATAATACCCGCCAGTGTCGGTTGTAGTTGAGCCGCGGTAGCCGATTAAGTTACGTTTAAGAGGTCCTAAAAAATCCTGGTATTCATTGTATTCGGCTATCTCAATTTTTACATTCGGGTATGCCTCGCGGTTACTCTCGTCATAAAACCGACCAGTAATGGTGGTCCGCACGTTTGGTTGAACATCAGGCTTTTTACTGCAGGATAAAAAGAAAAAGCCGACCAAAGAAATAATTACCGAATTAATTTTCATAACATCCCGGTTTGGTAACTATATATACGATCAATATAATAGAAATGCTACAACTGGTGATTAATTTCACCGAGAACCAAAAACCAAGGAATCGGGAGGAGCTTAGCGCTGCATGGCCTACGCGGAAGCAGTCAGCTTATTGAGGCTTCGGTAAACGTATGTGTTGAAAATATGCCGCCTGGCAAACCTGCCGGGAGAATCGGCGTTGACCAGCTTTCTGTAAACTTCCTTTGGCACGTCGAAATATTCATATACGTTACTATCGGAAAAATATATTTTAAGCACCTGTGCCTTATATTCAAAATCGTGAATGCCGGCGTTAGCGGTGGTGAAAGTATATTCCTCCGCAGACTGAAGGAGTGTTTCGGGTGCGATGCTCACTAAAAAATGATAGGCTTCGATAATAGTTTTACTTTTTTCTTCAGCTTCCAGCTTAGTTTCATTGCTTTCGGTAAACCTATCGGGATGCCACGTTTTCATCAGGCTTCTATAAACCGTTTTTAGTTCCTGTAACTCTGCATCTTTGTTTACGCCTAAAAGCTTCCTGTAATCGATTATCTTTTTCATGCTGTATTCTTTAACTTATTGTCATTGAATAGATAGCATATCAAAAAGTTACGCTTTTTTTCATGAAAATAATTTTGCAAAGGTACGTTTTTTTAAGCTTAAAAAATCACACGTTTAAGAATAACGTCGCACAGTTAAAGTGTAAAACCTATTAGGGTTTGAATTGTTCGGATAAATAAATTTTCAAATGAAAAGCTTCACAAAATTCTGCAGCATACTTATGCTGTGCCTGTTGTTAGCCGGCAGCAGTGCGGTAAACGCACAATCGCCGACCGGTGATTCTTCCAAATCAACCACCGCGGCGGGCGCCCCTGCATCAAACGATCCGTCGATCACGCCAATCGCCAATTCGGCAAAAAATAAGCCTGCCGATGTGATGACCACCGGCGACAGTTCGGGCAAATGGGGATTGCTGGGCCTGTTGGGTTTACTGGGCCTTTTTGGATTGCGGGGGAATGGCAGGAAGTCCTGAGTCGGGAGTCTTGAGTCTGAAGTCAAGAGGCAAGACGATAAGATGCAGGAAGCAAGACAATAAGAGAGACAAAGATGCTTGAAAAGTGGTGACAGCGTTTTGCCAGTGTTCGGGGGTGTGTCTTGCCCTGAAATAGGTTTACACATTATCGGTAAACAAATGGACAAAAAGACGAGGATTAGGATCAAGTACGATCATGATGTAAACAGGTTAAGTTATCGTAATTTAGGGCA
>JAQBOM010000049.1 GCA_028288025.1 Mucilaginibacter sp. | reverse complement strand
TGAAGTCGCCGCCCTGCAGCATGAAGCCGGGGATGACACGGTGGAAGGAGGAGCCCTTGTAGCCGAAGCCGTTCTCACCCGTGGCCAGTGCGCGGAAGTTCTCCGCCGTCTTGGGAACCACGTCGTCGAACAGGTTGAAAGTGATCCGCCCGGCGGGCTCGTCGTTGATGGCGATGTCGAAGTAGGCCTGAATTGTCATGGAGCCATCCTGACACTTCCGTGGCGGGATCGAGACCTCTGCCCTCCCCCGAGGCCCTGGCCTGGGCCTCGACCGGACAGGAGCCGGCACCGGGCTCAGCCGGGCGGGACCTTCCGGCACAGCAGATAGGCCTGCCGGCCCTGCCGCGGCCGCTCCGACTCGTCCGGTTCGCGGACCAGCCGGGCCTCCACGGCCAGCCCGGCGCCCTGCAGCAGCTCGGCGACCCGGTCCGGGGGCATCCAGTAGACGTCCAGCGACAGCTCGTGGCCGTACGCCCGCTCCAGGTGCCGGCGCTCGTCCCCGGCCTTGAAGGCGAGCAGCAGGTGGCCGCCGGGGGCCAGCACCCGGTGGAACTCCGCGAACACCTGGGGCAGCAGCTCCGGCGGGGTGTGCACGGTCGAGTACCAGGCGACGACGCCGGCGACCGCGTCGTCCGGCAGCTCCAGCCCGGTCATCGAGCCCTCCTCGAAGCGCAGCTCCGGGTAGGTCCGACGGGCCACCGCGACCATCTCCGGCGACAGGTCCACACCGAACACGGTCACCCCCGACGCATGCAGGTGCGCCGTCACCCGGCCGGGTCCGCAACCGAGGTCGGCGACCGGTCCGGCGCCGGAGGCCAGCACGAGTTCGGCGAACACGGCGAGCATCGCCCGGTCCAGCGGCTTGGCCTGCAGCTCGGCCGCGAGGAGTTCGGCGTAGTCGGCGGCCACGGTGTCGTAGGCCGCCCGCGTGGTGCGCAGGTACGTCGATCCGGTCGCTTCGGTGGTCATGGCCGAGCACCCTACAAGCCGGCCCTGACAACCGGTCCGGGCCGGAAAACGACCGATCGCCACCGGCCGCCGGAGGCCACACTCCGGGTATGGACACACAGACCCCGGCAGCCACGGCCGAGATGCCGACGGTTCCAGCGACTGTGACTGGTCGAGATAGATGTCACCGGTTTGGCGGCTGACCTGGGCTTCCGCGGCCCGGTGGTCGCGCTACTTGTCACCAGATGGTCGGCCTTGTTGTCACCTACTCTGAGTTTTCGGGCTATCTGTCACCAGCACCTCCGTGCTGATGGGAGTTGACTCCGCCAGTTGGCGCAAAAGGGTGGCTACCCGCCTAGCGGGTAACGGCGCGGCCAGGGTCTACGCCTTGCGGACGGCGGGGGCGTGCCAGGTGCCGTCCAAGGCCTGGGGCTGGGGTGCGTACAGGCGCAAGGTGACGCCCAGCGGTCCCTGGGGTGCGGGGAGCCAGTTTGGTTCGCGGTCGGGGCCGGGGTGGGTGTGCTGGAGGTAGAGGTCCAGGGAGCCGTCGGGGTTGTAGGTGAGCTTGTCGCGGTCGCCGATGGCGTAGCGGTCGAGGGCGTTGGCGACTTGGAAGCCTTCGGTGTCGTACATGGTGACGGACCAGAAGGCGTCGACGGGGGGTAGCTGGTCGGCGTCGAAGTGCAGGTGATAGTCGTTGGTGCCGTCGAGGGGGTGGCCCTCGGCGTCGGTGACCAGCAGGGGGTAGACGGCGTCCTCGGGCGGGTTGGCGCCCAGGCCGATGGCGGCGATGACGGCGCGCTGGAAGTAGCTATTGCCGTAGACGCCGATGGTGTCGGTCAGCGAGATCCACCCGTTGACCCTGGTCCCCAGGGTGGGGGCGCCGGCCAGGATCGCCGTGCGGGCGGCGTCGGTCCCGGCCTGGATCTCGGCGCGCTGGGCGGTGTCGAAGGCGTTCGGGTCGAAGTCCTGGCCGGGCACGATGCCCAGGTGGGCGATGCGGGCCAGTTGGGAGAAGTCGCTGGTGTGGGGCGGGTTGGTCTTCATGACGGCGGCGGCGCGGGCGAAGAACTGCTCCGCGTCCATCTGGTTCACCAGGGTCAGCGGTTCGGTGTCGGTGTCCAGGTCCGGGTCGATCCGGTGCTGGACGGCCCCGGCGAGGGGGGTGATCGTGTAGCCGTCCTGGACCGCGTTCACCGCCGGGTAGTCGTCGGGGCCGTTGGTCTGGGTGCGCCCGATGATCCACACGTACGGGGTGGGCGCGTGGACGAGCGTCGCGCCGGGGGGCAGGTCGCCGGTGTAGCCGGGGCCCACGACCACGAAGTCGCGGGCGTCGGTGCCGGTGGTGCGCTTGCCGGGGTTGGCGAACACGTCGGTCCACATGTCCAGCATCGGCAGCATGTAGTACCGGTCCGCGGTGTCGGGCACGTGCACGACCACCGGCCCAGCGGTCAGGTCCAGCTGCGCAACGGAGTACAGAGTGTCGAAGTTCGGGCGCACTACCGTGCGCATGTCCGCCTGCGGGAACGCGCGCAGGTGCTGGAACGCGTTCGGCGGCCCGAAGCCGGCCCGGATCCCGGGCTCGTAGTTCAGCATCTGCTGCCGTGAGAGGTCCATCAACACCAGCGGGTACAGGTACACGTACGCCTCGTAGCTCAGCGTCCGCAGGTCACTCGACAACGTACTCACGCGTTCTCCCCATGTCGATGTGCGCAGCCCGTGCCCGGCCTGGGCTGACCGGTTCCTGGTACGGGGCCGGACGTCGTGGGCTGTGAGTAGGCCGCCGGGCCACCCGCGCGGGGAGTCCCTCACCCACCACCCGCAACGTTACGGACATATAGGGCATACCGCAGGGCGCGGCGACGAGCAGCCCTCATTCCCGTGACCGACACCCCACAGCCCAGCTGTCAGGCAGAACCTTGCCCCGGGCCGCGCCCAGGGAGCGGGCCGCGCGCCCGCTCCTGCGCAGCCGCCTGCGCGGCGACTTCGATCCGGGCGCCGCCCTGGACCCGGATCGGCACGACCACGACCTGCTTGCCCAGACGCTTCACCTCGCCCGGTCCAGCGGACCGGCTCGGACCGGCCAGGGCGTGCGCGAGGACGAATTCACTGCGGAACAGCAACGGCGCCCTCTCCCACACCAGCACGTCGCGCACCCAGCGGCCGTAGCCGCGCCGCCATGCCGCACCCAGCCCCGGTACTTCGCCCCCAACAACGCGGACCGCTCCCTTGAAAGCACCGGGGCGCCGACTGACCCAGCGCCGCCGCAGCAGCACAACAGCCACGAAGGCGGCCACCACGACCAGGTCGACACCCAGCACGGCGAGCAACGCGATCAGCATGCTCCAAGCCTCTCCCCGACCCGGCCACACCGCCCGACGAGGCACCGCCAGGGCCCCGGGGCAGGGCCCTCGCCGAAGTGAGGGACCTGGGGGCCCTACTCCCCGCTCAGCGGGTGGTCAGGGCGGTGATGACACAGACCAGGGCAGCCAGGACCAAGAAGGCCAGAACGATGAGCGGCTGCTGGGGGGAGCGCCCCAGCGGCTGCTTGTGACGCATGCGGTGCTGGACGGTGCGCCATCGGTAGTAGCCGGTCACGATGACAGCCACAGCCAGAGCGATGAGATAGGCGGCAAGCGCCAGTCGCAGCGGGACCGGAGTCAGGTGGGTGAACTGGACCAGGGCAAGAGAGCTGGCCAGCAGGGCCAGCGCGGTACGGGTCCACGCCAGGAAGGTGCGCTCGTTGGCCAAGGTGGCCCGATAGTCCGGCTCCTCACCCTGCTCCCACCACCGCAAGTCATCACCAGGCGGCCCGCCGTGCCCAGGCGAAC
>JAQBOM010000050.1 GCA_028288025.1 Mucilaginibacter sp. | reverse complement strand
CAACACAACCCCCCCGGGTGCGGCGCCGATCACGAGGGTCACGGGGGCAAGTCTGCCCTCCTGTGCAGACATCTACTCCTCGTGGAGGAGTGAGCCGTCTTTCTTCAGTACGTTCTTCTCCCCCGCCTCGATCGGTACCGGGAACCGATTCTGCTTGGGTGGCAGGGGGCATTTGAATTTGTAACTGATTGCACAGGGCGGCAGTACCGCTCGGTTGAAGTCTAGCGTGATGGTGCCGTCCGGGTTTGGAGCGAGAAACAAAAAACGCCAAACCGATTAGGTGCTGACACCACTCGTTCCGTCCGCGAATACCAGCTGCAGCGCGCGCCCCGACTTGAAGGCTGCCAGGTCGTAGTCGACGCCATTCTTCGAGAAAGTAATCGAGCCCGGGACCACTTCGGCTCGCGTCGAGCCGTCCTCCTTGAGGTGCTCGAAGCCGACCGTCATCCCTCCCGGGATCTCGGTCCAGGCTGCGGTGATCACCCACTCCGGGTTGTACGGGAATGCATCGATGGAACCGAATTCCTGAATGCCCTCGGAGTTCGAATCCCAGACGCGGAGCGCATACGCACCCGCTTCGCTGGCAATGACAAATCCGGTCACCGTGTCGCTGAACGAGATCTCGCTCGGATTCGGGTCATCCTTGCCGCGAGCGACGGCAGAACCATCGACGAGAACGCCATCGATGATGATGTTGTCCGCGGCCGTCGCGGTCACCCTCAGACCGGATTCTCCATCCGGCAGGGGAGCCCAGACTCCCGGGACACCCCAGATCGTCTGCTCGGAGTCGATCCACTGCGTGTTTACCAGCGCGAGGCTGCCCTTGGGCTGGACAACGGAGAGCTCGCGACGCTCGTGATACGTCGCGTAGGCCTGCTCTTGGGTCGGGGTACTCGTGGCAGCGTCAGTCATGCGTTCCATCCTCGTTCAGATCACTGACCTCAACGTCGAACAACACGGAAAAATTGCGCGACTACGAGGGAAAGGCACCAGTGCGGCCCGCCGCCCACCCGAAGGGCGCGGGCCGCACTGGTTTTCCTCTACCTTCGCCCTACAAATTCTCGCGAAGCAGCGCGGTCGACGACCCGGTCACCCGGATCTCCACACTGCTGATATCCCCGTACGCGATATCGGACGAAGCTGTCAGACCCGTGGCATGCGGGCCAACGGAAGTCCAGTTGGCGACGACGGTACGCGCACCGGACTTTTGGACAACGACCAGGTCATAGGCGACCGGCGAGTCATAGATTCCGGTTGCTTCCGGATACGTGCACGACCAGTCGAAACGCGTCCCCCAGCCCTTCTTGGTGATGCTCATCGACGCCGTGACCGCGTGCTGCTGGATGGGGACCATCGCGATCGTGGCCGTAACGGGGGTCTGACCTGCTGTGTAGACAACCCCGCCGGCCGTGATTATTGCAACGACCGCGATGGCGGCCCCCAGCATCCCCAGACGAATGCGCCGACGACGACGCGATGCCACGAAGGCGAGCCTCTGCACCAGTCCCGGTGCGTGTACGCCCTCACGCAGGTGGTCATCGACGCCCACCGCGACGTCATCGTCGGCGAGGAGCGCGACAGCGTCCTCCGCAGACAGCTTGCTGAGGATGCCCGGAATGCCGGCGAACTCCGCGACGGACGCCGAGCAGACGGGGCACGTCGCGAGGTGCTGCTCGAAGGCGCGGCGATCCTCGGAGTCGAGCGCACCGAGAACGTATGCGGCGTCCCAGTCGCGGAAGCGATCGGTCGTGTCAGTCACTGGGTCACTCCCCTTTCTTGAAGCGCGATCCTCATCGCGCGAAGTGCGTAGTGCAGGCGGGATTTGACGGTCCCCTCCGGCAAATCATTTCGTCGGGCGATCTCCGCGACCGACTGGCCAAGGTAGTAGGCGCTGACCACCGCGGTTCTGTGTTCGAGCGAGAGCGAGGCGAGCGCATCCGCAAGCACCCAGGAGTCGAGGAGCGCGTCGGCGCCGTCCGGTGTTCCGGGATCCGGCAGGTTGTCGGTAAGAATCTCTCGCGCGTGACGAGCGCTGCGCCGATCGTCGATCACGATATTGCGGACAACGGTAAATAGCCATGCTCGGGCGGATTCATCGCTTTGCTCGAGGATGGCCGGCTTCTTCCATGCGCGAAGCAGCGCCTCCTGCACGACGTCCTGCGCGAACGTGTAGTCGCCCGTGAGCCGGAGTGCGAACCGCAGCAGCGCGGGACCGTGGGCATCATGGATCGCCCTCAATAGCTCTGACTGGTCCGTCGCCACGTTTCATGCCTCCACCTCGTACAACGAAGTTTGCGCGCAATCGGTTCAATCGTGCTGGCAAGCGCTGGTAGCGTCGCCGCATGGGACAGGCACACGCAACGGCGGGCCGCCTGACGCAGGCGCACTGGCGACAGCTCACGGACATCCCGCTGACGATCGCTGCGGCGATTTTTCTCGGCGCATATGCCTGGGAGGTGATTGCCGACCTGAGACCACCTGAGCAGCTCATCGCCGAGATCGTCATGTGGGTGATCTGGGGTTTTTTCGTCGTCGACTTCGTCGTGAGCCTGATCCTCGCCGAACGCCGCGTGCACTGGTTCTTCAGCCATTTTCTGGATTTCCTCATTGTGGCGCTGCCAGCCCTTCGGCCGCTCAGGTTGCTGCGACATGTCACCCTCCTGAATTTCCTGAATCGGGGCGCCGGACGAGCCCTCCGCGGGCGAGTGGTTACCTACGCGGCCGGCGCGGCGATCATCCTCGTTTTCGTTGCGGCACTCGCCGAACTGGACGTCGAGCGACACGCGGTTGGCAGTCACATCCACTCGTTCGGTGACTCGCTCTGGTGGGCATGTGTCACGATCGCCTCGGTGGGATACGGCGACATCACGCCTGTCACCGTCGAGGGGCGTCTCATCGCGGTCGGCGTCATGGCCGCGGGGATCGCCCTAGTCGGCACCGTCGCGGCAACCTTCGCGTCGTTTTTCAT
>JAQBOM010000051.1 GCA_028288025.1 Mucilaginibacter sp. | reverse complement strand
CGCCCTGGCGGAAAACCGGCAATTGATCCAGGCCGACGGCGGCACGGTGGTGATGACCGCGGCGGCGCGCGACGCGCTGCTCGATACGGTGGTCAACAATACCGGCGTGATCGAAGCGCGCACCCTGCAGAACCAGGACGGCAGCATCAAGCTCCTGGGCGGCATGGAAGGCGGCACGGTGCGGGTCGAGGGCACCCTCGACGCTTCCGCGCCCAACGGCGGCAACGGCGGCTCGATCGAAACTTCAGGCGCCCACGTCAAGGTCGGCGACGGCGCGCGCATCACCACCGCGGCCCCCGCCGGCAAGACCGGCACCTGGCTGATCGACCCCCAGGACTTCACCATCGGCGCCGGCGGCGACATCGACGGCGCCACCCTGGGCAGCAACCTGGACACCAGCGACGTGGCGATCCAGTCGAGCACGGGAGCCGCCGCCGGCAGCGGCGACATCAATGTCAACCAGGCGGTGACCTGGACCGGCGCCCACACCCTGAGCCTGCAGGCCGACAACAACATCAACATCAACGCCGCGATCAGCGGCGCCAATGGCGGGCTGACGCTCAACGCCACCGGCGGCATCAGCGCCACGGCCGCCGTCGGCGTCGGCACCTTCACCCTGCAAGCGGGCAACTGGAGCCAGGTCAGCGCCGTCCTGCCGGCCTTCGCGGCATCGGACTTCCAGTTGCAGGGCGGCAGCTTCGTGCGCGCCACCAGTGGCGACGGCAGTGCCGGCACTCCCTACACGCTTGCCGACATCTACGGCGTTCAGGGCATGGCGACGCTGTTGAGCGGGCACTTCGTGCTGGGCAACGACATCGACGCCAGCGGCACGGCCGCCTGGAACCTCGGCCTGGGCTTCACGCCGGTCGGCAACAGCGGTGGCCAGTTCACCGGCAGCCTGGACGGCAACAACCACACCATCAGCGGGCTTACCGTCGGCTACAACCCGGCGGTCAACTCGGTCTCCAACAGCTACTTCGGCCTGTTCGGTTATATCGGTACGGGCGGCGTGCTGCAAAACCTGGGCTTGCTGGGCGGCAGCATGGCGGGGTTTCAATACGGCGGGGCGCTGGCGGGCTACAACAGCGGCACCGTGAGCAATGTCTACGCCACCACGCCGGTGGCGGCTTTCCAGGACGGCGGCGGCCTACTGGGCTACAACACCGGCACGGTCAGCAACTCGCACGCCGACGCGGCGGTCAGCGGAACCGGTCTCGGCTCGCAGGAGATCGGCGGACTGGTCGGCCGCAACAGCGGCAGCGTCAGCGGTTCCTATGCCACCGGCGCGGCCACGGGCGACACCTACGTGGGCGGTTTGGTGGGCTACAACACCGGTACTCTCGCCGATGTACACGCGACCGGGGCTACCGGCAACAGCAGCAGCGGCTACGTCGGCGGGCTGGTGGGCTACAACACCGGCGCGGTGACCAATGCCTATGCCACCGGCGCGGTCACCGGCCTCGATGACGCAGGCGGCCTGGCCGGCGCAAACGACAGCGGCGGCACGCTGAGCAATGTCCACGCCACCGGGCAGGTCAGCGGCAGCGTCAACAACATCGGCGGCCTGGCCGGCTACAACAACGGCAGCATCAGCAACGCCTATGCCACCGGCGCGGTCAGCGGCGGCGGCGACCTCGGCGGCCTGGTGGGGAAGAACGACACCGGCGGCAGCGTCGGCAACGCGTACGCCAGCGGCGCTGCGGCGGGTAGCTCCGACGTTGGCGGCCTGGTGGGCGAAAACGACGGCGCGGTGAGCGGCGTCCATGCGACCGGCAATACCAGCGGTTCGGACTTCGTCGGCGGGCTGGTCGGCATCAACTATCAAGGCACGACGAGCAACGCCTATGCCACCGGGCAGGTCAGCGGCAGCGCCGAAGTCGGCGGCCTGGTGGGCTACAACTACCTCGGCAGCATCAACGTCGCCTACGCCGGCGGCGCGGTGACCGGCGCCACCTATACCGGCGGGCTGATCGGCTACAACTACCAGGGCACCATAGCCAACGCCTACGCCAGCGGCGCGGTCAGCGGCAACAGCTTTACCGGCGGGCTGGCGGGGGTGAATTCCGGAGGCAATATAAGCGACACCTACGCCAGCGGCGCGGTGCGCGGCGTCACCAATACCGGCGGATTTGCCGGCAACAACAGTGGCATGATCAGCCTGAGCTACTGGGACATGCCAGGCACCGGGCAGGCCGTGGGCATCGCCAGCGGTCCTTCGCGCGGCGGCGCCACCGGGCTGATCACCGGCACCGCGTTGATGCAGTCGAGCTATGCCGGTTTTGATTTCGGCGGCATCTGGTGGATCGCCGAGGGACAGACCCGGCCGCAGTTGTGCGCACTGAGCGCGGGTTGCCACTCTTCCCGGTTCAATGGCGCCGCCTATGCCGGGGCGCTGAATTATGCGGACGGCGCCTACGGTGCCTCGCCCGGAGCCGTCGTGATCGCCGGCTACGCGGGCGCCGGCGATGGCGGCACCGGCCCCGGCACCGAAACCGGCACGAGCCAGCCGAACCGCGATCTGCACGGCGGCACGGGTGCCAATACCCTGCAGTTGCAGAACTTCGGCGCCAGGCTGCCCGCCGGTTTGCCGATCGACAACTGAGCGGGGGGCGGCGCCTGCCGCGCCTGCTTTTTCGCTTATGCCGCCATCGCCGCTGGTGGCCGTAGGCGGCTGGGGCGATAATGCGTAGTGCCGCATGCCGGCGGCAAACAATACGCATTGAACAACTATCACCGACTATACCCGGCCGCCGGGCTGGCGCTGGTCATCAGCCTGGCGGCCACCGCGCTCGCCGACGGCTTTCACGTCCCGTACGTGCGCCCGGTCGCGATCATCGCCCTGCTGACCGGCATCGGCGCGCTGGCGCCCAACCTGCCGCGTGCCGGCAAGGTGTTCGTCGGCACCGCGCTGGGCTTGATCCTCGTTACCCTGTTCACCGCGAAAGAGCCTGGCGCCATCATCTACGCCGCGCTCTCCCGAGGCACGGCCTTCGCCGGGCTGATGACGGCGCTCGGCCTGATGCGCGAAGGCGCCTCCAACTCGCCGCTGGTGCGCGCCTGCGGCACTCACATGATCGCCCAGCCGCCCAAGCTGCGCTACGCCGCGCTGGCGGTCGGTGCCCACCTGTTCGGCCTGATCCTCAACCTCGGCGCGCTGGTGATGCTTTCCACCATGATCATGCGCGGCGCCACAGGCACCAGCGACGAGCGCCTCTCCGAGTTGCGGCGCCGCCGCGCGCTCACCGCGACCCTGCGCGGCTTCGCCACCTGCTCCACCTGGTCGCCGATGGCAATCACGCCGACGGTGGTGCTCTCTACCCTGCCGATGCTCAAATGGGCCGACATCGTGCCGTATTCGCTGGCGCTGATGGCGATGTACCTGGTGATCGGCGGCATTTTCGACAATTTCGAAACCCGCCACCTGGTGCGCGCCCTGCAGGGGACGCCGCGCGAGCCGGCGCCGGTCGGCGGCTGGGGCAAGCAGTTGCGCCTGGTGGCCCTGGTCGGGGTGATCCTCGCCTTTGTCATCGGCGCCGAATACCTGCTGCACGCCAACGTCACCGCCGCGGTGATGATCGCCACCCCGCCGGTGGGCATGCTGTGGATGATCATCCAGACCCGGCCGCGGCGCCGCGCCCTGCTGCTCTGGCTGCGGATCAAGCGCCTGGTGCTTTACCGCCTGCCGCGAGAGAGCCTGGAGACGGTGATGTTTTCCTCCTCCGGGATCATCGGCATCATGCTCTCGGCGCTGATCGAGCCGGCGTGGATCGTCGCGCTGACGCGGCCGATCCCGCCGCAGCTGGTGCCCATCCTGGTGTTCTGGGCGGTGATCGCGGCGGGGCAGATAGGCATCAGCCCGGTGGTCTCGGTGGTGGTGATCGGTGGGGCGCTTGGCGCCCCCGGCGTGGTGCCGGTGTCGCCTTATGCAATGGCGGCGGCGCTTACCGCCGGCTGGTCGCTGACGGTGGCATGGTCGCATTTCACCGGCTCGGTGCTGACGGTGGCGCGTATCGGCGGCGTGCCGCCGCCGGTGGTGTCGCATGAGTGGAACGGGCGCTACAGCATGGCGGCGGCGCTGGCTTCCTCGCTGTTCATTCTCGGCATCGCTTTCATCAAGGCGCCATAAGCGGCGCCTGCCGGCGCCATTTTGCCGCGTCCTTGAGCGCCTGGATGTCGATCTTCCGCATTTGCATCATTGCCTGCATGGTCCGCCCGCCGCCGGTGGACAGCAGCTCGGGCAACCCCGCGTAGTTGATTTGCCATGACAGGCCGAAGCGGTCTTTCAGCCAGCCGCAGCGGCTATAGGAACCGTCCTCGCCCAGTGCGGACCACAAGCGGTCGATATCGGCTTGATCGGTGCAATCGACCATCAGCGAAAAGGCCTCGGTGAGCTTGTAATAGGGACCGCCGTTGAGCGCGTTGATGCGCTGGCCGCGCAGCTCGAAGGCGACCGACATGGCCGAGCCTTTCGGCTGCGGACCGGAATCGCCGTAGCGCGAGACGTGCAGGATGCGCGAATCGTCGAACAGCGATACATACAGGTTCGCGGCCTCTTCGGCCTGATGGTCGAACCAGAGAAACGGTGTGATGCTCTTGACGCTCATGGCAAACCTCACATGGGTTTTTCGCAATTGACCATCCACGGCGTGCCGAAGCGGTCGATGCAGGTGCCGAAGCGCTTGGCCCAGAAGGTCTCGGCGATCGGCATGGTCTGGGTACCGCCTGCGGCCAGGGCCGCATAGATGCGGTCGGCTTCGGCCGGTTCGTCGACGCTGACGTTGATGTTGTAACCCTGCGGCGCGCGGTAGTTGGCGGCTGGCGCGTCGGAGCCCATGATCACGGCGTCGCCCAGCTTCATGCGCGCATGCATGATCTTGCCGACGAAATCCGGCGGGCAGTGTGCGGCCATCGCGCCCTCGGCCTTCATCATCGCGATGATGTTGCCGCCGAGCACCTTGGCGTAAAGGTTGAAGGCCTC
>JAQBOM010000013.1 GCA_028288025.1 Mucilaginibacter sp. | reverse complement strand
CGAATATGTCGCTTTTTGAGCTGTTGTCTAGTCTAACTTCTGGAATTAAGGTTAATGGGCCAGCTTTAATATTAGCGGTAAAAGTTATCCCGGTAACATTTTCGCCCGGAGGCGGGCCTGCAGTAACGTAATTGCCTGATTTTGTCATAAAATACTCACCCCTTAAGCCCAGGGTAACTGCTTTTGATACGGCTAACTGAGGATATAAGGCAACACCCGAAAAACCGCCGCTAAGTCCAACACCGCTTGGCACTGTAAAATCAGCAGCATTTAAACCCAGCTTAAACGCATCGGTAATTTGGTAAGCCGTTGTCAGGTCCACTTCTGTGCCTGATGCGGGGCCGGTAACTAAATTAAAATAAGCGGTCCAACCTTTAACCGGGGTTACGGTCAGCTGTGCGCCAAAGGTATTTACCTTATTAGCCGACTGGTAAACGTTCCAGTAATCGTTGAAGATACCTGCCATTAAGCTTACCTTGTCCGAGAAAGCATAAGTGGCTTTAAAGCCGGCATTCTGGAATGGCCCGTTGGTGAACAGGTACGAGGTTGAATAGTTAAAGTTAGCAGCAGGGCTGATCACTTCGTATCCCACAAAAGTTGCCATATAACCTGCCGTAAGATTAAACTTATCGGTTACATTATACGATACATATAAATTCTGGATATGATAGCTGGAATAAGCTGTTCCTGTTCCGCTGGCTGCAGCTCCATTTATATGGTCGATATAAACTATACCCGGCGATGCATTCGGAATTGATTGCGACTGGCCCCTTGGCCCGAACGAAAGCTCGCCAACAAATGATGCCTTGCCAACGGTTTTCTTTAAACCCAGGTCGATCATACCAATGGACATCGAGTTGTTTTCATTCGCGAAACTTGTTGGAATGTTTGGATGACCCGAGAAATCGTATTTATAATAGGTATCTACTGAACCTGAAAACACCAATGGCGGATCGGGTACGGTAGCGGCTACCTTGCCTGTATCGGCAGGCAGGGTGGCTGCTTGAGCCTTAAAAGTAAAGAGTGCAGCAGCAGATAAAGTTAAGAGTAAAAGTCCTTTTTTCATGATAACAAATTGGTTGAAAGTGTTTAATTGATTGATTGTGATAGTTAAAACATATAGAATCCCGACCTGAATTAAATAGTTGGTAATTCAGCAATTTTATTAATAAATAGCAGGTATTTTAAAGAAAACCTTGTGCAGTTGATAATGCGGTTGGTAAATTGGAAAATAAATCAACTGCACAAGGGTGGTTGGGTTTCGAGCCGGTCTTAAGTCACAATCTTAAAGGATTCAAGACTCGTGACTTAAGACTCAGAACTCAAGACTTATATTAAGCTATTACGTTAGTGCTTTTTTTTTCAAAAAGGCCGGTTAAGTTTACGTCTTCTTCTTCCAAAACGTAAGCTTCAACGCCATGGTCGAACATATCCAAACCGCCCGGGCCTGTTTCTCCGTGAGCTTCAACACGCAGTTTCCATGGGTGAGGTAAGGCCATAATTACTTTCATCATGATCCAGGTAACAGCAAAAACAGCAATTGCAATAGTGAAGGTTCCTAAAGCTTGTGCTTTCAGGATGCTGGCATCCCCACCATAAAACAATCCTTTTACTAAATTGGGAGCTGAGTTATCAGCGCCGTACGGACCTGTAATTCCGAATTCACCTGTTGCGAATAAACCCAGCGATAAGGTACCCCATATTCCGCAAAATCCGTGTACCGGAACTGCGCCGATCGGATCATCTATGCGTAAATATTCAAGCAATTTAACACCTCCAAATACAACGAAACCGGCTACACCGCCTAATATAGTTGCACCCAGCGGGCTAACCCAGTAGCAAGGGCAAGTAATAGCAACTAATCCAGCAAGGAAGCCATTAACAGTAAAGCCCAGGTCGAATTTCCCCCTGGTTGAACCCCACCAAAGCGCGGCAACCATCGCTGTAAACCCACCGCCGCAAGCCGCCAGTGTAGTATTTGTAGCTACACGGCCTATGCCAATAGCGTCCATTGCAGAAAGTGTACTGCCAGGGTTAAAACCATACCAGCCAAACCATAGTATAAAACCTCCGACGGCGGCCATTGGTAAATTATGTCCCGGTGGCATGCCGCCGCCGTCTCGCGCAAAAATTCGTCCTATTCGTGGCCCTAAAACAATAGCGCCAGCTAATGAAGCCATACCGCCTATTGTATGGACGACCGTTGATCCGGCAAAATCGCGGAAACCTTGTCCTAAGCTTGTAAAGAAATGACCGGCAGTGCCCATAGTAACCAACCAGCCATCAGGACCCCATGCCCAGTGGCCTATAATTGGGTAGATAAAGCCGGTAATGCCGATACTGTAAAGAATATCTCCGCGGAAACCAGTACGGCCGATCATCGCGCCCGAAACGATAGTCGAGCAGGTATCAGCAAAAGCATACTGAAATATCCAATGCGCAATTACCGGGACACCTGTGCCGGGATAAAGATCAGGAGTCCCCTGGAGGAAAAACCAGTGATAGCCAATAAATCCGTTACCGCTGCTAAACATGAAAGCATAACCCACCGCGTAAAACAATATACCGCAAAGGCAGGTATCAAAAATACACTCCATTAATACGTTTACGGTTTCACGTTTTCGTGCGAAGCCAACCTCAAGCATGACGAAGCCGGCCTGCATGGCAAATACTAAGAACGCGGCTACTAAAGTCCACACAGTATCTATTGAATTCATCATCGACGTTTCAATTTCTGTAGGCTTAGCCGGTGTTGCTGCAGCATGAGCTGATCCCAGTAGTCCTGGAATCGTAACGATTGCCGCTAAAACCAGCATTAAGCCGATCATTTTTCCAGCTAAAATGGTGGCACCCGTGCCCCACTTTTCAGGTGTTAGTTCCCGGAAGGCACTAAACAGGTTGGACTTTTTCGAAATTACTTTCATTGTTTTGGTTGTTTTAGTTTAATTTTAGTTTGATTTTAGTTTAATAGATATGTTATTTACTGACGAAGCGGACCGCACTGGCAAAAACTGCAACACAGCGCCACGTTTTACAGCTTTTATTATGAATAATTCAATAATCCACATCATTTTCTAAATATTTCTATGAAATTAGAGATGATTTTTAATAAATCCAAATTATTGAACAATAAATTAACATATAAAATATCATTTTTATGAAATTGGCAAAATCGATGGAAATATTTGGTCAATTTTTGTATTATTTACAATCAATTTGAAAATTTTGAATAATTTCAGAAGCCAAATTTGTTTTTTGGCAATTTTATTCTTATTTAACAGCAACATTTCCGGTTCATGGGCTTTTTTCGGATGATTATTGTGGTAAAACTCGCTATCTTGGTCTAAATTTGTCAAAAACTGAATAAAATCCATCGTTTTAGCTCGAAAAATTTTAAATTTGATAGATTTCTTACATTTTATCTAAAAACTATACATATTATAAAGGATAGTTCTATTTTTGATTTTCAACCTTTTTTAAAACCATTCAATGTCCAATATCCGATTCCAGGCGCTCGAAGCTGTACTTACCCGGACCATCCCGGAAGTAAAAATCCCTTCTCCGAAAATTTCCGATTTTTTTGCTGCTAATGTTTTCGATAAAAAGAAAATGAAGGAATATCTTTCGGCTGAAGCTTACCAGGGAATAGTCAATTCGATAGAGGACGGCGAGCCTATACCCCGCGACCTGGCAGAGCAGGTGGCATCGGCTATGCGGTCGTGGGCAATGGGCAAAGGGGCTACACATTATACGCATTGGTTCCAGCCGCTTACAGGCTCCACCGCCGAAAAACATGACGCTTTTTTTGAACCGTCACCAGATGGCGGCGCTATTGAAAGATTTTCGGGCGATGCGCTCGCCCAGCAGGAGCCAGATGCTTCGAGCTTCCCGAGCGGCGGCATACGCAATACTTTTGAGGCAAGGGGTTATACCGCCTGGGACCCATCGTCGCCGGCCTTTATAATGGCGCGTACCCTGTGTATTCCAACTGTATTCGTTTCATATACCGGCGAAGCATTGGATTATAAAGTACCTTTATTAAAAGCATTAAGCGCATTGGACAAAGCCGCCGTTGACGTTTGCCATTACTTTGATAAAAGCATTGAAAAGGTAAATGCTTCGCTGGGTATTGAACAGGAATACTTTTTGGTTGATATTGCCTTATTTAATGCACGACCGGATCTGTATTTAACCGGCCGCACGCTCTTTGGGCATATGTCCGCCAAAAACCAGCAGCTTGAGGATCATTATTTTGGTTCAATTCCCGAGCGGGTTTATGCCTTTATGCAGGACATGGAAACTGAAGCTTTATTATTAGGGATCCCGTTAAAAACACGCCATAACGAGGTTGCCCCTTCACAATTTGAATGCGCCCCTATTTATGAAGAAATTAACCTGGCTATAGATCATAACCAGTTATTGATGGACCTTATGGACAGAGTAGCCAGGCGCCACAACTTTAAGGTACTGCTGCACGAAAAACCTTATGCCGGCATTAATGGTTCGGGCAAGCATAATAACTGGTCGATGATAACCGACACGGGTAAAAACTTGCTATCCCCGGGCAAAACGCCAAAAAACAACCTGATGTTCCTTACTTTTTTTGTAAATACCATCAGGGCGGTTTATGAACATGCCGATTTGTTGAGGGCTTCCATCGCATCAGTAAACAACGATCATCGTTTAGGTGCGAATGAGGCGCCGCCGGCTATTATATCGATATTTTTAGGCAGCCAACTAAGCGATGTGCTCGACGAGATAGAAACTTCAAGGATAAGTAAGAAAATAAAAGAAGATCCTTTATTATGGCAGGGTATTCCAAAGATTCCGCAAATTTTAAAAGACAATACCGACCGTAACCGTACTTCTCCATTCGCCTTTACGGGCAATAAATTTGAGCTCCGCGCCGTTGGTTCGTCAGCAAATTCGGCCAGCCCGATGACCATTTTGAACCTGATCGTAGCTGATCAGCTTAAAAAATTCAAATATGATGTTGACAAGCTGATTAAAAAGGGCGAGAAGAAAGATGTAGCCCTGTTGATCGTGATCAAAAAGTATATTAAGGAGTCGAAAAATATACGTTTTGAAGGGAACGGTTATAGTGAAGAGTGGGAAATAGAAGCCCAGGGTCGCGGCCTGGCCAATATAAAAACTACACCAAAGGCCCTCGACGCCTTATTATCAGATAAAACCGAGCTTTTATTTGAAGAAACCAATGTATTTACAAAACGTGAGGCGCATGCCCGTCACGAGATATTATTGGACAGCTTTTATAAAAAACTTCAAATTGAAGCACGGGTTATCGGCGAGTTGGGGATGAATATTATTATTCCCGCCGCAATTGCCTATCAAAGCAAGTTGGTTGAGAGCGCTAAAGGCTTAAAGGACCTGGGATTAAATGCCGATACGTATAAGGCACAATTGGATATTATCAATAAGATAGCCGGCCATATCAACTTCATTAAATCAAACATTGAGGAAATGGTTGATGCGCGCAAAAAGGCAAATACCATTGAAGATATCCGCGAAAAGGCTATAGACTATGATGAAAAGGTAAAACCATTTTTTCAGTCTATCCGCTATCATGCTGATAAGTTAGAGCAGTTGGTGGACGATTCCTTATGGCCGCTGCCAAAATTCAGGGAGTTGCTGTTTATTAAATAGGCGCTAATTATCAATCTGTTCGGTTAGCTCGGTTTGTCGTTCTGTATTTAATTCCTTTATATATTGCACCTTAAGGCGATCATAAAGAGAATGTTTATCTATTAAAATAGATACCAGGCTGGCAAGCATTCCGGCTAGTATCAGGTGGAAAATTACATTATGGCGGTCGGTCATTTCCAAAACCAGTATGACCGATGTAAATGGTGACCGTGTTACGCCCGTTAAAAAACCAACCATACCCGACAGGATCAGCATATTGGCATCTACGTCCGATACCCTAAACCATCCGGCAGCTAACGATCCTATGCTGGCACCAGCACCAAGTGCAGGGGCAAATATACCACCCGCTGCCCCGGTTGTAAAGGAAACCAATATACCGCCGAGGCGCAATAGTGGCGTATGCCAAAGGGAGTATTTGGCGGATGTAAATAGTGTTTTCTCCATAATATCCTTACCGGAGCCCAAAACCTCACGGTTTACGAAACAGGCCAGGAAGGCCATAATAAGCGCACATCCGATAACATACAAAATATGATGAGAAGTAAGCCTAAACTTAGCCTTCCATGCGAAAATAAATAGTATCAATTTTGACAAGCCACTGCCCAGAAGTCCCGAAATAACGGCCACCACAACTACGCCGCCAAAAATATACGGCGAAAGCCCGTCGACCTTTGGGTAACCAAGATATAAGTATGGACCGAGCAATGCCTGCGCCGATAAGCCGGCAATGATCACTGACGAAAAAATAGCGGTTTTATAATAGCTGAAATGTGTTTTTGTCAATTCTTCTATGGCAAATACAATTCCGCCTAATGGCGTATTAAAAGCGGCTGCCAACCCGGCTGCGGCGCCCGTAACCATCATATTTCGCTTGGCGACCTTTGGCCACCACTTAGGCAGCAATTGGTAAACAATTTTATATATCGATGCGGCTATTTGAATGGTGGGCCCTTCCCTTCCTATGGCCCCTCCGCCAATTGCCATTACCAGGCTCGACAACACTTTTATAAATATGATACGAAAACCCAAAAGCTTATCGACCAGGTGGTTCGTTTTTGGCGACGATATTTCAATGGCCGCCATAACCTGCGGTATGCCGCTGCCCCTTGCGTACGGCGAAAAGCGTTGAACAAGCCACCACGCCAGCACAAAACAAACCGGGGTTAAAATAAAAAGCAGCCAGGCATGCTGATTATAAACAAAAGCAGTAACGTCCTCGGCGGCTACGAAAAGCTTGGTGTACAATACGGCTATCAGTCCTGTAACAATTGACGCCATCCAAAACGGAATAGCTTGTAAGGCACTCCTTTTTAAGTTTTCATTACGTATCCGGTCAAACGACCGTTTTAACTGAAGCCTTAGCCAATAGATAATTTTCATCCGGTATTAAAGAGTATATAATCAAAATGACAAGGTTTTCGGCAGGAAGCGACAAAGGTATAAAAGTGTGGGTAACAAAAAGCGATTAAGCCGTATATTTGTCCATGATTTCATCGCAAAGGTACGATCAGCGGGGCGTGTCAGCTTCAAAGGATGACGTACATAATGCCATTAAAAATATAGACAAAGGGATATTCCCGCAGGCTTTTTGCAAAATAGTGCCTGATATTTTAGCTAATGACCCGCTATGGTGCAATATTATGCATGCTGACGGCGCGGGCACTAAATCATCACTGGCTTATACCTACTGGAGAGAAACCGGCGATCTGTCCGTTTGGCGCGGTATAGCGCAGGATGCCATAATAATGAACCTTGATGACCTGCTTTGCGTGGGCGCCACAGATAATATCCTCCTGTCATCCACCATCGGCAGAAATAAGAACCTGATTCCCGGCGAGGTAATTGCAGCTATTATAAATGGCACAGAAGAAATTCTGGCGGAGTTGAGGGAAGCCGGTATCGGCATTCACTCAACCGGTGGCGAAACAGCCGATGTCGGCGACCTGGTGCGGACAATCATCGTTGATTCGACTGTTACCTGCAGGATGAAACGCGCAGATGTTATTTCAAATCACCGTATTCAACCTGGCGATGTTGTCGTTGGCCTTGCCTCATACGGACAGGCTAAATATGAAAAAGAATATAATGGCGGTATGGGGTCAAACGGGTTAACTTCTGCCAGGCATGATGTATTTAATAAGGCTGTTGCTGCCAAATACCCCGAAAGTTTTGACCCTGCTGTACCTGGCGACCTTGTTTTTTCAGGAACCAAAAATCTTACCGACTCAATCACAATCGGTAATGGCCAAACAGTTACGGCGGGTAAACTAGTATTATCGCCCACGCGCACCTATGCGCCTATTATTAAAACGATATTAGATAAGTACCGCAGCCAGGTACACGGCATGGTACATTGCAGCGGCGGAGCACAAACTAAGGTGCTGCATTTTGTAGAAGGCCTGCATATCGTAAAAAACAATTTATTCCCGGTGCCGCCTCTGTTTAAACTGATACAGGAAGAGTCACAAACAAGCTGGCTGGAGATGTACAAAGTATTTAATATGGGGCACCGGATGGAACTGTATGTTCCGGAAGAGATTGCCGGCAACCTTATTGCCATTTCCCAAAGCTTCGGCGTGGAGGCGCAAATTATCGGGCGGGTAGAAAAAGCAGATCAAAAACAAGTTACGATACAATCGGAACTGGGGGAGTTTATCTATAACTGATTTCTACCCCTTTTATCAAAACAAAAAACCCGGGCAAGCCTGGGTTTTTTGTTTATACACGAAATGAGTCGCGCGAGCTTTTATTTACTGTGTAAAAAACAGCGATTTAACAGTAACCGAAATAGGCTTAACTGTAGCATCGGCAGCTTTTGCCGTAGCTGTTACATTGTAAGTTTTACCTGACGCCAGCTTGCTAAGTTTAACCAATATTGAACCTTGATAAGCTATCGTATTGGGGTAGCTTGTAGGCACATTTATAGTCGAAATAGATCCTAAAGTACCAACAGTGGCGCCAGACGGTGTGGTAGAATCAAAACCGTTCCACGAATTAAAATGGATAGTCTCAACAAGGACAGCCGGTGCCGCGGCGTCATAGATATTAAGATCAAAACTGCCGGGCGTTTGATTGGTGGTTGTCGCACCGAACAAAATCTGCACGGTACTGGTGATTGGATAAGGCCCTTCTGTAGCCATTCCTAAGCTTGACAGTTCAATCGGGGGCAAAATAGCAGCTACCGCAGCCACGTCAACCTTTTTAACACACGAACTTAATGTGATTGCTGTTATTGCAATCAAAAAGGTGCTTATATATCTTTTCATTTTCATCTTTTAATTTTAAGTAATGGATTAAAATTTATACTTCACTCCTATTAACAAACTCCAGGTTGTATTGCTGGTTGCATCGATAAACGGCGTGTTCACCAATTTGCCGTTGATTTGCCTTAAGTTATAGGTTGGTGTGTTACCAACGTACCCAACAAACGTTTCCGGGCTTGTTGTCAGTGCGGTTTGCTGTATACCCCAATATTTATTCAAAAGATTAGGTAAATTTTGTACAACAGCACTAAATTCTAAGACATTTCTTGTATGGTTTTTGCCAGTCGTGATGTAAAAATCCTGTAGAAAGTTCAAATCAACGCGATTGTACCATGGCAGGAATGCAGCATTTCTGCCGGCGAATTCTCCCCGGTGACTTTTCAGATAAGGGCTGTTATTAATAAACTGCTCGAGCGCAGCTGCTTGTTGAGCCGGGGTATAGGTGTAAGTTACGCCATTAACAGTAGCTGTTTGGTTAGTAAACGTTACTTCGCTAACATTTCTTGGTATATACATCAAATCCGAGCTACTGTTACTGTCGCCATTTAAATCACCGTTAACGGTATAGCTAAGCGGGCTGCCAAATGACCCCTGGTAAAACAAACCAATAGTAGTTGATGCATGGTTTAGATAGTTAATTGTATAGGCGGCGTTTGCAACAATTCTATGCGGGGTAAAATAGGTTGAATTACCCAGTTCGGCTTCGTTTGATGTTCCAACGTTCGGGTTACCCTGGTAAGTAGAAGCAGCAGTCGACCCAAGGTTAGCATTAACATCTTTCGCAATAGTATAAGTATACGCTAATGAACCGTAAAATCCGTTAGCATAGCTTTTGCTGATTTGTGAAGTAAAAGCAGCCGAATAACCCTGGTCAGTTGTAGTAAGCAGGTACACGTTACCTAAAGAAGGATAAATCAATCGGTCTGCTGCTGATGGGAGGGCGGCTCCGTTACCGGTAAAACGTTCACGTGATACACCTCCCTCTGAGGTTAAACCTGTAGGGTTCTTAAGATTGATATTGATATAACGTGTTGCGTTAATATCTTTTGTATACATACCTTCAAACGTTAACGTGTATCCATCGCCAAATGCTTTTTCTAATGCGGCATTGGTTCTGAATATTTGCGGGAATTTGTAGTTAGGATCGATTACTACTGAACCTGAAGAAACTGCAGTACCGGCAACTGTTGGAAGCAAGCTGGCGTAAGTCGACGGGTCTTTAACGAGTTTGATGTTAGCAAGAACAGTTGGGTCAGTGATAGCACCGCCAAACTGGTACATACCGCTGTTAGTTGGCATATTTGTTAGATATACGTACGGGATTTTACCTGTAAATACACCCAGGCCACCTCTTAATATAAGTGAGTTGTCTGATAAAATGTTCCATCGGAAACCAGCACGCGGCGAAATTAGAAATGGAGTTCTTGGCCACTTACCGGTTGAATAAGTAGTGTTGTTGCCGTTTTTATCTGGTAACTGTAGTGCGGTTATCTGTGGGTTTTCTTCAGGGTCTTGTAAATAAATAGATTTATCTGCACGAACGCCATAAGTTATTTTCAAATCGTTATTTACGGTGTATTCATCCTGAACGTATAATCCAAGCGTACCGATCTTTAAAGCTGCCGAATAAGGAGCTGACACACCTGGCTGCAGCGAATAAGTGTAAGCAAAGTAAACCGGTGGTTTATTCCCTAGGAAGTCAGTTAAGCTGTTATATGCATAATATCCCGCAGCACCAGGCATAAACTGGTTACCTAGATACTGATACTCATAACTACCGCCTGCGGTTATTGTATGCTTACCCGCGTAAATAGTAAGGTTATCCGTGATGGTAGTGGTGTTGTTGATAACATCGTTATTTAAAGTGAACGGGTCATTACCTGCACTGATGTAGTTGCTTCCTGCACCGTTAAAAATATCAACCGTCGGAAATGCATTTCCACCCGGGAATGAACGCTTAGCATCTGTTTTTGTTACTGCAAACAACAACTGATTTGATACTTTATTGGTAATTGAACTGTTTAACTCTGCTGTATAGGTTTTAACTGCATTGGTAAAACCATAGTTGGAATTTTCAAACGCTATTGATTGGAGGCTATAGCGCGAATTGGGAAGCGATCCGACAGTCCCTGCTTTTCCAGTCACGTTAAATCCACCACCGTTCGGAATCGAAGTACCGTTGATCTGGTTATCGCTGGTAGCTGATAAATTGCTGTATTTTAATGTCAGCTTGTTTTTATCGTTGATGTTCCAGTCGAGTTTTGCTAAAAAATTCGTATTTTTTTGCTTAAAGGAAGGAAACTGGTCGAATGGCCCTGTTTGATATCCATAGTTCGAAGCAAGGTAATTCGAAACCGCCTGCAGGTCGGCTACCGGAGTCACCGCAACAGTCCCTGTTCCTGAACCGCCCGCCGGTGAATAAGCAATACCTGGCGAAGTACTTTTTGTGTTCTCGTAATTTGCGAAGAAAAACAACTTGTTTTTAATTATCGGGCCACCAAGTGTAAAACCATAAGTTTCTGTTTGTGATTTGGCAATGCTCGAGCTG
This sequence comes from Mucilaginibacter sp., assembly GCA_028288025.1. Classification (GTDB taxonomy): domain Bacteria; phylum Bacteroidota; class Bacteroidia; order Sphingobacteriales; family Sphingobacteriaceae; genus Mucilaginibacter. The sequence goes on along the minus strand of JAQBOM010000013.1, from coordinate 180,709 downwards.
ATATTGTTATCACCAATATAAACCCCATTATAAGATTGGTTTTTATAATAGTCATATGCAGACCCGCTGAACGTATTGGTTCCGCTTTTGGTTGCCGCGTAAATACCGGCTCCGGTAAAGCCTGATTGCCTTACATCTACAGGCGCGGCATTCACCGATATCTGGTCAAAGGCTTCGATCGAAATCGGCTGCGCGCCGCCGCCTGGCAGCGGATCGGTCGATAACCCGAAACTATTGTTCAAACTCGCACCATCAATTTGTGTATTATTAAATCTGCTGTCGCGGCCACCAAAACTGGTGCCGTTAGCTATCGGGCTTAAACGGGTGAAATCAACAATACTCCGGTTGATAGTAGGCAGAGTGGTCAGCATCCTACTGTTGATGTTTGTACTTTCACCGGCCCGGGCAACGTTGATCTGTTTTTTCCCTGAAACGACAACCTCTTTTAATGCTGTTCCGTTTTGCGATAGGGTAACATTCAATATGTAAGGCTCACCTAACCTTAATGAAATGTTACTGAACGTTTGTGTTTCGAAACCGAGGTACGAAACAACCACCTGGTATGGGCCACCAATACGGACGTTAGGTAACGTAAACCTTCCGTCGGCGTTGGTTGACGTGGCATAATTGGTTCCGCTGGGCTGGTGTGTTGCACGGATGGTAGCTCCGGGCAAAGTTTCGCCTTTGGCGTCTTTAATGATACCCGAAAAGCTACTCGTCGTCACCTGTGCAAACAATGGCACAGAAAAGACTGACATAATGAATAAAAAAAGTAAAAACTTCCTCATACGCGTTTTTGTTTTGTGAACGTTTAATAGTCAATTAATTTAGCGCAAATATAAGTCGTTGTCATGTTGGCAATATTAAATCAATATTAACAATCGTTACTTATTTATTAACAATCATGGATTAAATTATTAAATAACTTAATAAATCGTATTAAACGATATGAATTTTATAAATCAAAAAAAATCACAAATTAGGCGAATTTTTCTTCAATAATTTGGCCGATTTGGCAGGTTTAACGGGGTGGCATCATTTTCGCAATTGACACCTTTTACTTAGCTTTGGCGCAAAATCAAAATGTGCCGTAATGGTATTAAATCTTGCAAAAAAATACCAGGCAAGCTCACTGACTACTAAGATCATTTAAACAAAAAATATGAACTACGATTTAATTGTAATAGGCTCCGGTCCCGGGGGATACGTTGCGGCTATCCGCGCTTCGCAACTGGGATTAAAAACGGCTATAGTTGAACGGGATGCACTTGGGGGTATTTGCCTTAACTGGGGTTGTATCCCAACCAAAGCCTTGTTAAAAAGCGCCGAGGTTTTTGAATATATCAATCATGCTGCGGATTACGGCATAACAGTAGGCAGCAGCGACGTTGACTTTGAATCGGTAATTAAACGCAGCCGCGGCGTAGCCGACGGAATGAGCAAGGGCGTTCAGTTTTTAATGAAGAAAAATAAAATCGATGTAATTACCGGCACCGGGAAGCTAAAGAGCAAAGGGACAGTTACGGTTACCGATAGTAATGGAGGAACACAAGACGTAAGCGCCAAACATATTATTTTAGCTACAGGCGGCCGCTCGCGCGAGTTGCCTAACCTTAAACAGGATAAAAAGAAAGTGATCGGCTACCGCGAAGCGATGGTACTGCCAAAAAAACCGGCGTCAATGGTCGTTGTAGGTTCGGGCGCTATCGGGATCGAGTTTGCGTACTTGTATAATGCTATCGGCACCAAAGTTACCGTTGTTGAATTTTTAGATAACATCGTTCCGCTTGAGGATGAAGAAGTTTCAAAACAGCTGGCCCGTTTGCTAAAAAAACAAGGCATCAACATCATGACAAGCTCAAATGTTGAATCGGTTGATACCAGCGGCGAGTTGTGCAAGGTACAGGTAAAAACTGCCACCGGCACCGAAACGCTTGAAGCGGAGATCGTTCTTTCTGCAGTCGGGATTTCTACTAATATTGAAGGTATCGGGCTTGAAGAGAACGGCGTGAAAACTGAAAAAGGTAAAGTTATTGTCGATGATTTTTACCGTACCAACGTTGAGGGCGTGTATGCCATTGGCGATATTGTTAAGGGACAGGCACTTGCCCACGTTGCCTCCGCCGAAGGAATTATATGCGTAGAAAAGATAGCCGGGAAAAACCCTGAACCACTAAATTACAATAATATACCCGGGTGTACTTATTGCTCGCCCGAGATCGCATCTGTTGGCTATACTGAAAAAGCTGCCAAAGAAGCAGGCTACGAGATCAAAGTGGGCAAATTTCCATTCTCGGCATCGGGCAAAGCTAGCGCTGCCGGAGCTAAGGATGGCTTTGTTAAACTGATTTTTGATGCCAAATACGGCGAGTTCCTGGGCGCGCACATGCTTGGCCATAACGTAACCGAGATGATCGCCGAAGTGGTAACTGCACGCAAACTGGAAGCTACCGGGCACGAGATCATTAAATCCGTGCATCCACACCCAACCATGAGTGAAGCAGTTATGGAAGCTGCTGCCGCCGCTTACGATGAAGTAATACATTTGTAGGTGGAGATTAGAGGTTGGAGGTTAGAGACTAGTTGGAAAATCCAACCACGATGAGGAAATTAAAGCTTGACGAGCTGAACAGGGTTTCGGTTGCTGAATTTAAAACGAGCAACAAACTCCCTGTTGCAGTTGTGCTCGACAATGTGCGCAGCATGCATAATATCGGGTCTATTTTTCGTACAGCTGACGGCTTCGCGGTTGAGCAGGTATGCCTTTGCGGCATCACCGCTCAACCTCCACACAGGGAAATTGAAAAAACCGCACTGGGCGCCACGCAATCTGTAAGCTGGAGTTATTATACAAGCCCACTTGAGGCCATTAATCAATTGCGCAACGACGGCTACCGGATAATTGCAGTTGAACAAGCTGAAAAAAGCAAAATGCTCCAGGAATTTATTCCGGCAAACGGCGAAAAATATGCATTAGTATTCGGCAACGAAGTGAACGGCGTAAGTGATGAGGTAATGCAAAATATCGACGCCTGTATTGAGATCCCGCAATTCGGAACAAAACATTCCTTCAACATTGTGGTATCGGCAGGTATAGTTTTATGGGATTTCTTTACCAAAATAACCGGCAAAACGTCATAAGGAATTATAATTAACGGCCGCCAATTACTGATTCCAGCACCCCCACCCCATCGCCGATCAGCGAGCGGTAAACCGAAGGGGCATAACCTATCTTATCCGTATAGTAAGCAATAACCTGCTTACTAAAACTATCGAAGGCATCTTCCTTAACCAAAGCAATGGCGCATCCACCAAAACCTGCGCCGGTCATACGGGCGCCAGCTACATTGGGATCTGTTTTAGCATATTCTGCTACGGTATCCAGTTCTATCCCGCTAACCTCATACAGGTCGCGCAAAGAATCGTGAGAAGCATACATCAGGCGGCCAAATTCGGCCAGGTTATTTTTGCTGAGCGCCGAGGCGGCCAGTTTCACCCGGTCATTTTCCTCGATAACGTGCTGCGCGCGCTTTAAGAGAACTTCGTCTTTTATTAAATATTTATATTGATTAAAGGTGGCGGTATCAATATCGCAAAGGTTTTGTATATCCAGTTTTTGCTGCAAAGCCGCCAACGCCCCCTTGCATTCCCTAACGCGCTCATTGTATTTCGACTCTGCCAGGTTGCGGGGTTTATTGGTATTGATAATTGCCAGAATATAGTCGCCGAGGTTGGTGTCCACAGCCTGGTATTCCAGTGTATCGCAATTAAGCATTAGCGCCTTATTCTTTTCGCCGAATGCAACCGCAAACTGGTCCATGATACCGGAGTTTACGCCGATAAAATTGTTTTCAACCGATTTCGAGAGTTTTACCAGGTCGAGCCTGGAATAGCCGCAATTCAGCAGCTCATTTAACGCGAAAGCAGTAACCACTTCGATAGAGGCGGATGAAGATAAGCCTGAACTTATCGGGATATCACCATAAAACATCATGTCTATACCCCGCAGCTGATGACCATCTCTTAAAAAAAAGTCAATAATGCCAAGCGGGTAATTGAACCAGCCCGCGCCTGTTTTGGTATAGCTTCGTTGTAGTGGGATATCAAACTGATCCTCGAAATTCAAACTCCTGAACCTAAAAATATTATCGTCGTTAAAAGATACCAATAAATAGGTGCCGAAGGTAATGGCACAGGGCATTACAAGGCCGCCGTTATAGTCGATATGTTCCCCGATCAGGTTTACACGCCCGGGTGAAAAGAATGCGTTTTCAGCATCTTTATGATATAACCTGTTAAATTGTTGGCACAAATCATTCTTCATTTTCAGCTGTTACAATTGGTGGTAACAAATATGGTAAAAAATGTCAAATCAACATTTAAAAGTGACACTTTTTTTATTTTTTTCAAAATGACCTGTATTCAATAATCAACAACTTTTTTTGAAGAATTTGGTTTAAAATTGTAAGCTATCTTTATATTATTAAATTAAATCCATACTGATGAACCAATATCTTGTTACAGCATACGATTATACCGACACTGAAGCATTGCAGCGCCGCATGAATGTGCGCCCGCACCACCTGGATGCCGCAAAAGATTTAAAAGCGAACGGCAACTATGTTTTAGGCGGAGCTATTTTAAATGAGGATGGCAAAATGATCGGTTCGGTTATGATCCTTCAATTTGAAACCGAAGAAGCTCTTGATGCCTGGAAGCAAAATGAGCCCTACATTACACAAAAAATTTGGGAATCGGTAGATGTGAAGCCGTTTAGGGTGGCTACGGTTGGCTAAGAGGTAAACCCTACAGATCGATTTATAAAAAAAGCCCCGGCATATACTGCCAAGGGCTTTTCACATGTTTCAATTAGGTAAATTATTATGCTTTATTATTAGTCTTTATGCTTTTCTCCTGAGGTCAGATCAACCGTATAGGCAGTGCCTGCTATTGTTATCTTGGCTGTACCGTCAGTATTAAATACAACTGTTCCGGTAAAGCTGAAAGCACCCTTTTTAGGTATAGTGCCTGTTAAGGTAAAGGTAGCATTACCACCTACAATGTTACGGTGCGGCTTAAGCAGCATCAGGTTATGGATTTCGACACTTAAATGGATAGTACCATGGTTGGTGGTATCTGTTTTAGAGGCGAACGATCCGTTCCGTACTAAGATTCCGTTAAACACATATGCAGTTGCAGTGGTTGAAAAACCGGCAACAGTAAAGCTAACGTTTCCTGTATTTGTCGATGAAAGGTGCGGATTGCTGAACGTACCGGTGTAATTTAATTTACCGGTAATATTGTCGGCCATGCCGGCTGTATTACAGTTTGAGGTATATGAGTAACCGAAACCATAGCTGTAAGTAGTCGACGAACCCGGTGCACTTGTCCTGGTGCTGGTATCTTTCCTTGTGAATCCGCAGTTAAAATTAGAGTCGATATACTTTTGCGAGCGCAAACCGGCATCATCACCAATGTTTGCCAATCCGTTAGAGTTTCTTGATAATGATCCGGACATTATATCAACGGCCTCCGATACTGTTATTTGAGTTGGTGAAGTACCGGTTTTTTTGCAGGCAACCGCTCCTACCAGAAGAATTGCCAAAAAGGATAATTTAAGTTTTTTCATAAACGCCATTACGTGCATAGTATCATTAGTGTTACAATCGGACCAAATTATTTTCTTGCGATTGAATAATCTGGTCCGAATTCGATGCATAACAATGGCTGCTTTTCGATACAACCGGTGTTACTGAGGCGATATGCTGTTCAGCATTTGCGTATCCTCATCCGTCAATTCTAGCTTTGCCGCCTGCATATTCTCTTCCAGGTGTGCTACGCTTGACGTGCCGGGGATCAATAAAATATTATCCGCGTGATTTAACAGCCACGAAAGCGCTACCTGGTGTACAGTGGCCTGGTGCTTATCGGCTATTTGCTTTAGTTTGTCCTGGCTTGCTACGTTGCCGGCATTGAGCGGGAACCAGGGTATAAAGGCAATCTCGTGCGCTTTACAATATTGCAGCACATGTTCCCACTTCCGGTTATCAACACTGTACATATTTTGAACCGATACCACTTCAAAAAAATCCTGTGCTTTTTTGATGATATCTACGTCGACTTCCGAAAGGCCGATATGCTTTACCAGCCCCTGCTGCTGTGCTTTTTGTAAAAACTCAAAACTTTGTTCAGCGGGAACGTTTGGGTCTATCCGGTGCAGCTGGTATAAATCGATCTGTTCCAGCTTTAATCGTTTTAAGCTGCCTTCGAGCGCTTTTTTTAAATGATCGGGATGAGCGTTGATCGGCCACTCATCCGGTCCGGTGCGCAACAACCCGCCTTTTGTGCCAATAACCAGGTCGGCAGGGTAAGGATGTAGCGCTTCGGCAATTAATTCCTCCGAAATCTCCGGGCCGTAACTGTCGGCTGTATCTATAAAGTTCACGCCCAGTTCAACAGCCCGTTTTAAAACAGCTATAGCCTCGTCCCTATCTTTGGGCGGGCCCCATATGCCTTTTCCGGTAATGCGCATCGCGCCATAACCCATCCTGCTCACCGGCAGATCACCGCCTATACTAAAGTTTTTTTCGATTGAAATCGCTTCGTTGTTCATAATTAAATGCTTTTATTTAAAATATTAACATGCGTTTCGATCTATTGTTCTTAGTGTAACGACAACGTTATTTTGATCTCGGCATCAACAAATTGGTATATTGGCATAAAAAACTTATCATGAACGAACAAAACTATGCCAACCACGGGCGTTACGTAACAGGGTTTCATTTCATTTTGAGCTCAATCCTGGTTGTTGGCGTTATTCTTTCAGTAATTAACCTTTGCCTGCGGTGGTCGGCAAATGCTGAATTGCTGACACCTTTCTTAATTATCCTGCTTTTTACAGCTGGCTTCTTTATTTTTTGGTTTATGCGCCTGTTTGCCATAAAGGCCCAGGACAGGGCGATACGCGCTGAAGAACACCTGAGATATTTCATACTTACCGGCAAACCAATCGACAGCAGAGTTACAATGCGCCAGATCATCGCGCTGCGTTTTGCACCCGACGATGAGTTTCTGCCGCTGGTCGATAGGGCGGTAAACGAGAAGCTATCAGCCAAAGAAATCAAACAGGCTATTAAACAATGGCGGGCCGATCATCACAGGGCCTGATTCAGTTTGCAGTGGGCAGTTTGCAGTCAGTAACTTACGTCGCAAAGCGAACTGCCCACTGCAAGCTGATAACTGAAACTATCGCCACCATCCAATAATAGCGCCCATTAATGTTAATGAAACAAGACTGTAGCCGCCGTTTATAAATATATACCGCCAGCTTTTTAGCTCAAAAAGACTGTGAATGGCTATGGCACAAAAAGTCCATATTCCGGCCAGGCAACCCGCCTCCGCGCCCCAGGCAACAGTCGTTTTGGTATCGGCAAGAAACATAGCCAGGTTAGCAGCCATTATGAGCGAGAAGAGAGCGGTAAAACCAAACGTTTTACCTATACTGGATGACTGTATTTCGTCCATCGTCAGTTTGCTGTCGGTCATCCAGGCGTTTCCAAATAAAGTTTTTGAGTACCACAACCCGCCTACTAAAAATGCAGATAAGGCGGCCGCAACAACGGCAAGCCAGTTGATCAGTGAGAAATTCATTGCTTTAGGATTTTAAGTTTCATTAAATATAGTTCTATTTTATCATTCAAACCCGGGCGTTATTCATTTTTAATTTAAATCAGCAAATTGTTCGTAATTTTATAATCCTTTAACATTTTGTTAGGACGATGAAAAAAAAGGAAGAAGCAAAATACCTGGAAAAAGAATGGAAGGACCTGAATACCCACTTAAAAGCTTTTTTTGAATCGGGCGACCAGGAGGAACTGCACCAGTTCAGGGTGCAGACTAAAAAGCTTAGGGCCCTGCTCAATTTATTGGAACATGCTTCGCGGCAGCATGGCTTATTAAAGGAGTTTAAACCGGTACGAAAAATATTTAAATACGCCGGGCACATCCGCGACGCGTACACCAATCTGCAGCTGAGCTCGCGTTACGATGTAAAAAATGAAACGTTTGAGGCCGGGCAGCGACAAATAATTGACCAGGGGACAATCGAATTTCGCGAAAAAGCAAAAAAGCACACCAAAAAAATCGACGACACTTATAAACAGCTCAAAAAGCAATTACCCCACGTTGATAATACGGCAATAGCCGAGTTCTACAAAAAACAGCTTGAACAAATCGCAGATAACCTGGCAACACCCAGGTTTACCGAGGATATGCATAACAACCGAAAACTGATAAAAATTTTGGTATATAACCGCAAATTGGCCGATAAGGCACTAAACGGGTCCTTTACCTTTAATTCGGCCTACCTTGACCAATTGCAAAACAGCCTGGGCGAGTGGCATGACAATATCCTTGCGGCTGAATTATTTTCATCACCGGAAGTGAATGATAAACCGGCGGCCGCAATGATAAAAAAGAAAAATAATAACGTAAAACGCAGGATAAGAACGCTGGCTGGTGATTTTATGAAGAAGGCTACAGCTGCCCAGCCCACCCCCAAATAATTAAGTATAGAGGTATGGGATTAGAAATAGAACGGAAGTTTTTGGTTGACCATGAAAAATGGAAGCAGCTAAAAAAGTCAAAAGGCACGCCTTATCGCCAGGGATATTTATTGAATGATGACCAGCGCACCATCAGGGTGCGTGTAACTGATAAAAGGGGCTACATTACGTTAAAAGGTGCTACATCAGGCATTTCCCGAAAAGAATTTGAATATGAGATCCCGTTAGCAGATGGGATCGAGCTCCTGGATAATTTTGCCAGATCACAGGTGGAAAAAACACGTTACCGGATAAGATTCAAAGGTAAGTTATGGGAAGTGGATGAATTTTCGGCTGATAACGCAGGCCTCATCATGGCCGAAATAGAGCTTAAGGACGAAAAAGAAGAATTTGATAAACCCGCCTGGGTTACACGCGACGTAAGCGATGATGAAAGATATTATAACTCAAGCCTCTCGGTAAAGCCATTTAGTAAGTGGGGAATGAGCAAATAGCAGTGGCAGTGAGTAGTGGGCAGTGGGCAGTGGGCAGTGGGCAAAATTATATGTTTATGATGTAATTAGTAAAGTCTATTTTAACAGTCATTAATTAAAAAATCGCTGATAGTTAACCTAATAGCAAAATAATTCACCGTAAGGCAACCTTTTTCATTTTCCACTCGTGTTGGATATAAATGACGTTTACCCATTAAAACATTTATACCATGAAAAAAAGAGTTTTTTATTTTGCCCTGGTTGTGTTATCAGGCATTGTATTTATTTACAGCTGTTCAAAAAGCTATAATTCGCCAACCCCGATGACCACTGGGGCCGCGGCTTCAGTAAGTATTGTAAACATGGCCTTTTCGCCGGACACTTTAAAAATTAAGGCAGGCACCACCGTTAGCTGGATGAACAACGATGGTATGACGCACACCGTAACCTCAACCGCCAGCCTGTTTAACAGCGGCAATTTAGCAGCCGGCGCTATGTATAAATACACTTTCACTACAACCGGAACCTACCCTTATTATTGTGTAATTCACCCCGGCATGAAGGGAGTAATAGTGGTCAACTAACAAAATTTGTTTTTAGGTTCATAGTTCAGGAGCGTCCCGGTGTAACCGGGGCGTTTCTATTTTGACACTTTTAGAAACGGGTTATTCTCCAGCATCAACCGGAAATTGTCTGGGTTTACAATGTCATTATGCGCCTTTAAACTATGTATAAAAAGCACGCTGTGCGCCCGGTATTGCGCAGGTGCCAGCTCGGTTTCTTCACTTTGAAGATAGTTGATATCATCTTCATCGAGCAATTTGGTCATGTTGTGCGTTTCATTCAGTGTGCCGCCCTGGTCGGTGTAAAGGTTAATCAAGCGGTGCTGTTTATCAGCTTTCAGCCAGCCAGTAAATTTGTCCGTTTCTGCATATAAAGCATCAAAAAGCATCACCTCGTTAATCGGCATCCGGCCGTTTTGAAGAATGCCCGCCATTACCCGGTACGCCCCACTGTGCCCGCCCAGCAAAATATGGCCCGGCACGCTATTTTTCGGGATAAGCCGCTTTGCTTTTAATCCGTTCAATACATCAGTTACCAGCGCTTTAAACATGCCATCGTTTTCCAGTTTGCCGCCATAACTGTCGGGCGCGTTGCGGGCCGTTTCGGCTAAAACCAATACCGCGTTGCGTTTGGACGCGATAAATTGTTTAATGAGTTCATACCGTACCGCTGCTGTGTCGACATTATTGCTCCATCCGTGAAACCAAAATACCAGGTCGACCTGTTTTTTAACATCGAGATTTTTTGGAGCAACAATCAATACGGTGCTATCCCGATAATGATCAGCAGTTGTATATAGTACGTTATCGTATAAATGACCATTTCTGCGGCCTGTATCCGGAAAGGACGTATGGGATGAATAAATATGAAAAGTAACCGCACTGCTGTTCTCCTGCGCGAATAATCCATTACATGCAAGCAGGGTTAAATAAACAAATGTTAGCGAGAAAATGATCGGGGCTGTATGTCTCATTAATTACTTATTATACACCCTGCCAATGTACTGGTTTTCAACAATAATTTTCTTTAACCGGGCCGGGTTGATCATTCCCAGGTGCGCGTATGCAATTTTTCCGCCCGGCTCCACTAAAACGGTATAAGGCAACGCCCCCGCCCATTTTGGGTCAATGGCTTCAATCATCTTATATTTATCGTCGCCCGAAAATATAAAATTGGTTGCCGAGGCTTGCCTTGTTTGTAAAAATTTCAGCGCTTTATTTTTATTCGCAGGGTCGTCGGCGCTTATGGTCACCAATTGAAAGCTGCGGTCGCGGTACATGCGGTTCATGGTAACAAATTCAGAAAATTCAGCTACACATGGCCCGCACCAGGTAGCCCAAACGTTGATAAGTCTTAGTTTGCCAGAGGGATTCTTCATGAGTTCAGCAATACCAAGAGCATTAATGGTGTCGAGGCTTACCGGTTCATGAGCCCATTGAATAGTGGCCTTTTCAATCCAGTCACTTTTTTCGGCCCACTTTACCGAGCAGCCGAAAACTTTGGTTATTGTAACGGGCACTTCTTGATCGCTTAACAGGGCATCAATCGCGTTGCGCGCGTCGAATACATGGGGAGTTCTATAGGGGTTCTCCACGTCATCAATCCGCCCCTGGTAGCGCAGCTTTCTGTTTTTATCAAAAATAAAAATATGCGGTGTGGCGATGGGTCCGTATTTTTTTGACGCAATTTCCGTCGCCCCATCGTATAAATAAGGAAAATTGAATTTCTTTTCCTTTGCGCGGATCTTCATCTCGGCAAACGAATCGCCTACATCGCTGTATCCCAACTCATCCAGTCGCAAAGAAGATGGATGATTGGGATTTATGGCTACAACCTTAACGCCTTTTGCCGCATAATCGGCGGTCAATTTGATCACGCGGTCCTCGTAAGCCTGCGAAGTGGGGCAATGGTTGCACATAAAAACAATAGCCAGCACATTAGCATTTTTGAATGAATGCAATGTGTATATCTTACCGTCGACACCATGCAGGCTGAAATCAGGGGCAGTTGCGCCAATTGCAAGGGTTTTATGCTCATCAAAACCAACAGCCGTAAATGAATAACCAATTACCAGCAAAAAAATACAATTGATAAGGATACTGAGCTTTTTCATGCCGTTATATTTTAAACCAGGTTAAATTTAAAATGACAAGAGTTGCATTTACCTTTTCAAATATAACAATATTAATAGACCATATTTAACCGTTCACAAGTGTTTGGGATTTCCTTCGTTTCGATTCCACGCCTTTTTTTACGGTGCTTAATAGTTTTTTAACGCACAAGCGATTATCTTACTGTCCTGATTATCAAATTTAAATCAACACAGGCTTTAAATTATCAATTTATTAATTTCTTGCTCTATTGTTATTATCTTATTTAGGTTATCGCAATAATTTTAAGATATTTTTAATTAAAATTTACAATCTGTAACTTCGTACTCGCCCATTTTATAAACGGTTTAATTTAACGATGGATCAAGCTGAATGCCACCAGGGTCTTTATAGGCCCGAATTTGAACACGACTCCTGCGGAACGGGATTTATCACCAATATTAACGGTCATAAAACCAACCAGATCATTGATGACGCGCTCACCATGCTCGAAAACATGGAACACCGCGGCGCATGCGGCTGTGACCCGGAAACGGGCGACGGCGCGGGTATCCTGATTCAATTGCCCCATGAGTTTTTGATGGAAGAATGTTCCGAGCTGGAGATCAGTTTGCCCGAACCGGGCGAGTATGGCGTGGGCATGATATTTTTTCCGAAGGAATCTGCGTTAAAAAAAGCCTGTCGCACCATCATCGCCAACGCGATTGAAAAGCTGGGCTTGCATTCGCTTGGATACCGCAAATTGTCGGTTGATTCATCGGTTGTAGGCGAAACCGCCCGCAAAGCGGAGCCGGATGCGGAGCAGCTGTTTATTCAAAGGCCTCATCATATTACCAACGCTGATGATTTTGAGCGCAAGCTTTACATATTAAGAAGATACATCAATAAAACAATAATAGAAACCTTACCGGCTGCCGGCGAGTATTTTTACTTTACGTCTTTATCGTGCAAAACAATTGTATACAAAGGGCAGGTAACCACTTACCAGCTGCGTAAATATTTTAGTGACCTGGCCGACCCGCGCATAGCGTCGGGCTTTGCCATGATACATTCGCGTTTTTCGACCAATACTTTCCCATCGTGGAAACTGGCGCAGCCTTTCCGGCTGATCGCGCATAATGGCGAGATCAATACCCTCACAGGTAACTTAAACTGGTTTTATTCAGGCTTAAAATCTTATGCTTCCGCGTATTTCACAACGGAAGAAATGGATATGCTGCTGCCGGTGATCGACAATAATCAATCCGACTCGGCTTGTCTCGACAATATTATCGAAATATTGCTGCACAGCGGCCGTTCATTGCCGCATGTGATGATGATGCTGATCCCCGAAGCATGGGATGGCAACGAGCAAATGGATCCGCTTAAAAAGGCTTTTTACGAATTCCACGCCGCATTGATGGAACCATGGGACGGCCCCGCAGCCATCACGTTTACAGATGGCAAGTTGATCGGCGCGCTGCTTGACCGTAACGGGTTAAGGCCATTACGCTACGTAATTACTACTGATGGTCGTGTAATTGCCGCTTCGGAAGCTGGTGTGCTTAACCTGGATGAGAGTTTGGTGCTACGCAAGGGCCGCCTGCAGCCGGGCAAAATGCTTTTGATCGACACCGAGAAAGGCAAAATCATTACCGACGACGAGATCAAGCACCAGATCGCGTCCCGCCAGCCTTATGGCCGCTGGCTCGAAAATTATAAGATACAATTAGGCGAGCTGGCCGAACCGCGCCTGGCCTTTGCCAGTCTTTCGGATGACTCTGTTTTCCGTTACCAGCAGGTATTTGGCTATAGCCGCGAAGATATTGACAGCATTATCAAGCCTATGGCGCTGGATGGGAAAGAACCTGTCGGCTCAATGGGTACCGATGTGCCGCTGGCGATATTGTCGGATAAACCACAGCACCTCTCAAGCTATTTTAAACAGTTTTTTGCCCAGGTTACCAACCCTCCTATCGACCCGATACGCGAGCGTTTGGTGATGAGCTTATCTACTTTTATAGGCAATAACGGCAATTTGCTGGATGAAGATAAAATGCATTGCCATTGCGTGGTATTGCAGCATCCTATCCTGAAAAATCACCAGCTCGAAAAGCTGCGAAGCATTGACACCGGGCTGTTCCATGCCAAAACACTGCAGACTTATTATAATGCAGATGGCATGCCGGGTTCGCTTGAAAAAGGGATCGCCAGGCTTTGCCGATACGCCGAGGATTCCGTGGACGACGGTTTCGAAGTATTGATATTATCCGACCGGGCCATTGACTCGGAACATGCGCCTATACCTTCATTACTCGCTGTATCAGCCGTACACCACCATTTGATCAAAAGCGGGCGGCGCGGCGCAGTAGGTTTGGTTGTTGAAACCGGCGATACATGGGAAGTGCATCATTTTGCCTGCCTGCTCGCCTTCGGCGCTACAGCGATCAATCCGTACTTGGCGCTGTCGACCATAGAAACGTTGAAAAACAATGGCAGCCTTGAAACCAGCCTGGATTTAAAAGCGCTTCAAAAAAATTATGTTAAATCCGTTAATGACGGCTTGCTGAAGATATTCTCGAAAATGGGTATCTCAACCATGCAATCCTACCATGGCTCACAAGTTTTTGAAATATTAGGAATTAACCAGGCGGTGGTCGACCGGTACTTTACCGGCGCGGTCACCCGTATCGGCGGTTTAGGTTTGGACGAAATCGCCCGGGAGTCGCTTTGCAAGCACCGCATCGGTTTCGGTAGCTCAAAAACACCCGACCATTTGCTGCCCGAAGGCGGTATATACCAGTGGAAACGTCGCGGCGAGTCGCACCTGTTTAACCCGACAACGGTCCACCTGCTGCAGCATGCAACCCGCAGCAACGACTACTCCGTATATAAAAACTACGCGAAGGAGATCAATGAGCAAAGCGAAAAGCATTTTACCATACGGGGACTACTTGACTTTGCCCATCACCGCGAGGCCATCGGCATCGATCAGGTTGAACCAGCCGAAAATATTATGAAGCGCTTTGCCACAGGGGCAATGTCATTCGGCTCCATATCGCACGAGGCGCACAGCACCATGGCTATTGCCATGAACCGCATCGGCGGCAAAAGCAATACCGGCGAAGGCGGCGAGGACGAGCTGCGTTATGAATTATTGCCCAATGGTGACTCTATGCGCTCGGCTATCAAGCAGGTGGCATCGGCACGTTTTGGAGTAACTTCCAATTACCTGACCAATGCCGATGAGCTGCAGATAAAAATGGCGCAGGGCGCAAAACCCGGCGAAGGCGGGCAATTGCCCGGCCATAAGGTTGATGACTGGATAGCGCGCACAAGGCACTCTACACCAGGCGTGGGCTTAATTTCGCCGCCGCCACACCACGATATTTATTCAATTGAGGATTTAGCTCAACTGATATTCGACCTTAAAAATGCCAACCGCGCGGCGCGTATCAATGTAAAACTGGTATCAAAAGCCGGTGTTGGGACGATAGCTGCCGGTGTTGCCAAAGCACATGCCGACGTTATTTTAATTGCCGGTTACGATGGCGGCACAGGCGCCTCTCCTATCAGTTCGGTTAAACATGCCGGGCTGCCGTGGGAACTTGGCCTTACCGAGGCGCACCAAACACTTGTACGCAATAAACTGCGCAGCCGGGTTGTACTGCAAACCGACGGCCAGCTAAAGACCGGACGCGATCTGGCCATAGCCTGTTTAATGGGCGCCGAGGAATGGGGCGTTGCAACAGCAGCGTTGGTAGCAGGCGGTTGTATTATGATGCGCAAATGCCATTTGAACACCTGCCCTGTCGGCGTTGCCACACAGGACCCTGAATTAAGAAAATTATTCTCGGGCAAACCCGAACACGTAGTTAACCTGTTCCGCTTTATGGCGGAGGAACTGCGTGAAATAATGGCCGAACTGGGTTTCCGTACCATAAACGAAATGGTGGGCCGTGTTCAGTTTTTAAAGGTTAAAGACGGGTTGACCAACTGGAAAGCTCAGAAAGTTGACCTTTCGGGGATATTGCACCCGGTAACCAATCCGAAAGACGTTACCCTATATAACAGCGAAAAACAGGACCACGGCATGGATGATATCCTCGACTGGAAGCTGCTGGAAACAGCCAAACCAGCGCTCGAAGATAAAACCCCGGTTTTTGCCACTTACGAGGTGAGAAACGTTGACCGTACAATCGGCACTTTATTGTCCAACGAAATATCAAAAAAATATGGTTCTCCCGGGTTACCGGACAATACCATTAACTATAAATTTAAAGGCTCGGCCGGGCAGAGCTTTGGGGCTTTCGCCACCAAAGGTATTTCCTTTGAGCTGGAAGGCGAGGCGAACGATTACGTAGGCAAGGGCCTGTCGGGGGCGCAGCTGGCTATATATCCGTCGGAAAAAGCAACCTTTACCCCTGAAGATAATATCATCATCGGCAACGTGGCGCTTTACGGCGCAACGGCAGGCGAAGTTTTCATCCGCGGTATGGCAGGCGAACGTTTTGCAGTGCGCAACTCCGGCGCAACTACCGTAGTAGAAGGCATCGGCGACCATGGCTGCGAGTACATGACCGGGGGCCGTGCGCTGATACTGGGCGAAACAGGCCGCAACTTCGCGGCGGGCATGAGCGGCGGTTTAGCATGGGTATATAACCCCAATCATACCTTCAGCGAAAACTGCAATATGGAAATGGTTGATCTCGATCCTTTATCTGTTAAAGACGAAGAGCAGATAGTTGCTTTACTGCACAAGCACGTCCATTTAACCGGTAGCAAGGTAGCCAAACAGCTTATTGCCAACTGGAGCAAAGCTTCAAAGGATTTCGTAAAGGTTTATCCGAAAGAGTACAAAAAAGTTTTAGAAAAATTGCAATATCAAACTGTAAGCTAATGGGAAAACCAACAGGATTTATGGAATTTCCAAGGGAGCTTCCTGAAAAAACACCGGTTGCCGAAAGGGTTAAAAATTACAAAGAGTTTGTAAACCTTTATACCGACGAAAAACTAAACCAGCAATCGGCGCGCTGTATGAACTGCGGCATACCATTTTGTCATTCGGGGTGCCCGCTGGGTAACATCATACCCGAATTTAACGACGCTGTTTACCGTAGAAATTGGGAAGAGGCTTATCATATCCTATCCTCAACCAATAACTTCCCGGAGTTTACCGGCAGGATATGCCCGGCTCCATGCGAGTCGGCCTGCGTGCTGGGTATCAATAAGCCAGCAGTAGCCATCGAAGAAATTGAGAAACATATCATTGAAATAGCCTTCGAGAAAAACCTGGTAAAACCGGTTGCTCCGCTTATTAAAACGGGCAAAAAGGTAGCCGTGGTGGGCTCTGGCCCAGCCGGGCTTGCTGCCGCCGCTCAGTTAAGCAAAGCGGGGCACGCGGTTACGGTTTACGAGCGTGATGACCGCCCGGGTGGCTTGCTCCGTTACGGTATCCCCGATTTCAAGCTGGAGAAATGGGTGGTTGACCGTCGTATCGAAATTATGGAAAAAGACGGCGTTGTATTTAAATGCAATGTTGAAATAGGAAAGGATATAGCTCCTGACGACATGGTGCGCAACAACGATGCTGTGGTATTAGCCGGAGGCTCTACTATTCCCCGCGACCTGCCTATTCCCGGAAGGGAGCTGAAAGGTATCTATTTCGCGATGGACTTTTTAAAGCAGCAAAACAAACGCGTAAGCAATACCGCTTTTGATAGTGAAGATATTTTAGCTACCGGCAAGGATGTAGTTGTAATTGGCGGCGGCGATACAGGTTCCGACTGCGTAGGCACCTCCAACCGCCAGGGCGCGAAATCGATTATGCAGTTTGAGCTGATGCTGCAGCCGCCCGAGCAGCGCACACCCCATATGCCGTGGCCAACCTACCCTATGCTGCTGAAAACAACCAGCAGTCACGAAGAAGGCGTAAACCGTTTTTGGGGTATCAATACCGAAGAATTTTTGGGTGATGAAAAGGGCAACTTAAAAGCCATCCGGGTAACTGATGTAACCTGGGAACTGGATGTAATGAACCGCCCGGTAAAATTTCATAAAGTGGAAGGCTCGGAGCGCGAGATCCCTTGTCAACGGGTTTTCCTGGCGATGGGCTTCTTGTATCCGCAGCACCCAGGCATGGTACAAAGCCTCGGCATCGCGCTTGACGAACGCAAGAACGTAAAAGCCAAAGAAGGCATTTACCGCACCAACGTTAGCAAGGTATTTGCTGCCGGCGATATGCGCCGCGGGCAATCCTTGGTGGTTTGGGCCATATCTGAAGGCCGCGAAGCCGCCCGCAGGGTAGACGAGTTTTTAATGGGCCACTCGGTGCTTGAAAGCAAAGACGCGGTGAACCAGTTTGAGCAGGTTTTTTAGCGAAGAGGTTAGAGACTGGAGATTAGGTTTTTTTAGTCGATTTCCTAACTAACCTCTAACCTCTAATCACTACTACCAAATCAATCAATATAATGGCGCCGGGTAGCGGGAGTTACCTGGTTTTTTTTCTTCCGTGTGTTGCGAGGAGAACATTCTTTATCGTATACCTTTCAGATGGGGTGCTGATCAGCCTTTGACGAACGGCATGAAGGGTTGTATGACTTTTGTCATAAGCCGGCAATTAACGCACCCAAAAATGTAACTTCTTGATCACAAAAGCATTACCCGGCTGCTGCACAGCTTACATTTGCGTTTTAACGAAACACATACTACCATGATTGAAACAAAAGCTTATGCAGCCCAGGACGAAAAGACACCTTTAGCGCCCTGGACATTCGAACGGCGCGACGTAGGTCCGCATGATGTACAATTTGATATTTTATATTGCGGCGTTTGCCACTCCGATCTTCACCAGATAACAAACGACTGGTTCCCCGGCATATTCCCAATGGTGCCCGGCCACGAAATTGTTGGCCGTGTAGTAAAAGTTGGCGACCATGTAAAGGATTTTAAAGTTGGCGACCTGGCCGGAACCGGCTGTATGGTCGACTCATGCCGGGTTTGCGAAAACTGCAAACAGGACCTTGAACAATACTGCCTCAACGGCAACTCCCAAACGTACAACGGATTGGAACAGGACCATAAAACGCCTACCTATGGCGGCTATTCAAATACAATAGTGGTTAACGAGGACTTTGTGCTCCATATTTCGGAAGATGCAGACCTTGCCGCCGTAGCACCGCTATTATGCGCCGGTATTACAACCTACTCGCCGTTGAGACACTGGAAGGTTGGCAAAGGCCATAAACTGGCCGTGCTGGGCCTCGGCGGACTTGGCCACATGGGTGTTAAATTTGGCGTATCATTCGGCGCTGACGTAACGGTGTTAAGTACATCGCCAAATAAGGAAGCTGATGCCAGAAAGCTGGGTGCACAGCACTTTGTTGTAACAACCGACGAGGCGCAGTTAAAAGCAGCAAAAGGGACCTTTGACTTTATACTCGACACCGTATCAGCCCCGCACGATTTTAATATATACATGGGCTTATTAAAAACCAATGGCGTACATATGTGCGTTGGCGTACCGCCTAAGCCAGCAGAAATTGCGGCATTTAGTTTAATAGAAGGCCGTAAAAGCCTAACAGGCTCAAACATTGGCGGCATTAAAGAAACCCAGGAAATGCTGGATTACTGCGCAGCCCACAACATTGTATCAGATATCGAGATGATCGACATCAAAGACATTCAAACAGCTTACACGCGAATGCAAAAAGGCGACGTACGTTACCGTTTTGTGATTGATATGGCTACCTTGTAAGTTAGCTGGTACCATTATTCTCAATTAAGCCCTCAGGTTTCCCCTCGGAACCCGGAGGACTTAATTGTTTATGCGCTTGTCATAAATCCCCCTCTATTTGTCATTATCGCCCATTACAGTTTTGGTTATTTGGCGTAGCTTTATAATTGTAAACATATCATTATGGAAACAGCAATAAAGTTTAAAACCGCAGAGGAATATTTTTCGACGTTTGCGGCCGGTACCCAACGTATTTTGGAGGAAGTTCGGAAAACCATTAAACGCGCAGCGCCGGATGCCAAAGAAGTGATCAGCTATAATATGCCGGCGTTTAAATTAAATGGGGTGCTGGTGTATTATGCCGCATATAAGGAGCATATCGGGTTTTACCCGACTGCCTCGCCTATTGTTGCGTTTAATGATGAACTGGCAGCATACAAATGGTCGAAGGGTGCGATACAGTTCCCGATTGATAAGCCTATGCCGGTTGATCTGATTACCAGGATAGTGCAGTTCAGGGTGGCTGAGGATATGGAAAAGGCGGGAAGGAAAGGGCAAAATGATTTGTCATCCTGAAGAACGCAGTGAAGGATATTCTTCATCAGGTAAGTCGCCGGGCTACAGGGCGTAGAAGATGCTTCGCTATGCTCAGTATGACAAAAGCCTGATCTTCTTCATCAGCCATATCTCCCGCTTGCAGGGCGCAGAATTTGCTTCGCTTTACCCAGCCTGACAAAAGAAAAATTACCCCAAATAATTTTTAACAAATGTTTGCGAAATTGGAATATAAGAACGTAAATTTATTCTATTCTTAGCCGAATTCTGACATTTGTTGGTTAATGGCAAACAGTGTTCCCGCCATTGTGTTTTATCATTGATTC
The DNA here is from genome assembly GCA_028288025.1 of Mucilaginibacter sp. Taxonomy (GTDB): domain Bacteria; phylum Bacteroidota; class Bacteroidia; order Sphingobacteriales; family Sphingobacteriaceae; genus Mucilaginibacter. Next base: position 160,402 of record JAQBOM010000013.1, on the reverse strand, counting down.
TTAAACGACTTGAAGATGAAAGACAGGGACTTTGCAGTAGCCTATTTAAAGGCGGTAGAGAAAAAACATAAAAAGTTTTTTACCTCGGCCCACCTGAGCATTACCAAGTGCGTTGAGATTATAGGAAAAGATTTAGTAAGTGTCCAGGTAATTAATGATGAACTGCCGCCTGCAGTACGCTATGATATTGAGGTGATGTTTTGGAGGAGTTAGCGTTTACAGCTTAACTGTCACAGAAACCGAATAACACCCTCCCTGCCATTTTACGGACTTCCCGCTCTAGAGTGTCAACTCATAACAGAATTACTTACAAAAAGTAAACCGCCTTAGGACTGCACAGTTTAGCAGGCGTTCCAATTTTTTTGCGATGAACACATGGAATGGGTTGAACACCTGGAATACCCCTCCGAATGAAAATATTAGTTAATTTTGCTTTATTGGCCGACTCCTAAATAAAACAGATTGAGATATTTTTTTCATATAGCCTACCATGGCGCGCGGTATAACGGCTGGCAAAAGCAACCCGGGATACTGAATGTGCAGGGGGTTTTAGAAACGGCACTAAGCCGGTTATTGAAAACGCCAATCACGATCATCGGCTGCGGTCGGACGGATGCGCAGGTGCATGCCAGCCAGTTCTTTTTTCATGCCGACATTGAAGCGGAATGGGATTTCGACCTGTTTTTCAGGCTGAATAAAATATTGCAGGATGATATTGCTATTTTTGATATTATCCCCATGCAGGGCAACCCACATGCCAGGTTTGATGCTATACAACGTTCATACGATTATTTTATCCATACTTATAAAGACCCATTTTTAAGCGGTTTTAGTTCTTTGTATCCTGAACGAAACCTTGACCTGGAGAAAATGAAAGCCGCTGTGGCCCTGCTCCCGCTTTATACGGATTACCATGCCTTCTGTAAATGCCCCGACCGTATCGATCATACCCTTTGTTATGTAACCTCGGCAAGCCTTTTTATTGGTCCGGGCGGCGACAGGCTGCGGTTTCATATCTCGGCTAACCGCTTTTTGAGCAAGATGATCCGGATCATCATGGGCAGGCTGCTGGAGATCGGTCGCGGTGAAATGAGCGTAGACGAATTTGAATATCACCTGGCGAATAAGGTAACGCCAAAAATCATTATTCCGGCTTATCCGCAGGGTTTATACCTCTCAAAGGTGACCTATCCTTATCTCGATATTCCAACCCGGACAACTTTTTCGGCCCTGCTTCAAAACAGTATTGAAACCGACTGGCAGCCGGTATAACAGCTAATAAAAAAACTGCGCTTTAAAATTGGTAATTTTGCGCCAGGAATAATTTAAGATAACCGGATGGCGTGGCCCGAAAAACTAAAGCTGAATAAACAATTAATTCGTTCGATAACTGAAGCGGGATATTTAAACCCTAAAGAGATACAGTTAAAAACCTTGCCGCGCATTATTGGCGGCCAGGATGTTATTGCAGTTGGACCCGAGGGAAGCGGCAAAACAGCAACATATATTTTGGCGGTACTAAACCGTTTAAAACATACCAACGAGGGCGTTCCTCTGGTTTTGATACTTGTGCCGGATAAGGGACATGTTTTAGATGTGATCAGTCGGTTTGAGTCGCTGAATAAGAATAAGGCGGTATCTATAGTCGGGTTATATGCCTCGCCGGGAACTGAAGCCCAAATGAATGCCCTGGCCGATGGTGCTGACATTGTGGTTGCCACTCCCGACCGGGCGCGGGCCATTTACTTAAAGCTGGGCCTAAACCTCAATAAGATCGAACTGCTTATCATTGATGACGCCGAACAGATCGTTAAACAAGGCCTGCAATTGCCTGTTGCCGAACTGGCCAACAGCATTACCAAATGCCAGCACCTGGTGTTTACCGAGGTAATACACGATAAGCTGAACAAAATGATCGCCCCCTTTATGAAACTCCCGGCAATTGTTGAAGTGGATGAGATCGGCGAGGCTGCAATGGAACTGCATCCGCAGATGCTTTACCACGTTCCGAATTTTGGCACGAAGCTAAACCTGTTGAATTTATTTATGCAGGATGAAGAGCTATTTACTAAGACCATCGTGTTTGTAAATACCCGTCAAACGGCCGAAAAAGTTTATAAGACCCTGCAAAACAGGTTAAAGAACGCAGTGGCGTTGTTAGAAATTGGTGTTGCCGATTTTGAAAGCTCGCCCGAAGTACGGGTACTGGTTGCGGCCAACGAAAACGACATCGAAATTGACCTGCACCACATTCCCTTCCTAATTCATTTCGAGTTGCCTGTTGATAAGGAAACATTTATCAACAGGGTAAAAAATAATGCGCCGGGAACGGAAGACGAAACCCTGTCCATAACTTTTGCTACCGACCTTGAGCTGAGCCAGGTCAAGAAAATTGAACAGGCAACCGGCCAAAAGGTTATCCCAGCCGAATTACCTGCCGACCTGGTGATAGAAAAAGAAAAGACAGCTGCTAAACCCGACGAACAGCAGGCGCCAAAAAGAAAAGCGCCGGTCGCCGAAAAAGGTGAAGCTTTCCACGAGAAAAAAGCCAGCAATTCCAAAACGTACAACTACAGCTCGGGCCTTAAGGCCAAGATGAGCAATAAGAGAAAACATTAATTTGAGCTTAAAGCTGAAAGCAAAAAGACCAAAGCTGGAAGGAAGAATTATTGAATTTCGGTAAATAAGCTCGGGGTGCTTTCGTATAGGTCCTCGACCTTTTTGCGTGCCCAAGGCGTTTTACGCAGAAATTTAAGGCTTGATTTTATACTTGGGTCCGATATAAAGCAATTGATACGGATGCGTTCGGCCAGCTCAGGCCAGCCGTAATGTGCCACCAAAGCGTTTAGTATAGCTTCCAGGGTTTTACCGTGAAGCGGGTTATTGGGCTGCTGCATATCCTGTAAAAGTAACAAAATGAAAGAAGCACAAAAAATACCGGCGGTTCTTTCATTCGTTTCAGGCTATGCTTTTTCCAAATATTCCGGAAGCGATTTGCCGATGATGTGGTTCCAGCCCATTTCGAAGTTCGTTCTCGCAAAATCGGGTAAGGATGGGAAGGTTTCCAGCCCGGTGTGGGTTAACCTTAATTTGGTTTTATCACCCTCGGGAAACAACTCGTAGGTCACAAATGAGTTGCCCGGATGGCCGTCGTACCGCCAGCTATGGGTAAGTTTTTTGAGTGGGGTTACTTCGGTAATTTTACAAACATGTAAATACTTATTCTCTTCCGTTCCACCGTAAAAGCGGAACTCAAAACCAACTTCCGGCCTGAATTCTTCAAGGTCGAAATACCATTGCTTCATTTTGGCATTATCTGTTATTGCCTCCCAAACCTTTTGAACGGGCGCATTAAACGTTCTTTCAACTATTACGGGTTCTGCTTTCATGCTCTTAGCTATCAGGTTTAAATCTCAATGTCTTGTTCAACAAAATCCTTTAACGCCGTACCGATAAAATAGGTCCAGCCTTCTGCAAAGTTTTGTTTGGCCAGGTCTGGATGAATATCGCCGCGGAAGGTCTCCAAATTTTCGTGGGTTAAAACTATCCGGGTTTTGCCGTCCTCATCAAACAATTCAAAGCTTACCAGCGAATCTCCAGGATAGCCGCCGAATTTCCATTCGTAGCTGATCTTTCTACCCGGAACCACTTCTGCAACCTTCCAGATATGGGGGAACAACTTCTCTCCGTTTTCTACGTCAAAGCGCGTTTCAAAACCTACTTCAGGTTCAAATTCAACAAGTGAAGGGAAATACCATTGGCGCATTTTTTCCGCATCAGTTAACGCATGCCACACCTTATCGGGAGGTGCATTATATACGCGTTCAATAATAACCGGCTCGTTTTTCATTTTTGTAGTTCTTGGTTTGATTTATTTCCGGTTGCTTCCTCGTCCAGGAAATCACACAGCGCATCAAGCTTATTTGTCCAGAAAGTGCGGTATTGTTCCACCCAGTCCGACACTTCATTCAGCTTTTTAAAATTGGCTTCACAAATCCTGTCCCTACCCTTTTGCCTGATGGTCAGCAGTCCGCATTGGGTAAGAATTTTAATGTGCTTTGATATGGCAGGCCTGCTGATATCAAAGTGCCCGGTCACGGCATTCAGGTTTAATGATCGATGGGCAATTAAGCCTATAATATCTCTCCTGGTCGGGTCGGCGATAGCCTGGAAAACATCTCTGCGCATATGAATATTTAACCGTATGGTTGCAAATATATACGAAACCAAACGGTTACGCAAATTTATTTGATTTTTCTTAGTAATAATAGTCAGTGCTGAAACGTAAAGGATATTATCTTTACCGAAATAATTACAAAGGCTTACATAAGTTTCAACCGCTGTGCCTATGAATATACACGGTGATTAAAGAATGAAATACAGCGATATCGATAAACGCAAAACCGCTTTTATATTTGAATTGGATAATGTACTGTATCCCGAAAAGGATTACCTGTTCCAAGTTTATTACCTGTTTGCCAGCTTGCTGGAATATACCGAACTAATTGACGCTAAGATGGCAACTGAATTGATGGTGAGTACGTATAATAACGAAGGAAAGGATGTTGTTTTCGACCGCCTGAAAGAGAAGTTTAATCTCAGCGAACGATTTCGATACAGTTTAAGCCATCTTTTAAATACTGTTAAACTTCCGCTAAAGCTTTTGGTCTATGAAAATATGCTGAAAATGTTGCAGGAAGTTGTGGTTGACAGAAAAAAAGTGTTTATTGTAACAAACGGCAACCCCGAACAGCAATTAAATAAGATAAAACAAACAGAATGGCATGGCCTGGAAAAATATTTAACCTGCTATTTTGCCGATGAATCGGTACCAAAACCTGAACCTGACGTTATACATTTATTAATAAAAGAGCATAACCTGCAAAGAAGAAACATAGTGATGATTGAAAATTCAGAAACGGACAGGCTTTGCGCACTGGCATGCGGAATTGATTTTATTAATATAAAAGAATTTTTATAAACTATTACGATAACATATTCGGACTTTTTCCGTTTAAGAAAAACCAAAAATAAAAATATTGATCAAATGAGAAAATTACTTTATTTAACGCTCATACTTTCGGCAGGTTTGCTGGCGGCTTGTAAAAAAGAGAAGAAAACCCCTATTGTAACAGGTCCGCCATCTACCGGCTCTACACTCGACCTGATTAAAGATTCAGTCTATCTTTATTTCAAGGAAGAAAATTTATGGCATGGCGCAGCCCCGGACTATGCTACATTTAACCCGCGGGCAACCACTGGCACCAACGATATCGGTGCTTTACAAAACGAGCTGGATAAACTTTCGCAATACGCGATCAATTCGGCGACAGGAAAACCCTATGAGTACAGTACTTCGCACCCGGGCTATGCAAAATATTCCTTTATTGATGATGGGACTACCTCAGCGGCGTTAAACGGCACCAAAGGTGATTTTGGCTTCTCGGCCTTGTATAATCAGGTAAGCGACCTTCGTGTTAAGTATGTATATCCTGGCTCGCCGGCAGCGCTGGCGGGTATCCGGAGAGGTTACCAGATCATGAGTATTAACGGCAGTACCAGTATATCATACGATGGCGGAACAGGCCCGGGTGTAAACCTGGCGATGGTGAATAATGCTATTTTTAATAGCACCGTGATAACCATGACGTTAAAAAAGTATGATGGAACTACGCTAACAGCTAATTTAAGCGCGGCGAGTTACACGGTAAACCCCGTGTTAAAAGACACTGTTTATACGACCACAAATGGCCATAAAGTTGGTTACATTGTGTTTAACAGCTTTACATCCGGATCCAACGCTAACTCTAAATTAAATGCTGCTTTTGACTATTTTGCGGCCCAGGGCGTCACGGATCTGGTAGTCGATCTGCGTTATAACGGTGGCGGGTACGTTTCTACAGCTGAATATCTTGACAACCTGATCGTGCCGGCTTCAAAAAACGGAACATTGATGTATAATACGTATTACACTGATAACCTGGTTAACAACACAGATCCTTTACTTAAGCATCAATGGCGTAGAGATCCCTCAAGCGGAACTGATTACAATTACGCCCAGTTTAACTATACAGTAGCAGTAAATGCAGTAAATTTTTCAAAACAACATGCATTAAATGTGAGTCGGGTGTTTTTTATTATGGGCGGTTCAACTGCGTCGGCCAGTGAGCTAACGATCAATAACCTGCGCCCGATAATGGACGTACAATTTATAGGCCGGAAGACCTATGGAAAGCCAGTTGGATTTTTTGACATAGATATTAATAAATATATTATGTACACCCCGGAATTTTCAACCAAAAACTCGGCCGGACAAGGCGATTATTATGACGGCTTTACTCCCGGCGATCCGGGTTATCCGGGCGTAAACGACTACGACGACCCCACAAAAGACTTTGGCGATCCTACCGAAGGTTTACTGGCCCATGCTTTGCATTTTGTAACATTAGGCACTTATTCCGTACAAAACCCAGTTACGCAAGGTATCGGAACAAAAACACTTAGGGTACAGCAGCAATCAGATGATATGGGTATAAATCCACATGCCTTTAACGGTATGATATTCGACAAGAAGTTGAAACTCAAATAATAAGGTCAAAGGCAAAAGGTGAAGGGCGAAAGGTAGCTGCACTAAGCTAATCTTTCGCCCTTCTTTTTCCTTGCCGATTTAGACTTACGAAGTTTTAAAAACTTCGTAAGTCTTTAACCTTTCACCTCCTCAATTAACCAGTTCCCTCAAATCCACCGGCACCACTCTTGATATCCCCTGCTCAACCATGGTTACACCATAAATAATATCTGTACTGGCTATTGTGCGTTTATTGTGAGAAATAATAATAAACTGCGAATCTTTCGAAAATTCGCGGATGATATTGTTGAATTTGTCGATGTTGGTATCGTCAAGCGGCGCATCCACTTCATCAAAGATACAGAAGGGTGCAGGCTTTAACAGGTAAAGCGAAAAGAGAATAGCGGTGGCAGTCAGCGTTTTCTCTCCACCCGAAAGCTGGTTGATCGATAACGGCCGCTTGCCCTTTGGTTTGGCAATAATATCGATATCCGATTCTAACGGGTTTTCGGGATCAGTTAATACAAGGTCGCATGAGTCTTCTTCGTTAAATAGGGAACGGAAAACTTTTATAAAATTCTCGCGCACCATGGTAAACGAATACATAAATTTTTCCCTGGCTGTATCATCAATTTCCTGTATAGTAGCTAATAATGAGGCCTTCGCATCACTTAAATCTTTCTTCTGCGCCTGTATAAATGTATAGCGCTCGTTCATTTCGTTATACGCTTCAACCGCCATAGGGTTAATGGCGCCAAAATCGTCCAGTTGCCTTTTTATCTTTTCTGTTTTTTCGCGAATGTCGTGTTCGTCTTCGCCTGCAGAAACTTCTGTATCAGGCAGTTCCTGGATGTCCACGTTAAACTCAACAGATAACCTTTCCTTTAATGCATTCAGGTCCAGTTTGAGATTATTCCGCTGGTCCTTTAATTCGTTTTCCCGTATTTCGGCATTATCCTTTTTACGCCTGAGCGCGGTAATTTCGTTTTCGGTCTCGGTTATTTTGCCGCGCCATTCGTAATACTCCTGCTCGGCTTGCACGGTCGCTTTCTCCAGTTCATCTTTTTGCGTATACATTTCCAGCAGGTCTTCGTCGGAATTACCCGACTGCTGCAGGTTTTCCTGGATTGCTATTTTTACTTTTTCAAGTTCGGCGGCGTTTTGTTTTATCCTGTTATCCAGGGTTTCTTGTTGTGATTCGCGGTACTCCAGGTCTTTTACTAGTCCTGATACTTTATTTTGCTGCTGGTGAAAACGAATATTTTCCTGGTTATAGCTATTTGACTGCGCGGTTACTTCTTCATTTAACTTATTGAAAGCCTCCTGTTTTACTGCCAGCAGATCGTTTTGAATTTGTTTTTCGGCTTTTAACTCTTCAAGCCGGGGACGTAAGGCAAGTGTTTCCTCTTTCAGGCTGCTGATCTTCCGCGCAATATCCTCCTTACGGTTCAGGCTATTTTCAATAAAGGCCTGGTACTGTTCCTGCCGGGTTTTAACGGTTACCAGTTCGGTATTCAGCAGGTTTAGCTCCTGTTGTTTTTGTTTTATTTCCGTCGCCCTGCCCGATGCCCTTAAAACAGTCAGCTCAGCCTGTAAAGCTTCAAACCGGGTTTTGAATTCGGCAACTTCAATATCGATCAGCTTGATGACTTTTAACAGGTTATCGAGGTTTTTTGCCCGGCCTATCCGCTTGCCCTCAAATAACCCGACCGAGCCGCCTGCCATTGCATATTTCGATTTGTTGAACTTACCGCTTTTGCCAATTAACACTATGCCATCCGGCAATTCGGCATCATTTAACGCCTGTTCGTTTCCGTCATCAACCAGGTAAACATTTTTCAAAAGATGATCACATAAAGGCTGGTATTGCTTTTCGACCTCGACTACATTCAATGCAGGGATTGCTCCTTTTAATTCGCTGCCTGTCGAATGCTTATAGGCCTCATAATTCTTTAACACGAAAAACTGGGCCCTGCCCTGCGCTGAATTACTCAATAAATTGATGGCCCTGATAGCTTCATCATAAGTTTCAACCACGTAATGATTCATCAGCGGTTCAAGGTAGTTCTCAATGGCAACCCTGTATTCTTCCCGGCAGAAAAGTATATCGCTGAACAGCGGTGCGTTTTTTGACCATCCCGCAGTTTTCTTTAAAAAACGGATTGATTCGGGGAAGCCTTCAAGATTATCAACCATACTTTTGGTAAGGTTATATTCATTCTGTTTAGCATCCAGCTTGCGGCTTTCACGTATGATCGATTCCTGGACAATATTAAGCTCATTGTCAGCGGCGGCAATCTGTTCCTGTAGTTTATTTTCGAAATCAACATCAAGCTGAAATGCGTTTTCAGCAGTTTCAACCCGGGCTTCCAAACCGGCTACAACCTGGTTAAAATGCGAAAGCTCAGCCTCCTTGCTGGTGGTGTCTTCCATGTTGCGCTGGCTCTCCTGCTCAAGCGCCTGTTGCTGTATCTGTAAAATATCCAGGTCTTTTTCCGTTTGATAAGCCTGGTTCTGGAGTTTGGTATTGATATTCGTCAGCTCATTCAGCTCATTCCTGGACGAGGACTGTTGTAACCGGAGTTCGTCCACCACTGCCTTTAATTCCGCCACCTGCAACTGTAAGGTTTGCAGTGCCGCGTCTTCCTGCGCTTTTTCTTCGGCCAGGCGTTTAAGGTTATACAGTACGTGATTAAGCTGGGTTTTGTCGCGATCCAGTTCTTCGGTTAGTCGTGTTTCTTTATCCTGCTGAAATTTTAGCTGTTCGTTCTTTATCTTTTTCTCACTTTCATAAGCTCTTATCTTCGAGACATAGTCATTAGTTGCCTTTTGCTGCGCAGAAAGATTTTTTTCTTTGGTCAAACTATCCAGCTTTTGCTGCTGAACCAGCGCTTCAAGGGTATCTATCTGGGTTACTATGCCCGATTTTTCTTCTTTATGCCGCTGTTCCTGCTCTTCAATTTTACTAAGCGATTCGCCGAAAGAGGCGATCCTGAATGATGCAAGTGTGATGCTAAGCGATTTATATTGCTCCTTAATGCGGTAATAGCGCTCCGTCTTCTTCGCCTGATTCTCCAACATCTTAAGGTTCTTCTCTATTTCAAAAAGCAGGTCCTCCACGCGTTCCAGATCGGCTTCCGTATCTTTTAGCTTATTGAAAGTTTGCTTTTTACGGAGCTTATATTTGGATATGCCCGATGCCTCCTCAAACAGGTTGCGGCGCGAGCCTTCCTTATTGGTGATGATCTCGTCGATCATCTTTAATTCAATGATGGAGTACGAGTCGGCGCCGATACCAGTGTCAAGGAACAAGTCGGTTATATCTTTTAACCGGCATTGCACATCGTTTAAACGGTATTCGCTCTCACCTGTGCGGTACAACCTTCGGGTTAAGGTAACCTGCGAAAAATCAGTCGGCAGGATGTTTTTGGTATTATCAAAGGTTAGCGACACTTCGGCCAGGTTGGCGGCTTTACGGCTTTTGGTTCCGTTAAATATCACGTTATCCATCTTTTCGGAACGGAGCATGCGCGTGCTCTGCTCGCCCAGCACCCAGCGTATAGCGTCAACCACGTTCGACTTCCCGCAGCCATTCGGGCCCACAATAGCGGTTACACCCTCATTAAAATTAATGGTGATCTTATCTCCAAAACTCTTAAATCCTTTGATTTCTAAGCGTGTAAGCTGCATCTATATTGTACTGGCCGCGGAAAAATTAAGCTCTTCAAAGTAATCATAAAAAAATCATTTTTCAATGATTTTTTTAGAGGTTAGAGATCGGAGGTTAGCGGTTCGTCCGTAAGAAGCTACTGCTTACGTTCAGCCATAATAACTTAAGTTATATAAAAATTAGATTTGCATTATTATTCTTTAGGTTTTGAATTCAAACTGATCTCTAACCTCCGGTCTCTAATCTCTATCTTCACAAAACATTTACCACCATTACAACATTTACAACTATATGAAAATAGCAGTATTTGGAGCGGCCGGCCGTATCGGCAGCCGCATAGTAACTGAGGCTCTAAACCGCGGTCATGATGTTACCGCGATTGTTCGTCATCCGGAAAATTACACCCTCGAAGCGCCTCATCTGAAAGTTGCCAAAGCCGACTTGTTTAAAACGCAGGAGGTTGAAACCGGCGCTTTCGACCACGACGCCGTGGTATGTGTGTACAATTATACGCGCGGCGCAGCGCCATCGTCGATTACAGAGGTTGCCATTCCGCTAATAAACGGACTAAAGCAGGCGCATGTGAAAAGATTAATTATTGTTGGAGGTGCCGGCAGCCTGGAGGTAAGCCCCGGTGTGCAGTTGGTTGATACACCCGATTTTCCGGCGGCGTATAAAGCGCCGGCATTAGCACATCGCGAAGCATTAAAAATATACCAGCAGGAAAAGGAACTGGAATGGACCTACATAAGCCCGGCGGCAGAAATAGTTCCCGGCGAGCGTACCGGAAAGTTCCGTACCGGCACCAACCAGCTAATAACCGACGCAAATGGCCACAGCCTGATATCAATGGAAGATTTTGCTGTTGCGATAATAGATGAAATTGAGAATCCCAGGCATATCAAGGAGCGGTTTACGGTAGGATATTGAGCTGATTTCGGATTTCGGATTTTCAATTTCGGATTTGAAAGATTGACAGCCAGAACAAATGACGATATAGCTTTAATAATTCCGAAATTGAAAATCCGAAATCCGAAATTATACAAATATTTCCCCCTTCAAATAAGTCACCGCTTTGCCGCTCATCAGCACACGGTCGCCTTTGAGTTCGCACCAGAGTTCGCCTTTGCGGGATGAGAGCTGGTAAGCATGCAGCTTATTCTTTCCTAATTTTTCGGCCCAGTACGGGATAAGGTTGCAATGTGCCGAGCCGGTAACAGGGTCCTCGGGTATGCCGGCGCCGGGTGCAAAAAAGCGGGATACAAAATCAACATCTTTGCCGGGAGCGGTAACGATTACGCCAACGGTATCCATTTTCGACAGCACAAAAAAATCAGGCGAAATGTCGCGGATATCCTTTTCAGATTCATACACCAAAAAATAATCCCGCGAACGTAAAACTTCAAGAGGCTTTTTTTCGCCAATTGCCTCAACCAATCCGTTGGGCCATTCAATAGGTATAGCCGGCCTCGACGGAAAGTCCATGGTATATTTATCGCCTTCCTTTTTCACGGTAAGCGTACCTGCCTTTACTGTTTCAAAATGGATAGTATCTTCTTTGTAACCCAACTGGGTAAACAAAATATGCGCAGAGGCAAGCGTAGCATGGCCGCAAAGGTCAATTTCGTATTCGGGTGTAAACCATCTTAGTTTATACCCCGTTTCGTTTTTTACAAAAAAGGCTGTTTCAGCAAGGTTATTCTCCACGGCTATTTTCTGCATGGTTTCATCAGGCAGCCATTCGTTAAGCGGACAAATCGCGGCCGGGTTACCGCCAAAAAGCTGGTCGGTAAAGGCATCGGCCTGGTAGATAGGTATTGTCATAGGTATTACTTTATACCGCTAAGGTAACGGTAAGTAACCAATTCATCAATATGATGAACAGGTTTGGTACAACCATTTTCCAGAATTATATTCCTCCCGCTGACGTCTAAAACATTATAATACTGGTGGTCAGTGATTATAATGCCCTTCCTTTTGGCGCAGGCTTTTATTATCGGTTTAAAATATTCGGTTTGTACCGGCGATATATGTGTAAAAGGTTCGTCCAGTAAAATAAAATCGGCCTTATTGTACACGATCATCAGCGTTTCGAGTATCCGCAGCTCACCGCCCGAAAGCTGGCTTGCCGTTTTCTCCTGGTGGTCTTTGTATATCGTTAATTCAGAAAACTCATCCCAAAACAATTCATCAATTAACATCCGGGCCAATTTTTTGATCTTTATGCCGTGCGGCAGGTAATTATGTTGCGGCAGATAGGCAATGCGGTTGTTTATATATCCTTTAACGATATACTCATCGTTTATACTTACGTATTTGAAGCCAGGTATCAGGGAGCCGAATATTATTTTTAACAACGAGGACTTGCCCGATCCATTGCGGCCAAGCAGCCCAACAATTTCACCCGTGCTGCATTCAAGATAGATATCCTGCAATATCTTCCTGTCATCAAATGATAGCTGTACGCTATCAACTTTTAATGTGAGCGGCTGCATGAGTAACCAGGTTAATAAATAGAACAACCACTATAAAAAGGAAAATGTCGACCATGAAAGAGATCGTAATTACCCGTCGCATTCGGCAACCGGCATTACGGAAGTAATAGTATGTGTCTTTGGCGGTATATTGATGAAGAACAACAGCACCTGCAAATCCCAATAGCTTAGCTATAAAAAGGTTGCCTCCGCCAATATATCCGGCATTATACCAGCCGATCGCCAGGGCAAGTAAACTACAGGCTACGTTAAAAAGCAATAGCAGTTTCCAATAATATAAGGAGATAAGGATTAAAGCCTTCAAATGATAATTGTGACAGCTAATCAAACAGAAAATCCGGCGGATTATTGTAAGCGGTTTTCATAAACGCAAAAAAGCCATTGAGGTTATCAATGGCTTTCTGTTATTGGTGGCATCTGCCTTATCCCAAATATGACTTCAGTATCTTGCTTCTAGACGTGTGACGCAGCCGCTGCAGCGCTTTATCCTTGATCTGCCTTACACGCTCGCGTGTCAGGTTGAATTTTTCACCGATCTCTTCCAGTGAAAGCGGGTGGTTGGTGCCTAAACCAAAGAATAATACAATGATCTCGCGTTCGCGTTCGGTAAGCGTCGAAAGTGAGCGTTTGATCTCCTCTGATAAAGATTCATTGATCAATATCGAATCGGTATTAGGTTCCTGGTTCTCCAGTACATCCAGTAGGGTATTTTCTTCGCCCTGTACAAACGGAGCATCCATAGATACATGACGTCCTGAATTGCTCAGTGTATCCGAAATTTTATCTACAGTTGTTTCCAGCATTTCGGCCAGCTCTTCGGGTGAAGGCTCGCGCTCAAACTCCTGTTCAAGTTTTGAAAATGCTTTACTGATCTTACTTAACGAACCTACCTGGTTCAATGGCAAACGTACAATACGCGACTGCTCGGCAATAGCCTGTAATATAGATTGACGGATCCACCATACGGCATACGAAATAAATTTAAAGCCTTTGGTTTCGTCAAAGCGTTTAGCCGCCTTAATTAAACCTAAATTGCCTTCATTTATTAAATCGCCTAAGGTAAGTCCCTGGTTTTGATATTGTTTGGCAACAGACACCACAAAACGCAAATTGGTTTTTGTTAAACGTTCCAACGCGGCCTGGTCACCTTCCCTGATCTTTTGAGCTAAAATTACTTCTTCTTCGGCAGTTATCAGATCAACCTTACCAATTTCGTGAAGATATTTATCTAATGATTGCGACTCACGATTGGTAATCGATTGGGTTATTTTGAGTTGTCTCATCTATTTTTTTAACCTCTCCTGTGCTTATTTTAGGTTAGAACGTGCAAAGGTATAAAATTGTTATTTAATTTTTATACCCTATTGTATATTTACAAAAAGATTATATTATGAGGCAAATACGTAAATATTTACGTCATTATTACAATTTTTCCAGCTTAAAAGTTTCATTTAATCTCACCCCTTTTTCCGTTAGCTGTAAAGTGCAGCATTCGTTCACCGCGTCGTGCTCAAGGAACAATACGTAGTTGTTTTTAACGGCTTCATCCAGGAAGATTTTCTTTTCGGTGAGCGTTTGCAAAGGAAACATATCATACGCCATTACATAAGGTAATGGTATGTGGCCCACAGAGGGAAGCAGATCGGCCATATACAAAACCTGTTTGCCTTTGTATGATATCTGCGGCAGCATCATCGCTTCGGTATGCCCGTACGCGAAACGCACCTTTACATTGGCTGTAAATTGAAAACCATCTTCAACCGGGATAAATTTTAACCGGCCGCTTTCCTGTATGGGTAATATATTCTCTTTTAAAAAAGAAGCTTTTTCGCGATCATTTGGATATATAGCCCAATCCCAGTGTTTTTGATTGCTCCAGTAGGTGGCATTTTTAAACGTCAGGGACAATTGCCCGTTCTCCCGGACAACAGCGCCGCCCACATGGTCAAAATGCAGATGGGTTAAAAATACGTCGGTGATATCATCCCGTGTAAAACCCAAGGCTGCCAGCGAGCTATTGAGACTTGCCCCGCCATGCAAATAATAATGACTAAAAAATCGCTCATCCTGTTTGTTTCCAATTCCGGTATCAACCAATATTAGTCTTCCCTCGTCCTCGATCAATAAACAGCGCATGGCCCAGGTACATAAATTATTTTCATCAGCCGGGTTGGTTTTATTCCAGATGGATTTTGGTACAACGCCAAACATGGCGCCCCCATCCAATTTAAAAAAGCCGGTATCTATGGTGTGTAGTTTCATTTTTGGTTCACGGTTAAAGTCCATGGTCGATAGTCCATGGGCCATAGCTATATTTTGGGTTATTTTTAAAATCAAGTTTGGATAGTTTATGGTCAAAAATCACAAACTACGATTATATCATATTCCTGGAATAATTGTCCGGCTTCTTTCAAAAGTATTTTTTCCTGTTCTTTAAGCGGATAAATAGTTTGAATTTCCTTATCAAGACATAAAGCTAACATTTCGTGTGCATAAGCTATCGATTTTGGATCGGGCAGGCGAATCATATTGCCACTCTTCACCATAAATTCGGGCACGTCAAGGTAATCTCCTAAAATAACAGCATCAGCATCCAGTTTATTTTTAAGCCGTTGTGCCTCCCCGGAAGTAGCGGCCGTAATGAGCGTTTTCATTCTTCTATATAACTTTAAGTTATTTTAATCGAAACGTCAGTCCAGTATACCAACTGTAGCTTCTTTGCACCACCGCTAAAGCTAAGGCGGCACGCGGTCGGACTTCCGGACTTTACTGACTTTCCGGACTAAACTATAACTTAATGAACAATCAAACCATCCTTCATCAAAATTGTGCGGTTTGAAATGTCGGCGAGGTCCTGGTTATGTGTAACGATCACAAAAGTTTGGTCAAACTCATTCCGCAGTTTAATAAACAATTCGTGCAGTTCGAGCGCGTTGGCCGAATCGAGATTTCCCGAAGGCTCATCAGCAAATATCAACGACGGCTTATTGATCAAAGCCCTTGCCACGGCAACCCTTTGTTGCTCGCCGCCCGATAGCTCGTTGGGTTTATGGTTGAGCCTTTCGCCCAGCCCAAGTAATTCCAATAGTTCTGTAGCCCTTCTTTCCGCATCTTTCCGCGATGTGCCTGCAATAAAGGCCGGTATACAAACATTTTCGACCGCGTCAAACTCGCTCAGTAAATGATGAAACTGGAAGATAAAACCAATTTTCTGGTTCCTGAACAGGCTTAAATTCTTATTGTTTAAACCGCTCAGTTCTATATTGTTGATATACAACTGCCCCGAGTCGGGCCTGTCTAATGTCCCTAATATATTAAGCAACGTGCTTTTCCCGGCGCCGGACGCGCCAACAATGGTCACGATCTCGCCCTTTTCCACCTCAAGGTCAACACCCTTTAATATTTCAAGTTGTCCGTATGCTTTATGGATATTTTTGGCTTTGAGCATGGGCAAATGTAGGTGATTAGAGGTTAGAGATTAGAGATTAGGTGATTTTTTTTGTGCTGAAGACCAAAAGGCGCCGAGTCCAAAAAAGTTTGCTTAATAAAAATCTTAATTCTAACCTCCAATCTCTCAGCGAAATCGCGTTTAAAATAAATCCACCATTTTCACCCTCTTTTCGCTAGCGAAGAGAGGGTGATCGAGCGGCTTAGCGATGATCGGGTGAGTACTAACGAAGCGATATTACCGCTAATGCATGCCGGCGATTACTCACCCCGACTACGCTACGCGTAAAGAGGGCAAAAGTTTTAAAAGCGATTTCCCTCTCTAATCTCCAATCACTAATTCCAAACAAAATTGTAGATTTACCGCAAATTCTTCAGGACACATGAATATTCACGAATATCAGGGTAAAGCGATACTAAAAAGCTTCGGCGTAAGGGTACAGGAAGGCATACTTGCCAATAATGTGGAGGAGGCCGTTGCAGCCGCTCAAAAATTAAAGGAAGATTATAATTCAAGCTGGGTTGTTGTTAAGGCCCAGATACATGCGGGCGGCCGCGGTAAAGGCGGCGGCGTTAAACTGGCCAAAAACCTTGACGAGGTGAAAGAAAAGGCCGGCGCCATACTTGGTATGCAGCTTATAACACCGCAAACCGGTCCGGAAGGCAAAAAAGTGCATAAAGTTTTGGTTGCGCAGGATGTTTATTATCCCGGCGACAGCCCAACAAAGGAATTTTATATCAGTGTATTGCTCGACAGGGCAAAGGGCCGCAATATCATCATGTATTCAACCGAAGGCGGTATGGATATTGAAGAAGTGGCACACTCAACGCCTGAACTGATACATAAGGAAGAAATTGACCCGAAAGTTGGGCTGCAAGGGTTCCAGGCGCGTAAAATTGCGTTCAACCTGGGCCTTTCGGGCGATGCGTTT
This sequence comes from Mucilaginibacter sp., assembly GCA_028288025.1. Taxonomy (GTDB): domain Bacteria; phylum Bacteroidota; class Bacteroidia; order Sphingobacteriales; family Sphingobacteriaceae; genus Mucilaginibacter. The sequence continues at coordinate 143,290 of JAQBOM010000013.1, read as the reverse complement.
AAAGATATGGTGAAGTTTATCACCGCTTTGTACAAAGCATACGATGCCACCGATTCTTCGCAATTTGAAATAAACCCGGTTTTAAAAACTTCGGACAATAAAATATTGGCTGTTGATGCCAAAGTGAATTTGGATGACAATGCGTTATACCGTCATCCTGATTTTGCTGCTTTACGCGATACAGATGAAGAGGACCCTACAGAAGTAGAGGCCAGCAAATCAAACCTGAACTATGTGAAGCTCGACGGAAACGTTGGCTGTATGGTGAACGGCGCCGGCCTGGCCATGGCAACCATGGACATCATAAAAATTGCCGGCGGCGAGCCTGCAAACTTTTTGGATGTGGGCGGTACCGCCAATGCCGAAACAGTAAAAGCTGCTTTTAACATCATATTAAAAGACCCGCATGTTAAAGCTATCCTGATCAACATTTTTGGCGGGATCGTTCGCTGCGACCGGGTTGCCCAGGGTGTGATCGATGCTTACAAAGAAATAGGGAACATTCCTATTCCGATAATTGTACGTTTGCAGGGAACCAATGCCAAAGAGGCAAAACTATTGATCGATAATTCGGGACTAAAAGTTTACTCGGCCATATTATTGAAAGAAGCAGCCGAGCGGGTGAAGGAAGTGTTAGCGCTGTAGTAGTAGTCCATGGTCGATAGTCGATAGACCATGGCTGTTTTTGCCTTGTAATTTACCAGTGCTATGGACTATTGACCATGGACTATGGACTTAAAAATGTATATCATTAAAGTAAAAGGTGTTGCCAAAATACCAGATTATGTACAGTTGAGGGACGATAAGTTTACGCTATTGGCTTATTTCAGGGTTGACCGGCCCGAAAAATCGTTGGATAAAGCCGGGCTTCACGATAAAACGGAATATATAATGAACATTATAAAAGATTTGCCGTTTGGGCAGATCTTAAAATTAGAGCTTTAAACACATGATTGGAAATTCCATTATAAAGCTACAAAACGTTGATATTTTTCAGCAGGCGCACCTGGTGTTGTCAAATGTTAACCTGCATGTTGATAAAGGCGATTTTGTTTGGTGCATAGGTCAAACCGGGTCGGGCAAAAGCAGCCTGTTAAAGGTTATTTATGGCGATCTACCCATATCCACCGGTGCCGGACATGCCTGCGGCTACGACCTGAATCATTTAAAAACCAGCGATATTCCTTTTCTGCGGCGCAAGCTGGGTATTGTTTTCCAGGATTTCCAGCTATTGACCGACCGGTCGGTAGAACAAAACCTGCAGTTCGTAGTACGTGCGACCGGCTGGACAGATAAAAAATTAATAAGTGACCGGATACTTGACGTCCTTGAGAAAGTCGGGCTGCGCTCGAAGCTTAAAAAAATGCCCCACGAGCTTTCAGGCGGTGAACAGCAGCGTGTTGTAATAGCCAGGGCGTTGTTAAATGATCCTGAGATCATCCTCGCAGATGAGCCAACGGGCAACCTTGATCCCGATACATCCGAAGAAATTGTAATGCTGCTTAAACAGATCAGCCAATCGGGCACCGCCGTGCTGATCGCAACGCACGATTATCATATTATCCGCACCTTTCCCTCACGCATTATTAAATGTGAGAATGGAAAAGTATTGGAGGACGTGAAGATCTCTTGATTTCGGATGTCGGATGTTTTCGCTGTTGATTGTTTTTAAAGGTGCTCAAGAGGGCTACGCCGTTTCAATTTCGGATTTTTTTGAATGGACATTGAACCTGCCACTACTATCACAGAATGTGCCACATTTTACGTAAATAATAAAAAGCGCTGACAGCTTGTCGGATTTAAATCGATGGCAGGATACTTGATTGGCACTATTAGCTATGAATTTTAATGATATGCTGAAGAAAAAAAAGAAAGAGGATCCGGAAGAAACAGGTGTTTTAAACGAAGAAATAAATGATTCCTTACCTGGTGACGGGCAGGAAGCAGATCAGCAGGCCGCTGAAAATGCGACCTCGGCTGTTGACATGCTAAAAGAGGAATTACAGCTTGCCAACGACAAATATTTACGTTTATACGCTGAATTTGATAACTTTAGAAGGCGTACGATTAAAGAGCGGGAAGAAGCACGGAAAATGGAAGGAAAGGACTTGATCGTGTCTTTACTCCCGGTACTGGATGATTTCGACAGGGCTTTGCGGTCGATGCAGAATGCAACGGACCTTACCCCTGTTAAAGAAGGTGTTGAGCTGATCCAGCAAAAATTAAAAAATACACTTACGCAAAAGGGGTTAAAGGAAATGGAATCCATCGGGAAACCATTTGATCCAGAATTGCATGAAGCCGTCACCAATATACCTGCCCCCAACGAAGAGTCAAAAGGCAAGGTAGTTGATGAAATGGAAAAAGGTTATTTTCTTAATGACAAAGTTGCGCGTTTTGCAAAAGTAATTGTAGGAGCGTAAGTTAATTAGTGAATTACTGAATTGGTGAATTAGTGATTGGCTGGTGAATAATAAAATTCACTAAATCACTAATTCACCAATTCAACAATAATAAAACATGGCTAAAAGAGATTACTACGACATACTGGGCGTAGCGAAAGGTGCGGATGCTGATGAGATAAAGAAAGCTTATCGTAAGATGGCCATTAAATATCACCCGGATAAAAACCAGGGTGATAAAGCAGCTGAAGAAAAATTTAAGGAAGCTGCGGAAGCATATGAAGTTTTAAGCAACGCGGATAAACGCCAGCGGTACGACCAATTCGGCCATGCTGCCAACGCGCATTCCGCTAACGGCGGCGGCTATGGCGGCGGTGGCATGAATATGGATGACATATTCAGCCAGTTCGGCGACATATTTGGCGGCGGCAGCCCGTTCGAAGGGTTTTTCGGCGGCGGACGCCAGAGCGGCGGCGGCGCGCGCCGGGTGAAAGGAAGCAACCTGCGCATCAAAGTCAGGTTAACGCTTGAAGAGATAGCCAACGGCGCCGAGAAAAAGATAAAAGTAAACAAGCAGATACTTTGTAATACCTGCGATGGCACTGGTGCGAAGGACAGGTCGTCATTCCAAACCTGTAAAACCTGCGGTGGATCGGGCGCGGTACGCAGGGTAACAAATACTATATTAGGCCAGATGCAAACCACCAGCACCTGCCCTACCTGTAATGGCGAAGGCTCAACCATTTTATCAAAATGTACCGTTTGTCATGGCGATGGCGTGGTGCGCGGCGAAGAAACAATAAGTATTAACATTCCTGCCGGTGTAAGCGAAGGAATGCAGCTAAGCATGAGCGGCAAGGGCAACGCTGCCCCGCGCGGTGGTGTACCGGGCGACCTGATCATCCTTATCGAGGAGATCCCGCACGAGACGTTGAAACGCGACGGCAATAACGTGATATACGACCTGCACGTCAATTTTGTTGATGCTGCTTTAGGCACCAGCGTTGAAGTGCCGACCATTGACGGCAAGGTTAAAATAAAGATCGATCCCGGAACACAGGGCGGCAAAATATTACGCCTGAAGAGTAAAGGTGTACCCGAAGTAAACTCCTATCACCGCGGCGATCAACTGATACATATCAATATCTGGACACCCAAGGCCCTTAGTCATGAAGAGCGCGAGCTGCTGGAAAAACTGCAAAGCTCACCCAATTTCAAACCAAATCCGGGTAAAAACGAGAAAAGCTTTTTCGAACGCATGAAGGAATATTTTGAGTAGGAAGTGATTAGAGACTGGAGATTAGAGATTAAGCCCAAAGTCGTTCGGATTTTGGGCTTTTTGCTTAAATAATTCATCTTATTTATATACTTCTGTTACGGCAATAAACGAAACTGCGAGCCCAGCATTGAGGGTTGAGGTAAAACAAAACCAGCAAATAACACACCTAACCTCTAATCTCTACCCTCTAATCATTTTTTCCAACCGGCTGATGCATGATCAGCAAATTGATCAGTTCCTGAACTTTTCTATAATTCTCTTTTTCAATGAGATATGCTTGCCCCGTTCCATTATCGTCCCAGGTATTGCTGCCATTATCGGCTACTAACATCCGGCCTTTGTGCAGGGTATACCAGTTCGAATAGCCTTTTATCGCAACCAGCACCGCCGTTTCGTCCCAGCTTTTCCGGCCTAAGGAATCTTCTTTAGCCATTGGGATGGCAATACGGAAGGCATCTTTTACCGGGTCGTTTTTAATAGCGTTGTTATGAATAAGCGGTAAGCCTGCTTTTATTTTCTCACCGATCTCGAAGCCGCTTAGAATGACCGGTGTAGGCCAGTGTCCATACACATTTTGTGAGGCCGCAGCATCCTTCATCACGTTAAACTCAAACCCTGACGGGAATTTGCCGACCATGCAAACCATTAATTTTACTTTCCTTTTTATCAGTTCTATTCCCGTAAGGGAAGAATAGCCGTCCGCACCGGTGTTTAACAAATTAGAAAGATTGGTGAGAAAACCGACGGTGACGATGGTGACGCTATGATCCGGCTGCGCCGCAAGAATTTTGCGGTACAGCTTAACCGCATCCTGCGCCTCATCGTTGGTTTTAATTTTATGCGGATATTTTGCGAGTAATGTATCCGTCCAATGCTGCCAGTCGCGCAGCTCAAGCGCGTAGCCTTTTGGCACGCCAACCGGGATATCCGGCCGGTTAAAATATGTATTGAATACATTTAAAATACCTGCCACGCCCTCGTATTTTGTGCTGGCCATTGTTGCCAGGATCTTCGCCTCGCCTTTATCTGCGAAAGCATGCAAAATAGCAATGGCGCCTACGTCGTCATAATCCGGGCCCATATCGCTGTCAAAAATCATAGGGACAGGCTTTGCCGATTGCTGAGCAAAAGCAGTTGTCGCAAAACAAAGGGTCACCAGAAATATCAGGTTTTTTAAAAGCATTTTTAAATATACAATTTAATAAAGTACCGCTTCTCCTCGCTGTCTGTGTCCTCACAGGCAACTTAGGAAATATTATAAAAGCGGTGACAACATTTTGTTAGTGTATCAGCTGTATCTCTTGTATCAACTGTATCTCTTTCACAAATGATACAGTCCGATCTTATATTGCGCATTCTCCGCGCAACTAAATTTAAGTTACACAGAACGGGTTTACAAAAGCTTTATGCTTAAACCTTGTGCTTATTGCATATATGTGTAACTTTAAGCAATCCGGTTTATCTAATTCAAAAATCTGTTAACTGAACAAACCTTATCCTATGCTAAGCATCCGCAATATTGTAAAGCAATACGCCGGGCACACTGCCTTAAGCGGCGTAAGTTTGGAAGTTGAGCGCGGACAAATATTTGGCCTTTTGGGGCCAAATGGCGCCGGCAAAACTTCGCTTATCCGCATTGTAAACCAAATTACCGCACCCGATTCGGGCGAAGTTTATTTTAATGGCGAAAAACTCAACCAGTCGCACATTGAGCGCATCGGCTATTTACCGGAGGAGCGCGGCCTTTATAAAAAAATGGAGATCGGCGAGCAAATGATATACCTGGCGCGTTTAAAGGGCTTGAGCCGGGATGAAGCGATCAAACGGTTAAAGGTTTGGTTCGAGAAACTGGGCATGCAAACCTGGTGGAAATTAAAAATTGAAGAACTGTCAAAAGGTATGCAGCAGAAAGCGCAGTTTGTGGCAACCGTATTGCACGAGCCCGACCTGATCATCCTTGACGAGCCCTTCAGCGGTTTCGACCCGGTGAATGCCGAAGTGATAAAAGATGAGATACTTGAATTAAACCGTAAAGGCGCCACCATCCTGTTTTCGACCCACCGCATGGAATCAGTTGAGCAGCTTTGTGACGCAATAGCATTGCTTGACCGTTCGAAGAAAATACTCGACGGCAAAATAAAAGACATCAAAAATTCCTACCGCAATAATGTTTACCTGGTTGAATACTCAGGTGATAAAATAGACATGGACGGGTCGCAGCCTTTTCACCTGCTCGACGAGATCGGCAGTGCGGACAACTGTTTTACGGTGCGGATAAAATTAAACGAGAATATTACTTCAAATGATGTTTTAAAATACATGATACCCAAAGTGCATATCAATATGCTACAGGAAGTAATACCCAGTATGAACGAAATTTTTATTGAACAGGTAAACAAAATTGCATAAGCCATGAACAAAGTTTTACTCATTATACAGCGGGAATATTTTACACGCGTAAGAAAGAAATCATTTCTTATCATGATTTTCGTTGTGCCGTCACTGATCTTTGTGATGTCGGCAGTTATTGCTTTGGTGGCCAAGAACAGTGGCCAGTTGAGTACCCCGCAGGTTATTAAGGTACTGGATGAAAGCGGGGTTTTTGCAGGAAAGTTTCACGATGCAAAAAATATACATTTTGAAACCACTAAACAATCCCTTAATGCTGTTAAACAGGAAGCGAAAAACGATGAAAATCTTTCCGCGCTGCAAATACCGGCAAATTATAAAACAAAGGATGCTGTTCAAATTTACGCCAAAAAGAAACCGGAGTTTGCGCTCTCCGGAGAAATAGAAAGACAGATGAATACCATTGCGGTAAGTGATGGCATGATAAAGCATCATATCGATACCGCGGTGCTTCGTTCCATAAAAAGTGACATTTCCCTTAACCCGATAGAAGTAACCGATACCGGGGATAAAAAAGCTAATGTTGGCGCAGCGGTTGGTGTTGGGATCGCCTGTGCTATTTTAATTTATATTTCGCTGTTTATTTATGGTGCGCAGGTAATGCGGGGGGTGATTGAAGAGAAGACCAGCCGTATTATTGAGGTGATCATATCATCTGTAAAGCCGTTCCAGTTAATGCTCGGCAAGATCATCGGCGTCGGGCTGGTCGGCCTTACCCAATTTGCCGCATGGATCATCCTCTCGTATATAGCGACAAAAATTGCGGGAGCGGCGTTTTCAGCGCCGCAAGGTGGTGTCATGGGATTTCTTGCCATTTTAAAAACCATCCCCTTCGGCCACATTATGGGTATTTTCATTTTCTATTTTTTAACCGGGTATCTGTTATACAGCGCCCTGTTCGCTGCAGTTGGCTCGGCGGTGGATAGTGAAACCGAAACACAGCAATTTATGTTTCCCATTACGCTTCCATTGTTATTTACTTACATATTGTCTGTTTCTATTTTGTTCCAGGCGCCTAATAGTCCTTTGGCTGTCTGGCTTTCAATTATCCCGTTCACAGCACCGGTAGCTATGATGGTGCGTATCCCTTTTGGCGTACCGGGTTGGCAATTGGCCCTTTCCATGTCGCTGATGGTTATTGGCTTTGTGTTTACTACGTATGTGGCTGCCCGTATTTACCGGGTTGGTGTTTTAATGTACGGCAAAAAGGCAAGCTACAAGGAATTGGCTAAATGGTTCTTTTATAAAGAGTAATTCGATTTCAGATTTATTTAGGATATTCAAGCCGGATTACCAACTGAATTTCTATGGGCAGTCGCGCAGCTGTTATTGACCTGGGGACAAATACTTTTCATTTACTGATCGCCGAAGGTACGCCCGCCGGATATACCGAAATTGTACACGAACAAATACCGGTTAAGTTGGGCGAAGGCGGCATAAACCAGGGATTTATACAAGCCGAAGCATTTGAGCGTGGCATTAATACGATGCTGAAATTCAATGAACTCATTTCGGGCAATTCAGTTGAAAAAGTAAAAGCGATAGCCACCTCGGCCCTGCGCAACGCCGCAAATGGGTCCGATTTTATTAATAAAGTTAAATCGCTGACCGGCATTGCCATTGAAACGATTGACGGCGATAAAGAAGCGGAATACATTTACAAGGGAATAAAAATCGCAGGATGCTTATCCGGCAAAAACAGCCTGATCGTCGACATCGGCGGCGGTAGCGTTGAATTTATCATTTGCAATAAGGACGAGATCAAATGGAAACATAGCTTCGAGATAGGCGCCGCCCGGCTAATGGATAAATTTCACCTGGTCGACCCCATTCCTCCCCCATCGATCATTGCGCTGAATCTTTACCTGGAATCGAACTTAAAAGATCTTTTCGCGGCATGCGCGGGTTTTAAAATTGAAAACATGATCGGCTCATCCGGCGTGTTTGAGACCTACGCGCAGGTGATAGAATTCAATAAGGGAGGGCTGTTCGATTTGAAACAGACAATAAATTATTCTTTTGATAAGGGCGACCTGTTGGTAGTGATCGAAAAGCTTATCCTTTCGTCACACCACGACCGCGTCGAAACAAAAGGCATTATCCCCATACGTGTTGACATGATCGTAACGGCCTCGATATTGACCCGGTTCGTTATGCAAAAGCTGGGAATAAGCCAGGTTTTGATGTCGACCAATTCGTTGAAAGAAGGGGTGTTAGCGGAAATGCTGGGTTAACGGATATTTCGGATTTCGGATTTTCGACCCGATAGCTATCGGGGTCGGATTTGAAAATTGGGGCCAGTTAGAAATTCTTTCTATTAACTTCTTATTCAACGTTTGTATATTGCTCACCTTATTGAATATCCCATGAAATTAAAATTTGCCGGCCTTAGTTTTCTTCTTTTTATAATTATTTCTGCCCATGCGCAACGCAAGCGGTCAAACGATACGCTTACCTCTAATTATCAGCCTTCGGAACTATTCTCACCATTATTTTATAGTGAACATGGGAACGAAATGCATGCGGCTAACGGCGAGCCGGGAATTAAATACTGGCAAAATCATGTTGATTATAATTTGGATGCTAAAATTGATACGACGGCAAAAACCCTAACCTGTACTGAAAAAATCCACTATATAAACAACAGCCCGGATGCATTGAAATATTTATGGCTGCAACTGGATCAGAATACCTATAAAAAAGATGCCCGTTCAAATTTTGTTACGGGGTTTTCTCCAGGCCCTGATCAGCATACAACTGGTTACCAGATCGAATCGGTGGCCGTAGATCATGGCGATGTCGTACAAAAAGTCGATTATACCATTACCGATACGCGTATGCAGATACGCCTCCCTAAACCTATCTTGCCAAATAAAGGCAGCATCGACCTCATCATACACTATAAATACACCATCCCCGGCAGCTTTGGCAACCGTACCGATTATGTCGACACCAAAAACGGTAAGATATACGAAATAGCCCAATGGTTTCCGCGGCTGTGCGTGTACGATGACAGTCGCGGCTGGGATACATTACCATTTTTAGGCGCAGGCGAATTTTACCTGGAATACGGTGATATTGACTATAAAGTCACCGTTCCGGCCGATATGATCGTGGCCGGATCGGGCGAATTGATGAACCCAAAAGAGGTATTAACAGCCAAACAGATCGAACGGCTAAACGCGGCCCGCAACAGCGACAAGACGATTATGATAAGAAGTGCCGCGGAAGTAACTGATCCGTCCTCGCGGCCTGCTCAAAAAGGCGTGCTTACCTGGCATTTTAAAATGCTGAATACACGCGACGTGGCCTTTGGCGCATCTAAAGCCTATATATGGGATGCGGCCCGGGTTAATTTGCCGGGCGGTAAAAAATCCCTGGCTATGTCGGTTTATCCCGTTGAGAGCGCGGGGAATGATGCATGGGGCAGAGCTACCGAATATTTAAAAAAGTCTATCGAATATTTTTCCGAAAAGTGGTTTGTTTACCCCTACCCTGTCGCGGTTAACGAAGCCGGTATTGCAGGCGGTATGGAATACCCGGGCATTGTGTTCGATGGCATTACCGATAAAGGCGGCGAGTTGTACTGGGTAACGGCACACGAGATCGGGCACAACTGGTTCCCGATGATTGTAGGCAGCGACGAGCGACGCTTTGGCTGGATGGACGAGGGCTTTAACACGTTTATTGATATATACGCCGCCGATGCATTTAACCACGGCGAATACGCGCCGAAACGCGATGGCGAATATGCACCCGGAAAAGGAAATCCAGCTGATGAGATCGTTCCGATTATTAATGACCCCAACGCGCCCGTTATTATGACGGCTGCCGACGCCATACCTGAAAAGTACCGGCATCCGGTTGTTTATTTTAAGCCGGCTTTTGGACTGGTTTTATTGCGTGAGCAGATTTTAGGTAAAAACCGGTTTGATTACGCTTTTAAAAATTACATCCATTCGTGGGCATTTAAACATCCCCAGCCGAATGACTTTTTCAGGTCGATGGATAACGGGGCCGGCGAAGATTTATCGTGGTTCTGGAAAGGCTGGTTCTACAATAACTACAAGCTCGACCTGGTATTGACCGATGCCCGTTATGTGAATAACAATCCTAAAAAAGGCATACAGGTTACGGTAGTTAACATGGAGCAAATGGCGATGCCTTTTACCGTAGAGGTGGTTCTAAAAAATGGCAAAAAACAGCGGATGTATTTGCCGGTTGAAACCTGGCTGCAAAACAGGTCGGCAACTTTTACTATTCCCACAACAACAGACGCTGAGACCGTAACGGTTGACCCGGATGCGGCGTTGCCTGATATGAACAGGAAAAATAATACATTGAAGGTGAAATAGTATTCAACGCTGAAATTGAAACACCGCAAGTTTACAAAATGCCGACACCTTTAAGCAAACATCAAACAAATTTGTTCTTAACTTCGTTGCCAAAACACATATATCCTTCAAAACAAACGAACATATCATGAAAAAACTTTCGATCTTATCACTGCTTATTTTTTGCGGTGTACTGGCATTTGGCCAAAGCAAAGTAGTTTGCTGCAGCAATCCGTCGGCCACACAACAGTTCGCGATGCTGGCTTCCAATAGGGCTTTTGTAAAATCGCACAAAAACCCGGTAAAATTTCATTATCAAAGCACTATAGGCAAATCCATTAACTACAAAACGCCCGACGGCAAGGAAGCAACAGCCTTTGAGCTGAAGGCAAAGCGGGCCAGTAACAACTACCTGTTTGTTATCCACGAGTACTGGGGGCTGAACGACTTTGTAAAAAAGGAATCTGAAACGATCTATAACGACCTTGATAATGTAAACGTTATTGACCTCGACCTTTACGACGGCCAGGTAGCTACCATCCGTGAAGATGCTGCCAAGCTGATGCAATCGGTAAAAGAAGACCGGGCCAAAGCAATTATTACCGGGGCTCTAGCATATGTGGGTCCGCATGCGCACATCGCTACTTTAGGCTGGTGCTTCGGCGGCGGCTGGAGCCTGCAGGCTTCGCTAATGGTTGGCAAGCAGGCTTCGGGCTGTGTAATGTATTACGGCATGCCCGAGCAGGATGTTAACCGTTTAAAAACACTACATTGCGACGTGATTGGCAACTTCGCCAATAAAGATCAATGGATAAATACAAAAGTTGTGACAAAATTTGAGGTCGATATGAAAGCTGCCGGCAAAAAGCTATATCTGCATCAATATGATGCCGACCACGCCTTTGCCAACCCCAGCAATCCGGTATACAATGCTGTAGCAGCTAAGGATGCTTATGCACATACGATTGAATTTTTGAAAGCAAGGCTGAAATAAGATTCAAAGTTGATTGGTTCATAGCCGAAAAAGATAGTTTGCTTTTAGTTATAAATCCAAAAACAACCAATAGCAATTATAAACCATAAGCTATGACCAATCAACTTTGGACTTCAAATTCGTAACATTGCACAAAAATTCTGTTGTTGACTCCACGCGTTAAAAAAATATCTTCCTATCTGCTTAAACTTGCCATTTTAATACTGGCATTTTTATTTATTTACCACCGTATACTCAAAAACGACAAGAACCTGCGCCAGTTTGAGAATCTCGCGGCACATATCACTTACAATAAGGTGATCATCACCCTGGTTTTGGTCGTGTTGCTGATGGTTGTCAATTGGGTGCTTGAATCTTTAAAATGGTGGCACCTAACAAGGATTTTAGCGCCGATGTCAATTTGGAAGGCCATTGAGGCGGTATTTTGCGGTTTAACATGGGCGGTCTTCACACCTAACCGGATAGGCGAATATGGCGGCCGGGTAATGTTTTTACCCAATCGTAAACGTATACACGGCATTTTTGCGATGGCTGTTGGGTCGTTCGGGCAAAACGTAATTACCAATGTACTCGGGGCCGGCGCTTTGGTTTGGTTCCTGTATTCATACATACCGCTTAATAGCTGGTTAATGGCCGGTACAACAATTATTGCCGGTTCATTTATGGCGTTGATGCTGGTGTTTTATTTCCACATCAAATGGCTGGTAAAGCTGCTTAACAGCATAAAGTTTCTTAGAAAATATCACCGGTTTTTTGATATTATGGGCAATTACAAAGCGACCGAACTGATAAATATTATGTGGTTCTGTCTTGCCCGGTTCTTTGTGTTTACCTTTCAGTACTACCTGGTTATTCATTTGCTTATTCCCGGAATTCCCCTGCTGCAACTGTCATTGCTGATGTTCGTTTTTTTCTTTATCCAATCGGCTATCCCCTCGTTAGACCTGCTTGATATCGGCGTGCGCAGTTTTACTGCCAGTGCTCTTTTTGGTTACATAACCCACCAAACCATAGCGGTTGTAGTGGCAGTGTCGCTTATTTATATCATTAACCTGATAATTCCTGCTATTTTAGGCTCAATTTTCGTATTTAAATTAAAATTCTTTGATCGCACTTCTTAGCACTTTATCGTTGTCGCTTACAGGTTTGTACCTGGTGGTGCTCATCTACCTGATAAGAGGCTGGAATGCTTTAAAACGCCCCGAAATAAAGTCTTCAGGCCTTTCTACAAAAGTAACTGTATTGATCGCGGCACGGAATGAAGCGGAGCGGATACATTTAACCATTGAAGATATTTTAGCCCAGGATTATCCAAAGCACCTTACGGAGATCATCATAGTGGATGACCATTCAACAGATAGCACTTCCGAAATTATCGGCAGTTATGCCGACAGGGGGATTAAGCTTTTGCAACTCAAAGAAGATAAGCCGTTAAACTCGTACAAGAAAAAGGCGATCGCCGAAGCGATCAAATTATCCACGGGCGAATTAATGGTGGCTACCGACGCCGATTGCCGGATGGGCAATAAGTGGCTATCTTCAATTGTCGGTTATTATGAAAAGGAACATCTGGTAATGATCTCATCGCCGGTAACCTACTTTGAAGAAAAGTCGTTATTTGAGCGCATGCAGGCTTTAGAATTTTATTCCCTAATAGCCACCGGCGCTGCGTTCATCGGCAATGGCAGGGCCTCCACTTGCAACGGGGCCAACCTGGCTTACCGGAAAGACATTTTTTATGAAGTTGGCGGATTTAAAGGGATCGACGACCTGGCCTCGGGCGACGATGAACTGCTGCTGCAAAAAGTGGCAGAACGCTATCCCCGGAGAATAGGTTTTTTGAAATTATACAACGCGGTTGTATTTACACACGCCAAACATACCCTTAAGGAATTTTTGCAGCAGCGCCGCCGGTGGGCATCAAAATCTGTTAAGTACAAGGATAAAAAGGTGGTGGCCCTGGTTGTAGGGCTATGGTTGTTTAACCTATCGGTTTTTATAAATTTATGTTTAGGCTTTTATGATGTTTACTTTTTCAAAATATTTGCGGTTCAAATCCTGTTAAAATATGTTTTTGAAGTGATCCTGTTGCTGCCTGTATGTACGTTCTTTAAACGCCAGAAACTTATTCTGCTGCATATTATCATCGTGCCGCTTTATATCCTTTATTTCATTTATATTGGCTTATTAGGCAATTCAGGCACATACACCTGGAAAGGGCGAGTAGTAAGATGAGTGGGCAGTATGCAGTTGGCAGTCGGCAGTTAGTAGTTGGCAGTGTGCAATTGGCGATTATCGACCATACCGAAGTGAACCAATGAACTTATGAACAAGTGAACTAATGACCGACCTCAGCCCATCGCGACGCACCTGGAATATATTTAAACGCAATAAAATTGCTGTGACGGGGCTGGGATTTATTGTATTAACCACGCTCGTCGCCATTCTTGGGTACCTGATCATGCCCGATTCAACGCCAATGGCCAATAACATGACCATTCAATTGAGTATAAAAAAACCAGGTTCAAAATTCATGATGCTTCGCCTTCGCAAAGATGAGCTGGTTGATACCGTAAATATCTTCAGTAAAATGCTCTTTGGCCAGCCCTCCTTTTATCGTGATATTCCCATAACCGCCTATCGTTTTTCGAAAGATTCAGTGCACGTAGCTGAATACATCGGCTCCGAAGATAAGCCAGAGTGGAAAGCTTACCGGCTGCTGCCCCAGGTTAACGGGCCTTCGGCAAAGGTCATTCATAAAACATTCTGGCTCGGTACCGATATTTATGGCCGCGACCTGCTAAGCCGGCTAATATTAGGCACCCGTGTTTCGCTGGCTGTAGGGCTGATGTCCGTTATCATCAGCATGCTGCTTGGCGTAACCATTGGGGCAGTGGCCGGTTATTTTGGAGGATGGGCGGATGCGGCTTTAAGCTGGCTGATGAATATCTTGTGGGCATTGCCGGCACTGTTGCTGGTTATTGCGATTTCATTTGCATTGGGTAAAGGTTTATGGCAAATATTCATAGCAGTAGGACTTTCCATGTGGGTTGAAGTGGGTAGACTTGTACGGGGTCAGGTATTAAGTTTAAAGCAAGTTGAGTATATCGAAGCAGCACGGTCACTGGGGTTTAATAATACCCGGATCATCACCAAACATATTTTGCCCAATATAATCGGTCCAATATTGGTGCTTGCTTCATCCAACTTTGCGTCTGCTATTTTATTAGAAGCCGGGCTTAGTTTTTTGGGTTTCGGGGCACAGCCGCCAATGCCCACATGGGGCAGTATGATAAAGGAACATTATGGCTATATCGTTATGGATTCGGCATACCTGGCCATTATCCCTGGCCTGGCTATTATGCTTTTAGTATATGCATTTAATCTGGTAACGGTAGGTTTAAGGGACGCGTTCGACATAAAATCACAAAGTACCCGCTTTTAAAAAAAATATCTTTATTTTAGGCTGCCTTCAAATTTACTGATGCAAAATATTCAAACACTCTCAGCCGAGGACGAATTAATACGATTATTGCTTAAAAGGCAAACGGAATTAAATGCTTTGCTTGAGATTACCCAGGCGATCAATAAAAACACCGGTACACCTGTATTGATCCAGATGCTGCAGGTTATTCTAAAAAATTATCTGCAGGTGGGTAAGCTTCGCTTTTTAATAGAGCGAGATGGCAGTTATATACTGCTGGCCAAGTACGGAGGTGACATTGAGCCGGTAAGCACGCTGCATAAAGCCTGCTTAAAATTAAACAAGATCAAGTCGACCATCCCGCTGGCGGGACAAGACGATAAGCTGTTAGATAAATACGACTATTTCATCCCCATTTATCACAAGAAGAAAGCCCTCGCATTCGCCCTGATCGGCGACTTTAATCCTTCGGCAGAATTACTTAATGACGACCTGAACTTCATTCAAACCGCCATCAATGTTATTGTGGTTGCACTCGAAAATAAAAATCTTTTCAGGGAAAGGCTGCTATCTGAGCGCTTTCAGCGCGAAATGGAACTGGCGGTCGAGGTGCAGAATATGCTTATACCTTTGAAAGTGTATAAGGACAAGAGTGTGGAAGTTGGCGCAAGATATATCCCTCATCAAAACATTGGTGGTGACTATTTTGATTTTATCCGTTTGAACGACCACGAGTTTTTATGGTGTATCGCTGATGTATCAGGCAAAGGTATTTCAGCAGCATTATTAATGGCCAACTTCCAGGCCAGTTTGCACGCATGGTCGGCGGTTGAAGATGACCTTAATAATGTGATCACCCGCCTGAACAGGGTGGTTTTGAATAATACCAAGGGAGAGCGCTTTATTACCCTTTTCCTGGCTAAATACAACGAAAAAACCCGTAAGCTCAACTACATCAATGCCGGCCATAATGCTACGATAATCTATTCAAAGGGAGAAATTACCTCACTTAAATTGGGTACCACCATGATAGGTGTTTTTGACGAGTTGCCGTTTATAAACCAGGGCCAGGTATATATTGAACCGAACAGCTTTATAGTAAATTATACCGACGGTTTGATGGATCATGAACACTCCGACGCAAAAAAGTGGGAAGAGGAAGATCTGTTCGCTTTTGTTAAGCAGCACGGCGAGTTGCCCGTAGAGGAGTTTAATGAATTACTAATGAACCATATCGATGTAGTAATCAAGGGGAAACCAATTGATGATATAACGTTATTGACTTTGAGGGTTTTTTAGTTATCAAAAGTTCTCCACATTAGATAAGCTGTTCCCTAAAACTCCTGATATTTGAGCGAACGATTATGTTATTAAGCAGGTACCAGGAAGAACTAATTGAAGCGGGTTGCGACGAAGCAGGACGTGGCTGCCTTGCCGGACCTGTTTTTGCTGCCGCTGTGATACTTCCTGACAATTTCGACCATAGCCTGCTGAATGACTCCAAGCAACTGCCAGAAGACGTGCGGTATGAACTACGGGTCGAGATTGAACAAAAAGCAATTGCTCATGCGGTAGCGTCAGTCGATAATCTGGAGATCGACTCAATCAATATTCTTAATGCTTCTTTCCTGGCCATGCACCGGGCAATTGAAAAGTTAGCTTTATCGCCCCAGTTCCTGATCATTGACGGCAACCGTTTTAATAAATATAAAAACATGCCGCATAAATGCATTGTGGAAGGCGATGCAAAATATTTCAGTATTGCAGCGGCGTCCATACTTGCAAAAACATACCGCGACGATTACATGAAAAAAATTGCCGCCGAGCATCCCGAATACGATTGGCATACCAATAAAGGCTATCCTACCATAAAACACCGTGAAACCATTCTAAAAATAGGTTTTACCCCCTACCACCGTCGCACCTTCAGGGTAACCGACCCGCAGATGGCGTTGTTTCAATAGTACGGTTTTTAACTGAGCCTGCATCCGCACATCATTAGCTATTATCCTCAAATTAATTATTTTTGTTGAAAACCAATAAAACCCTTGAGGATACTTATTTTAACACATCGTGTTCCGTTCCCGCAAAATGGCGGCTATCCTATTGTGGTTTGTAATACTATTCGCAGCCTGGTAAATCTTGGCCACGAGGTGTCGCTGGTGGCCCTTAACGCAAAAAAAAATCACCACGAAAACAATGAGCAGGATAAAGAGCTCCTGTCAAAAATAAACTACCGGGCTTTTAATATTAATATCAATGTTTCGGTTATTGACGTGGCTATAAATTTATTCAGTAAAACCTCGTTCAATATTGATAAGTACTACAATGCCGAATTCGAAAAGCGGCTCATCACCGAATTAAAAAAGACAGCATACGATATCATCCAGTTCGAGGGGCTTATGATGTCATTATACGTTTCGTCCGTACGTAAACATTCAAAGGCAAAACTGATATACCGGGCGCATAATATCGAGAACCAGATATGGCAACGGTTATCCCAGCAAAAATCAGATCCGTTCAAAAAATCGTACTTGAGGATGCATGCCAAACGGATAAAGAACTACGAGCTGCAACAACTGAATAATTTTGACGGGATCGCCGTGTTTACCGAGCAGGATAAAACCACGTTGCTTGAATACGGGACTAGAATTCCGATAGAGATATTGCCTGTGGGAATAGACCTTACCCGGTACAAGCCGGATCTCAGCCTGACTGAATTTCCGAGCCTGTTTTTTTTAGGATCGTTAGACTGGCTGCCTAACCGGGAGGGCATTGAATGGTTCCTGGATAATTTTCACCAGGATTTGATAGATGGCGAACTGCCTGTGCGCTTTTATGTAGCAGGAAACGACATCCCTGAACGTTTTGATGACTATGAGGTGTTGGGCAAAATATTTATCCAGGGCGAAGTTGACGATGCATTGGAATTTGTGAATAGCAAGTCGATCATGGTGGTGCCACTGCTGTCTGGCGGGGGTATGCGCGTAAAAATCGTAGAAGGGATGGCTATGCAAAAATGCATCATTTCCACATCGCTGGGTGCAGAAGGGATCAATTTTACAGACGGTGAAAATATATTGATAGCCAATAACCGGGATCAATTTTACGACGCGATCAGGCTGTGTATAACCGATGAAGAATATTGTAAAGCGATAGGCGCCAACGCCCGCAAACTAATTGAACAGCAGTACGATATTAATACCGTTACCCAAAACCTCATACAATTTTATAACACCGTAAGCTGATTTACGATTTTAGATCTGCGAGTTACGATTAATTGTGTAATTGACGATCAAACATCGAAAATCTGAATTCGTAATTCGCAAATCATTCCTACTTTTGCGCTTAACTGATATTTTATGAAAAATACCGCTTTAACTGATATACACATCAAGGCCGGCGCCAAAATGGTGCCGTTCGCAGGTTATAACATGCCTGTGCAATACGCAGGGATCAATGCCGAACATGAAACTGTGCGCAACGGTGTCGGGGTTTTTGATGTGAGTCATATGGGCGAATTTATTTTAAAGGGCGATCAAGCGCTCGACCTCATTCAGCGGGTTACCAGCAACGACGCTTCAAAACTTTACGACGGGAAGGTCCAATACTCATGCCTGCCTAACGAAACAGGAGGCATTGTTGACGACCTGTTGGTATACCGGATAGACGAAAAAACCTATATGCTGGTTGTTAACGCATCCAATATTGAAAAGGATTGGGATTGGATATCCAAATACAATACGATGGGTGTCGACATGAAGAATATTTCGGACCGCACGTCCCTCCTGGCAATCCAGGGGCCTAAAGCGGCAGAAGCATTGCAAAGCCTTACTGACATTGACCTGGCTTCAATGGAATATTACACCTTCAAAAAAGGAAAGTTTGCCGGGATAGATAACGTGCTTGTTTCAGCAACGGGATATACCGGCGCAGGAGGTTTCGAAATATATTTCGACAACCAAAATGCCGAACATATCTGGAACGCCATTTTTAAAGCCGGCGAACCTTTTGGCATAAAGCCAATTGGCCTCGGCGCAAGGGATACATTGCGTTTAGAAATGGGTTTCTGTTTGTATGGCAATGATATTGACGACACCACATCGCCGCTTGAAGCAGGTTTAGGATGGGTAACCAAGTTCAGCAAAGAATTCACCAATTCGGCCGCATTACAGCAGCAAAAGCAAGAAGGCGTAAAGCGTAAACTGGTTGGTTTTGAAATGATAGACCGCGGCATTCCCCGCCACGATTATGAAATTGTGGACGCTGAAGGCAATAGTATTGGCAAAGTTACTTCCGGCACCCAATCGCCCTCCCTGCAAAAAGCCATTGGCATGGGCTATGTTAAAACGGACTTCGCTAAAGAAGGTACAGAAATATTTATCAATATCCGTGATAACAAGATAAAAGCAAAAATTGTTAAACCGCCTTTCAACAAATAAAGCATTGGTCACTGGTCATTAGTCATTTGGTTTTCGCATATTATAGAATGCCCAATGACTAATGACACAATGACCAATGCCCAATGACTAATGACCAACCAGCTAAACGTTTGCCTTACCCCCGCGCTCATTCCCCTTTATCAGGTTGAAGATCATATCGTCGTCATCATTGATATTTTCAGGGCAACTTCATCCATATGCTATGGGATAGACAATGGCGCCGAAGCCATTATACCCGTTTCGCAGGTGGAAGAGTGCGCCGCTTACCGCGAAAAGGGCTTTAAATATTTATTAGCCGCCGAGCGCGACGGGCAGGTTGTTGAAGGATTTGATTTTGGCAACTCACCGTTTTCTTACACTACAGAAAAAGTATCGGGTAAGACTATCGTATTGACCACCACCAACGGCACTCATGCCCTGCACTTGTCGCGGCAAGCAAAAAAAATAGTTATTGGCTCTTTCTTAAACCTCACCTCGCTGTGCGGCTGGCTAAAAAAACAGAATGAAAATATCTTACTGCTTTGTTCCGGGTGGAAGAATAATTTCAACCTCGAGGACACTTTATTTGCAGGCGCCGTAGTTGAACAGTTAAAAGACATGCCATTTGTGCTTGATGACGCGGCCATCGCCGCCAATGACCTTTACCAAATTGGAAAGGACAATATAAACGAATACCTCAAAAAAACATCCCATAGCGAGCGCCTGAAGAAATTAGGTATTGAAAAGGATATCGAGTTTTGCTTACAGTTGGATTTGACTACGACTATACCGGTATTGGAAGGGGATAAACTGGTTAAACTGAACAATTAGTGGCAGTGTAAAGTGGCAGTAGCAGTTTTTGAAAACAAGCCGCTCTGTCACTAATTCATTTCAATTTCTCATTATTCTTATGTCTGTCTGCATCGCGGATATTTTTCTTCTCCATGTTCTTCTCCAGCGCATCGGTCAGGTCAATACCTGTTTGGTTGGCCAGGCATATCAGTACAAATAACACGTCGGCCATTTCATCGGCCAGGTTTACTTCGGTATCCGACTTTTTAAATGATTGTTCGCCATACTGCCGCGCCATAATGCGGGCCACCTCACCCACTTCCTCCATTAAAATGGCGGTGTTGGTTAGTTCGTTAAAATAACGGATACCGGTAGTAGTTATCCACTGGTCAACAGTTTTTTGAGCGTCTTCTATAGTCATGCATTTGTTAGTTGCAGTAGCGGTAGCAGTGGCAGCAGATGAGTTAACTGCTACTCTAAACTGCCACTGCCACTAATGGTTATCCTTGTCCTTTGTATCCATTATAATCGTAACCGGGCCATCGTTCAGTAAGCTGATCTTCATATCTGCGCCAAAAATCCCAGTTGCTATTCTTTTGCCTGTTGCTGCCTCAAGCGCTGTTACCATGTTTTCATACATCGGAATAGCTTTATCCGGTTTCGCCGCGCGGATAAACGACGGGCGGTTTCCTTTTTTCGTCTGCGCGAAAAGCGTGAACTGCGATATCAGCAAAATATCCCCGTCAACATCTGCCAGAGCCTTATTCATCAGGCCGTTTTCGTCGCCAAAAACACGGAGTCCCGAAATTTTTTGGGCCAGCCATTGCAGGTCTTCGTCGGTGTCAGCCTCCTCAATACCCAGCAATACCAGAAATCCCACTTGTATAGCACCGGTTATTTTATTATCGACCGTGCAGCTTGCCTGCGAAACACGTTGTATTACAGCTCTCATGGAGTAGAATCAAGATTCAAGAATCAGGAGCCAAGATAAACAGAAATCGGAAATTAGTTCAAAAACAGAGATTTTTAAGACTTACGAAGTTTTTAAAACTTCGTAAGTCTGTTTTTTTCTTGAAAAACATTTAAGTTCGCAAACTATTTGTTTCAATAAGAACATGACGACGAAGAGAGGCTTTACAACCACATTATTACACTCCGACCGGCTGACCCATCCCGAGCATGGCGCATTGCATAAACCCATACATACTTCGGTAACTTACGGGTATGATGATGTACAGGACCTGGTAGATATATTTCAGAATAAGAAAAAAGGATATGCCTATTCAAGGCAGGGCAATCCTACTGTTTCGGCTTTGGAACACAAGGTTACCCAAATGGAAAACGGGCTATCAACCATCGCTTTTGCTACCGGGATGGCCGGGATATCCGCTATCATATTAGCGCTCATCAAAAAAGGAAACCATGTGCTGGCCAGTTCATATTTGTTTGGCAATACCCGCAGTATTTTCCAGTCGTTTATTGACATCGGGCTCGATATCACTTTCGTGGATGCCACTTCGTGTGAAAATGTAAAAAACGAGATAAGGGATAATACCAAAATGGTTTTTGTTGAAACCATCGCTAATCCCGCCACGCAAATTGCCGACCTGGCAAAAATTGGCGACCTGTGCACCGAAAAAGGCATCATATACGTGGTTGATAACACTATGACCACACCGTATTTATTCCGCCCGGTTGATGTGAAAGCCAGCCTGGTGATCAATTCATTAACTAAATACATTGGCGGCCATGGCAATGCTTTAGGGGGCAGTGTTACCGATACCGGTTTATTTAACTGGGCCAATTATCCTAACATTTTTGAAGGCTTTAAAAAACAGGTTAAACCCGAAACACTGGGTATGACCCAGATCAGGAAAAAAGGATTACGCGATGCAGGCGGCACACTTGCGCCGGAAGCGGCACATTCTATTTCTGTAGGTTCAGAAACCCTTGCGCTGCGGATGGAGCGGGCTTGCACAAACGCATTGGCCCTAGCGGTTTTTTTTGAGGGGCACCCGCTTATTAAAAAAGTGTATTATCCCGGTTTAGAATCACATCCCCAGCACGAAATGGCGGGCAAACTTTTCTTAAAATATGGCAGCCTGATGAGCATTGAGCTGGACGACAGTATCGATTGCTTCGCATTTTTAAACAAGTTAAAGCTGATAGTAAAGTCAAGCAACCTGGGTGATACCCGTACGCTGGCTATCCCCGTGGCGCATACCATATTCAATGAACTGGGTCCTGTAAAACGTGCCGAAATGGGTATATCTGATTCCATGATCAGGCTATCTATCGGGATCGAAGATTTAGATGATCTTTTGCAGGATTTTAAAAATGGGTTGGGTGAGAAATGAGAATCAAGACAGTAAGAGCCAAGAATCAAGACAAAATTCAGAGTCTTGGCTCTTGAATCTTGACTCCTGACTCTAAATCACGCTCTCGTATCATTCCCATTATAAATACTCAAATAGCTTTCGTAGCGGGATAGCTCAATTTCGCCGTTTTGTAATGCTTCCAGAACAGCGCAGCCTGGCTCGTTGATATGCCTGCAGTTATTGAAACGGCAATCGTGCATGCGCTCACGCATTTCGGGGAAAAAGTGGCTGAGCTCTTGTTTTTCGATGTCGATCACGCCCAGTTCACGGATGCCGGGTGTATCGATTATGAATCCGCCGTGGGGTAGTTCGAACATTTCGGCAAAGGTAGTGGTGTGCATGCCTTTATCGCTCCAGTCGGATACCTGGTTTGTGCGCAGGTCAAGGTCGGGCAATAAGGCATTGATCAGGCTGGATTTACCTACACCCGAATGACCTGAGAATAAAGTCACTTTGTCTTTTAACAGTTCTTCTACCAACTCAATATTCGTTCCCTCAAGTGCCGATACTTCATAACATCGATAACCGACTTTTTCATAAATAGCCTTGTAATCAGCTAATATCTCCAGGCCTTCCTCGCTAAACAGGTCAAGTTTGTTAAAAATAAGTTTCGCGGGAATGTCATACGCCTCGGCAGTCACCAGGAAACGGTCGATAAAACCCAGCGAGGTACGCGGCGATGCCAGGGTTACTACCAGCAGCGCCTGGTCAAGATTGGCGGCGATGATCTGCCCTTGTTTTGACAGATTGATTGATTTACGGATAATATAGTTTTTCCGTTGCTGTAAATTGGTTATTACCCCTGTCCCCTGTTCGGGTTCCATTTCAAAATCAACAATATCCCCAACAGCCAGCGGATTGGTTGTAGTGATGCCTTTGGTACGGAATATTCCCTTAATGCGGCAATCTATTCTTTCGCCATCGGGTGTTTGCAGCTGGTACCAGCTGCCGGTTGATTTGGTTATGAGACCTTTCATCAAAGTGATAAAATAGCCTTTATACTTTCGTTTAAGCGTTGGATGGTTTCTTTATCCAGTATTCCTATCCTACCTTTTAATCGTTGCACATCTATTGACCTGATCTGATCGCACAAAATATATGAGTTTCTTAGTAAACCATTAAAATCAGTCGGTTTAACCGGGAGTCTGATCAATGAAACACCTTCTTTATGCTGTGATGAAATTGCACAAGCAACAAATGTACCGTGCCCGATCTTATTTAGACTATCGGTTTGCAATATTACTATTGGACGTACTTTTCCAGGTTCACTGCCAATCGGAGGATCTAAATCTGCCACCCATATCTCGTGCTGAGCAGGATAATCTTTAATCATCTAAATATTTTTTTAGATCATATAACGATGCAATCTCAAATTCCTTCTTAAGTTCTTTATCGGGATCATATTCTTTTAAAAGCCTGGCTTCTCTTTCCAATTGTTCTTCCAATGCTTTTTTCTTAAGCCATTTATTGTAATGTTCAATAGCCGTCTTTATATAGTTTGAACGGCTTGTTTTCTCAACTTTGACCTGCTTGTCAGTTTCTTCAAACAATCTGTCATCTAATTTTAACAGAATACTTTTCATGTTTCAAAATTATATATCAAATATACATATACTTTTTTATATATTTCACATAAAAGAGCCGTTTCAACTGCAACCAATAATTTCATGAATATTAATTTTAATTTAGCCTTATGAAAATTGCCATCGCCTCTCCACCCTATCCGAAATCTATTGAAGATGGCTTATTCCACGTCGAAAAGCTGGTGAAAGAAGCGGCGGAACAACAAGCGGAGATCATCTGTTTCCCGGAATCCTATATTCCCGGCTACCCGGCTGAAGAATTCGAGGTTGAGATTAGCTCTCCTCAAAAAATGCATGCAGCATTAAATAAAGCATGTAAAATGGCAGCGGAAAATAATATAGCCATTATATTACCGATGGACTGGTATACGCCTGGCGGGATGTTAAATGTAGCACAGGTGATATCCGGTACGGGCGAGGTATTGGGATACCAAACCAAAAACCAGTTAGACCCTACCGAAGACGATATTTGGGTGCCCGGCACTGAACGCGAGCTTTTTGAGGTAAATGGTGTAAAGTTTGGGATCACGATATGCCATGAGGGGTTCAGGTATCCTGAATCAGTGCGGTGGGCTGCCCGGAATGATGCAAAAATCGTTTTTCACCCGCACTTTGCGGGAAGCAATATTGAAGGCCCAGCACTGACGGAATGGGGAAATAAAGATAATCCATACTACGAAAAGGCGATAATGATGCGCGCTATGGAAAACACTATTTATTTTGCAAGCTCAAATTATGCTACGCGATACCCCGAGTCGGCAAGTTCGGTAATAGGCCCGGATGGGCGATGCCTGGCGCATCAGCCTTATGGGAAACCGGGCGTGTTTGTGGTGAAAATAGATACCGGTTTGGCGACGGGTTTATTAGCCAAAAGGTTTAAGCCTGAATTGTACGCGGGTAAATAATATTGCGGTAAATAAAAATAAAATACAATACGCTTGTTTATTAAAAAATATTCTACTTACTTTACCGACATTATATATGAATATTAACTACACCACAACAACAACAGTTACTACCACCGGGATAAAACTCGGAGGAAGCTAATCGTATGGTGTAAAAACATAAAAGAAACCAAATGAGCGCCTTCCTCCGAAAAGAGGAAGGCGCTTTTGTTTAATACAAACGCGTAATGAAAATTCTAAAATTTGGCGGTACTTCCGTAGGATCAGTTCAAAGCATCGAAACCTTATTAACCATTTTAAAGGATGAGGTTAAGGCAACGGACAAACCCGTAGTGGTATTATCGGCCATGAGCGGGGTTACCAACCTGCTGGCTGCTATGGCCGAAGACGCAGCAAACGGCAATGATTTTACTGAACCTTTAGCCGAACTGGAAAAACGCCATTTTGATGTTGTAAAAAGCCTCCTTTCCGTGCAGCATCAGAACCCTGCGTTCACCCGGTTGAAGATTTATTTTAACCAGTTGGAAGAGTTGTTGCAGGGTGTATTAACTTTAAGAGAACTCACACCAAAAACCCGCGACCTGATGCTAAGCTATGGCGAGCGGTGCGCTACTCTGATGATCTGCAAAATAGCCGCGCAGCATTTCCCGGAAGTTTTGTGTGTGGATGCATCCGAACTGATAAAAACCGACAGCTCTTTTGGCCAGGCAAGGGTAGACATTGAACTGACTAATTTATTGATTCAAAGTTTTCATAAGGAACATCGTGATAAAATGCTTTTCGTGACCGGGTTTATAGCCGCAAACAAAGCCGGGCAGATCACTACCCTGGGCCGCGGTGGGAGCGACTATACCGCAGCGCTGTTCGGTTCGGCTTTAAATGCGAGGGAAATCCAGATATGGACAGATGTAAACGGCATGATGACCGCCGACCCGCGTATGGTAAAAAAGGCATTTTCGTTACCGGAGCTTACCTATACCGAAGCCATGGAGCTTTCATATTTTGGGGCTAAAGTGATCTACCCCCCTACGATGATCCCCGCTTTTTTGAAGAGGATACCCATCGTCATAAAAAATACATTTGAACCAAATTTTGAGGGCACGGTTATCCGGCATGATTGCAAACCTTCAAACCTGCCTATAAAAGGCATATCGTCCATAAACAACATCAGCATCCTTAACCTGGAAGGCAGTGGCATGGTGGGCAAATCAGGCTTTAGCGGCAGACTGTTCTCTTTACTTGCCCGCGAGCAGATCAATATTATTTTAATTACCCAATCGTCATCCGAACATAGCATCACCTTTGCTATACAACCAGGCGATACCGAGAAGGCGCGCCGGTTAATTGAGCAGGAATTTGAGTTGGAACTGCTCGCCAAAAAGCTGGAGCATGTGGTAATTGAGCAAAACCTGGCTATTATCGCGGTAGTAGGTGAGAATATGAAACAAACACCCGGCGTATCGGGCAAATTGTTTCATGCGCTGGGGCGAAACGGGGTAAACGTAAGGGCCATCGCGCAGGGATCGTCCGAGTATAATATTTCCGTTATTATATCCGAGCATGATCTCGCCAAGGCATTAAACGCCGTACATGATGCATTTTTTGTAGAGCTTACCAAAACGCTGCATGCCTTTTGTTTGGGGACAGGCAACATCGGGCAAACGCTTTTCAGGCAGCTCAACGCGCACAGCGAATATTTGCGGCAGCATAATGGCATCCAGGTAAAAATTGCCGGAATCAGTAATACCCGGAAAATGATATTTAACACCGACGGCATATCGCTTGACAACTGGCAGGACGACATGGCCGCCTCAAATGAAAAAGCCGACCTGGATGAATTTATTGAACGTATGAAAAGCATGAACCTGCCCAATTGCGTGTTCATCGACAATACCGCCAGCCCAAAGCCTGTTGAAGTGTATGAGGAAGTTTTTAAATCAAACATATCCGTCATCACCTGCAATAAGATCGGCAATTCGGCATCCTACAAGCAATACAAAACCTTTCACGATGCGGCTAAACAGCATGGCGTTGATTTCTTTTACGAAACAAATGTGGGTGCCGGTTTGCCTATTATCCGTACCCTGAAAGACCTGATGAACAGCGGCGACCGGATCATGAAGATAGAAGCCATCCTGTCGGGCACCATCTCGTTTATATTTAATAATTTTAAAAGTGACGCCAATTTCCACGATGTCGTAAAACTGGCCCAGGAAAAAGGCTATACCGAACCCGATCCGCGGGATGACTTGCGGGGGACGGACTTTATGCGCAAGATGCTGATCCTTGCCCGTGATGCCGGTTACCCGATGGAAGTTGCGGACGTAAAAATTGAAAGCATTTTACCTCAAGCCTGTTTGGAGGCGCAAACCGTTGAGGATTTTTATTCGGCATTAAAAGCTGACGATGCTTTTTTTACTCAATTAAAAAACCAGGCTGAAGCTGGTAAAAAGGTATTGCGCTATATTGGCAAGTTGGAAGATGGCAAAGCCGCGATCACCCTGCAGATGGTGGATGAAGACCATCCTTTTTATACCTTGTCAGGAAGTGATAACATCATATCCTTTACCACCGACCGGTACAAGGAGCGCCCGCTGGTCGTTAAAGGCCCCGGTGCCGGTGCCGAGGTAACCGCGGCAGGTGTATTTGCCGACCTTATAAATATTGGAGCATAATTATGGAAAACAGTTTACAAGATATTAATCAGCCGATAGCGTCAATAAGCAGTTTAACCGGGCAAAGCATCCAGGTATTCGCCCCGGCTACTGTTGCCAACGTGGTTTGCGGCTTTGACGTGCTGGGTTTCGCGGTTAATGAACCGGGCGACGAGGTGGTAATGCGTATTTCCAGCAAACCCGGCATCACCATCAGTAAAATTACAGGTGATAACGGTCGCCTGCCGCTCGATCCTGCTAAAAATACGGTGAGCGTAAGCGTTCAGCACTATTTAAAAAGCGTTGGCCGGACGGACATCGGGCTGGATATTGAGCTGCACAAAAAAATGCCTATCGGCAGCGGCCTTGGGTCGAGCTCGGCCAGTACGGTAGCTGGTTTGTACGCAATAAAAACTTTGCTGGGTGACAACGCTGATCCTGCCAAACTATTACCTTTTGCCATGAAAGGCGAAGAAATGGCTTGCGGCCACGGGCATGCCGATAATGTTGCTCCCGCGCTGTTAGGCGGCTTTGTGCTGATACGCAGCTACGACCCGCTTGAAGTGGTACGCCTGCCCCATCCTGCCGGTTTATATTGTGCCATTGTATTCCCCGACGTGGATGTGCCGACACGCGAGGCCAGGGAGATCATCCGGAATAAAATATTAATGAAAGACGCCGTTACCCAATGGGGAAATATCGCCGGCCTGGTGAGCGGGCTATTTATGCAGGATATCGACCTGATGGGCCGCAGCATGAAGGATATTTTAGTTGAACCAGTGCGCTCTATGCTCATCCCTGATTTTTACCGGATGCGCGAAATGGCCATGGAACTGGGCGCGGTGAGCTTCGGCATATCAGGCTCGGGCCCGTCCGTTTTCGCTTTTACAAAAGATGAAGAAACAGCGAAACGTATCACGCAAAAATTACAGCAGCACTTAACAAACCTGAAAATAGGGTCGAATACGTATGTATCGACCATTAACGACCAGGGACCGAAAATAATTTAATAATAAAGCTATGTCATTGCGAGCGATAGCGCGGCAATCGCGAACCTACAGAGCGGTCTTGCAAAGTTCGCGATTGCTTCGTACCTCGCAATGACATAACATTAATCGTAAATCAAATTGCACTTCTACAGCACCAATAACCCATCCACCCGTGTGTCCTTTAAGGAAGCGGTTTTCAACAGCATGCCCCAGGACAAGGGGCTTTATATGCCTGTAACTATCCCGCGCCTGGACGATAAGTTTATCAATAATCTTCGTGAATACAGCCTGCCCGAAATTGCTTTTCATGTATCAAAAAACTTATTGGGTGATGATATTCCCGATAGTGATTTGAAGGCTATTATAGATGATGCGATTAACTTTCTTGCGCCTGTGGTCAGGCTGGAAGATAATGTGTTTGTACTGGAGCTTTTTCATGGCCCTTCGTTGGCATTTAAGGATTTTGGCGCCCGGTTTATGAGCCGGGTTATGGCGTACTTTTTAGAAAAAGGCGAAAAGCAGTTGGATGTGCTGGTAGCTACCTCCGGCGATACCGGCGGCGCAGTGGCCTTAGGCTTCCTGGGCGTGCCGAATACGCGGGTGACTATATTATACCCAAAGGGCAAGGTGAGCGAAATACAGGAGCTGCAACTGACCACAAACGGGCAAAACATCCGCGCTGTGGAGATTGACGGAACCTTTGATGATTGCCAGGCATTGGTTAAACAGGCTTTTACCGATAAAGAATTGAACGACAAATTCAGGTTAACCTCGGCCAATTCAATCAATATTGCCCGGCTTATCCCGCAAACATTTTATTACTTCGGTGCCTATGCTCAGCTATTAAAGCAGGGGATTAATAAGGTAGTTTTTTCGGTGCCCAGCGGCAACTTCGGCAATATCGGTGCTGGCTTACTGGCCTGGAAAATGGGCTTGCCGGTTAAGCATTTTATAGCCGCTACGAATGTAAATGACACCGTGCCTGAATTTTTTAGAACCGGTGTTTACCAGCCAAAGCCTTCAGTTGCAACACTCTCAAACGCCATGGATGTTGGCGACCCAAGCAACTGGGTACGCATAGCCGACCTGTTTAGGAACGATATGTCAGCATTGAAAAACCTCATTACCGGCTATAGCTATGATGATGAGGAAACAATGGCGGCTATAAAGTTCATCTTTGATAATTATAACTATGTTGCCTGCCCGCATACCGCTATCGCCTGGCAAGCTTTAAGAGATTGGCAGCAGGATAATTTTAAACAGAATGTAGCTGGCGTGTTTTTATCAACCGCACATCCGTGTAAATTCCCGGATGTTTATCCGGAGAGCATCTCCTGTAAAATTGATGTTCCTGAACAGGTTAAGGCATTGACGAAAAAGAACAAACATTTGGTGGCGTTAGGCAAGGATTTTGATGGGTTTAAGGAATATTTGCTGAAGAATAATTAGTATTGCAACCCACCAATTGCATGACGTACACTTAGAAAGCGGCCAGTCCTGTGGGGTGCCGAAACAAGTTCGGCATGACGGTTTTCATCTATTACAACACCTATGATCAACACCATAATATTCGACCTTGGCGCGGTTTTAATTGACTGGAACCCGCATTATATGTACCGCACCCTGTTCAGCGACGAAGGGGAAATGAAAAACTTCCTGGCTACGGTTTGCACATCCGAATGGAATGAAGAACAGGATGGCGGCCGGACTGTACAGGAAGGCACGGACCTGCTGGTAAAACAATTCCCGGAACATGAAGCAAATATCCGCGCGTTTTATTCGCGCTGGGAAGAAATGCTTGGCGAGCCTTTTTGGGATACTATTGAGATATTTAAAGAGCTAAAAGAAAGCGGCAAATACAAAATATACGCGCTTACCAACTGGTCGGCTGAAACGTTTCCTTATGCCGTGAGCCGGTATGATTTTTTAAACTGGTTTGATGGTATCGTAGTATCCGGCGCTGAGAAAATGCGTAAGCCGCATCCTGAATTTTACCAGTTATTGCTCGATCGCCATAACGTTAAGCCCGACGAGGCGGTATTTATTGATGACAATTACCGGAATATTTTGGCTGCTGAAAAAGTAGGAATAAAATCGATACATCATACTTCGGCGGATGAGACGCGGAAGGAACTGGAGAAAATGCAGGTGTTGTAAACCGGCTTAATCCATTGAATAAAACACCGGTCCGTTGACTTGCTTCCGTATAGATTGCTTCGTTCCTCGCAATGACGGTTTGAGAGTGCTACAGCAACAATAGCTTCCAGGCCTCGGCCACTTTTCCTGCATCCAACAGTTGTTTGGCTTTTAAATGCAATTGTGTTTCGCGCGTTGATGCATCGCCGAATGTTGCGTCTAATACATCTTTTATTTCGGGCAATTGGGCGTATGCCTCAATTTCAACATCGGCAGGCAAAGTTTCCACATTACCAAGCTGGCCGAGGTTGTTGCCCGTTAGTATTTTAGAATTACGAATAGCAAATGGAATAGCATCAACACCAATGCCGACAGTTTTAACAGGTTTGGCAACCTTAAAAAGATTATCCGGGGTAACCCGGCAATACCAGTCGCCGCCGAGGCGTGCCACATGGTCGATTTTTTCCTGGTCTATCTTTCCATCTGCATCCAAAATGGCCTCGTTGATATGCATAAGCTTGATCTCGGCGATGACCAGGTTACCAGCGCCCGGTGTATTCCCCAATGATTTTATTTCGTTCACCACGCATTCAAACTGAACCGGTGACTCGGCTACCCGGGGTGGCTTTACCAATTCCGACGGCAGCATGGTAAATCCTGATTTTATAAATTCGTTAATGCTTTTTGGATATTCTACGCTTGCCAAAGACACCTGCTGCACCATAGCATAGTTCACGATATTGATGACGCATTCGGGCACTTCATGCAGGTTTTCAAGTGAATGCTTGGTGGTGTTATCTCTCACTCTCCGCGATGGTGAAAAAACGCAAACCGGCGGATTGGTACTAAACAAATTAAAAAAACTAAACGGGCTAAGGTTGATATTACCCGCCTTATCAATCGTTGATGCAAAACAGATCGGCCGCGGCGCAATGGCGTATTGCAGGTAGTTATGCAGTTCGGGAATTGAGAGGTCGGATACTTTTAGTGATAGCATTATTTTATAAGAAGTTCATTTTTTTAGTTTAAGAATAGAAAAATCACTATCCGCTTTTTTAATAATGTTGCCCAGCATGCCCAGTCCGGTGACTTCCATTTCAACCAGATCGCCAGGCTGCAGCCAGTGGGGTTTATAATTGGGGTCATTCAGCAGGCCGGTACCGTTCAGTTCCAGGAAACAACCGGTGCCAACTGTCCCGGAACCTATCACATCGCCAGGAAGCACATCGCAGCCGTACGCACAACGTTCAATTATCTCGGCAAAGGTCCAGTCCATATCGGCCATGCTGCCTTTTGAAACCTGCTTGCCGTTTACCGCGCATGTCATTTCAAGCTTGTATGCATTGCCTGTATGCCCCGCCTTTGGCGCTGTTTTATATTGCTCCAGCTCATCGGGTGTTACCAACCACGGGCCGATAACAGTGCTAAAATCCTTCCCTTTGGCAGGCCCGAGGTTTAAGATCATCTCTTCCATTTGCAGAGTGCGCGCGCTCATGTCATTCATGATCATGTACCCGGCAATAAGACTATCCGCATCAGCGGCCCTGATATTTCGTGCTTTTTTATTGAGCACCACGGCCACCTCCAATTCAAAATCAAGCTTCTGGAAGTGGTCGGGCATGCACTCGATCTCGCCGGGGCCCTGTATGGCGTTATGATTCGTGAAATAAAATATCGGGTATTGGTCAAACTCAGGTATCATATCCACCTTCCGGTTACGACGGGCAGCTGCAACGTGCTGCCTGAAGGCATATCCGTCCCTGCACGATGTGGGGTGCGGCACAGGCGCCATCATCTCAAAAAATAACTCCTCTTTGGCCTCCATCTTCCCGGAAGATATCGCCTTATTCACGCGCTGCGCCCGGTCCATCAGCTCATCGCCTCCCCACAAAAAAGCATTCATATTGTCGGGTATCAGCTTATCGCACGAGTTGAGATTATAGATGTGTCCGTTTATAAAAACGCCCAAATGCTCACGGTCTTCGGTTTTATAGGATACTAGCTTCATCGGTTTATTGGTTAAGGAAATCAAAACTAAACATTTTTAGTTTATTGGGTTGACTAAGTTGGTTAGGTTGATTGAGTTAATATTTATCCCCTGTTTATACCCTCATCAATTATTCACATAATGAACTTAATAAACCATTCTTGCATATTAAAAATAATAGCCCTAATTTAGTATATCCATTTATGAGCATACAAAAGCATTTTCTTTTTTCCCTCGGCCTCACGTCAATGAGTGATGCGTCTTCGTTCAGGGATGCTATGCTCGCAAAGATCGTGCTTGCGCAATACTAATTTAGTTATCGAGGTTGTAAATGTTATGCTATTGCAACATTTTAAACTTTTACAACCCTAACACTTCTCTGAAACTATTGCAACTATTTAAACGTTTCTAACTTAACCAATTATAAACCATCATGCCCGTTTATCATACTTTAGGAGCCATCCCGCCGAAGCGGCATACACAATTCCGTAAGCCCGATGGTACGTTATA
This sequence comes from Mucilaginibacter sp., assembly GCA_028288025.1. Lineage (GTDB taxonomy): Bacteria > Bacteroidota > Bacteroidia > Sphingobacteriales > Sphingobacteriaceae > Mucilaginibacter. Next base: position 110,093 of record JAQBOM010000013.1, on the reverse strand, counting down.
TGCTGAGGAACTGGTTTCAACCGAGGGTTTTTCAAGCCTGTATTCGCTGGTGTACCATACCTATCCGCCTACTCTGGTAAAGGAATTGGGCGAGCCATACAGCGTTGAACCCAAAATTGCCCGCGAAAAACATTTAAAACATACCAGTTTGCTGGGATTTAAAATTGAGCCGGCAGATGATTACCTGCAAAGCCGGAAACCTGTCCTGGTTAACAGCGACCTGCATATTTCGCTGGCCGCGCCGCGCAAATCCATGACCGATTATTTTTATAAAAATAGCCAGGCCGATGAGGTGGTTTTTGTTCATGAAGGCACAGGAACATTGAAAACTGGCTATGGCAATATAAAGTTTGGCTATGGCGACTACCTGATCATCCCGCGGGGTACTATTTATCAAATGGAATTTGATACGCCCGATAACCGACTGTTTATCATTGAAAGCTTTAGCCCGATCAGGATACCTAAGCGGTATACCAATGCGTATGGCCAGCTAATGGAACAATCACCATATTGTGAAAGGGATATAAAAAAACCAACTAATTTAGAAACCCACGATCAAAAGGGAGATTTTAAGATCCTGATAAAAAAACAAGGGTTGATATATCCGTATATCTATGGAACACACCCCTTTGATTTTATCGGATGGGATGGTTTCCACTATCCCTGGGCCTTTTCGATACACGACTTTGAACCCATAACCGGCAGGCTGCACCAGCCGCCGCCGGTGCACCAGACATTTGAAGGGCATAACTTCGTTATCTGCTCATTTGTGCCACGTAAATATGACTACCACCCGCTCTCGATACCTGCGCCCTATAATCACAGCAATGTAGACAGCGACGAGCTATTATATTATGTTGATGGTGATTTTATGAGCCGCAAAAGCGTGGTGAAAGGCCAGATCACACTTCACCCGGGCGGCATACCGCACGGCCCGCATCCCGGAACGGTTGAGAAATCTATCGGGAAAGAATCAACTGACGAGTTGGCGGTAATGATCGATCCGTTCCGCCCGCTGATGCTGACTGAAGATGCCATTAAAATTGAGGATGGCGATTACTATAAGAGCTGGGCGTCAGGCAGTTGAAAACGTTGCAAAGGTTGTAAGGGTTTAAAACGTTAAACATTGCAATCTGAACGAAAATTAACTACTACAACATTTACAACTACTACAACATTTATAACAAAAATGGAAACACTAACCATAAATAAAGAAACGCAAGCAACTGATTTTTTACCGCTTAACGGTACCGATTACGTTGAATTTTATGTAGGTAACGCCAAGCAGGCCGCCCATTACTACAAAACCGCTTTCGGGTTTCAGAACCTGGCATATGCCGGGCCGGAAACAGGCGTTCGTGACAGGGCATCATATGTTTTGCAGCAGGGCAAAATACGTTTGGTTTTAACCACCCCACTTCACTCAGACCACCCTATTGCCGATCATATTAAAAAACACGGCGACGGGGTAAAGATACTTGCCCTCTCTGTTAATGATGCCTACGACGCCTTTAAACAAACAACAAGCCGCGGAGCAGTACCTTACCAGGAACCCCAAACATTAACCGACGAGTTTGGCGAGATACGAACAAGCGGAATAAAGCTATATGGCGAAACAGTGCATCTTTTTGTTGAACGAAAGAATTACCACGGCGCTTTTCTACCAGGCTATGAAAAAATGGGATCCACCTATAACCCAACAGAAGCCGGGTTATTATATATTGATCATTGTGTAGGCAATGTGGGCTGGCACAAAATGAACGAGTGGGTTAATTTTTATGAAGACGTAATGGGCTTCAAAAATATCTTAACCTTCGACGATAAGATGATCTCGACCGAATACTCGGCGCTTATGAGCAAGGTAATGAGCAATGGCAACGGGTATGTTAAATTCCCGATAAATGAGCCGGCGGAGGGTAAAAAGAAATCGCAGATAGAGGAATACCTTGAATTTTATGAAGGCGAAGGTGTGCAGCACCTGGCACTTGCTACTGCCAACATTGTTAAAACGGTAACTGACCTGCAAAGCCGCGGCGTGGAGTTTTTAACCGTGCCTACTTCGTATTATGATGAGCTTACCGACCGCGTTGGCCATATAGACGAAGATCTGGGGCCATTAAAAAGATTGGGCATCCTCGTTGACCGTGATGATGAGGGTTACCTGCTTCAAATTTTCACGAAGCCCGTTGAAGACAGGCCTACCCTATTTTTTGAGATCATCCAGCGTAAAGGGGCAAAATCGTTTGGCGCCGGTAATTTTAAGGCCTTGTTTGAAGCCATTGAGCGCGAACAGGAATTAAGGGGCAACCTGTAATATTAAAATCAGGCAACCCGTCCTGATATTATCAAGACGGGTTTTTTTTCGTTTCTTCAAACATATCAGCGTCACAAAACATTCACTTTTAAAGCGTTAAAAGCGTGTTACATCAATATTATTACAACTATTTATTTTATAATTCGTAATAAGTGAACCAGTTATGGCAAGTTTTTACTTTTATAAAATATTTCTCTATATTACCCCAAACTTTTGGTTAATATAATTACGGTTCAACAATTAAAATGAGTGCAGGAGGGAATAATTTCAGTGCAGAAGATGCATCTCATCTTGCTAATATTATTGACCATATTAATATCGGCATCTGGGAATATAATATTAATACCAACCAGGTTAAATGGTCGGCCGGTTTTTACTCCATTTTAGGTTATAAACCCGGCGAGATAGAATGTTCCTACAGTTTCTTTCTGGATCATTTGCTTTATCACCAGGATAAACCCCTGTTGCTGGATGCCATCCATAACCACAATGAGGGTACTTTAAATAAGGTGCATTTCCGGCTTCTGACAAAAAATGCCGGCTGCCAGTGGTTTGAAAGCACCGCCCAAAAATCAGGTGACGGCCAGGAAACTAAATTTACGGGGTCGCTGGTTAACATACATCAATATAAGTTACTGGATTTAACCGCCGCTCAAAATGGTTGCGAGTTTAAAGAAATGGGCGCTATCGCTAAAATCAGCGGCTGGGAAATAGATATATCTTCGCACTGTTTAAAATTAACAAAAGAAGCCTATAATATTTATGAAGTAAATGACCAGGATCAGTTTAGCCTTGATGAAGTAATTAACTTTTTCGAGCCTTATTACCGGCCCGTATTTAAGGTAGCTGTTGAAAGTGCAATAAAATCATGCCGACCGTTTGATTTGGAACTGTTATTCAGGACGGCTAAAAATAATGTGATATGGATCAAGGCTAAAGGCTTGCCTATTATTGATGACTTTGGTAAATGCGTTAAAATACGAGGTATATTCCAAGATATTGATGGCATCAAAAAGGATGGACTTGGTTTACAATCGTCAATTAATGTATTAAACGACCAAAATAAACGGCTGCAGAATTTCGCTTATATCGTGTCGCATAACTTGAGGTCACATACCGGCAATTTGCAATTCATGGTGAATCTGCATGAAGAGAGCGAGTCGGCAGATGACCGTGCCGAGGTATTTTCGCACATCAAGTCAATAAGCAGCAGCCTTAACTCAACCATTGAACACCTCAACGAGATCGTAAAAATTCACACTGATATTAAAAAGGAAAGAAAGGCCGTTGAGTTTGAAGTTATATTTAAAAATGTGGTTTCGGCCCTTCAGAATAATATTGAGAATACAGGCGCCGAAGTTAATTATGATTTCACCCAATGCCCGGTAATCAATTATATACCGGCTTACCTGGAAAGTATCCTCCAAAATTTACTGACCAACGCATTAAAATACCGCCATACCGACCGCAATCCGGTTATAAATTGCCGAACGACTAAAAACCATAAACATGTTTATTTGATATTTGAAGACAACGGTGTGGGAATTGACCTCGAGCGCTATGGCGACAAAGTTTTTGGCATGTATAAAACCTTTCATCAAAACCCCGACTCAAAGGGTCTCGGGCTGTTTATAACCCGAAACCAGGTAGAATCATTAGGCGGCTCGATTAAGATAGACAGCAAGGTGGATGTGGGAACAAAATTTACTATACGACTGGTTTAGTAAAGAGTTTGCAACGGGCAGTTTGCAAACGAATTTTTTAAGCAAACTGCGAACTGAAAACAGCGAACTTTAAAGACTACTCAATATAGCTTTCCAGTATCTTAAAAGCACCTGATGTTTCAAGGGTTACTTTGTTGATCGTTTTCGGAAGCAAAATACTATCGCCCATCTTCACCGGATATTCCTTTTTATTGTATTTTATAATGAAATCGCCTTTAAGGCATACATATATTACAAAAGAGTCGAGTTGGGTATAGTCGCGGGTTGTTTTTTTTGTAAAATCCAGTAAATTGGTGGTAAAATAAGGACAGCTTACCAGTTTAACTACGGCATCTTTTTGCGGCTGATATTTGGTTTTATATTCGGGATAATGCTTATAATCGATAGCTGCAAGTGCTTCTTCGGTATGCAACTCCCGTTTATTCCCCTTATCATCAACCCGGTCGAAATCATAAATACGGTAAGTAATATCCGATGTTTGCTGAATTTCAGCTATCAATAAACCTTTTCCGATAGTGTGCACCCTGCCTGCGGGCAAGAAGAAAACATCGCCGGCCTTTACGTCTTCCTTGTTTAAAATATCAGTAATATGTCCGCTGTTGAATTTTTCGAGGTATTCCTTTTCGTCCAGTTCTTTATTAAAGCCGGCTATCAATGTTGAACCGGGATCGGCTTGTATCACATACCACATTTCGGTTTTGCCGAACGAATCATGGCGTTTTTTTGCCAGCTCATCATCCGGGTGAACCTGGATAGACAAGTCTTCATTGGCATCAATAAACTTCACCAGCAAAGGGAAAGTGTCGCCGAAACGCTCGTATACTTTTTTGCCAACCAACTGATCTTTGTAGTTTTCGAGCAATGCAGCTAAGGATACACCTGTCAGCTCGCCATTTGAAACAACCGAGACATCAGATTTCACCCCGGATATTTCCCAGGTTTCGCCGCAGTTTGGCAGATCGCCGAAGTTCTTATGCAGATAGGTTTTTATTTTTTTTCCACCCCATATTTTGTCTTTATAAATGGTTTGGAATTTTAACGGGTATAACGATGACATGGTAAAATTTTATGTATAAACTTAATATGTGTCAATAAGTTTTTGAATTCGAGAAATTAGTTCGGGGAGGTATTCCTGGATAATTGACCAAATAATCTTATAGTTAATTCCGAAATAGCCATGTACTATCCGGTTTCTTAATCCCCGTAACTTATGCCAGTCGACTTCACTATTATTATCTTTTAACTCATCTGGTAGTCTGTTAGCCGCCTCCCCAATAATTTCAAAATTTCTTATCACAGCATCAATTGTCTTGCTGTCAGCAATAAATTCGTCGTAAGTTAAGGATTCGGTATATGTAATGATTTTTTAGCGCTTTCAAGAATATCTTCCAGCAGAAGTTTGGGCTGACGGTTAGACATAGACTATTTCGGGTTCAATCACATTAAAATACTTCTGTTTTATGCCGCCCCTGGAAACCAGGTCAACTTTGTGGTTAAGTTTTAGTTCAAGTTCATCAGCAAGAGTTATAAACTCTATACCTATCTTATCATTAAAATCAACAATAATATCGATATCGCTACTTTCAGTAAAATCATCACGGACAATAGAACCGAACAAACCGATAGAAGCAATGGGATACTTCTTTACCAGCTCGGGCTTAAGATAGGAAAGGATATTTTTTGTTTTACTAAGATCAAGCATAAAGCAAATATAAAGCTTATCTCATAAATAACAGTATTGGTTTTGCTAAACAAAAGAACCTGCGGATAATGGCAAAATATCTGCAAAATGTTTTGTCAATACGAGCTATTTAATTCAACTCGACTTCATGGCTATCCAGTACCAGTCTTAAGGCATCCAACAAATTCTCTTTTAACTCTTCAGTGGTTTCACCCTGGGAAATAGCAGCCGGGACCCCTTCTATTTGGCCTACATACCAACCACTCTCTCCCATTTCAATTATTGCTGTAAATTTCATATTTCAATATAGTCAATTATTTCTAATGCAACTTCAGGAATGCAGAGTAGTTTATTTTATATTTACAGTGATAGGGAAATTTAGCTCTTAAAATTGTCAACACCAAAACCTTAAAATGGTCAATTTTAAAAAAGTTTATTTTAATCATTCAGATAAAGTAGATATAGAAGCAGCTTTTCGTAAAAGCGCTATAAAACGCGATGGATTTGGGCAACTAGAATTTTCAACATCCAATATCGGTACGGATAAGCGCTTCTTTGGATATGAAAATAAAAAAGGGTTATATTTTATGCGCATAAAAAATTCGATAGAGGTGTTTTTACCAAACATAATTTTCAGCCTGCCTAAAGATGAAACCAGCCTTTATTACGCATTCCGTTTAAGCACCCTGGCAATGATATTGTTTTTCCTTTTTTGTTTCGGATTAATTTTCAGTTTGTCACGAGTTATTAGAGGAGATATCCCATTTGAAAGCTTTATAACGATCTTTATATTTTTCCTATTGTTTTTAGGTTTAATCTGGTTAGAACTTAGGATAACTTCATATAGAATTAAAAAGGCTATTATGAAACAACAAAATGCTTCGGCTTAATAGCGTCTACTTTAATGTATCAAAAACAAAAAAATCCTGTAAAATTAACCACAGGATTTTTATAAAAATTGCATGTAAAGAACGAAAACGAACGTTTTATTTCCCCAGCTTCTTTTTCAAATTTTCATCAATCGCAGCTAAAAATTCTTCAGTGTATAAGAAATCTTTGCCATGCTCAACCTTTGGTTTTATGGTAATGGCCAGATCCTTGGTCATTTTTCCGCTTTCAACAGTCTCAATACAAACCTCTTCCAATGTTTTGCAGAATTTAATCAGTTCCTGGTTGTTGTCCAGTAAACCACGGAATTCTAAACCCCGGGTCCAGGCAAAAATGGATGCTATCGGGTTTGTTGAAGTTGGCTTGCCTGCCTGGTGCTCGCGGTAATGACGGGTAACTGTACCATGCGCTGCTTCCGCTTCCATTACCGTGCCGTCCGGCGTTACTAAAGTCGAGGTCATTAACCCCAGGGAGCCAAAACCTTGTGCTACCGTATCCGACTGAACGTCGCCATCATAATTTTTACAGGCCCATACGAAGTTACCATGCCATTTTAAGGCAGACGCAACCATATCATCGATCAGGCGGTGCTCGTACGTTAGCTGATTAGATTCAAACTCCTGTTTAAATTCCTGCTCGTATATCTCCTGGAAAATATCCTTGAAGCGGCCATCATATTTTTTAAGAATGGTATTTTTTGTAGACAGGTATAAAGGCCACTTTTTCAACAGCGCCTGGTTAAAGCAAGCACGGGCAAAGCCTTTGATCGACTCATCGGTATTGTACATAGCCAGGGCCACACCATCGCCTTTAAAGTTATAAACTTCAAATGACTGCTCTTTCCCGCCATCTTCGGGCGTAAATGTTATGGTGAGTTTACCTTTACCTTTGGTTACGAAATCGGTTGCGCGGTACTGGTCGCCAAAAGCGTGGCGGCCTATGCATATCGGGGCTGTCCAGTTAGGCACCAAACGAGGTACGTTAGCCATTACGATAGGTTCGCGAAAAACGGTACCGTCCAAAATGTTACGAATAGTGCCGTTCGGCGATTTCCACATCTGTTTCAGGTTGAATTCCTTTACACGGTCTTCATCAGGTGTTATGGTGGCACACTTGATACCAACGCCGTATTGTTTAATGGCATTTGCGGCATCAATAGTTACCTGGTCGTTCGTTTCATCACGGTATTCAATACCCAAATCGTAGTATTTGATATCAAGTTCGAGATAAGGAAATATCAGCTTATCCTTTATAAATTTCCAAATAATGCGGGTCATTTCATCCCCGTCCAGTTCAACTACCGGGTTTGCTACTTTTATTTTTGACGTCATTGGGTATTTTTTTTAGTGGCGTCAAATATATAAAATTGATATTGAGATAGTACGCAATGAATAGTCAGTTTTTTCTTATTTTCTATTCACTATTGAGCACTCATTACCTAACTTTATTTAAATGAGTTGCCATTTATACAAACTTTGATGTTACTTTTATAAAATATATCAATCAAAAATTGGTTAATCTTGTTATTTACCAGCACGCCTTAACATTATGATAAAACTGATTACTAAAACAGCATTTTTAACCTTATTTGTTTGTTGTATAACGTTAATTGCCAAAGCGCAATTGGGATACAACTTTTCGCAGTATGACATCGGCACAGCGGTTGGTTTCAATACTGTACATGGTAACCCCGAAACGACAACTTCAACCCAATCCATTCATTTTAATTTGACTTATAACGCAACCCCCTATACGAATTTTGTTTTTGAGGCCCAGCTGGGCAAGCTCAGGGGCGGCGACTCTTTGAAATCAAAAAGCGGCATGCAGTTCAACAACGACTTCAGCGCTTTTTTACTCAGGGGGCAAATTCAAGCCGGCGAATTGATAGATTATTCCAATAACCGTTTGTACAACGCGCTTAAAAACCTGTACATCTCTGCCGGTTTTGGATTTGTAGTTAACCGCATTACCTCCATCAGCAGGTACTCGCACCAGGTACCGGGATTTTTCACCGATGGCCAGAATAACAGCCAGGAACCTTTTATCCCGTTGCGGATAGGTTATGAGTTTAAACTTTTTAATAAATATAACCAACCCAGCTTTAAAGTCGACCTGGGTTACGGATACAATTATGTATTAGGAGATGAACTGGATGGTTTTTCAACGGGCAACGGCCACCATGATGTCTACTCGCAGTTTACACTAGGCGTAAAATTTGCAGTTGGCGGCGCAACAACGTCATACCGGAAGCAAATTCAATATTAATGGTGAAAGGTGAAAGGTGAAAGGTGAAAGGTGAAAGGTGAAAGGTGAAAGACTTACGAAGTTTTGAAAACTTCGTAAGTCTGATAAGTTCGCACAATTTGGCAAGGTTTTTAGCGTATTATATACATATTAAACTTAACCTCCTATGAACAAAGATACCTTTTATCCTGGCTTTGACGATGAAAACGAAGACAGGGACAAAACTTTGAAAGACGAGCTGGGCGAAACCATCGACAAGGAAGACCTGACTTTTAATGCTGAGGATAACAGCTTTGAATATGATGTTAAAAGCGACGACCCGGATTATCAGCATCCCGACCCTTACAATACTTCAGTAAAAAATGGCGAGGATATGAATTCAACGTACGATGAGGCTAACCCGTTTGACGCCGTTGATGAGTATATACCAAATGAGTCGCTCGAAACGGATGTGGATAAGCTGGGCATGCATGTAGACGACGGCGATATCATTGAACTGAATGCAATGGACCGCGCCCTGGGCCACACCCCCGAAGATGATCGCGACGACCTGGATGAAGAAGGTTATCCGAAAAACGATAAACGATAATACCAAGGGCATACTGTCATCGCCCTGCAATCTGCTTGTAGGCGCGTTAAAAATATGCACATTAACCTTATCTTTACGGCATAATAACTGACTATGCTTAAAGGATTTTTTAATGTTCCGGTGCCGCAAAACGAGCCTGTGCTAAATTATGCCCCGGGAAGCCCGGAACGCGCAGCGCTTAAAGCGGCGCTGGCTGATGCGCGTTCATCCCAGACAGACATTCCGATGTATATCGGCGACAAGGAAGTAAGAACGGGCAAAACTGCCTATATACGTCCACCGCACGATCATAAACACATACTGGCAACTTACCACGACGGTGATAAAAGCCACGTGGAAGCGGCCATTGACGCTGCGCTCGCTGCAAAAACCAATTGGGAGAAATTACCATGGGAGCAACGGGCTGCCATATTTTTAAAAGCTGCCGACCTGCTAGCCGGTCCTTACCGGGCTAAAGTAAATGCGGCTACTATGCTTGGGCAGTCGAAAAACGCGTACCAGGCCGAAATTGACAGCGCCTGTGAACTGATCGACTTTTTGCGCTTTAACGTGCATTACATGAGCCAGATATACGAACAGCAGCCACCTATTTCGGGCAAGGGCGTTTGGAACAGGGTTGAACAGCGTCCGCTGGAGGGTTTTGTGTTTGCGTTAACACCGTTTAACTTTACAGCTATCGCCGGTAACCTGCCATCTTCTGCCGCCCTTATGGGCAACGTGGTGGTTTGGAAGCCCGCCAATACACAAATTTATGCCGCCAATGTGCTGATGCAGGTGTTCCGCGAAGCGGGGGTTCCGCCGGGTGTTATCAACCTGGTATATGTTGACGGGCCTTTAGCAGGGGAGGTTATATTTAACCACCCTGATTTTGCCGGGATACACTTTACAGGTTCAACAGGGGTGTTTCAAAATATCTGGAAAACGATCGGCACCAACATTCATAAATACAAAACTTACCCCCGCATAGTGGGTGAAACAGGCGGCAAGGACTTTGTTTTGGCACATCCAAGTGCCAATGCCGATGTGGTAAACGTTGCCCTGCTTCGCGGCGCATTTGAATACCAGGGGCAAAAATGTTCGGCTGCTTCAAGGGCTTATATACCGGCTTCGTTATGGCCTGCAGTTAAAGAAAAAATGCAGCGCGATATGGCTTCGTTAAAAATGGGCCCGGTGGAAGACTTCGGGAACTTTATCAATGCCGTGATCGACGAAAAATCGTTTGATAAGCTGGCGAAATATATTGATGCGGCTAAAGCCGACAAGAATGTAGAAATTGTTGCAGGCGGCAAGTACGACAAAACCAATGGTTGGTTTATTGAGCCAACCGTAATTAAGGTAAACGATCCGTACTACGTAACCATGTGCGAGGAATTGTTCGGGCCAGTGTTATCAGTATTTGTGTACGAGGATAATAAATTTGACGAGGTGCTGGATATTATCGACAAAACATCAATATACGCCTTAACAGGCGCAGTTATCTCCCAGGACAGGTATGCGATTGCCGAAGCGACATATCGCTTACGCAATGCTGCCGGAAACTTTTATATAAACGATAAACCTACCGGCGCCGTAGTGGGCCAGCAGCCTTTTGGCGGAGCCAGGGGATCGGGAACGAATGACAAAGCAGGATCAATGATCAATTTATTACGCTGGGTATCGCCGCGCACCATTAAAGAAACATTTGATCCACCGAAAGATTACAGGTATCCGTTTTTGGGTTAGTCCATAGTCGATAGACCATAGTCCATGGCAGAATCAGTAAGTGAATTTGTTATGGTCGATGGTCCGTGGCAGAATAAGTTAATTTGCTATGGTCTATGGACCATGGACTATCGACTAATCTACTTAAACTTAAACACGTTATCCATATTGGCATCATCGTAGGCGCTTACCTTTAAATCGGTAATAATGCCCGTTTTAAGGCTGTACACCCATCCATGGACACCTAAAGGCTGGCCACTATGCCAGGCGTTTTGCACGATAGAAGTTTTGCAGAGGTTATAAACGTTTTCGATCACGTTGTATTCAACCAGCCGGTCGCAGCGCTCATCAATATCTGTGATCTTGTCGAGTTCATCAGCGTGCAGGCGGTATACATCCTTTATGTGCCGCAGCCAGTTATCAATTAACCCAAACTGCTCGTTACTGATGGCAGCCATTACACCGCCGCAACCATAGTGGCCGGTAACGATAACCTGCTTTACCTTTAACACGTTTACCGCGTAATCGAGCACCGAAAGCATATTCATATCCGAATGGATAACCATATTGGCAATATTACGGTGCACAAATATTTCGCCCGGTGCGGTATTGGTTATTTGATTGGCCGGTACACGGCTATCGGCGCAGCCTATCCATAAAACAGGCGGCGACTGTCCCTTCGCCAGGTTCTCAAAATAGTGAGGGTCTAACTTCAGCGTATCCTGGACAAACTGCCTGTTTCCTTTCAGCAAATTTTTATATAGTTCACCGTTAAGAGTGTCGTCTTCAATTTTAGCACACATGGTTTTTCAAAGGATAAGGTTAATCATTCCGGAAGTAAAGATAAAAGTTGATTGCTAAATGATATATTGTCAATTGTTGTTTGTTTAATTGTTAGATTGTTATTGCTGTAATCCAATTGGTTAAAACAAGTCTCTATTCCCTAACCTCCAATCACCATCACTTCCGCGCCAAACTATCAGCTTTCGCTTTTGCCTTTTTCTTGAAAAAGCCTTTTAGTAAAAAGTTATGCTGTACGGCTTCAAGATCCTGGTTTAACAGCACCGAGCTTTGGTGCAGGTTGGTAATTGTTGATTGTACCTGTGCAGCACTCTTCTGATCGTTTAGCAATATGCCTAATGCATTATCTGTCGTGTTTAATTTATTGCTTGCTTTATTGAGGTTGTTCGTGAGCGTAGTTGCATTAGCCGCCGCTTGCTGTAATTGTGCCGCAGCTGCTTTTAAACGGTTAAATGTTACTGTGTCGGTAAATAACTTATCGGCAAGGCCACCTTTGGTATTTATTTTATTGCTGAACTGGTTAAGCTGCGTAGCCAAACGCGCGGCGCTGGTGGTAGCAGCCTGCAAATTACGCATCGAGGTTTTTAACTGTTCGCCCATCAGGCTATCCGCTAATAATGCGCCTACAGTTCCTTTTCCCTGCAGCATTTTATGGCTTAATATCTTGAAATCGGTTGTTATGCCAAGCAGGTTCTGGTTGTTTTGCTGAAGCACTTTCAGCATATCATCAGTTGATAACAATTTTTCGGCCTGCAGCACATCGCCATCCTGTACAACAGGCGCCTGGGGGCTCCCGCCGTCAATAACGATGATCTTGTTTCCGATCAGCCCGTCCGACCCTATCCGTACCCCGGCATTCCGATGAATATACTGCTGCGTAGCCTGGTCGACATTCATCATTACATCCACCTTTGATGCTCCGGTAAAATGAATGCTGCTGATAGTGCCCACTTTAACGCCCGAGAACCAAATATTATTCCCTTTTTTCAGGCCGGCAACATCATCAAATATAGCGCTGATATGAAGGGTTTTTGCAAAGCTTTTTTGCTGGCCGCCAAGGGTAAACACACCCAGTAAAAATATGACCATTCCAAGCGCCAAAAAAATGCCGACCGTTATTGCTTTCCTGTTATCTGTCGTAGCCATAAATCTATTGTATAAAGTTATAATCAAAAAAAGGTTTTACCCTATCATCATCCGTATTAAATACTTCGTCGAAAGTACCTACCCGCTGGAATTTTCCGTCCAGGAGCATGGCCACCCGGTCGCCGGTCGATTTAGCACAGGTAAGGTCGTGTGTAATGATAATTGACGACGTATTGAATCGCTGCTGCACCTCGTTAATCAAATCGTTTATCTCGATACAGGTGATCGGGTCAAGGCCAGCGGTTGGCTCATCATACAGCATGATCTCGGGGTTTAATATGAGCGTGCGTGCGATACCTATGCGCTTTCGCTGCCCGCCCGAAAGCTCTGCCGGCATTTGATTGATGGTTTGTGAAAGGCCAACAGCGTCAAGAACCTTTTCCACTTCTGTATCTATCTCTTCCCGTGTAATGTTTTTGCGATTGCGCACCAGCGGGAATTCCAGGTTTTTACGCACCGTCATACTATCATATAAAGCACTGCTCTGGAATGAAAAACCTATCCGGATGCGCAGTTCCTGTAATTCTTTTTCACTGATCTTTGTTATGTCCTGGCCCAAAACTTCGATAGTGCCTTTGTCGGGCTTTAAAAGGCCCGATATCAGCTTTATGAGTACCGACTTGCCGGTTCCCGAGCGTCCAAGTACCACGAGGTTTTCGCCCTGGTACAGGTCGAGGTCAATCCCGCACAGCACGGCGTAATCTTCAAATGACTTCTCGAGGCCCCTGATGGTGATCACCTTTTTATTGTGGTCGATATGTGCTTTTGCCTTGTCCATAATTTTTTACCTCAAATCAGCGGAAGTTACCGATAATCTGCACGATAATAATCTCTTCTATAAATACGATAAACATCGCGGTAACTACTGCGCCATTGGCTGCCTTACCCACCCCCTCGGTACCTTTGGTCGAATAATATCCCTGGTAACAGCCCACAATTCCGATCGTAAAACCAAAAACGATAGATTTTATTAACGACGCGGTAAAATCGAGAAACGTAAGCGGCTCAAAAACCTGCTCCATAAAAGTGGTGTAGCTGGTACCTTCATTCATGCTCACGTTTAAATAGCCGCCGAGTAAAGCAATAAATGCGGTGTAGCTGGCTAAAACAGGAATAGTAATTGTGGTTGCGATTACCCGGGTGCAAACCAAATATTTAAACGGCTTGGTACCCGAAACCTCCATCGCATCAATTTGTTCCGTCACGCGCATTGAGCCCAGTTCGGCGCCTATGCTTGAGCCTACTTTGCCCGATGCAATGAGCGCGGTAACGAGCGGCGCCAGCGCGCGCATAATGGCAATTGACACCAATGATGGCAGCCATGAGGTGGCGCCGAATTCCGAAAGTGAGGGCCGCGATTGTTTGGTAAATATAAGTCCTACGATAAATCCTGTTACCGTGATGAGTGTGAATGAGCGCACCCCTACTTCAAAACACTGCCGCACAATTTCCCTAAATTCAAACGGCGGCACAAACGCTTCTTTAAAAAACCGGAGCACAAACAAGTGAACCTTATAAAGATCGGCGAAAAATTCTGCCAGGCGTTCTTTAAGTGAAACGCCGGTCTTTTCTTCAGGTAGTGATGTGGTATTTGTTTTACTCATTAATCCGATAAAGGTATTTACTTCTGTAACATAATGATGTGCTTACTACAAAAAACTTGGTAAGATGTTTGTCATTTATAGCGGGCCTAAGCAATTTACCACAAATTTTGTCGTTGCAGGCGGCCATATTTTCAAATTCAAATAAAGCAATGCCGCATATTATAGTTGCAGATAAAAGATAAATTATCTTTAGATTTAGTTTTTATATCCCACAGAATAAACCGTAAAAATGAAATCTTTGAACCGCTTCCTATTTGCATTCGCGATCAATATTGCCGTGTGCACAACTTTATTTGCGCAAAAATTCGAAGAACTGGCTCAAACCCCGCCCATGGGCTGGAATAGCTGGAACATTTTTCAAACCCATATTGACGAACCTTTGCTTAAGGGCATGGTGGATGCCTATGTGTCATCGGGCATGCGGGATGCGGGATATACTTATTTTGTTTTAGACGATGGCTGGATGGCGATGGAAAGAGACAAGGACGGCAACCTGGTAGCCGACCCTAAAAAGTTTCCGCACGGGATGAAAGCCTTTGCCGACTATGTGCATTCAAAAGGATTAAAATTTGGCATTTACAACTGCGCCGGAACAAAAACATGTGCTGGTTATCCGGGCACCCGCGGCTACGAATACCAGGACGCGCGCTTATATGCTTCGTGGGATGTTGATTACCTGAAATTTGACTGGTGCAATACCGCGGGCATAAATGCCCGTGAAGCTTACGCAATGATGAGCAAGGCTATCCGCGCGGCGGGCAGGCCTATGATATTCAGCCTGTGCGAGTGGGGGGAACATCAACCGTGGCGATGGGCTAAAAACGTTGGTCAATTATGGCGCAGCACCGGGGATATAGGCGTTGCATTTGATAAACCTGTAACCAGGAATGGCTGGACGCCTTTAAGCGTGCTCAACATACTGGACCGTCAGGACAGCATCAGGCAATATGCGGGCCCGGGCCATTGGAACGACCCGGATATGCTGGAAGTTGGTAACGGGATGACCTACACCCAGGATAAAGCACACTTTTCACTGTGGTGCATGCTGGCGGCGCCCCTAATGGCCGGTAACGATCTGCGCAAAATGCCGGCGCAAATTACAGGGATACTTACGAATAAAGAAATGATAGCCATTGACCAGGACCCGCTGGGTATTGAATGTTTTAAATATTACTCATTCGACGGGCTGGAGATATTTGTAAAGCCATTGGCGAATAATGAATTGGCTGTTTGCTTTTTAAACCGTTCAAAACGCACGCAGATGATAAATTATGACTGGAAGGACCATGCTATAACCGAGGATATATCAAAGATCAATATCGACTTTAACCAAACCACTTATAAGCTCCGGGATGTATGGACGAAAAAGGATGCCGGCACTACCGGCAAAGCCTTTAAACAATCTATAGCGCCGGATGATGTAGTGGTGCTGAGGCTGACAAAATAACGCCGATTGTCGCCTAAATCGAAACATATACGTTTATGAACAGTTTAACCAATAAGAACTCCATATCATGAACGCGATTACAGGAATAGATAATTCAAACGAGGGTAAAAAAGAAGGCACACGCTTACCGGACAGTGAAAGCACGCGGCTTAAATCAGACTTTCCGCTTAGCGAAAAGGATGAGGTGAAAAAAGCAGAAACAAAGCTGCGAAAAGCCGTAAAAAAACAGGAGCAAAAGAAAAAGCTATAATAAACTACTACTCCCTATGCATATCTCCAATCAAGCATAAACGCATATTTTGCGGCTATAACCGCCATTAAATTATACCTCCTTTCCTAATCGCGCATCAGGTTGTTTAGCCGCACCTGATCCTGAACGCGGGCAATGATAATTTTTTCTGACTGAAAATCAACATGTTATACCGATATTGCTGCAAATACTAATCGATTAGTTGTAATACTAATTTATTAGTAGCAACTTTATAAAAATTATAGATCGTTATGCAAAAACTGGCTAAAAGGGAAGAACAAATAATGCAGGCTATGTGGCAACTGGGGCATGCATTTATCAAAGAGATCATAAACGAAATGCCCGATCCGAAGCCGCATTATAATACCATTGCCACTATGGTAAAGATTTTGGAAGACAAAGGTTTCCTTGAACATGAAGCGGTTGGTAACGTTTTCCGCTATTACCCTGTCATATCAAAAGCGCTGTATCAGCAGCATGCCATGAAAGATATCGTAACCCAATATTTCGACAGCTCGTACCCCAATATGCTGATGTTTTTTGCGAAGGAGCAAAAGATATCGGAAGAGGAATTAAATGAAATAGTAAACCTTATTAAATCACAAAAAAAATGATACCATACATTTTGCACGTGGCGCTGCTTATTTCAGTTTGCCTGCTGTTTTATAAAGTATTATTACAAAAGGAAACTTTTTACAAATTAAACCGGTGGATATTGGTTTTTTGCATGGCGTTATCCTTTGGCCTGCCACTTATACCTATACCGCAGCAATGGGCTTTCAGGGAAAGCCCCGCCCCTGCGGCTAATACAGCGGTTGATGCCGTTAATAGCTATGCGCAAAACGTGGTGACGCAAAAGCAGGCTGCCATAAAAGCCGCTGTTACAGCAAGCGCAACAGCCAATGCATCGCCAAAAGTTAATCATACCATAGCAAGGGCCGCTCAAGCGACTATCGTTCAGGCAGCAGCCATAAAAAATACTACCACGACCACCGCAGCAACAACATCGTTATTACCACGCGTTATCAAATGGTTGTTCTATATCTATTGGATAGGTGTTGCCGCATTTGGTTTAAACCTTTTGCTTCAGCTGGTGGTATTGCTTTTCCAGGCATATACCAAACCGGTTATCAGGGACGGCAAGTTCCGCATTATTGAGCTAACCGGCGATAAAGCGCCATGCTCATTTGGCAATAACATTTTTATCAATCCCGAAAAATATGACTGGGATACCTACAGCCAGATACTGCTCCACGAAAAAATTCACATCCGGCAAGGCCATAGCTTTGATATTTTGATAGCCGAGCTGGTGTTGGTGCTGCAGTGGTTTAACCCTTTTGCCTGGCTCTATCGCACGGAAGTGGAAAGCAACCTGGAATTTTTAACCGATGATGCCGTGCTTGAACATAAGGAGATCGAACGGTCGAGCTACCAGATGAGCCTGCTAAAGGTATCGGCCCCGCATTTATCGTTGGGCATTACCACAAATTATAACCAGTCGTTATTAAAAAGAAGGATATTGATGATGAACTCCAAACGGTCAAACATCCATATTATGTGGAAATACTTTTTCCTGGTGCCATTGCTGGGGATACTGGCCTGCGCACTAAACGACCCGCAAGTTTATGCGCAGATCGTTAAACCCAAAGTAAAAAGCCATTCAAATAATCCGCGTTGGTCAAATAATACCGAAACCGAGGGAAGCTGGTTTGCTACCATAAAAAATGATAAAGTAAAAATTGAGTTCCGCAGTGATTCGGATGATCATAACTGGTCGAGCAACTCCGATTTTATGCTGAGCGAATTTTCGACGCTGCCGCGCGATAAAAAAGGTGATTTTACCTTAACCCGCGAAGCCGGTACGATAACATTTAACGGCAAATTTGACGGCGGCCAGGGTTACGGCCACTATAAATTTAAAGCCAGCACCGAATTTAAAAACACATTGGCGAACTATGGTATTAAAGGTGTTGAAGAAGGGGATGAATTCGCGTTTTTTATTATCAATATCAGGAAGGATTATATTACCATGCTGGAAAGCAATGGCTATAAGCACCTTACCAAAGATGAACTGATTGCCATGGGCGCGCTTAAAGTTGATGCCCCCTACATTCGTTTCTGGAAGGAGATGGGCTATACTTTAACGCCTGATGAGCTGGTATCGGGCAAAGCGCTCGGGATTAACGGCGCTTATGTAAGTGAGATCCGCAAAGCCGGTTACACACATATTACTTTTGAACAACTGGTAAGCTTTAAAGCCACCGGCGTTACCGGTAAATATATCGCCGGGCTGCATGGCGCTGATACCAAAGCAGGAACGAACGGCAAAAATAGCCAGACGGCAAATAAATTATCCGCCGATGACGTGGTATCGGTTAAAGCGCTGAATGTGGATGAAAGCTATGTTAGTGCTATTCAAAAGGCAGGTTATACCAATGTTTCACTGAGCGACCTAACCGGTATGAAAGCTGTTGGCGTTACACCGGCATATATCGAAGGTTTCAGGGCCGCAGGATATAAAAACATCCCGGCTGAAGGACTTGTATCGCTAAAATCGCTGGGTGTTACCCCTGAGTTTGTAAAAAGCTTCGCGGCATTGGGCTATAAAAATATCTCCGCCGATAACCTGAGCGGCATGAAAGCGGTGGGTGTGACACCTCAATTTATTGAAAGTTTACAAGCTGCCGGCTATCATAATATTTCGGTTGACAACCTGATCTCTATCAAGTCACTCGGGATAACGCCTGAATACGCTAAAAGCTTTGAAAGCGCCGGCATTAAAAACATCCCGATAGATGAGCTTTCGTCCATTAAAGCACTGGGTATCACCCCGCAGTATATCCAGAGTTTCCGCGATATCGGTTATAAAAACATTTCGGTTGACCATATCTCATCGTTAAAAGCATTGGGCATAACTGCTGATTTCATCGAAGGCTTCAGGAAGATCGGTTATAACAATATCACGCTTGACGAGGCCACCTCCTTAAAAGCGATGGGTGTTACCCCGGATTATGTTACCCAAATGAAAGAAAAGGGCTTTAAGTCGGACGACCTAAACAAATACATTGAACTAAAAAGCGCATTCAGATAAATCAATTATGAAAAAACCAATTATCGCTGCACTCAGGAAGTATTTCTTCCTGGTGCCGCTGCTGGGCTGCCTTAACAATCCGGCCGCCAATGCACAAGCAACGGTTACCCCGGTTGTTATAACAACCAACATTAACCAAGCGGTACATGCCCGGGTTAACACCCGCGTTAAACCGATTGTGAAGTCAACCATAAATGCAATTGTTGACCCGGTTATGGGTTCAACGGTCAGCGCCAATGTAACCCCGGTTGTTAATGCTGTGGTACCGTCTATCGTTATCCCGAACATCAATATAGGTGTTAACGCCGACGTTAATGTGAATATTACCGGCATTGACCGCAATGAAGGGAGCTGGTTTGCCAGCATTAAGGGCGATAAGATCATGATCGAATTCAGAAGCGATGATGAAAACTACCACTGGTCGAGCAATTCGGATTTTATGCTGAGCGAATTTCCGTCGCTGCCCAGGGGCCAAAAAGGAGAATTCTCACTAAAAAGAGAGGCCGGAACCATGACGTTTACAGGCAAGTTCGACGATGACCTGGGTTATGGACACTATAAGTTCGTTGCTGATAAAGCATTTGATGATTATATAAAAACCCAGGGCATAACCGGCGACGATGAGCGCAATGCGTTTGCTTTTTTTGTGGTGAACCTTAAAAGGAACTATGTAGAGATGCTGGTGCGAAACGGGTTTAAAGATATGTCGAGAGGTAACCTGATAGCAATGGCGTCGATGAAAATTGATGAGCCTTATATAAAAATGTGGAAGGAGAACGGCTTTAACGATATTTCGCCCAACCACCTGGTTGCCGGCAAATCGATGGAGATTGATGCGGCTTATGTGAAAGAGATCCGCGATGCAGGGTATAAAGATATTTCATTCAACCAGCTGATAAGTTTTAAATCGCAGCACATTACCGGCGACTATATCAGGGGTCTGCGCAAAGACGATAGCGAGAGTGGTTTACCTCCGGCTAACCAGCTTGTAGCCTATAAGTCGATGAATATTGATGCGGCGTATGTGAATTCATTTAAGGCAGTGGGGTATGATAATATTCCCTACAATCAGCTTACCGCCATGAAGTCGATGAACATTACGCCGGAATTTGTAAAGGAATACATGGACCTGGGCTATAAAAACATCCCGGTTCACGACCTGATCTCATTGAAATCGTCGAACATCGATGGTGCTTATATAAAAAGCTTTGAAGCTGTTGGTTATAAAAATATTCCGGCGCACGACCTGGTCATGTTAAAGTCGATGGGCATTACACCTGAATATATCAGGGGGTTTGAAGAAGCAGGCTATAAGGATATATCGTTGCACAGCCTTCTGCCCCTAAAATCAATGGGTATTACGCCGCAGTATATCAACGGATTCAAAAAGCTTGGCTTTACCGACATCCCGTTAAATGAACTGCCCGGCCTTAAATCAACCGGCGTTACGCCCGAATATGTAGCGTCGATGCAGGGGAAAGGATTTAAGTCAAACGACCTGCGGAAGTATATGCGGTTGAAAAATGCATTTAAGGATAGTGAATAGTTGAGGTTGGTTGATTGGGTTGCATTAAGTTGATTAGGTTAATTGTTAGTACTGTTAATTTGAATAATGTCATGAAAAAAAATATTATCGCCGGGCTATTTATTGCAGTGCTGTTTTCAGCACTATCCAGCCTTGCGCAGTCTGCAAATGTAAAAGTTGCCGTTAAAAATATGCATAGAACGGGTAACAGCGGCAGTCACGTGCCGGGAACCTGGGTTGCCTATATCGCGGGCGAAAAAGTTCATATCCAATTTACCGGGGAAGACTGGAACACCGGCAGAACATTCCTGTTAACAGAAACTGGCATGTTGCCAACCGGAAACGAGGGAACATTTGCGCTGACCCGCGAAGCCGGCACAATAAACTTTAAAGGCGAATTTGCCGGCGGCAAAGGACATGGGTTTTACACATTTGCCGAGAATGCTGCTTTTAAATCGTACCTGCAGCAAAGGGGCTATTCGGACCTGGATAAAGAACTGATGCTGGATATTTTCCTTACAGATATCAACAAGGGTTACTTTGAATTTTTAAAAGAAAACGGGTACGCCAGTATTTCAAATCAGCAATTAAGGGACCTTGCACAGCAAGATCTGAACCGCAAGGTGATGGAAGACTATTTCGCGCTTTTTAAAACAGAAGATTACGGGCACCAGTCTCTCGACAAAATTGTAGAACTGCGCGAGCATGGCGTGAACGCGGGGTTTGTAAACAGTTTTCGCCAAATGGGTTATCATGAGCAAATTCCTTTAGATAAGGCCCTGGAATTACGCGACCATGGTGTAACGCCGGAGTTTATAACCAGCATTCAAAAAATGGGGTATGAAAAGATATCGCTGGACAAGGCGGTGGAATTAAGAGATCATGGTGTTAACCCGCAGTTTATCAGCAGCATTCAGCAAATGGGTTATAAGGATATCACGCTTGATAAAGCACGGGAGTTAAAGGACCATGGTGTAAATCCAGAATTTATAAAAAGCATTCACGCGCTCGGTTTTAACGATGTTTCGCTCGATAAAGCCCGCGAGCTGCGCGATCACGGTGTAAACGCAGAGTATATCAAAAAGATAAAAGATAAGGGAATGAATGTGCACACGCTGGATGATTACATCCGGCTTAGGGATACCGGTTTCAACTAACCAATTATATCAATCAATTCTATTTAAGCAAACATCGGCTATTTTGAATTGCCGGTGTTTTTTATTTGCAGTACTTGTGGTATACTACTTATTAATCACGGAAAAAAGTATTTTTACTGCAAATAGGCCTTATATGTTTTTTATTTTTTCGAAGCTGCTGATTATCTTTATTTATCCGTTTACTTGGATATTAGGGTTTTTAATCGCGGCTATTCTTATTAAAAAGCCAGTTCTTAAACGCAGGCTTTTAATTACCACGGCTGTCTTATCCTTAATATTTTCGAACCCGTTTTTATTAGACCAATTCGCAAAGCGGTGGGATATTGCTCCTGTTCCGTTAAAAAAATCGGGTTCATACAGCTGTGTAATTGTGCTTGGCGGCTTTACCGGAGAAGATGCAAATGGGAATGGGGTTTTTAATGTGGCTGCAGACAGATTTATAGAGGGATTAAAATTAATTGTTACGGGCAAAGCCTCACACATCCTGATCACAAGCGGCAACGGCAATTTATTGCACGATAAATTTGCAGAGGCCGACTGGGTTAAAACCCAATTGAAGGCGTTTAAAGTTCCGGATAGTTGCGTGCTGATTGAGAATAAAAGCCGTAATACCCTTGAAAATGCCGCTTTTTCAAAAACCCTTATAGAGGCCCGCCATCTTTCGCCGCCTTATTTGCTGGTGACCTCTGCGTTTCACCTGCGGCGTTCGTTAGGTATTTTTAAGAAAGCAAAGTTGGAGATGATCCCCTACCCCTGTAATTATATGGCCGGCAATGGCAAAATAAGTCCTGATTCATTTATTCCAAAGGCCGATGTTTTATGGACGTGGGATTTTTACATAAAGGAATTAATCGGTACGTTGGTTAACTATTTTAAATAAGACCCTTTGAACAAATAAACGCTATATTTTAGAAGCGTCCAAATAACTTATGAGAAAGATAGGTTTTCGTTATGTTATTCTCACCCTGCTGGCTGCTTTACCTTTCGTTTTATCGGCGCAAGCCGGCAAAAAGCTACGGGTTTTAGTTACCACGGATATTGAAGCTGATCCGGATGATTCGCAATCGCTGATACGGTTTTTGACCTACAGCAACCAGTGGGATATCGAGGGTTTGATCGCCACCACATCCATTCACCAAAAAAAGAAGGTTGCATCCGAAACCATCGTTAAAATTTTAGAAGCCTACAACAAGATACAGCCCAATTTATTAAAACATGAGAAAGGCTTTCCGGCCTTTGCCGAACTGCAGCCGAAAGTAAAAAAAGGCTTGCCCGTTTACGGGATGGAAGGTGTGGGCGCGGGCCATGATTCGGAAGGTTCGGAATGGATCATCAAAGTGCTGCAAAGGAATGATGACCGGCCGGTGTGGGTTTGCGTTTGGGGCGGTACCAATTGCCTGGCACAGGCGTTGTGGAAGATACAGCATACTCAAACAGCCGCGCAGGCCGGGAAGCTTTACAAAAAACTGAGAATTTATACCATATCCGACCAGGACGATGCCGGGCCGTGGATACGAAAAACATTTCCGGATATATTTTTTATCTGCAGTCCGGGCTATACTTATGGTAATGCCACCTGGGTGGGTTTTAGCTTTGGTGTACCCGGATCGAACAAGGAGGTGGTGAGCAATGAATGGATCGCGAAAAATATACAGCAGGGCCACGGGCCATTAGGAGCAGCTTACCCGGATGTTGCCTATGGCATGGAAGGCGACTCGCCCTCGTTTATGTCGCTGATATCAAACGGGCTTAACGATCAGGAACACCCCGACTATGGCGGCTGGGGCGGGCGCTATGTTTTTTATACACCGCAGCTGTCACACACGCCGGAGGCAAATCCAAGGCCAAACTGGCCTGTTACTGAGCAGGAGACCCGGCCGTTATGGGCAAATACTGAAGATTCTGTTTACTCGACCATCGATAAAATGTGGCATAAAAACATCCAGGCTACAATATGGCGCTGGCGGGAAGAATACCAGAATGATTTTGCCGCCCGTATGGCCTGGACAACAAAAAGCTATAAGGAAGCGAATCACCCACCCGTTCCCAGGCTTGGGCACCCGGACCATTTTTCGGTGAAATCAGGCGAGCAATTTCATTTGAGCGCGGCCGGAACTTATGACCCTGATGGTGATTCATTAAGCTACCTCTGGTTCCAGTACCCTGAAGCTGGTAGTTATAAGGGATTGATTAGTTTTTCGCCCTATGCGCCTAATTTATACGACATCCCGGTAACGGCGCCCGTAGTAAACAGCCCTCAAACTATACATTTTATACTAAAAGTTACCGATAAAGGCTCGCCCAGGCTGACCCGGTATAAAAGAGTTATTGTAACGGTATTACCAAAGTAGTTTCAAGTTAATGAGGGCGGATTAAGTTGATTGCCTTATCTTCGTACCTTGAATACAGGTGACCAGTCACCAGATCAAACAAATCGTTACTGTAAATGACTTATTGTTTAGGAATAAAAGTTAAAGAAGGCCTGCTGGCCATTGCCGATACACGTATTACGTCGGGTACCGACACGACTGTTAAGAAGAAGATCACGATCGAGCAAAAGGATAAATTTTCGCTTTTTATTATGACCAGCGGTTTACGCTCGGTGCGCGACAAGGCGATCGTATATTTTACCGAACTGATAGAAACCAAAGAATTTGACAAGCTATACAAAGCAGTTAACGCTTTTGGTGAGCAGGTAAAAAGGGTGGCGCAGGAAGACCGGGCAGCTTTAGAAAAATCGGGTTTTAAATTTGATTTGAATACCATAATCGGTGGCCAGCTCTCC
Source organism: Mucilaginibacter sp. (assembly GCA_028288025.1). GTDB lineage: Bacteria > Bacteroidota > Bacteroidia > Sphingobacteriales > Sphingobacteriaceae > Mucilaginibacter. The sequence continues at coordinate 85,146 of JAQBOM010000013.1, read as the reverse complement.
GGCGATGACGAACATAAACTATTCCTGCTATATCCCGAAGGGAACTGGGTTGAGCTTGGACAGGGCGCACCTTTTGTGATCATCGGCAACTCGGGGCACGGAAAGGCTATCCTGAACCGTATATTGAACGAAGACTCAAGTTTAAAACAGGCATTGAAGACGGGATTCCTTTCTTTTGATTCAACCCGGGTGAGTTCAAATAACGTTGATTTCCCGATAGATGTGGCGATTTACAAAAGCGGTAGCTTTCACATGATCGAAAAACGATACGAAAAAAAAGACCTCGAATATATATCAGCCCAATGGGCCGAAGAATTGAAAACCGCCCTCGAAAATATTTCGGAGGAGTGGATGGAATCGGCTTTTGATAAGGAGTTGTAGTTGTTGGAAAAGTTGTAAAGGTGAAAAGGTTGGGCTTTTACTTTCGTAATATTTTTAAACGCCTAAAACATCTACAGCCCTGTAACATTATAACGGTACAACACGAAACATGAAATTTGACGTCCGCACTGAGATGGAATATTCGGCGCAATCGCCGGGCACATTGATATTAAATATCCATGCTTTACGGACGCCCCGTCAAACGGTTATCAGCGAAATATTTGCCATTGAACCTTATACGAAAGTTGAGGAATTGGTATCTCCGAATAGAGAGAACCGGCTGATGCGGTTTGAGATACAGGATGGCACTTCTATCAAGGTAACCTATAAAGCTACAGTAGACAATTTTTGCGAAATAAAGGATTACAATCAGCTGGAAGAGATCCCGGTAGCCAAAATGGACCCTGCTGTTATGCCCTACCTATATCCCAGCCGATATTGCCAGTCGGACAAATTATACAGGCTTGCGAACCATCTATTCGGCCATATCATCAATCCGTTTGAAAAGGTGTCGGCACTTACCGACTGGATACATCAAAATGTACAGTACCTGAGCGGCACAACCAACTCCCAAACATCGGCCTACGATACCGTGACCGAGCAAGCCGGCGTTTGCCGCGATTTTGCCCACCTGGGCATCGCGCTGTGCCGTGCGTTAACCATACCGGCGCGTTATTTTACAGGATATGCCTACCAATTAAAACCCGCCGACTTCCACGCCTGTTTTGAGGCTTATATCGGTGAAGAGTGGGTGCTGTTTGATGCGACAAAATTAGTCCCGCTGAATGGTTTGATCAAGATCGCATCGGGCCGGGACGCTGCGGATACCGCCATCGCCAATATTTTTGGCAACGTTATGTTCACCTCGATGCTGGTGAGCTGCGAACTTGCCGAAGAAAATTTTGAACCTTTTTATTACGAACAGTCGGGCATAAAGGGATTGTCTTATTTGTAAGCCGGTGAATAGATTTGTCAACTTTTAAAAAGTTGACAAATCTAAATCATCATAGCGGTTTTACGGGGCTGCCTGTCCAATCGGTTCCAGGGGCCAGGCGTTCACCTTTCATCACTAACGATAAGGCTTCAACGTGGGTATCATCGCCCAACTCACTATCATACAAAATAATGGTACCCGCGCCTACGCTGCTCCTCGCCCCTATTTTTACATGGCCCACCTTCATTACACGGTCTTCGAACAGGTGTGTTTGCGGGCCGCAGTCGGCGTTTAGTGCTGCGTCGTCGCAGATGGTTACCATATCAAACTCGGTAATGTCCGTAGTGTTCATCCACACGCGCTTGCCCATTTTTACCCCAAGCAGTCGCATCATCAGCGGCAGCCATGGCGTTCCCTGCATATACTCAAGTAAAAACGGGATTGACAACGCCTCATACGTCGACGTGATGGCCTCGCTGCGCCACACGTTCCAGCTCCACATGGGCCGCTGCTTCGGCTTATATTTCCCAATGAAGGCCCACTTTAATAAAACGGTCAGTAAAAAGGCAGGAATACCCATAAAAAACAGGTAGTAGAAGGGAAAATACAGGATGATCTTCCATAAAGGCTTTTCAACAAGCAGGTCGTGGCCGTAGGCTATGAAAAGGATAGAACAGCAGATGATAGCGCTTTCGGGTAAAATAATGCGGATAAACTCCACCAATGCCCGCGCCGTTTTCCGGCGTTTATTGGGATGAATGGTTAACTCCGGCGGGAATGGATGGCTCTGTTGCCTGCGCGGCAGCGGAATAGCGGGCGAGCCAAACCAATCTTTTGCGTTGTTGGCAGCCATTTGCCCCGGCTCCGGTGGCGTTGACAGTACCCCGATGAGCATGTTGCCAAAAAGGTGGTAACCTTGCGGGATAAGCGCGCTGTTGCCCACAAAGCTGTTGCTATCGATGGTTGTTTGGCTCAATATTAGCTGCTGTGCGCGGATATCCGATTCGCCAAGTGTAACCGCATCGGCAATAAAAGCACCGTCGCCGATTTTAAGCAAGGGATGAGTGACACTGCTGGCTGTGGATATTTCGGTGTCCTTGCCGATAGTCGCGCCAAGCGCCCTGAAAAATCTTGCAATATACACCGTTGCGTAAATGGGGTGCAAAACGATCAGGCTCAGCGACATCAGCTGGTCGGAAAACCACTTGCGGACGTAAAATAAGCTATAGATGGGATATTTGCCGGGCTGTATGCCGCGCTGCAGTATCCGCGTAAGCAAAATCGTTTCGGCGGCAAACAAAATGATATAGATCAATGCCAGCCCCGGCGCACTTATCAAATAGGTAAAATCATAGTCGCTGGCGGCGTTATCCAGCTTGTTTATGGTAATAATGGTGGGGAGCAGGGGCAATAAAATGATGAACGGGAATACCAGGATCGACAAGATAAAAACGATCTTATACTTTCGTCGCCTGACCGTTGAAACCGGCAATGGCTGAGGAAGGTCTTCAATATTTTTCGTTTCTTTTAACTGCGCGGGGCTGCCCTGCCAAACTTCGCCCGGGCCGATGGTTTTGCCCGGCTGCAAAAAGCTAAGGTCCTGCAATTCGCCCCATTCGGCTATGTGGCTGTCGCCTGATATAACTGCACTGCTGCCGATATAGGCATGGTCGCCGAGCGTGATGGAGCGTAATTTTAAAAGTCCGTCTTCAACAAAAGCGTTGTTCAAATTGGTTTGCGAGCTGATGCTCACGTCACTGCCGATGGTGATCAGGTCTTCAGCCCCGAAGCTGAAATCACTGATCTGCGCATCGGGGGCCACTTTTACGCCTAACAGGCGCAGGTAATGCGGATACAGCGGCGTACCGTTTAGAAACTGCGCTGGCAGCAGCCGCTGCATGGTTTTTACCAGCCACCACCTGAAATAATAGCTGCCCCATAGCGGGTAGTCGCCGGCCTTCATTTTGCCGATAACCAGCCATTTTGTCCCGATAGAAATAATGGTAAATATGGGCGGCATAAGTGCGAACAGCAGCAACGAGGTTATAATGGCGTATAAAATATTATTGGTTTCCTGGTCGACGTAATAGTAACCGAGGTAAGGGATAAATATTTGAAAGGCAAACAACCCGTAAATAACCAGCAGTGAAACGGTTTGCGCCAGCCAGCAGGTGATATATCTTAGTGCCGGTACTTTATTAAATACACGCCTGGGCCTGGTTTTAGTTTCCTGCAGCTTGCTCCATTCGGTTATTAAATTGCTTAACGGCCGGTGGATGTAAACATCCTTTAACGAGGCGTTGGGAAGGCCGGCATCACGCCTGAGTTGGGATACAAAACCGGCTGCCAATAAGGAATGCCCGCCCAGGTCGTTGAAAAAATCCATCGACGGGTTGATCTCGCGGTTTTGGAATATCCTGTGCAGCACCGCCAATATCCTGTCGGGCACGGGGGCGTTAACGTCAAGCGTTTCGGACGCGCCGTTCAAATCCGCGACAAGCGAATCCGGAACCGGCAAGGCCTTGCGGTTGATCTTTCCGCTTGGCATGCGCGGCATTTCGGACAGGATCATAATGGTTGAGGGTACCATATACGACGGCAGGCTTTTTGAAAGCTCCACGCGGAATATATTTTCCTCGATGCACTCCAACCCCTCGGTGATGACGTAGCCCACCAAATGCTCCTGGCCGCTGCTATCTTTTTTCACGGCTACCGCTGCCGACTGCACGCCTGCAATTTCGCCCAGCTTTACCTCGATCTCGCCTAACTCAATGCGGTAGCCCCGCAGCTTTATCTGGTCGTCAACACGTCCCTGCATTTCAACGCTGCCGTCCGGATGTATGATCGCGATATCGCCTGTACGATACACAATATCGCCTGGCAGCGCGGCCAGCGTTGCGGGTTTGGGTACAAATTTTTCATTTGTGAGCTGCGGCAGCTTTACATAGCCTGATGACACGCCCGGGCCTGTTATCACCAGCTCGCCTGCCTCGCCGACAGGCACCGGGTTCAGCGCTTCGTCAACAACGGCTAAGTTATAGTTGGGCAAGGGGTCGCCGATCACGATCGGATCGCCCGGCTGTAGTTCGGCCATGGTAGCCGTAACCGTGGTTTCGGTAGGGCCATAGCTGTTAAAAAACCGGATGCCCGGTTTTGCCCATTTGGCTAGCACACGGGGCGTGCAAGCCTCGCCGCCGGCATTTACCAATCGCAATGAGGGTATATCATCGTCCATAACAGCCAGCAGGCTTGGCACCGCATGCAGTATGGTTATATTTTCATTTCTTAAAGTATCCGCCAGTTCATCTATCGCCTTTGAGGTGGTGTTATCGGCAATCCATAAGGTGGCACCGGCAAAGTAGCTTATCCAGGTTTCCTCGCACCACATATCAAACGATACCGAGAAGCCCTGGTAAACCTTATCACCGGGCTGTATCTGTAAAACGGTTTGCTCCGACCGTACCAGGTGGCATATCTGTTTCTGGCTTATGGGTATCCCCTTAGGCTTCCCTGTGCTGCCGGAAGTGTATAAAACATATGCGCAGTCTGACCCAATGGGAGCCCCCTCTAAATCTCCCCCAAAAGGAGAGACTTTAGCTGCGCCCATTTTTAAAGCACTCTCCTTTGGAGAGGGTTTGGGTGAGGCCTGCAACATCAAACACTCTGTATTCAACTCCTGCAAACTAAAACAAGCGGCTGCGCCAACTTCTTCCAGTATTACTTCCACCCGCTCGGCAGGGATCTCCCGGTCGACAGGGACATACGTTGCACCTGATTTTACGATACCTAGTATGATCGCGTGCAGCTCGAGCCCCCGCTGCCACCAAACGCCGATATAGGCGCCGCGGCCCAGCCCCTGCCCGGCCAGGTACGCGGCGATGGTATCGCTCCACTCATCCAATTCGGTATAAGTTAATGATTGGCCGTTAAAAATAAGGGCAGTATTGCCTGCATATTCACGGGCCGACGTACGGAATAGTTCGGCAAGGGTTTCATCTCTCACCAGGTCGGGGCGGTCATCACCCAAAACAATACTTAGTTCATTCATAAAAAAAAGCGCCGCGGCGGCATTAAGGCTTATTATCCGCCCGGAATGTATGACAGCCAATAGTACACAATGTTTAGAAATAGTTGTGTAATTAGTTTGTTATTGGTTGATTGGTTGGGTTGGATTGAGTTGGGTTGGATTGGGTTGGATTGAGTTTGGTTGGGTTGGGTTGGATTGGATTGAGCTGGGTTAAGCTTATTAAATAGAGCAAATCGAAACTACTCACTTAATCCAACCTAATCAACTACTCACTTAATCAACTTAATCCAACCCAATCAACTACCCACCCAATAGCGAGGTCAGTCAACTATAGATGTCGCGGGCAGATTCGAACTGCCGTACGGGGTTTTGCAGACTCCCACCTATCCTCTCGGTCACGCGACTTTAAAAAAAACTAATAATCAAATAAAACGACTAAACCACTTACCGGTATGGCTTTCCGGCTAAGCATTTATAAAGAGCGATCATGAGGCAAATATATGTATTAATCTATAATTCCTATAGACTTTATAGAATATTTTCAATTGATTATTTAATCCTCTGTAAGTTAGCCTATTAAATTTACTTTGATCATTGATTAACTATTGTTGATTGAATTGGATTGATTTGATTGGGTTACGTATTGGGTTGGGCGAATTAAATAGCACGAATCGACAACTACTCACTTAATCCAACTTAATCAACCCAATCACCTACCAACTTAATCAACCTAATCAACTACTCACCCAATCAACTAACCATAAAAGCCGTACTTTTATAACCGTTTTAGAACTCAACCTAAGGAATGAAAAAAATAGCGCTCATTTTTTGCCTGGCAATCCTTTCGGCCGGTTATGCTTTTGCAGGCGGCATCGCCATCAATCATTTTGTTATTAAGGAGAACCCGTTTGCCAAAAGCGAAGTGGCCGTAGTAGCCACCGACTCGCTGGGCAATATACAGGAGAACGTGAGCGGCGTATTCAATTTTACCATCAACGGCTTTCAGGATACCCTGCAGTTTGACAAAGGCACCGCTTTTTACCGCCATAAAATTGAACGTTCAACCTTTTTATACGCCAGGCACATCAACGAAAGCGGCACCCATTCGCTGCTGTACTACATTTATAAACACGACGATAAGCTGAGCCCCTTCCACATCAGCTGGATATTGCTGCTGGCCATACCCTGCGCGCTCATCGTGCTGGCGTACATGTTTAAGCGGTTTATTATTATTGCCATTATCATCTTCTGCATTTTTATGTACTTCAACTACCACAACGGCCTCAGCATCCCTACATTTTTTGAGAGCATTATTGACGGGCTGAAAGGGATTTTTTAGGGGAAAGTTGCAGGTTGTAACTTGAAAGAGACACGCTGCGGTAGTAAATCAACAATCCGGCAAAGCGCATACCTCTGCCGGATTGTAGTTAATTCCTACATTAAAGTGCCGCCTGTTAAAAAAAGTATCCTACCGAGAAACTTAGCACATTGTTTTTTATCGTTCCGGAGTTGTCATTTGAAAGATTGGCCAAACCGATTCCGTAACCGGCGCTAAGCGAGAGGCCAGAAGTAAAACGCATCCCACCTAAAATATTTATACCATAATCGGGGTTTTTGGTATCATTCGGGCCGCTGCCAAAAGTTATATTGGTTGTTTCGGTACCGCTGCCTGAGGATGTTGCCGAGCCGGTAGTTGTACCCTTGCCCGAAACGCCCAACCCCACGTATGGGCCGGCGCCAATAAATACCTTACCAACGCCAACCGGGATGTTATACAACAGGTTTACCGGAACTTCAATATAATTGAGGGTAAGCTTTAACGAACCGTTTGATGACCCGTTGCCATAACTGCCGCCTTTGGTTGAAAAAAGCACGCCAGGCTGAAGCGACCAGCTGCCCAACCCGACATCGGCAACGGCGCCAACATGGAAACCGGTTAAAGTGGCGGATGTGACGCTTATACCACTTGATGAGGTGGTTAGTTTTGAAAAATTTACCCCGGCCTTAACACCGAAGCTTACGGATTGGGCGAATGAAAGCCCGGCGATGGACGTAAAGCAAAGTAACAATAGACATTTTTTCATGATTTTTTTAAATTTAGGTGTGAGTACATATTAAGTGAATTATAAGAAGTTTGTTTTGCTATTATTGAAATATTTGCGTTGTTATGTCATTAAAAGCATATACCTGGTTGGCCTTATCGCGGGCGGTAACATCCGGCACAAGGCTTAACCGTGTAAATACGTGGATATTGGAATTGATGAGATCAATGCCGATATGGCCGCCGTTATAGGTTTTAATGCCGTTATAGATCAGCACGGCGCTTACCGGGTCGGCGGTGGGGTCCTTTATTGATTTATATACTTTCAGGTAAACATTTTTTGGCAATGTAAAGCCATCCTGTAGTTCGTTGCGTGCCACGTTCAGTACATCCTGCAGCTGCTGCAGGCTTTCCTGCGGGCGGTAATGGTAGTAATATTTTTCTTCGCCGGGCGCATTGTTTGATGTTATATACCCAAGCATTGGGCCCAGTATGCCAATAAGCGACAAGTTTTTATCGGCCGGTATAATGATCGGGTCGACAAGGAATATATGAACGGTAGTGCCTGTATTATTAAAAAAGCCTGCGTGTATCATATCCAGGATCAGCGGGCAACTTGTCGACGAAGCCGCGAAGTTTATATTTTTATATCCCTCACTAACCAGCGTGTTGTATTCGGCGGCGATGGAAGCCTGCCAGTTGTGCCAGGTGGCGGCTTTAAAATCGGCGTAAGTGGTACCATGGCCCGCAAGCAGCACCTGCGAAATAAAATAATCAGTCCTTCCGGCCGACCATGCCCTGAACTCATCCCATTCAAATGTGGTGGCCGAATAGCCGTGGCAGGCTATGATCACCGGCTTCAGCGCGTCGGAAGCGTTTGGCGTTGGGTTGGCTGCTGATACCAGGTACTTTGCCGGGTTGTAAACCGAGGGATCGAACACTTGTCCCCCGCCCAGGTCGGCGGCTGGTATAACCGGGTTTTTTTTGCACGCGGCAAACGCAGTGATTATAATAGCGGCGAGTAATATTTTTTTCATAAGCTTTATTTTATGACTGTGATATTATAGTTTCAGTTTTCGGGCAAGCCGTTCGTGGCGGTTTATTTTGGCATGATCAAACAGGTTCCACGATACAGTTAGCTGGTAAAAAACAGGGAACAGTGTGCCCGGGCCGCTTAAGCCGTTGCCCGTAATAAAGTTGTAGCCCAGCGAAGTTGCTATTTTTACCGGCAGACCGGTTTGAAAGCTAATGCCCAGGTCGGACGATAACAGCGGCGAGCTGTGCGGCAGCACATCGAATATTTTCCCGCCATAACTGGCCGAAAAATAACCACCATTGGCGCGTACAAACGGCCTTATCACGTGGTCGCGCCGAAAGAACCAGGCTGCAGAGACCAGGTAATTATCCTGCTTTATAGCGTTTGAGTGAAAAGCGGTACCCAGGCGGCTGGTAGCATAGCTGGCTCCAAAATACAGCCTGTCGGCCAGCAGGCCTTTGTCTGAATAACTAACCGCGATACCATTTTCGCTGTACAGGTTGACCGTCTTTTGCAGCCTGACACCCAGGTCGAGCACTGAACTTTGGGCATTTGCGCAACTAAGGCCGGCCCCGGCTAGCATGATCATTAAGTAAATGCCTTTTTTCATCGTATCGTTTTTAGCATGTGTTAAGCTTTTATTTACCCCGGCCAAAAACCCGCATTAAATCGCTGCTTTTGCGTTATGTAAATATCAATGCACCAGCCGCCCGCGGCAATACTTAAATTGAGTATATGTATAAAATACTTAGTTTGAGTAGAAGGCATGCCAGGTAAGCTCGTTAAGCCCGGTACGAAAAATGAATTGAACTGCCAGAGCGGCCAGCCATTTGAAGTTTTATATCAGGCCCGCTATTTTGGCATAAGCCACCACGCCCGTGGTATCCATGCAGCTGGTTTTTTTGATAATGTTACGGCGATGGGTATCAACCGTGTGCGGACTGATAAACAGTTTTTCGGCAATATCGCGGGTATCCAGGCCCTTGCCAAGCAGCTGCAATATTTTCATTTCCTGGTCTGACAAGTTTTTTGGCGGTTCAAGACATTTTTTTTCAAGGTCGTAGTCGAAAATAAAATTGTCCTGGTCGGTAACGATAATGCCGCCTATCGAATCTTCCTTTTTGATATGGTCTACATGGTGGGTAACGTTGAGCACCAGGGTGGGCTTGTTGTTTTCGTCCACCTCCAAAATAACGGGACGGTGCAATATCTGCAGGTATTCGCCCTGCCCGTTTTTAAACATATAGTTCAGCGATATCTTAACATTCTTAAAGTCGGGCTTATTGTGCTTGGCGCAGTAGTTGATGATCAGTTGCTGTATCATCAGCAGCACGCCATCGATATGGGCCGGGTGTATCAGCGAAAGCAAATAGGGCACGCCGTTTTCGGCGGTAAACTGGGCAGGGTCGTAGTACGACAGTGTCTGCATCTTGTCGCTGATGTATAAAAACTTATTGGTGAACGCGTTCCACAACAAAACCACCACGTTATTTTGCACAGACACATCGTCCATAAACTCCATCTTCTTCCGCCAGCTTTCCTCAATGGCGGTGCAAACGTTGTTCTGCGGCTTCAGGCTTTCCCAGTATTTGGGGATATTGTTTATTTTTTCGAGAGATTTAACATCAATGTCTGTGAAATTTAACATTCGCGGTATCAAATGGCTGGCCTGTAATGGAATATTATAAATATATTAATAAATGTAATTGGTTGGGAGAAAAAGTTTATTGAGAAAGGCGAAGGGTGAAAGGCGAAAGGTGGTTTACAGGTAAACGGCTTGGGAGCTTATTTTTTTGGCCCGGGTAGCCAGGGCGGCGGCAAGGGCAGCAGCGGGGGGCGGCGCGTGTTGTGTGTTGACATGCGGCCAAATGCAAACTTGCCGGTAATTCCGGCTGTTGTTTTTAGTTTATTGAGGTTTACATAGGCGCCAATGCTAACAGCAAACGGCGTTACCGGCACAAAATACATTTGCACCTCAACGGGAACGTTTAACGCGTACCGGTCTTGCTGGCTGGTTATGTCGTGCGCGTACGATCCGTTGGGGAGAAGGTAGGTGTAACTATAAACATCCACGAGGCCAACGCCTGCCGACACGACAAGGAAGGATGATCTTTGCTTGAATATTTTTCCGCCTAAAACATTATATGTATTCACATCTACATTTGGGGTTTCCTGATATATACCCCAAAACCTGTTTAACTCCCCTCTTGCTTCTATCGTAACCGCCCAGTGACTTGCCAGCTCGGCATTTGCGTCTAACCCGGCTGCCAATGATCCGAGCGAACTGGCCCCGAAGCTAATGCTGCCCCAATAATTGCGCCTTGCGGTAATGCTGTCGGCCTTTATAACCTGGCCGTGTGCCTTTTTAAAGTTGCCCAATATTAGTATAGCGGAAAAAAATATGATCGTTGGGATTTTCAAGTTTAGGTTGTGAGTTGTAGGTTATGGGTTGCAAGGGTTAACAATAAGTTACCCCATGCTAAAGCTATGAAAAAAAGCTACAAATGCATCGCCTCGATGTTCTCCATGATGGCGTGGATGATGTCTTCATCCAGCGCGCCGGGGTTTTGGCAGGTGCGTAAAAAATGGCCGTCCGGCTCAAGGCTCAGCACCAGCTTGCCCGAGCTGAATACCTCAAACTTGCATTGATCGCCTTCGTGATGGGCATAGTCCTTTACCTCGAACGTTTTCAAGTCTGGGCCGTGCCCTATGCTTATTTCGAAATAGTTTTCCATGATTGCTAATGCGAATTTACTGGTAACAAATAAAGAAATCAATTGTGAGATTATGAACTGGAAACAAATGCATCTTAATTTTAATTAAGATGCATGTCGGAGGTCAATATTAGAAAGTTGGCTACGTCCGGCTTTTTTATCTTAAATAATTTATCGAAAATCTCCATTGGTAAGGTTTAAGAATCTAAGGTATTATTTAGCGGCCTGAAATCCAAAGATATGATGCGGGGACAAAAATAAGCAGGTTATTTGATCTGAATTTCGGGCACCGGGAATGTACTTAGTGCTTTGAGATTATCGGTTTTATATTTGAGTAAAGACGTCATAAAAGGAATTATCTGGTCCTTATATGCACGATGACTTACGCCGAACAGCAATACGCCTTTGTGCCCGGCTTTATCTGTATACTGACTGTAGTGGTAGGCGCTCCATTCCACAACGTTGTCGGCGCTGCTGTAGTCGCTCATTACAAAGTCGAGAATTAAATCATCGTCGGATTTCTTGAGTACCTGGTAGTTGCACACCTTATCGGTCTTCTTACGTTCAATAATTGTTTTAACCTGTGCTTCGACGGCTGCTTTTACCGGCAGACCGATTTGAATAAAATCAATCATGATCATATCCTGGAACCGTGTAACGGTGTCACCGGCGGGAACATATTCCTGCTTGTAATAAATAGTGTTCGGATGCGAGCTCCAGGCCAGTTTATAGTCGAGTTTATTAAATGAAATGGTTTCAGGTATGTCAAAATAGTTAACAACACCGTCATTAACCTTTGCCGAAAAACCGGTTAGGGTTAACAGCGAAACCGCCAAAACCGCCCTGGCACATTTACTTATTGTCATGTTTAATTATCGTTGAGACACCTAAGATAACATTCGGCGGTTTGAAATCCAAAAGCCATGATGCGGGTATCAAAATATGCTTGCCTGAGCGCCCTCTCCGAGATATGCCGCAGGAACAAAAAACAAAGCCGGTATTTTACCGGGTAATTATATACCTATTTTTTCGCGTTGTTAACCTGCCAACGGCCATGCTCATATGAATGCCGGATGTGGTTTTGACGCTGTTGATATTTACATAACCGCTAAGGCCTACCCCCAGCGCCCGGAACAGCACGCCATAGCCCTGCAGTAAAATGGGAAAGCCAATGGTGTAGCGGCTTGTGCGGGTTTGGGGCCCCGTACCAAAAAGCCCGGGATTGGTATGGGTGTACACATTAACCAGGGCCGCCCCTGCCGAAATGGTAAAAAACGCGAACCTTGGTTTAATTATTTTGCCTGCCAATACCCCATAAGTATTTACCCCGGTGGTGGGTTTTGCCGTAAGATTGAAGAAGGTGCTGGATTCGGCCTGTGCACTGACGGATAAAAGCCAATGGTGCTGAATTTCGGCATTGCCATTGGCCATAAATGACAAAGCCCCAAGCGAACTGCCGCCCAGGCCCGAGGCTCCCCATAAACTTCGCCGGATGTCCGTACTGTCGCGGTGCCCGGCTTGTCCGAAGGCGGCTGCAAAGCTGCTTAGCACCAGCGCGGTGAAGGTAATAAGGGTGATTTTCATGCGGTAAAGGTTATCACTAAGATAGGCATAATACCTTATCTTTTAAAGAGGTTGCAGAGGCAAACAAAAACCCTTCCGGAAACAGAATACTGACAGTATTCTGTCAGTGTTCGGGGGTGTTCGGGCCTGTATCATGGTGTATCAACTGTATCATAGTGTTTCACCTGTATCATTTTTTGAAAGAGATACAGCTTGCGATGTGCAGATTGCGATGTGCAGATTTTAGATGTGCAGATGTGCAAATTTTATATGTGCAGATGCTGTAAAACCTGCGTACCTAATCTCAAATCTCAAATCTCAAAAGGCTGATAGCAAAATTGTAACCGATGCTTACCGTTCATATTGTGGTTTAGCCGCTAACTATACTCACGTTGCTATTAAGCACACAGAGGGCAACTACATAACAGTAGGCGACGATCATACAAATACTATCGAGGGCTTTGGTCATTGCTTGAAAGAGGTATAATAGGTATCTATCACCAAGTAAGCCCGAAGCACCTACACGGTTATTGCCATGAGTTCGGATACCGTTACAACAGCCGTCAGGTTAAAGATGTGGTAAGATTTGAAGATGCTATCAAAAATGTTAACGGCAAACGTTTGACTTAGGCTAACTTAATTTCGTAAATTTGAGTATGGCAAAGAAGAAAGAGGCAAAACCACGCCCGGAGAAATACGAGAAAAGTAACCTTGCTATTAATGGGGGTTTTGATGAGGCTATGAAAGTGTTTTTTATAAAGCCGAAACAGGGGGAGCAGTTAGCAAAAAAAATATCTGACAGTGGTAAAGATTTTCATAAGGTTGACAATCCAATTAAAAAGCACGGTAAGGGAGATCAATTGAAATCCCTAAAGGAGAAACGAACCCTCTAATTAAATTCTAATTTCATATATTGAGAGGCTCTAAGCCTTTTTTTTATGACTAAAAATGAAAAGAAAACCGAAATCTTATATCAGTTAAATTCAGGGTATCAACTAAAATCTATGTTTAGTTCGTATGAACAACAGTGTCTTATCACCGAATTAATCGAGGACGGACTTATTTTTGAGGTTTCATCAAATTACCTTTTAACTGGAGAGGCAAGAAAACTTTTGCTACTATACAATACCATAGATGCTTATGAAAAGTCTTTAGTTCCCGTAAACGAACTTGAGGAGCGTCTGCCAACCCAAACCCCGAATAGCACCGCACCGACTACAACCAATGAAAAGTACCAAAAAGGAATATGGAGATTCATTAATTTTAATAACGATTGGGTAAAATTCATTATAACAGGATTAATCGTCTTGATATTTGGAACCTGGCTTTTGGTAAAGTTAAAAATAATTAGATAGTTTTTTTTACCTCTATATAGTGATTTTATTGAAAGTTTAACCCTATCGCCCCCTTTTATGGCAAAACAAATAAGTCAAATATTCGCATACAGGCCAAAACCTAAAAAGCCGTACAATTACCGGGAAAAACTTGACCTTGTATTGCTGGCTTTAATAATCCACAACGACGAGCAAAGGTATGGTGGCCTATTAACCGGCATGAATTTGAGATATAATGCCAACCTAAGTGAACCCGAATTTAAAAGGGTTCTTCATAAACTTGAAAAGGATGGATTTATTTTGGTTAAAAACGTAGATATTTTTTCAATTACATTAGACGGCTATTATTTCATGGGTTACGTCAAAAGACATAGAAAAGATGTAATCAAATTCTATCAGGGTCAATTTCAGAATTGGACTCTATCAATCGGAACGGGTTTAGCAGGGTTGTATGGTTTTTTTGAGGTAACCAAGTGGTGCTATCACCACTTCCCATGGATGCATATTTTGAAATTTTGGTCTTAATAACCTGTAGATATTTTTTATCTTGTCCCAACTCATATATCGTTACCGATTTTTATGTTTGATATACGTAGTATCAATTATATATCACATATATAATTACAACCAAGTATTAATTTGGTAACAAACTGTATCCAGGTGTGTTCAGGTGTGTCCACCTGTACCGGGTGGTACACTTGTATTAAGTGACAACTTTTCTGGACGCGACACTGTATCTTTTTCAAAAATGATACAGTTTGCAGATGTGCGTATCTTTGTTATCCTGAACATCGTGAAATATCTTCTTCGCGTAAAACCACCGGTACTGTTATGATGAAGAAGATCCTTCGCTCCGCTCAGGATGACAAAATCTCAAATCAAAACGGCATTCCTATGCCGAAGTTGAGCTGCATAAAGTTATAGGTATCGCCGCTGTTGTTGGCGCGGTAGGCGGCTTTAAACGGCCCGGTATGGAAGAGTTCATTAAAGTGGTTGATGAGCACCCATTGCTCGGAGCCGTTAAACTGCGGGTCCTTAAATTTAAGCGCGGCATCCAGCCGGAACACGAAAAAGGCCAGATCAAACCGCAAACCGGTACCAATATCCATTGCCGATGAATTAAGCATATTATTGAACCGGAACTCCACATTAGGCTGGCCGGGCTGTGCATGCAATCGCCAAACGTTACCGGCATCAATAAATAAAGCGCCCTTTAATTTCGAGCCAAAAAAATCATCCACAATTTTGTACCGGAACTCGGCATTGGCAATCACTTTTACCTCGCCAAACTGGTCGAGGTATTTTAGGCGTGTACGCAGGGAGTCGCCTTTTGAGGGCACCCCGTTAACACCCGGCGGGCCATAAAAAGCGGCCCTGTTAAACTGGCCGGGGCCAAGTGTGCGGGGCAGCCAGGCGCGCATATCGTTGGCGCCGCCGGTATAAAAATCTTTTTCAAATATCAGCTGGTTGCTGTTGCCGTATGGATCGCCCACGCCGGCATTTAACCGGAAAATGAACTGGCGCTCGCCGCCCAGGCTGCGGTAAATGCGCAGGTCGACCTCGCCCTTGGCATACTGCGCAAATGCGCGGCCAAGTATGGTACGCTGGCCAAGCGTATCCCTGCGGGTATTCAGCACGCTGCTTAATAAATACAAAGTATTACCGCCCACATCAACACTGCCGCGGAAATAGATAAAATTGCGGTACGAGTTAAGCTCAATCGCGTTATACTGGAACGTGTACTGGCTGCCCGACGAAAAAATGGTGCGGCCTATTAGATAACTGTAGGCGTAGAGGTTGTCGGTCAATAACAGGCGCTGCGCGCTTGGATCAATAATGCCTCTCGAAAATTCGATATCGATTGGAGTAATGCTGTGTTGCTTGCGGTCGGTTTCGAAAAAATCATAGGTGATGGAGTTAACGAAACTTTCGCGGGTAACCAGGCTTTTTTGATAAAACCATTGGTAGTTGGTTGAAAAGGTGGTATGCGGAATGCCATACCGCCCCAAAACAGGAAGATGGAACGGTGTGATCAACCGCGGATAAATAAGGCTGGCTCCTATCCTGAAATCCTGGTTTTCGATACCATTGGGATTGGTTAAGCTTTTCGCGTTATCAAATAATACGCTATAGTTGGCCTTGATCTGTAAAATAGCAGCCTGCTTGAACAAGTCGCGCTTGGTAAAGGTATTGCCAAGGTTGTAACCATACTGACCAGCATTAAACAGGAACTCGCCCTCCACCCTGTCTGACATTTTTTTGATCGGGACAATGTCGAGCTTGATATTTAAGCGGTTGGTACTGTCGGACGATTTCTGGTACGTAGGGTTGGGCACATTCCGGAATACATTGAGCTCCGACAACCGCGAGGTGGTGAGTGTTTGTTTATCGATATTATAGATATCGCCCTTTTTTTGAAAAATATAGTCGGTAACTGTGCGCGGCGTAAACCGGTGCGAAAAATCGACAAACCTATACTGCGAGTCGACCTGCAGGGTATCCTCCTTACCGGGCGTGCGGCCGGCGCTGTTTGTAATAGTGATGAGTGTATTGTTGATCCGATACACCGGGTGTGCAGCCTTCCCGATAGGGTTATCGATGATCATGGTTACATCTACTATGCTTTTGTTATAAGTGGAGTCGTAATTAAAATTGATATACTGGCGGTAAAAATCGTAATAGCCATGCCGTTTCATAATGAGGTAAAACTCGTCGCGGTCGAATGCCAGGCTATCGGTATCAAAGCGCCCCCCAGGCTTCACATGCGAAAACGATGGACGGTTTACCCGGTACAGTTCTTTTACCTTTTTATCGTAAATACTATCCTTAAAGGTGCGGATCTTAAACATTGGGCCCTCCACCGCCGTAAAAACCAGTTCGGCCCGTTTCTTTTTGATATTGACGGTGTCCACTACCCTTGCTTTCAGGTACCCCCTGCTGCGCAGGAACTTTTCGATCTGCAGCCGCGAAAACTCCACCAGGTTGCTGTCCAGTATCCGGGGGGCTTCGCCGATGCTTCTTTTACCCTTGTTGCTAAACGCATAATAAAATTGAAGGTTGAGCCAGTTGTTTGGCTGCTGCTCCTTGTCGACGTAGTTCACCGCGGCTTCGGCATAATCTTCGTCCATGCCTTTCATGGTAATTTTACGCACCAGCGCCTGGTTGTTCTTAATGCCCCGCGTTAAACTGCAGCCCGAAACCAGAATGAGCAGGATAATACTTAATATTGTAAGGCGGTAATAACCGGGTTTACTATATGCTTTCAAAATCTCAAATCAGTTTACTTAGGTCCTTACAAAATAAAAAAGATCGTACCCAACAGAGTTTATTTTTGGTTGAAGGTTTAAAATCAGTCATTGAATTTATTCATTCCGCTTACCAGATCGGGGCTATCTACCATACGGCGTCTTTTGACCCAAAAGTGCTGAAATTATCCCAAAAAATAAATATAACTGAAATTTCAGTTACAGACATGGAAAAAGTCAGCAGTTTGAAAACGCCGCAGCAGGTTATTGCCATGGTCAAAATACCGGTTTGGCCCGCGTTGGATAACACACAGCTGAAGCAAAAGTTCTCGTTAGTTTTAGATGGGATACAGGACCCCGGCAATATGGGTACCATCATCCGCACCGCCGACTGGTTTGGCATGCAGCATATCATTTGCTCCGACGATACGGTTGATGTTTATAACCCAAAGGTAGTACAGGCCAGTATGGGCTCGCTTTCGCGGATAAATGTACATTATGCTGATTTGCCCGCCATTTTACAACAAATCGGCCTCCCTATTTTTGCCGCAATGCTGGATGGCGAAAACATTTACGATACCGATTTTGGCCCGGAAGGCTTAATTATAATGGGCAACGAAGGCAGCGGTTTGAGGCCGGATGTAGCGAAACTGATCAGTAAAGCGGTAACAATACCGCGAAAGGGAAATGCCGAATCGTTAAACGTAGCCATTGCTACGGCTTTGTTTTGTTCGGAGGTAGTCAGAAAATCATTCAAATAAATGTTGGCAGCCAACAAATTATTGCTATTTTTGCAACCTTGAAAATTGGTCGGGTGGCCGAGTGGCTAGGCAGAGGTCTGCAAAACCTTTTACAGCGGTTCGAATCCGCTCCCGACCTCGAGAATTAAAACATTAAAACTATAATACCATGGGCGTTACTCGTTTAAAAAGAAAAGATAGAAAAAACAAAACCACTTCGAGGTTAGAAGTGCAATTTTTAAAGCTTGCCACTAACCTGGAAGCCGGTAGCCGTTCAGCTGAGAAAAAGAACAACCAGATAGCTATCAACAACGCTGCTTTATCAAAAGCAGCCGCCGCAAAATAATTTACCCGAAGGGCTAAAAGATTGCAAAAATGATATTCCAAATCCTGCTGGTTGCAAAACCGGCAGGATTTTTTTATGGGTAAACTTTTTTGTACACCGGTAGAGACGCATTGCGTCTCTACGATTACAAGGATAATATCTTCTTGTTGATCCGCTTTATCAGCCCCGGCCCTTCGTAAATAAAGCCGGTGTAAAGCTGTACCAGCGAGGCTCCGGCTTTTAACTTTTCCACCGCGTCTTCTCCGGAATGTATACCGCCGACACCGATAATAGGGAAAGCCCCTTTAGATTTTTTTGCAAGATAACAGATCACTTCAGTGGAACGCTTAGTTAAAGGCTTGCCGCTCAAACCGCCTGTTTCATTTTTTAATTCGTCCTTTGATACCAGGCCTTCCCGGCTGATGGTGGTATTGGTAGCGATTATCCCGGCAATACCGGTTTGCTGCACAATATCTACAATATCATCAAGCTGTTCGTCGGTCAGGTCGGGCGCTATTTTTAGTAAGATGGGCCTGCTGATGCCGTTTTTTGAATTGCGTTGCTGCAACGTGCCCAACAATTGCATGAGCGGCTCCTTTTCCTGCAGCTCGCGCAGGCCGGGCGTATTGGGCGAACTCACGTTCACTACAAAGTAGTCTACCACATCAAATAAACGGTCGAAGCATTTGATGTAATCGCTTACCGCATCCTCATTGGGTGTAACTTTATTTTTGCCGATGTTGCCACCGATGATCAGTTGTTTATAATCTCCTTTAGCACGAAATGCGGCAATGCGTTCAGCCACCATTTCCACCCCGTCATTATTAAAACCCATGCGGTTGATCAGCCCACCATCTTCCGGCAACCTGAACATTCTTGGCTTAGCGTTTCCCGGTTGTGGCAGGGGCGTCACGGTGCCCACCTCAACAAAACCAAAGCCCAGGTTGGCCATTTCGCCCATCATTTCGGCATTTTTATCAAAGCCCGCCGCCAGCCCTACTGGGTTTTTAAAACGCAGTCCAAATACGTTCCTTTCCAACCGCTGATCATCCAAACCCCACAACGAGCGGCTTAAAGCCTGTCCGCCGGGGAAGCGATTAACACGTTTCAAATTCGCGGTAACAAAGTGATGTACCTTTTCGGGATCGAACTCAAAAAGCAGTGGCTTTATCAAAAAATACATGGTTGCGAAGTTAGTTTTTTTGGTTCATGGTTCATAACTCCGGTTCATGGTTCATAGTTGATAGTTCATGGCAGAATTCTTCCGGACTTTCACACCAAACCCTTCACCTTTAGCCTTTATCCTTTCGCCTCAAATCCGTATCTTTGCGCGCAAATGATAGCTATAAATAACCTTACGTTTGAGATTGGTGCGCGGGCATTATACGATGAAGCTAACTGGCATATAAAACCCGGTGAAAAAATTGGCCTTATCGGCGCCAATGGTACTGGAAAAACTACCCTTTTAAAAATTATAGTCGGCGATTATACGCCTACTTCGGGCACCATATCCATGGCTAAGGACCTGACCATCGGCTACCTTAACCAGGACCTGCTCTCGTACTCGTCTGATAAAAATATACTGCATGTGGCCATGGAAGCTTTCGAGCGACAGAACCAGCTGCATGATGAAATAGAAAGCCTGCTTAAAAAGCTGGAGACCGATTATACCGAGGACCTGCTGCACAAGCTAAGCGACAAACAGCATGAGTTTGAGTTACTGGACGGTTACAACATCGAATACAAAGCACACGAAATTTTAGCCGGTTTGGGATTCACCGAACCGGATACACATCGCAAGTTGAGCGAGTTTTCGGGCGGTTGGCGCATGCGCGTGATGCTGGCCAAGATACTTTTACAAGCTCCTGACATCTTATTATTGGATGAGCCTACCAACCACCTTGACTTACCGTCGATACAATGGCTGGAAGATTATCTGAAAGCCTTTGAAGGCGCAGTGGTTATCGTATCGCACGATAGGTGGTTTTTGGATAAGGTGATCAACCGTACGGTTGAATCACGTAAAGGCAAGCTCACCGTTTACGCCGGGAATTATTCTTTCTACCTGGAAGAAAAGGCTCAGCGCGAAGATATCCAACGCGGTGAATTTAAAAACCAGCAGTCGAAAATAAAGCAGGAAGAGCGTTTGATCGAGCGTTTCCGGGCGAAAGCATCCAAGGCTAAAATGGCTCAATCGCGTATCAAAGCTTTGGACAAGCTGGAGCGTGTGGATGATGTGGATGACGATAACCCGTCGGTGAACTTCAGCTTCCGTTTCTCCAAGCAATCTGGCAGGCACGTGGTAACGCTGGAGAACATCACCAAAAAATATCCGGCCATCGATATTTTATCAAATGCTGAAGCGGTAATTGAAAAAGGAGATAAAATAGCGTTGATCGGCGCCAACGGCAAAGGTAAATCAACCCTGCTGCGCATAATTGCCGACGCCGATAAAGATTTTGAAGGCAAAATGGTTACTGGCCATAACGTAAC
This sequence comes from Mucilaginibacter sp., assembly GCA_028288025.1. Classification (GTDB taxonomy): domain Bacteria; phylum Bacteroidota; class Bacteroidia; order Sphingobacteriales; family Sphingobacteriaceae; genus Mucilaginibacter. Next base: position 64,313 of record JAQBOM010000013.1, on the reverse strand, counting down.
CGAAACTTTTTTTGCCCAGCACCAGCTGGAAGCCTTGCACCTGGAAAGCACAGCCCTGCAGGAACTGCAGTCGTTCGCGCCAAAGCATACCGAAACCGAGTTGCGGTCCATATTGGGTTCGTTCCTGTTTACGGGCGATGATGTATTTAAAAAGATAAAAGTATTATCCGGGGGCGAAAAATCAAGGGTGGCTTTGGCAAAGGCGCTTACCGCGGACGCCAATTTCCTGATACTTGATGAGCCCACCAACCACCTGGATATTCAATCGGTGAACATATTGATACAGGCGCTGGAGCAGTTTGAAGGAACGTTTATCGTGGTTTCGCACGACCGTTATTTCCTCGATAACGTCGCCAACAAAATATGGTTTATTGAGGACCAACAAATCAAACAATACCCGGGCACTTATGCCGAGTTCGACGTTTGGTACGCCAAGCGCAAACTGGAACCAAAAGCCGCCGCGCCAATTCCGCAGCCTAAAAAGGAAGAGAAAAAAGAGGCTGAACCAGTTAAGCATCCGTCTGAAAATAAATCGCAGCAGCTGAAAAAGCTAAACCAGGATATGGCTAAGCTGGAAGAACAGATCGCATCGCTGGAAAAAATCGTAAAACAACTGGAAGCAGAGTTGGCCGATGATAAGTTATACAATGATCTGCCTAAGCTAAATGAAGTCAATAAAAATTACGAAATGAAGAAACTGGAGCTGGGTCATGTACAATTACAATGGGAGGCTTTAGCTGACCAGATAATGGAGTTAGAAGCATAAGGATTTCGGAATTCGGATTTTCGATTTCGGAATTGGTTAATTTACTCTGAAAGAGAAATGACGCATATAAAAAATTATTTCATTGCGAGGAGGAACGACGAAGCAACCGCGAACTATGCAGGGCGGCCCTGCATAGTTCGCGGTTGCCACGCTGTCGCTCGCAATGACAAGTGGTTTTTTAAAGTGCCGATTGCTGTATTCTTATTGATAGTTAGCTTCAACTCCTTTGCGCAATCCTATGATAACACCGTCTACCGCCCCGAAATAAAAAGCGTTGAATTTTACAATACCGCCAAACAAGCTTCTTTTCCCATTATTACACTACGGTCAAACGACAAAGTACTGTTGGCGTTCGATAACCTGCGCGGCGGCACGCAAACCTATAATTATACCCTTGAGCATTGCGATGCCAACTGGAACTCATCCAATCTTTCGCCGGCCGAATACCTGCACAACTACACCGACGATAAAATAACAGGCTATAGCTACTCAACCGGCACCATTCAAAAATATACTCACTACGAGCTCAAGCTGCCAAATGAGAATATTGCGCCAAAAGTCGCCGGCAATTATGTGTTAAAAGTTTACGAGGATAGCGATCCAACAAAGTTGATACTAACAAGGCGTTTATATGTTGTTAATCCGCAAATTTCAATAGCTGCCGAAATAGTACCCTCAAATGATGTGTCGACAAGACAAACCAATCAAAAGGTAAATTTCACCCTTAATTACGGCAGCCTGCGGGTTCAAAATCCCGGGGCTGACATTCGTGTGCTGATCATGCAAAACGCCCGTAGCGAAACCGGACAGTGGAATACCCAACCTACTTATATCCGCGGTTCGCAGCTGATCTATAACGATGTAAATATGAATGATTTCCCGGGCGGGAATGAATTCCTGCATTTTGATACCCGAAGCCTTAAACTGAATTCGGAGCATATAGCCCATATTTACCGCGATACCGCCAATACCATACTGTTATTAACCGACGCCGACCGGAACCAGCCAAACTATACATTACAGTACGACCTCAACGGCAGTTTCTATATCCTGAATCAGGACGGCACCGATCCCCGCACCGATGCCGATTATACAAGGCTATATTTTTCATTGCTGACAAAAAAGTCATCTGCTACCGGTGCCTTGTATATAGTTGGACGATTTAATGATTATAAGCTGGATGACAACAGCAAATTGCATTTTGATCCGTCCACCGGAAAGTATGTCATATCCCAGTTGCTGAAACAGGGCGTATATGATTATACTTATGTATGGGTGGATAAAGCTACAGGTAAACCGGATGATACGGCTTTAACCGGCAGTCATTATGAAACCGAAAACGATTATCAGCTGCTTGTATACTATCACCCACCCGGCGCCCGCTGGGACGAACTGGTTGGCTTTCAGTTGTTAAACACGACTAAGAAGTAGGCTAGTACGTTTCACGCATACCACTTATAGAATACTTTCATTTTATTTCCTGGCTTTATTTGGCCGGCTCCGTCTCGCATACTTCAAAATATCAAATTTTATTTAGGCTTATTCAACTGGCTTTTTTACTACAAAAAATAAAACCTTTTGCCTGATATTTCATTATATACAAAAAAAACAAAGTCTTACTCTTTGAAAAACGTATACAATTGGAACGATTTGGACGCATAGCGCTAAAAACCATTCTTTGGATAATCGCAAGTATCATTTTTCTGGTGTTGCTTGTGGTAATATTAATACAGGTACCCGCGGTTCAAAACTATGCCAAGGACAAGGCGGTTACTTACCTTGAAGGAAAGATTCACACCAAAGTTAAAATAGGCCATATCAGCCTGGGGCTTCCTAAATTGCTGGTGCTGGAAGATGTTTATTTTGAAGATCAGAAAAAGGACACCCTTTTAGCAGGCGATAAGCTTAAAGTGGATATCAGCATGCTGAAGCTGTTCAGCCATAAACTTGAGATAAACGAAATAAACCTGCAGGGCATTACCCTAAACGTACACCGCGGCGCGGATAGTGTTTTTAACTTTGGGTACATCGTAAAGGCATTTTCAAGCCAACAAAAAACACCGGTAAAACCAACTGATACAACTTCGGCTATGAAGTTTTCAATGGATAAGATCGTACTTGATAATATCCGTGTAGCCTATAAGGACGTAATGACCGGCAATGATATCAGATTTTTGCTGGGGCATTTTGATACCCGTATCAAGGAATTTGATATGGATAAGATGAGGTTCACTATTCCCAAGATCACATTGTCTGGTGTGAACGCGCGCATCGTACAAACACCTAACAATCTGTCGGCTGCAAAAGCCAGAGCAGCGGATACGGCAATCGCCCCGGTTGCCATGACGCTTAACCTGGGAACCATTGATTTTTCAAAGATCAAAGTCGATTACCGGGATAAAACCATGAGCACCAAAGTGGACCTGGGTAGGTTTTTGGTGGATATGGATAAGATCGACCTCAAAAATCAAAAGGTAGCTATTAAGCGGTTTGAACTGGGTGACACAAAAGCAAACCTGGTTTTTTTCAAACCCCAAACGGTTAAGAAGGTTATAGCTAAGAAGATAAAAAAACTGGATACACTCGTCGCGTCCCCGCAAAGCCAAAAAGGCTGGACCGCAACCATAGCGAAGGTTAGCTTTAAAAATGATGACATCAAATACGACAACAATGTACAAAATCCGATAGCACGCGGCCTTGATTTCGGCCACATGGATATCCGTAACCTGGATGTTGACATGGATGGCCTGTCGTATGATCCGCAAACCATTTCGGGCACCGTTAACGATTTTACCTTCAATGAAAAAAGTGGGCTCAATATCAAAAAATTCCATACCAAATTTCTATACGGTCCAAAAAATGCATACCTCAACAACCTTTATTTAGAAACCCCGCAAACGGTGATACAGCGGGATTTGCAGGTTAGCTATCCTTCGATAGCTTCATTAAGCAATGATCTGGGTAAGGTGAACATCAATGCCAACCTCGACGGCAGTCGCCTTGGGCTAAGGGACGTTTTATTATTAGTGCCTTCGTTAGCCGGTACCGAGCCGTTCAAGCATGCGCCCGGCGCTGTTTTCCTTATTAACGGAAGAGTTATAGGTAAGGTAAGCGACCTTCGCATTCCAAACCTCGAGATAACCGGGCTACGAAATACACACATCAGGGCATCCGCTATATTAAAAGGCCTGCCTGATGTAAACCACTCCTATTTTGATGTAGTCATTAAAGACTTTAACACCAATAGCGGTGATATTGCCAAACTGGTTTCGCCCGGTATGATCCCGGCATCGGTAAGCATTCCGGCTAATTTGAACTTGAAAGGCAGCTTTAAAGGAAGCACGAAAAACTTTAATACACACATGAGCCTGCGCTCAAGCGATGGCGCGGTTGATCTGACCGCCTCTATGCGAAACGGCAATAATAAACGTACCGCTATATATTCTGCCAATATTAAAGCCAACAACCTGAACGTCGGTGCTTTAACCAAACAGCCGAAAATGGTGGGTATGGTTACGCTTACAACAACTATAAAAGGAGCCGGACTTGATCCTAAAACAGCCAGCCTGCTGTTTAACGGCAACGTTGCAAGCGCGCAGGTTAAAGGATATAATTATAAAAACCTTGCGCTTAAGGGCACGGCCCGAAATGGAAACTATGTTGCCCATGCACGTATGAAGGATCCCAATATCAATTTCATGCTGGACGGGAAGGCAAATATGAATAAGAAATATCCTTCTGTTTATGCAACATTATTGGTGGATAGCATAAATCTTCAAAAGCTGAATTTCTCAAAATCCGAAATGCGTTTTCACGGTAAGATCGTGGCGGATGTCCCTACAGCCAGTCCGGATTACCTGAATGCCAATATTAAGCTTACAGATATGCTGCTTGTTCAGGCCGGACAACGCATAAAAATTGATACCGTTAGCCTGATCTCAACAGCCACCGCCGATAGCAGCACTATAAAATTAAAGGCGCCTATGCTGTATGCACACATGGCCGGAAAATATAAGCTGACCGAAATTGCCATAGCTGTACAGGATGTAACAGATAAATACTTTAATACCGCCGTTGCGAAAGCCCGCGCCAGGGCCAAAAAAAACTACTCGCCTGAGCAATTTGCCTTTGACGTGCATATCGTAAAGACACCATTGCTTACACAATTCGCCCCGTCGTTAAAACGGCTCGACCCGGTATTGATAACCGGCCATTTTAACAGCGAGACCGGCGACCTGGTGGTTAATGGGTCTGCGCCGAAAGTGATATACGGAACCGAGATCGTCAATAATTTAAAACTGGCCATTAACACCGGCAATAACGCGCTTAATTACAGTGTAACTGTTGATGAGCTAAGAGCATCGTCCTCTATCGACTTATTGAATACCAGCATAACCGGGAATGCACAAAATGATAAGCTAAACGTTAGCCTGCAGGTACGTGACGTGGCTAAAAAAGAGCGCTACAGAATGGCTGGTGTGTTCAGCATCTTACCAAACGAATACCAATTCAGCTTTCTGAAAAATGGCTTGATATTAGATTATACGCCCTGGGCTGTTAATGCCAACAACGCGCTGCAGTTTGGCACAAGCGGCATAATGGCAAAAGACTTTTCAATCACCAACAATAATCAGGTACTAAGCATCAACAGCGATCAGCAGCAAATGAATGCTCCGATCACAGTAGATTTTAGAAATTTTAAAATTGAAACACTCACCCGGGCTGCAAAACAGGATTCATTACAGGTTGGCGGTGTTATCAATGGTCAGGCGCATCTCAGCAACCTCCAAAAATCTATGGTGTTTACTACCGACCTGAATATTAGTGACTTTAGTTTCAAAGGGGATACAGTGGGTAACGTCGCACTTAAAGTAAATAATCAAACCCAAAATGCTTATGCAGCTGATGTGCGCATAACAGGCAAGGGCAACCAGGCGAATTTAACCGGCTTATATTACACCGCGCCCGACAGCAAAATGGATTTGAATCTCAATATCATTACCCTCAACGTGAAGAGTATCGAAGGCTTTAGCTTTGGCAGCATACGAAATGGAAGCGGTAACCTAAGCGGTCAGCTAAAAATAACAGGTACAACCAGCGCGCCGGTTGTGCGCGGAGATGTTCACTTCAACAAAGTTGGTTTCAATGTGGCTACACTGAATTCATATTTTACGATGCCTAATGAAAGCATTACGTTTAATAATGACGGCGTATTATTCAATGATTTTACACTTATCGATTCGCTCGGAAATAAAGCCGTTGTAAGGGGAACGCTTTACACTAAAACATTCACTGATTATGACTTCGGGATAGATATCACAGCAAATAACTTCAGGGTAGTTAATTCAACTGCGGAGAACAATAAATTGTACTATGGGAAATTGTTCGTGGATGCAAATATTAAAATACGCGGCGACATCAATACACCGGTAGTTGATGCTACGCTTTCAGTTAATCCCAAGACCGATCTGACCATCGTATTACCTTCAAACGATCCTGGTGTGCAAGACCGTAAGGGGGTGGTCGAATTTATCGACCCGAATGGGCCAAAGCTGGATTCTATATTACTGGCCAAACAGCTGGATTCGCTCCGCAAGGCTGACTTAAACGGCCTTGACGTGACAGCTACTGTGAACATAAGTAAAGAAGCAAACTTCAATATTGTAGTTGACTCGCGAAACGGCGATATTGTTCATATAAAAGGCAGCGGACAGTTAAACGGCGGCATTGATCCGAGCGGAAAAGTTAATTTAACCGGCACCTATACCGTTGCTTCTGGCTCGTATGATTTAGCTTATGCGACGGTGAACCGGAAATTTAATTTTAAACCCGGCAGCACTATAACATGGACGGGCGACCCAACCAGCGCTAACATTAATCTTACGGCCGTATATATAGCCAATGTTCCGCCTATCGATCTGGTAAATGACCAGTTGGGAGGATCTGATAACGCAACGATGTACAAGCAAAAGCTTCCTTTCAACATCGATCTCAATTTAAAAAATCAATTGATGAAACCCGACATCAGCTTTGATATTATTTTACCCGATAGTTCATACACCGTCTCGCAGGATGTGGTTAATACTGTTGACGCCAGGCTATCGCAAATACGCCAGGACCCGAATGAGATGAACAAGCAGGTGTTGGGCGTGTTGGTACTTGGCCATTTTATTGGCGACAACCCACTGCAGAGCCTGGGTGGCAATGCAGGTTTGCAGGGCGCTGTACGTAATAGTGTGAGCAGCTTGTTATCCGATCAGCTAAACAAGCTGGCTGGCAGTGTCGGCGGTGTACAGTTGACATTTGGCGTTACTTCGGGCGCCGACTACTCATCAGGCACCCAGCAAAACCGTACAGACCTCAATGTAGGTCTATCAAAACAATTTTTGAACGATCGGGTAACAGTAACAGTCGGCAATAATTTTGAGCTGGAAGGCCAAAACCAGCCGGGTCAAAAATCAACAAATATTGCAGGCAACGTTTCAGTAAACTATAAGCTGACAAAGGATGGCCGTTACATGGTACGTATTTACCGTCGTGATCAATACATTGTTATCCAGGGACAAGTTGTCGAGACGGGCATAGGCTTCGCACTAACATACGATTATAATAAGTTTATGGAATTGTTTAAACAGCGTACCCCCGAAGATAGAGCGCTGCAAAAAAAGTATAATAAAGACCAAAGGGACCAGAAAAAGCAACAGAAAGCTGCCGATAAAAAATCTGACTCAACGGCTACCATTCCGCCAAAACAATCGGCCCCAACCAAACAAACGATATATTGATCTATGGCCAAACTCGGATACTCATATATTTTAATCGCTATTTTTTTAAGCGCATGCAGCACAACTAAATTCCTGGCGCCGGGGCAAAAACTGTATACCGGCGGGCAGGTAAACATTGTTGATAAAACGATGAAGAAAGCCGATTCAAAGGCGATGAAAAGCGAGCTGGAGGGGTTGCTGCGGCCAAAACCTAACGGCAAGATATTGGGCTTAAGGGTTAAGCTCTGGATATATGAAAAAACAAAGACCAATAAAAAAACCGGGTTAAGGCATTATTTTAACGCCCACTTTGGCGAGCCACCCATTTTATTAAGTTCGGTTGATCTCGGCAAAAACAGCAGTATCCTGCAAAACACGCTGCAAAACGAAAGTTATTTCCAGGCACAGGTTACTGGGGATACGGTTATCAAAAATAAAACGGCTAAGGCTGTTTACACAGCGCAGCCCGGACCGGCTTACCTTATCAGGAAATTAAATTTTCCGACCGGCAAGGATGCACTTGAAACAGCGGTAGCCGGTACAGCCGGCCAGTCGTTTTTAAAAGTCGGCGACAAGTATAACCTTGATGTGATCAAGAACGAGCGGATACGTATAGACGCCCGGCTAAAGGAGGAAGGTTTTTATTATTTCGCCCCCGAAGACCTTATTATGCGTGTTGACAGTACCGGCAAAGACCATCATGTGGACATATATGTGGCGGTTAAAAACACGATCTCAGGTTTGGCCCGGAAGGTTTATAACATCCGTAATATCTACGTATACCCCAATTACTCATTAAAAGATACTTCGTTAAAATTAGATTCAGCGGTAAAATACCAGTGGTATAATGTGATCGACCCTAAAAATACAGTTCGTCCTTTCGTTTTTAAAAACACTGTATTGCTACATCCCGGCGACGTATATAACCGCACTGAACACAATAGTTCATTGAATCGTTTTATTGAACTCGGGCCGTTTAAATTTGTTAAGAACCGTTTTGAATCTATTTCGCAGGACTCCTCAAAACTTGACGTTTATTACTTTTTAACCCAATACAAACGAAAATCATTACAGGCCGAGGTTACGGCCCGGCAAACATCGGCAAACTTCAGTGGTACCCAGTTTAACCTCACTTTCAGGAACCGTAATACATTTAAGGGTGCAGAGTTATTTACGCTTAACTTTTTTGTAAGCAACGACCTGCAGTTTGGGCATACCAGCAACAATCACAGTGTTTACCAGTTTGGTGTGCAGCCATCCATATCATGGCCGAGGATCATTGGGCCGTTTAATATTTCGCCGAATAATGCTTTTATCCCACGTACCATTTTACAAACCGGCTATACCTTAATAGACCGGACTGGGCTCTATAGGCTTAATTCGTTCAATGCATCAATTGGTTATCAATGGAAGCCCAGTCTGCACACCCAGCATGAGTTGAATATTTTTAATGTAACGTATGTAGATGCAGCTAACATATCACAGCTTTATCGGGATAGTATTAAGAAAACCCGTAATCCAGCGCTGGCACACGTAATCAATAACCAATTTACTTTTGGTCCAAGTTACAGCTATACGAATACCAATACAACCGAAGAATTCAGGACCAATACTTACTACTGGATGAGTAAAGTAAGTCTTTCGGGGAATATATATGGTATAATAACCGGGGCAGATACACCAAGACATGTTAGCAAGGTTTTTAACACACCGTTTAACCAGTATGTTAAATTTGAAAATGAATTAAGGTTCTTCCACAAACTGGGACCGAATAATAAACTGGCAACGCGCCTAATTGTGGATGTTGGTTTACCTTATGGTAACTCGACTGTAATGCCGTACTCGCAGCAGTTTTTTATTGCAGGGGCGAACAGTCTGCGCGGCTTCCAGGCACGTTCAATAGGGCCCGGTGCATACAATGTGCCTGATCTACTCAGAGCGGGCACCGGTTTTCTCCCGGATGAGTCAGGTGATATAAAGCTCGAGGCGAATGCCGAAATACGACCAAAGCTATTTAGCGTAGTCGAGGGTGCATTGTTTGTTGATGCGGGTAACATCTGGCTGTTGCATAGCAATAAATACATACCAGGCGGAGCATTTGGTAAGAATTTTATTAACCAGATAGCCGCTGACGCGGGATTTGGCCTGCGATTTAACTTTACCGTTTTAATATTACGTACGGATATAGGTTTCCCGATTATCAAGCCCAATTTACCTGCCGGGCAGCACATTGTGATCAACCAAATAGATTTTGGCAGCTCAAAATGGAGGGGACAGAATTTGATCTTCAATTTAGCTATCGGATATCCGTTCTAACAATTGGTGATTTATTGAATTTTTGAATCGACGATTTTAAATGCATGATTGATTAATATTGCATTTATGGATTCAGGAAAAACATCGGTTATTGTTCCCTTAATAATAATTGATCTTCACGAGGATGGCTTCCATCCTTTGGTTGAGATTTCGGTCTTCGGTCGACCTTTTCTTGTCGTTTTGGATACCGGCGCGTCGAAAACAGCTTTTGATCAGGCGCTGCTGATACAAGCGAATAGCGGAACGGACATTATTGTAAGCGATCACCTGTCAACCGGCCTGGGCACAAACAGCATGGTCTCGTCAACCGCTATTATACATGACCTGCATATCGGTAATTTCCTGGTAACCGAATTTGAAATAGCCGTATTGGATCTGTCGACAATTAATGTCGCGTACCGACAATTGGGCCACCCTGAAGTTTTAGGTGTACTGGGAGGAGATATTTTAATGAAGTATAAAGCAGTGATTGATTACGGTAAGCGGACGTTTGAGTTGCAACAAAACTGAAAGACTTACGAAGTTTTCGAAACTTCGTAAGTCTTATGATGTCAATAATACTATGTGTCTATCCTGGCGTATTTAGCATTCTTCTCAATAAACTCACGGCGCGGACCAACCTCGTCGCCCATAAGCATCGAGAAGGTATGATCACATTCGGCGGCGTTTTCAATGCTTGCGCGTTTTAACGTGCGGGTCGAGGGGTTCATAGTTGTTTCCCATAGCTGCTCCGCATTCATCTCACCCAAACCTTTATAGCGCTGTATATGCACACTGTCTTCTTTCCCTGCGCCCTTTAACTTCTGAACAGCCACATCGCGCTGTTCCTCGGTCCAGCAGTACTCCTGCTCTTTCCCCTTTTTAACCAGGTATAACGGTGGCGATGCTATGTAAACGTATCCAAATTCGATCAATTCCTTCATATAGCGGAAAAAAAACGTTAGGATAAGTGTAGTAATGTGCGATCCGTCGACGTCAGCATCCGTCATGATCACAATTTTATGATAGCGGAGTTTACTTATATTCAACGCCTTATCGTCCTCCGGCGTACCAATACTCACGCCAAGGCCGGTAAACATATTTTTTATTTCCTCATTCTCATAAATTTTATGCTCCATGGCTTTCTCAACGTTCAGAATTTTACCTCTCAAAGGTAAAATAGCCTGAAATTCGCGGTCTCGGCCTTGTTTAGCAGTTCCACCCGCCGAGTCACCCTCAACAAGGTATATCTCGCATAACGATGGGTCGCTGTTGGCACAGTCCGAAAGCTTGCCCGGTAAGCCAGAGCCGCTCATTACGTTTTTACGCTGCACCATTTCGCGCGCCTTACGCGCTGCCGCGCGGGCAGTTGCCGCAAGAATAACCTTATTAACGATCATCCTGGCTTCTCGTGGGTTTTCTTCAAGATAATTACCCAAAATCTCCCCTACGGCCATGTCTACCGCACCCATTACCTCGTTGTTACCCAATTTGGTTTTGGTTTGGCCCTCAAACTGTGGTTCGGCTACTTTTACCGAAATAACCGCGGTGAGCCCCTCACGGAAGTCATCACCCGTGATCTCCACCTTCATGTTTTTAAGCAGGCCTGATTTATCGGCGTATGCTTTCAAAGTACGCGTTAAACCCCGGCGGAAACCGGCAACGTGAGTACCTCCTTCAATGGTATTGATATTATTCACATACGAGTGCACGTTTTCCGAATAGGTATCATTGTATTGCAGGGCTAGTTCAACAGGGATACCCTGTTTCATGCCATCGATGTAAATAGGCTCCGGTATTAATGATGCACGTGTGCCGTCCAGGTATTTAACAAACTCGCGCAAACCACCTTCCGAATAAAATTCTTCGCATGGATGGGTGCCATCATCGTTTACTTCACGTTCGTCAGTTAAAGAAAGGCGGATCCCTTTATTTAGAAACGCAAGTTCACGTAAACGAGCTGCCAATGTTTCATATTTATACTCGGTGCCTATATTAAAAATTTCAGCGTCTGGTTTAAAAATAATAGTTGTTCCCCGCTTTTCAGTATCACCAATAACCTTTACATCAAATAACGGCTTCCCTTTTTCGTATTCCTGTGTCCATATCTTTCCTTCACGATACACCAATGCAGTCAGATGTATTGAAAGCGCATTAACGCAGCTTACGCCCACACCGTGCAAACCGCCCGAAACTTTGTATGTGTCCTTGTCGAATTTACCGCCGGCGTGTAAAACGGTCATTACCACTTCTAAAGCCGACCGCTTTTCTTTGGTGTGAATGGCGGTGGGGATACCACGGCCATTATCTTCAACTTTTATTGAATTGTCTTTTAATATCGTTACCTTAATGTAATCACAGTAACCGGCCAGTGCCTCATCAATTGAATTATCTACTACCTCGTATACTAAATGGTGAAGTCCTTTGAAACCCGTATCCCCAATGTACATCGACGGACGTTTCCGCACTGCCTCTAAACCCTCTAAAACCTGTATATTATCTGCTGAATAATTTGATTTGTCTTGATTTTCTTCGCTCATATTTACTTAAAAAAATAACCCCCGAAAATACGAATTTTAACCCGGATTTCCGCATTTGTGGATAAATAGGATACGATATAAACACCCCTTGCAAAACATTAGGATACTTGTAATGAAAGTTTATCTTTGTCAAAAAAATTTTACGTTTAAACGATAAATTATTCGTGTATAAACGCGCAATAAAACAGTAAATTAAAATGAAAACTAAAGCTCCTATTTTTTCAAAAATTACATTAGGTGTTTTACTTGCGGGGAGCTTAGCCGCCTGCAATAACACTAAAACAGACAACAAGCCAGCCGTTGTGGCAGCCGGTAAAGAGACCATCGTTTTTGTCAATTCAGATTCGTTGCTAAACAAGTATGACTATTTTAAGGATATGTCAAAACGCTTGGAAACCAAAGCGACTGCTGCAAAAAGCAATGTGGGGTCAAGAGGCCAGGCTTTTCAGCGTGAATATGCGGAATATCAAAAAAATGCCAGTACAATGGCTGCCGACGTACGTCAGTCAACCGAGCAGCGTTTACAGCGTGAGCAGCAGGACTTTCAAACTTATCAGCAAAATGAAGCTGCAGCCTTTCAAAATGAGCAAACATCAGAAAACGCTAAGCTTTATGATAAAATTGCCGACTTTGTAAAAGGTTATGCCAAAGAAAAAGGTTATAAATTGGTATTAACGTATTCGAAGGCGAACCCTACTGTATTATATGGCGATCCCGCCCTGGATGTAACAGCCGACGTGGCAAAAAGGCTTAATGATGCCTATTCGAAGGATAAAAAATAACTATCCATTGATTTATAATAACCTATAAACAAAAAACCTCAGCTGATTTAGCTGAGGTTTTTTTATAATCGTTAAAAATTTTATTGCTTAAGCTACCAATACGCCTTCTTTGATATTTGCACTGGTCTTATTGTCCAATTCTTCAAATTCAGAATTCTTACTAATAAACTCGGGAACAATTTCCTTCATTTTATTTACAACTGCCAGCACGTTGTTTTGATCATTAAGGGTCAGCAGTTCGTTTATGTCTGCGTGTACTTGTTTGTGACTATAGTCAATCACCTGTGATATCTTAATCTTTTCATGATACGTAGGCATGGTGGATTCGCCGTCATTTAGCAGTTCCTCATATAACTTCTCGCCTGGCCTTAAACCAGTATAAACAATTTTTATATCCCGTTCAGGCTGTAAGCCCGCCAACTTGATCATTTTTAAGGCTAAATCAGTAATTTTGACTGGCTCACCCATGTCAAAAATAAAAATCTCGCCTCCTATGCCCATTGTACCGGCCTCCAATACAAGATGAACAGCCTCTGGAATCGTCATAAAATAACGGGTAATCTCAGGATGTGTCACTGTAATCGGGCCTCCTTTGCGTATTTGAGCCGTAAAGCGCGGTATAACCGAACCATTTGAACCCAACACATTTCCAAACCGGGTAGTGATAAACCGGGTATTAGCGTTACTATCAGGATTATTTTTAAGTGATTGAATGTATATCTCCGCAATACGTTTAGTCGTCCCCATAACATTCGATGGGTTTACGGCTTTGTCCGTCGAGATCATAACAAATTTTCCAACATTAAATGCCACAGCCAGGTCAGCCACATTTTTGGTGCCTAAAACATTCGTTAACACGCCCTCAGTCGGATTTTCTTCCATCATAGGCACATGTTTATAAGCTGCCGCATGAAACACGACTTCAGGCCTGTAATCAATAAAAAGCTTATGCATTCTGTTATAGTTCCGGATATCTCCGATAAATATTTTCGCCGCAATATCCGGGAAGTTTTCTTCAACCTGCAGTCGCAATTCGTGCAACGGCGACTCCGCTTGGTCACATAAAATTATCATAGCTGGACCATAGCAAAGCACTTGCTGCACAATTTCCGACCCTATTGATCCGGCGGCCCCGGTAACTAACACTCTTTTCCCCCGCAGATCTTCAGAAATCCTTGTGGTATCAATTTGAATTGGCTTACGCTGCAGTAAATCTTCTATTTTTAGATCCTGTATCTGCTGTAAATTAAGCTTTCCATATATCCACTGATCTGACGGTGGCACGGTTAACACCTGGATCCCCAATGTAAGACATTTTTCCAAAGCTGTTTTCTTCGTTTCCTCATCAAGGTGGTGATTCATAATGATAAGCTTGTCCACCTTATGCTTGTCCTTTAATTTCTCCAGCTTATCGATGTCGTAAACTTTAGTTTGTTCAATCTCCTTATTGATTTTGCTCACATCAGAGTCAACAAATCCTACAACATCAAAATTGGTTTTGGCGCTGGCTTCAAGCGCTTGTTTAACTAATACGGCACTGTTATCTGATCCGTATATCAACACAACCGTTTTCTTTGTATTTGAATAATTGGTAATATAAAAAAATACACTTTTTACTCCGGTGCGCCACATGATCAATACCGTACACGATACTGAAAAATTTATCAGCATTATCATGTTAATTGTCACAGAATTGATGTAAAAAACGGGCATTACCCATAACTGGACAAACAGGCGATAAATCAGGCAACTAATAAATATGGAACTAAAAATACGTAATACGTCTCTTGTATTTGAATACCTGATCAAACCTCTGTGAATACGCATGCCATACATTACCAAGACTGCGGTTAAACAATAAAGCCCTGTATAAATAAAAAAGTAGCCCCTTAAGATATTTACAAACTCAAAGCGGTAGACAATAAAATAAGATGAGGAAAATGACCAGGCTACAATGAAAAAGTCGATCAGCATTATGATCCATCTCGGAACCACGCGACTTAAAAGTATATATTTCTTCATATGGTAAGCTATACAAATTATCCTAAAGTAACGGATTATTTTTTACAAACCTACAAAAAAACTGATAAGATACCTGCCCATATACAAAAAGCTATACATTATCATTTCAAAAAGCCCTCTCTTTCCAATGTAAAATTGTTATAAAACACTAGCAAGATTTTGTGCCGCGAAAAGTAAATTTACTGCCATCTAAGGTAAATTTAAATGGCAAAAGCATCCTTTTTTTCTTCTTTAAACTACTATAAACTACCATTAAGTATTAGTAAATGTGGGCTTTAATTAAAAAAATGAGATGCAGGCTGACAATTTTTAAAACTATAGCCCCCGATTTCTGGTTTTCCCCTTAAGAATGACCCACTTGATATCTTGACTTTTTAATCTCGCTACATATTATGAAAACAATCTTTTAAATGTTAAAAGTATTATTTTAATATCAATGTAGATATTATTATGCTTGATATATTCTAAATTCAAATTAAGTTTAACAGGCATAATTTCGTCAATATAACATTGCTCAGCGTCTTTCGATTTGGCCAATAGTTCATTCTCATTACTGTATTTGATGGATGCCCAGTCGGTTATACCCGGCTTCACAAATAACACTTTACCCTGTTCCGCATTATACAAATTTACATATTTTCTTACCTCTGGCCGCGGTCCAACCAAACTCATGTCGCCAAATAATACATTGACCAGTTGTGGTAGTTCGTCTATTTTATACCTGCGAAGCCAGTATCCAACCCTGGTAATTCTACTGTCGTTATTTCCAACCGTTAGCAGGCCTATTTTAT
Organism: Mucilaginibacter sp.; assembly: GCA_028288025.1. Taxonomy (GTDB): domain Bacteria; phylum Bacteroidota; class Bacteroidia; order Sphingobacteriales; family Sphingobacteriaceae; genus Mucilaginibacter. The sequence continues at coordinate 48,353 of JAQBOM010000013.1, read as the reverse complement.
CTGAACCGATTTTCATTGTTCTGAATTTAAACAATATAAAATTTATATTATTTTTACCGACCCTGCTTTGTCTATAAAAAGCCGGACCGGCTGAATCTAAAACAATTAATAATGAAATAATCAATATAAAAGGAAGAAGGATGATTAATCCCAATAAAGAACACATGAAATCGAACGCTCGTTTAACCATCGATCGTTTCAGTTAATTGAGCCTCTACTCCACTAATTACCATGTCGATTATATAATTGATCTGGTCTGGCTGCAGTTGCGGGTATATAGGTAGTGAAATTTCGTGGGCGTAATTTTTATAGGACATAGGAAAATCATCAATTTTATACCCCAGATCTTTAAAAAGTGTCATCATTGGCATGGGAATGAAATGGACATTAACTGCAATTCCTTTTTCCATAATAAACTCAATGATCCTATCCCGCTGAATTTCAGTAATTCCTTTCAAACGTAGGGGAAACAAATGATAGCTTGTTTCCCTCTCGCCGTCGCATAAAGGGGGTTGAATAAACCAGGGAAATAATTTGAATCCTTCAAAGTATGCCAATGCTACTTTCTTACGCAGTGGCAATAAATTATTTTTATAATGCCTTATTTGAGCTAAACCAATAGCGGCGTTCAAGTCGGGTAAATTTATCTTTAATCCCTGAAAAAGAATGTCGTATTTCCATCCTCCGGCCTTTGATTTTTCCAGCGCGCTTTTGCTTTGTCCATTAAGTGTGTACATTTTCAAAAAGCGGTATTCGTTTTGCGTATCAAAAGCAGATGGCAGATTTAAGCATATACATCCACCTTCTCCGGTGGTAATATTCTTAACCGCATGAAAGGACAGTATGGTAACATCACATGCCACGGCCCCGGATTTGCCTTTGTAAATAGCGCCGATTGAATGAGCAGCATCAGAAATCATTAAAATTCGACCCAGCTTCTCTTGTTTATCTGAAGTTGGGATGAAAAGCGATTTCATTTCGGGTTCACATATAATCTCGGTAAGCGCGTCATAGTTGCAGGGCCATCCTGCAAAATCAACCGGCATAATAACCTTGGTTTTATTGGTTATTGCTTGCCTAACTTTTCCTGGACTTATCGTAAAATCATCCTCGATATCAACCATAACCGGTGTAGCACCGCAATGTAATACGCTTAAGGCCGTGGCGCTGTATGTATAGGCGGGCATAATTACTTCATCGCCCTCTTTTACGCCAAACCATTTCAACATCAAAATTGCCCCCGAGGTCCATGAGTTCACAGCTACCGCAGCCTGACTGCCTGTAATTTTAACAACCTCATCTTCGAGAGCTTTAACTTTAGGTCCTGAGGTTATCCAGCCGGAATTTAATGTATCGACCACTTCATCAATTACTTCCTGATCAATAAAGGGGGGCGAAAAAGATATTTTCATATTATAATTTTTTATAGTAAAGGTTCATTTCCCGGTTGCCCTGGAAAAAAGATTGAACGCACGAATAGTTATTTTTCTTGTAAAACTGATTTGCAGCAAAATTATTTAAATTATCAGTTGTAAGAATTATTTCAGATCCATGGTTAACATTGACCATTTCTTCAAACTCCCTTAAAAGCCTGCTTCCTGTGCCGGCCTGCTTTAACAACGGCGATACACATATCGAAAGTAATGAAGGTGTATCCGTATAGCTCGAATTACCCGAAGTCAGCAAAGCAGCCTTCAAACGCCTTAATTTCCCTGGATTAGTTATTAAATTTGGCAATGCTTTTAAAGCAAGGCAAAATCCATTATTTCGAATTAAAGCTTTATAAAATCCGCTATTGTTCATAGTGCCAATGGCGAACCCTGCTAAATTTGAATCTATAAACACGCCGATCCCAATCCCGTTTTTATTATTTAATATCGACCGGTAAAAAACAGTTAAAAACGGCTTGCCCAGAGATGTTAAAAAAAAATCTTCAAAAGCTGTATAATGTAATGCGGCAATATCTAAAGCGTCAGACGCCTTTAAGCGTCTTATTTCCGTAACGGGAACCATGTATCAATAATTCTTTTAATAATTTTGCCAAATTTACTCTTTTACTAAAGTTTGCCATACAATAATCATAACCATTCATCCCCAGGCTCGGCAATTCCTCCTTTTTTATTAAGGATACTGTTTCAATTTGTTCTGTTAGCCATGCTTCGTCCTCAGCATCGCCAACCCAACCACATCCCGCTGCAAGTATAGCTTTCGCTGTATCGCTTTCCCGATCTAAAGTCGCCAAAATTGGCTTTTTTGACAGCATATAGCCCGGTAATTTTGAGGGGATTGAACTCAAGGCACCACCTTTTATAACAGGTAGTAAAAGTACATCGGCTTGGTTCTGCGCTTTTGCAACATTTCCGTAGAGAACGTCAATAAATAGGATATCGGCATCAGGGGATTTCGCCGCAAGTTCAATACACGCAGCTTTATCCACCCCGTTACCTGCAATTATCAAACGGCAGTCGCGAACATTTGCTTTGCAAAATGAGCGGATAAGCGTGTCAACTCCCGCAACCGGGCCAATATTTCCCAAATACATGAATGTAAATTTGTTGGACGAAGGTGCATCTCCAAAATCAGCTTTAAATTCTTCATCATCTTGCCAATTGTAAACGACTGAAATATTTTCAGAACTCAATTTTCGGCTTTTTATAAAATATGATTTCATGCCTTCAGAAATTGCAATAACTTTTTGAGCATGCTTAAGATGAAACTTTTCTAACGGCATTAATAAGTTATTAACCGGGTATCTAAAAATTGAAGGTAGTTTATTAGTTAATGATTCAGGGTAAATATCCTGTACATGCATTATATAGCGAAGATTATTTCGGACACATTCCCTGGCAATTAAATATTGACTGATAAGCGGCCACGAGTTGATATATACTTTGGAGTATTTTGCATGGTGTGTCTTAAGATAAGATACAACGGCCATACCAAAGCTATAACTTTCTTTAGCACGGCCCCAAAAAGATGATGCAGGCGAAACCGCTGATTTGACATGGATAATTTGCACATTGGGAAGGTTTTGTTCGCAATAGGCTGGGAATTTTACTTCTTCAGGGAAATTATATCCCAAAGGGCGCGATGGTACAGGCGCCAAAACAGTAACGCCGAAACCAAGCCTAATCAATTCATTCGCTAAATCTTTGCTGATTTGGGCGGAAACAACCGGCTCGGGCGGGAAAACGCAGCTAATAATTAATACATTTTTCAAAAAGTGCAAATTAAATAATAATACAACCAATCATATTGCGGATAACTTATCAATGCAGTTCGCTTTATAAACAATTCTCTTCCAGGCTGAATCAATATCCAATCCCTGCCTTGCGGCCTGCGTTTGGTTCGATTACGTACGATTGTTGATTTTTTTTATTAATCTCGCCGGATTACCCGCGTAAATTGAATAAGGCTCTACATCTTCAAAAACTACACTCCTTGCCGCAATAACAGCACCCTCTCCTATCGTTACACCTTTAAGGATTAAAACATCCATCCCAATCCATACGTTGTCTTTGATAGTTATTGAGCCAGCTTTTACATTTTTAAAATCGATTTTCTCAAAACAATCATCTTTCCCGTAGTTTAAATAAAAATGTTTTACAGCCTCCTTTCTGTCCTGGATGGCCAGAGAGTGAGAATTATGATCGTAAATAGTAACGCCCCAGGCAAAAGTTACGTCATTCCCTATAATTACTTCTTTTCTGGAAATTATTATGCCATCTGAACCAAAGTAGCATCTATCTCCAATGTTAACTTTACCTGTACTACTTTCAAAAAGGATAGAATTATTCAGCATGCAGTTCTTCCCTATTTCAACGTATTTCCTTTTCTCGGGCGAAACCAGAAATTTTATATTAAATCCCCTTAACAGTCTTGAGCTTGCATCAATTGATATTTGATCTTTTTTCTTACTGTATGCCCGGTGTTTTAAATAATTTAAAAAAGTTAAAATATGGAATTTGAGGTTCTTCATATTTTTTCAAGTTATATTAATTTTTATAGTTACTAAAAACACTTTTCAACAACTCAAAATTACTTTTTGAAAGAAAATTCATTTTGTTTAACCCCAAACCTGTATAATCAAAAACATGCTGTGCGGTTTTAAAATCACCATTGTAGTTTTCATTAATGCGGTTTATGTCGCCTTTCAATGTAAACTCTTTCCACGTCCCGTTTTTAAATAACGAAAGTTTATTGATCAATTCAAAGTTGGCATGCCAAACCGGGATACCTGATAACTTCAATTTCCCCCACAAATCGTTTTTGCTATATTTTAAGCCGTCGTCAATACTTAATTGAACCTGAGTGAAAACGGAATCTCTGATATCATTTGTAGGGCCAAGCTGTATATTGATGCCAGGTATATTTTTTTTAAGAAAATCACCAAAGTCCTGAACTTTTTCCTGGAGCTCCGAAACATGAGAGGGGTAACCCTTTAATTGTTCTACAACTACTGCTGCGATTATTTCAGAAAGCCTCCCATTCCACGATAATTGAGTCACATCTCTAACACCAAATTCAAAAGACCTGTCACCCCAGTGCCTCATCGCTTTAAGCTCACGGGCCAATGCTTCATTACTGGTAACGATCATACCGCCCTCTCCGCCTTGTATGGGCTTACCCGCCCCAAATGAAAAAACGGCCACGTCACCAAAACAACCTACTTTGTGACCACCCGATTTGGCACCCAGTGCCAGGCAAGCGTCCTCAATCAACAGCAGGTTATTTTCTTTGGCGAAAAGAGTAATCTTTTGTGCTTCATCGGCATTCCCCCACATATGGGTCATTATTAAAGCCTTAGTATTCTTCCCTTTGTTTTTACGTACACTTTCTAAATCAATCATGAATGTTTCTTTAGAAATATCAGCAAATATCGGTGTTAAGCCTGCGTTCATAACTGACATCGCAGTTGCTGAACAGGTATCTATTTGGTGTATTACTTCGTCACCGGGTTTTAAACCCAATGCACGAAAAGCCATCTGCAGCGCCATACCGCCACTATTTACCGCTATCGAATAAGGTACTTTAACGTATTCAGAAAAATTTGCTTCGAGTTTTTCGTGTACCAGGCCCTTGCCATCACACATATTCCACTGGGAGCTATTCAATACGTCAATTACTGCCTCTTTTTCATTCGCCAAAATGCGGGGATAAATACCCAGATCATTTTTAAAGTATCTCTTTGCTAATTTTATTAAGTAATAATAAAGTTTGGGATTGGTACCCTTAATACTGACAGTAATTTTTTTTAAAAAGTTTATCATGCTACTTAATTGCTTTAAAGCTATAAAGGCGGCCCGGACGCCGGCTTAATTTCAGAGACATTAATCCAATTTTATAAACAATTTCATGAGAAAGTATAGGAGATAATATCTTCCCAACTGTTGAGCTCAAAATTTTAGAACGTAATGACTCTTTATTATTCGGATGCAAATTTATAACTGAACTATAGGGCTCATAAGTTGAAATTAATTTAAACCCTGCCAATTTTATGGCTTGTTTGTATTCACTTAAGAGAAAAGCATTCTCTCCGCCATATAGTTGATGGTCTACCTGATTGTCCAAAAACTTTTTCAAACTATCTTTGTGATTGTCTACAACGTGTTCCCTCGTCGCCAAAAGTATTCCTCCGGGCCTTAATACTCTATAAAATTCACTCACCATTTTATTAAGGTCTGCTGCATGATGTAATCCCTGACGTACGTATACCAGGTCAAATGAACAATCATTAAAAGGCAAATTTTCTCCCCACGCATTTACAATACTTATATGGAGGTTATTTTTAGATGAAATTTCCTGAATCGCACTTCTTCCTAAAGATGAGGAATCATCCGGTTCAACAGCTGTAACATTATAGCCATTTAAAGCAAATGCAAACGAAGCAATGCCATTGCCTGCGGGCACATCTAATACATCTTTTATCTTATCGTCTTTTATTATTTTTAATACTTCTTTAAATTCATCACTTTTTTCAAATCTTTTGCAACTCGCCTCAATATCACGTGATAAATAAGCGTCAAATATCATTTGACTGTGTGCCGGGTCATTCCTTAGTATTTCTATGGCTTGGTCCCAGGTATATTTATATTTCATATATTAAAAATTTCTATAATTTTATCTCTATAGCTTGAAAGGTCGTTAACATTGGCGGCGTGTTCCATGGCACGAAGTTTATATATGGTCGTTTGCTCGTGATTTTCAATAAGCTGAGTCATCTGTTCGGCAATATCTAACGGATCATTTGGGTCAAATAGGTATCCATATCCGGCGACCTGTTCTTTTAGCCCAAACACATCGGAAGAACAAACAGGCGTTCCTAATTGATAGGCTTCTAATATAGGTATGCTTATACTTTCAAATAAACTGGGCATTATTAATCCCTTTGCATTCTTGTATGCCGCTATTAATGAGTCATCATCCAATCTTCCAACAAAAATTATATTTTCTAATATTTTTAAATCTTTTGCTAAAGATTCAATGACATTATAATCATATTTTTTCTCGCCTGTTAGCATCAGGTAAAAACCCGGATGTTTTTTCAAAAATAACGCGAAAGCCTTTAACAAGTTTACGTGATTTTTATGAGGTTTAAAGTACGCAGGATAAAAAAAATAGTTTACATCCCGATAAAAATCCCCCGCAGACTGGTCTTTGCTATGCAACATCTGAGGTGCTTGCAAAACATAAACAATTGAAGACTTCGGATAATATTTTAATATATCATTTTTAACAAAATCAGACTCACATATAATTGCCTTCGCGTTTTTTGTTAAAGCCGAATAGAGTGTTTTCCTCCATAGTTTTTGTAGGAAACTAAAGTTTTCGGGAAAGTATCTCTCCTGTAAATCATGTAATGTGAAAATAGATTTGCCTTTATAGCCTAAAAGCAAGGGATCATAAGTAGGTGACAGTATAATATCAAAATCATCAAAGTGTTTCGCTTTAACTGGAAATAAAGCCCTACCTATTTTCAATACACTAGTCTGTTTTATTCTATAACTGTTTATCTCTTTTATATCAAAATACTCTAGAAAATCATCACTCTTGTAGAACACTTTAACATTCAGTTTATTATTTAATAAAATAGCCCTCAGCATTGTTATTGAATACTGAAAGGTTCCACCGGAATGTTTGTCAGTTAGAAAAAAGAATGCAACCCTGGTTTTCATTAAGCAAAGATTTAAATTACTGAATTATCGTAGTTTATGAAACAAACATGGCATTTCCTGTATTTTCAGACAGGTTTGCTTTTAGGGAATCAATAGAGGCTTTTAGGAAGATTTTAATGTGTTAATCTTTTAAAATGAAGAAAAACCACGTGATAGTCACCTAATGGAATATCTTTGGTATCAGTATCAGAAGTGAACCGCTCATCAATAGAATTCTTCCTGGTGCCATATGGCGACGACCAATTATCAACCAATTTATCTACCAATGTCCAACCTTTAAAAATATTTTGAATTGTGTCTATGTCAAGAAACCATCCATTATTAAATGCTAATAAATTAGGCCCAAGACACATGCTTATCAACAAGTCAGCCCCGGGCGACATAACGCGGTTTAACTCATTTACAAAATTTGGCAGGCAATTGGCATCTAATTTATCGCCATAGCGGGCCAGGCCCACTAATGGCAATGAAACAGTTGATGTAAATACATCAAATGAGCAATCTGGAAATGGTAATGTTTCGCAGATGTCATGATAAACATACTTAATATCACTGATCTTATCCTGGCAATTGGCTAATACCACGGCGTTAACATTGTGACGAACAGATATTATTGAATTCATCATTTTTGGACTGCCAACATCCAAAATCCGAAGTTTTTGCCCGGATGTTTCAGCCTTTGATTCAATTTTTTGAGTCGCCCAAAACGCGTAAGCACTATAATGATCAAAAAATTCACGTGGGTCGCCAGACGAATCGCCAACTAATTTAACAGCGATTCCCTGTAACGGGCTATCAGGAGCTATACTCTTTAAAAAAGATTTCTTTTGACTAAATTGTTTTAAGATAGCTGCCTTTCGTACGATCTTATTAAATATCGGGGGGATTAAACCTCGCATTTGCTTATAGTTTGAGTTATTTCCGACAGCACAGTATTAACAATTTCACTTATCTCCTTTACATTCTCGCGAGTAAGGTCAAAAAAAGTTGGAAGATTTAACCCAATATCCGACTTGTATTTTGATACAGGGTTATTTTCAGAAGAATACATCGGCATAGCTGATACCGTGCAGAAATAAGGCCGGGTATCAACTCCTAATTCCTTTAGCTTGGCCATAAAGATCGCCCGGGTATCATAATCTATTCCTTCAATCTCCATACAAATCATCCAATAGGTGCTTTTCGCCCATTCAGCTACATAATTTAGTGTTACAGTTTTAGAAGTGTTTATAAACTCCTGATACCAGGAGTAGAGATCATTTCTATGCTTAATTATTTCGTCGATGCGCTCCAACTGAGCAAGACCCATTGCAGCTTGAATATTTGTCATACGATAATTGTACCCAATTTCCGGATGATAATATCTTTTTTCTTTACTCATTGCATGATCCCGCAAAAATTTAGCCCGTTCGTAAATAAGTAAGTCATCGGTGGTCAGTATTCCTCCTTCACCTGTGGTAATGATTTTATTACCATATAAACTAAAAACGCCGATATCAGATAACGCCCCGACTCTCTTACCTTTATATTCTGCACCATGGGCCTCGGCAGCATCTTCAATGACAAATAGGCCATGCTTTTTCGCTATCTTATTAATAGCATCCATATCACAAGGATGACCATAGAGGTGTACCGGAATTATCGCTTTAGTTTTCGGTGTTATCGCCTGCATTATTGCTTCAGAAGAGATGCAGAGGGTGTCGGGATCGATGTCAACGATTACTGATTTGGCACCCGCGTGAGAAACTGCGTTGGCAGTTGCAACAAAAGTTAAATCGGGAATAATTACTTCATCCCCAGGACCAATATTCAATGTCGCTAATGCTAGGTGAAGTCCTGTAGTACCATTGCTTGTTGTTAAAGCATATTTTACACCACAATATTTTGCGAATTCCTGTTCGAATTTATCAATACACTCACCTAATGACGAGACCCATCCACTCTGCATTGCCTTGTTCACATACGAAATCTCTTTTTCAGTAATTGACGGCATAGAAACTGGATAGAAATGTTTGTTTACCATATTTATAAGATGTTAAAATATTTAAGGATGAAGAAAAACAACAAAAGTATTTTTAATTTACCTTCATTTTTTTGCAAAAATAGTGATTTTTTTAAATATGTGCATACATGAATCGGGCAAAAGTGATCAGCTTAATCATGAATGATCTACTGAATTTTCAGCATCTGCAAATTAAACATGTGATGAATTGTTGAAGACGGTTATTGTGGCTGATGGCTAACGCAGTCTAAACTTTCGGAATTATATCAGATCATTTGTCAACAATAATATCCCAGGTATAAATTGTGTCCGGCCTAAGTCGGCCAGCACCTACTGATATGGTGTAGGAAGTGTTCGAAACTGAACTGCAATATACAGCCGATGGTCCGCCTAACGTTACTGAAGCCAAATTTGAAGAACTAACTAAAATTTTTGGTTTAACAGCACCGTTATAGGCTGCATAAAAGGTAACTGTAAAAATGGCCGAACTTGTTGCAGGGCTTAATCCAGTTGTTAACACCACATGCTGACCTCTATCAGTTCCGGTTACTGCAATCGTTGGTCTTTGTCCGGCACCTGCATTTGCAATTATGGTCGGCATAGGTATGTAGCTATTAATATGCCTTATACTTTTATAGTGTGTGTCGGTATATTTCTTAAGAACAAAATTCAGGTTATTTACTATGTGGTATATTGGGGTGCTTAAATAACCCTTATTGCCGAGAAATTTACTTGCTATATTTTTGTTTAAAACAGACGGAATATTATCCGTCGTTCTAATCATACTGGTAAATGATGATCTGTCAGAACTTAATATTTTATTCCCCTGTATTTGACCATTCCCGTGATCCGATATGATACCAATATAAGCTCTTTTAATTTGCAAATCGTTATTTGAAATCGTATATCTCTTAAACCCATTTAAATTTATACCTACTGTAAAAGCTGTAATGGAATTATCAATTATCGAAGCATCGCTGCTTGTCTTAGGTAACATGTACACGCCAGCTGAGGTATTGGAAAATAACTTATTACCAATAATTTGTATCCCGGTTGATGAAAGATCAGTATGGATAGCCGGCCCCTGCGAATGAATATCGTTATCCATATAAATCAAATTATTGCCTGTTGCGAATCCCATGCCTTTTACACCTCCTCGTTTAACAACGTTATTTGATATAATTCCATTGTAAAAGTTCGCTATGTTAATCCCTGCATAAGCCGAACTATCTACCAGATTCCCGGTTATCGTAAAACCATGGGAGCCGTTTATACTTATCCCTCCCATGGGGATGCCGCCATAAGTGGTTCCTATATTGGCATTTTTAATTGTATTACCACTAATAATAACACGGTCAACTTCAGCCATGTAAATACCCGACCCATAATAAGTTGTTCCGGATAACACACCTATACTATCGATATAATTGTTGGTAATTAAGGCATCATAAATATAAACATCGGGTAATGGGCTATTATTTTTGGCGTAACAGATAATGCCATACATAGTAAATTTTTTTACAGAATTTCCGGCAATTTTAATATGACATCCATTGCCTTGTAAAAGTATGCCGGTAATCCCTTTCATTTGTCCGTCGACAAAATTGTTTGTTATCTGGTTATATGCATGCAATAAGTGATTGCTATAACCCAACAAAATCCCCCATCCATGGTCGCCTTGGGCCCCAAGTACCTCATTATGGTCAATGATATTATAACTACATGCGCTATTTACGCCCCTGGTTGAATTCATACCTTCGGATAAATATATCCCGGTTGATGATAGTTTGCTCAGTTTGTTATGCGTAATAATGCAATGCGATGCTCCCTGTAATATAATTTGAGTTCCTAAAAAACTATTTATAACCGCACCCGTTCCCAGTATGCTAAATCCCGAAACAGTAACGCCGTCATGCCGGATTATAAATCCATAATGCATGCCAGTTAGTTTTATAATAGCGTTGCTGCCAATAAATTTCTGCCCTGTATGATTTGAATAAATATACTTCGTTAAATAGGTGCCTGCCGGGAAATAGATTGTTGCATTTTTACCTGCCGCTATCGAGCAGGAATCAATAGCATTGCTGTCATCATGTATACCATTGCCTACGGCTCCATATTCCTTCACATTGAAATTGCCTGTTGACTGTAAACGACTATATATTGTGTTTTTATTAACTGGCTTTACCTTAACTACCATATTGACAGGGTTTATTCTTAAACCATTTACCGTATGGGCGAAAATTAAAATTGGGCTTACGGCGAAAAACAACGCTTTTTTCATGTGTCAAGAATTAGACTATTTTCCTCTTGATTATCCACTCGGTATTTAGAGATAATTAATAAGAATTTAAAAATAGGCAGCAAGTGGCTACCGGCTAATTTATTTTAATATTCTTGCTTGTGCAGGCAATAAATATAGTATTAAAATCATGAGTCCAAATCCTCCTGATAAAAAAGTGGTAAACAATGAAACGTTCAATAATGACATGCATATTATAATAACGCATGCGGTAGAAAAAACAATGTCATGCCGGCTCGCCGCCGAATCAAATACGTAAAACATAGCCGAACACAAAATAGATATCAATATTATTCCTGTTATACCCGCGGCAGCAATTCCATCGGTTGCCCAAAAATTGGCATTTGAATTAAGCAGACTCTCGCCAGTAAAATAGTAACCGATCACCCGCCCCAGAGGTTCATTACCATAAGGGTAAGTTAACATTTTACCTACTATATTAATATGAGAATAATAAGTTTTAGGGTGCGTGCTAAAGAAATAGAAGTATTGGGCTGTAAGCATTCCTCCCATTGATATCGTTCTCATAAAAACTATAGAAGCAATCGTGGTCACTACTAACAACCACGAGTCGGGGCTATAAAGTGCTAACGCATTTAAAACGACAACTAAAAAGACAAAAAAGGAAAAAAATTTAAATCCAAACCTATCGCTGTTTTTCCGGATAAGTAAAAATATCATGATCGTAATTACCGACGAAAATAAGTACGTTTTTGCTCCTTCGGTAGAATACAGAAAAATTTGTCCAACTGAGCCAAAAATAATAAGCCAATAACTTTTTCGGATCAAACCTAAAGATAAAAGTAACGGGAAAAAGCAGGAACCCAACGCCATAATAGCATAAGCCACATAATTACCCTGCGTTAAAGCGTCGCTTCCAAAACGCAAGTCATAGATGTCACTAAGACCAACCAACCGCATATTGCCCTTAAATATATATATCACATAAAGAATCAATAATATAGTTATTACATATACACCTCCCATAAATTTTTTTCCGTCAATTTTCAGACGTTTTAATTTTATCAACGGAAGAAAATAACTGAAACTGATAATAAACATTCCCGCCAGCAGAGACAAAATTAAAATATACAGTTCGCCTTCGTTACTTAATTTAATATAAACCGGAAGCAAAACGGCCGGGATATACGTCATTAAAAATAGGAACCAATAGATTATAACTGACGGTCGGCGTAATTTTATAGGTATCCATAATACCGGTAACCAGGCTACAATATGGGATACTAATAATAAATCTAACCGTACAGGATGATATTCAAATCCCATATAGCTATATCTCCCGGAAAGCCATGAAATATACATCCAATCGAAAGAAATCAAATACAGGATTGCGAGTATTCCAACTTTAGTGCGAACACCTAAGAACTTTGATTTTATTACCATCCCATTAATCATCGTCTCATTTCATTAAACCGGCTGACCTGTAAATTAATTGCTCTATAAGATAATAATAAATGTAATAAATAACCACAAAACATAGCTGCCCCATATCCGGCAATAGCAAAACGGGCGTTAGCTCCCCAATAGTGCATTAATAACAGCGATACACAGTTAATTACCACCCTGCTTACCTCCCACGCTAGTTGCCATCGTTGTCGTTCTAAAAGGTTAAGTGTAGGAATTAATGGCCAAACAATAAATGAGACAAACTGCATAGGGGCCAAAATAGAAACATATATCCCCGCCTCGCGCCATTGCGATCCGAAAATCACAGCGAAGGCAGAAGGAGCGATAATAGCCGCAATCAACAACGGGAAAAAACTAATCAACGACAAATACTTAATTAGTTTTAAAAATGTCCTTTTCAATTTTTCGGGATCATTCTTAGCTATTCTGCTCGCATCAGATATGTACACTTGTGAAACTGACTGGCCGATCAGAACGCTGGGTGAAGAGAATAGTCTATCAACCAAAGCATAAAAACCCAGTACCTTTAGTCCAAAAAAACTCCCAATCAACAACGAAGGTATCGCAAACCCAGCTATATTTAAGAGTGCTCCCGGGGCTGATATTAAAGGATAGTCTTTATACCTAATCAAATTCTTCTTTATACTTTTGAGATTGATCTTCTTCAGCTCTTTAGTAAAGTTTTTTATTATATGCTTTAAAAAAGTTACGATACCCAGCGACTTTCCGATAACATCCCCCACGAATAATCCAAACGGCTTAGTTAACAAGTAGCCGCCCGATATTTGTCCAAAAACCAGCCCTACCGATTGACCGATTTTTGTACTGCTTATTTTGGAAAATGACTTTTGCCGGATAATTAAATTAGTGAGCGTTTGATATAAGCTCGCGCCCAGGAATGAAAGCGGTAAGAACCAGATATATTGCTCAAAGCCTTTAATAAAAGTGAAATGTATATCGGCGATATAAATGCCTGCGACAATAAGCGATAGAAAAAAAAACATGAATATATTGAGGCATACAGACAATGCGGTAAGAGAAAAAGCATCTTCCTCCTCGTTCGGAACCAATATGGCTAATTCATAACGAAACGCTCCTGCAATAACTAAAAAGCTTAGTACAGACTGATATTGTTGGAAAACCCCGAAATCAACTGCACTATAGAGTCGGGTAATAATCGGCGAGCATAATAATGTCAGCGCCTGGGCAACAACAGTTCCACCAGATACAAGTAGTACATTTCGGAAAAAAGGGTATTGTTTTAATCTGTTGAATTTTTCTGTTAAAATACTCTTCATTTTCCTTTTGCTAAAACCCTTTTTATACCATCCGAAAAATTAATGACACGGTTCTTATAAGTATGATCTCGTAGGGCTCTCTTCTTCCCTGCTTCTGCAATCGCCCTGCAATCACCAGGATTAGCTATCAGCCATTTGGCTTTTTCAACGCATTCTTCCTTAGATGCATAAACAACAACTTCTTCATCGGGAATAAAGAATTCTGATAAATTAGCTTTAGCATCTGTTAACATGCAAGCCCCTACTCCGGTGGCTTCAAACAGACGCATATTGCCAGCTTCGTCGCCGGCGTTATCGACGTGGATATTAAAGATGATTTTATTCCTGGAGAACATCTCATACATCTCCATGCCGTATGTAGGAGGTTGGATGCTTTTTTTGAGCGAAGCCGGAAAAAGCCTGAATTCATACTTATCCCACCGGGTGGCGGTACCTACCAAGGGCAATCGTGATAACAGGTCATTCGAGAAGCCTATTTTTTTTAAGCTATTGATCAATATTACAGCTGACTTCTTTTGAATGTTTTCTTTAATGTCATCTAACAATGTAAGGTAGAAGGTTTCCGAATAGATATCTAATGGCACATTCTTATGTAAATACTCAAGATATTCCAATCTTGTTATATGCATATCATTGCTTCTCACCATACCACCCGAAAAACATAACTGATATTGCCCGTTGGCTAAAGTTAATTCAGTATTTATTGATAGTTTATCAAGTATTTTTTTATTAAAAGCATGTGGTAGTTTTTGTGCCCTCATACCGGCGTTATACAAATCATTTGAATATCTGTCAAGGCTTGTAAAACAAATATCGTATTCCGATATAATCCTGCTGGTGTACGGACTGCCTAAATAGCATGCGAAAGCTTTTATAAACGGAAATTCTTTTTTTATGTGACTTACTACAACTTCGTCAAAAACATGTGGGTTCGTTATATATAAAACCTCTGGTTTATAATATTGTATCTGAAGAAATATAATTTGAAACTCTTTATAACTAGAAAATTTATCTGTATCATCCGCAAATTCACGTCGCCAATGCTCCTGTAATATTTTGTTGTTATAATACACTTCTGTAACCTCATAACCAATGTCCGACAATGGTTCGTTCCAGGCTCCATTTGTTCCAAAGTGATCATCGATTAATAGCTCATAATGTTGTCTATAATCAAGCTTTAAAGTGTCATGTTTTAAATAAAAAAATTGAAAGTGTTTTGGATAGTTTCCATCAATTATCAAAGTTTTCATGATTATTTTCTAGATATTTTTTAGAATCCGGTTATCTGTCAAGGTAATTCCAGGTTTATTTTTACGGGCAATTACCCCGAATTCTAACTTGAGTAAAAATGGTGTATTTTGCTTGCAATATACTGAATATCAGTTTCCTTTAGTTCAGGAAACATTGGCAGCGATAATATCTTGGATTGATTAGCAGTTGAAACGGGAAATTCTTCATTCCCCAAATATTTGTAGCATTCCATATTTGGTAATGCAGTAGGATAATGTATAACCGTCTCTATTCCATTGTCGTTCAAAAAAGATTTCAGTTCATCTCTTCTTTCCGCTTTAATAACATACAGGTGATACGAATGCCTTGAATCTTTTCTAACTTTTGGTAACTCTATATTTTGAATGTTTTGTAAATATTGATCATATAAGGAAGCGTTATGTCTTCTTTTCTGCGTCCAATTAACAATGAAAGGCAATTTAGCAGAAAGAATTCCAGCCTGCAAACCATCGAGCCGACTATTTATTCCCTCAATTAAATGCTGGTGCTTTTTTAATGCTCCATGATTCGCAAACATTCTGCATTTTTCGGCTAAAGCATCATCATTTGTTAAAATACAGCCGGCATCGCCATAGGCACCCAGGTTTTTGCCCGGATAAAAGCTGAACGATCCCGCTATTCCGATCGTGCCGGCCCGCCGGCCATTTAGTTCAGAAAAATGCGACTGGGCGCAATCTTCAATTACGTGCAAGTTGTATTTTTGCGAAAGCGCTATAATCGCATCCATATCGCACATTTGGCCATGAATGTGCACTGGTATTATCGCTTTCGTATATTGAGTTATTTTCGATTCAATATCGGCTGCCGACATAGTAAAATATTCATCAATATCAACAAATACCGGCTTTGCTCCTGTCTGACTAATTGTTTCGGAGCTCGAAATCCAGCTGTAGGCTGTTGTAATTACTTCGTCGTCAATTCCTATTCCCAGCATCTTCATGAGTATAAATAACGAATCGGTTCCATTGCCAACACCTATGCAATGTTTTACGCCGTACAGTTGAGCAAACGAGGATTCGAAAGCTTTTACGTACGAACCACCAATAAATGCGGTTTCATTTATTACATTGGCAATAGCCTGATCAATTTCTTCTTTAATAGATAAATATTGTGCTTTCAGATCAACAAAAGGTATGTTCATATTTTTCATATATACTTATAAAATCGTTCAATCGTTCGATAATGAAATCCGGCTGATATCTTTCAATTTCATCCCGGTTTCGTAAGCCTGTGAGTACACCGACACTTTGCCAGCCCAAATGTCTTGCTGACTTTACATCGGTACCCGTGTCACCAATAAGGATGGCCTTGTTATTATAGGCACCTAAAGACCTGATCGCATGACTTTTAGACAGAGGGTCACCCTCAATTATATTTTTACCAAGTAGCTCGTGCGGAGCGTAAACCTGGTCTATATAATTGCTGAGTCCAATATTGGCAACCTGGTTTCTAAGATTAACATGATTTCGTCTCATTGATATGACGTTTACGGTAGTATTTTTTTTCCTTAAATAAGTTAGCACCTCCACCGCATCATCAAACAACGAGTCATATGCAAGATAATTTAGGTTCTCGATATTTTGCCTCGTGAATTCCTTAAGCTGTTCTCCGAATAATGCACTTATGCCTGAATTTATACAAATAACATCGTTGGTAGTCATTGACCGTTTTAGGGTCCAAAATCGGTTGACATCTAAAGCGATGCCATTATATTTCCGTACAAAATCAATGTATATATTAAAGTACTTTAGCTTAACATCAATCAACGTACCATCAAAATCAAAAAAAACAGTCATCTCTTTTTATCAAACATTAAAGGAATGACATCTTTTATCTTCACAAAGTCGCCTGTATAATATTTTCTCAACCGGCTGACATCAAAAAATAAATCATCTCTGCCGGCCGATTGGTTTAAATAATTTATTGTCACTCCATGTGGAAAGCATCTGCTAATAAGCTGGGCCAAAGCATCCAAAGATATCGCATTTCCGGTTGCTACGTTGATCATGTCATTAACCTTTTTACCTAAAAACGATGTGATTACCTTTGCTACATCGTCCTCATAAATAAAATCTCTTAAAGTATCTTTATCGCCGCTAATATTGATGGCCGACGATTCAAAAGCGCTTTCAAAAAATTTATTTATAACCTTCGGGCTATTGTCGTTAAGACCATATACATGACTTAATCGTAAACAGCATACCGGAATTTGTTGTTGCTTTGAAAATGAATTTATTAATAATTCGCCTGCTAGTTTAAATATCCCATAATTGGATGTTGGGCCTAATGGGCTGTCTTCTGTCAAACAACAATTGGTCTTCTTATAAACATCCAAAGTTGATAAATATATAATTTCAGCTATTTCAATATCATAGAACACTGAGCGAAAATTTTCTACCATATTAGCATTAGCCAGCATGGCATCATAATCATCATGACGATTGGTCCTATATGGCGTAGTAGCAGCGATAAAAATTATCGATATATTTTTACCGGAAAAATTATTATACGATTTTACAAAACTTGTTAAAGAGTCCGTGCTATTTAAATCAGCCTCTGAAGAGGTAGGAGCAATAATTTCGGCCGAAGTTTCTTTTAGATGTCTCATCAAAGAGGTACCGACCAGGCCATTGCTGCCAAAAACGACCACCGCGTTCATAACTAAAGATTTTGCTTAAATCCGTTATAGCGGTTAAGAACTTCCTGTATTTCACCGTCTCTAACCAACTTTGGTTCCACATCCATTCCCCTAATCCAGTTAAGTCCATCCTCCAACGGATTTATTACACCGCGCATTTGAACCTCCTCGCCGAAAGCCAGGTTCACAAAAATTTCCGGAAAGTTTATCCCCGCTTTTGTGAAAAAGTAATGGGTAGTAAAAAACTTACCAATATTTATTTCGGTACATTTTGGGATACCATCCTTGCTGTAAGTCATATCGACACTGAAAATCCCATGGGGGTTTTTGTCAACCGCAAAAATTGATTTTATCGATATGTCATCAATCAATTTATTGCTAGTTGTTCTTCCTGTTCCGGTAATCCCAGTCACCCCAGATTGAGCCCTGTTGCCATGTTCCCAATATAAACGTTCCCTGGTTTGAGCAACGATTAATTCGCCATGATAATAAATAGCCATCCACGTTACCGTCTTCTTTGTTAGTTTTTCCGCAGCGGTATATCGCCCCCATCCGTCTGAATTTATTATTTGATTGAGCGCTTCTTCATATTTCGGAGATGATAACGATCCTTTGCCTGCAGCACCTTGAATTTCACGAATCCAGATATCCGTTCCAAACACCTCAAACGACCTTTTTAAGTCATCCTCGTTATTAATAAGAATAGTATCGGGAGTTGGAACACCAGCCTCATTCCACACTTTATAAGAAAGGTATTTATCGCGAAGAATTTCTACTGATTTTTTAGCGGGTAAAAATGTTTTACAATTTAACCGTTCCCTGTTATCTGATATAACTCCTACTTCAATATCAGGCTGAGTATGAATAAAATCAATTTTATATTTATCGATAATAAAATTAAGGTAATCAATATAAATAGGATCCGAGGCTTTTGGGCACAATTCAAAAGCATCAACTTCTGAGCGGAAAACGGTGTATTCATTTGCGTCAATACCTACTATAAAGTAATCCTGTTTCGCGTCTCTTAATGAACGTACAAAATTTATTGCTGGGGCGCCACCGGCGGCTGTAACGAGGATTCTTTTCATCCTTTATATATTTTATCTATTGCTTTAATTGTTTTTATAGCTTCATCACCCTCAACTACTCCATTTCGTTTGCGGTTGAATTGATCGACCAAATGATGTATAACTTTATCATGATTGGAGCTTGTGCCCTGGTACTTACCGTAATTATTGGGCTGATCTTCAAAATCTATTCCCTCTGGCAGTGGGTAGGATTGAACATCCCAAAATTCGATTTTATTAAGGTATTTACCTCCAATTTTAATGGTGCCTTTTTCACCGATTATAGTGATACTGCCCTCATAGTTTTTATTGTAGACACAGGTAGTCCAAAACAACGATCCTATAACGCCAGATTTAAACTTCAGTGCAGAAACGCCACAGTCTTCAATTTCAATTGAATGGTTCATGGTATCGGTTAATGTTTTTGCTTCAACCAAATCGCCGAAATACCATATCAGCAAATCTATAAAATGACTCACTTGGGTATGCAATGCCCCACCTTCTAAATCAAGTCTGCCCCGCCAGTCTGACTCATTATAATATTCCTGGTGGCGGTTCCACATAACGTTGCACTGTACCATAAATAACTTGCCAAGCTTTTTTTCATCAATCGCCTTTTTTGCCAGACTAATTGGCGTATTGTAGCGATTCTGTTTTACGACAAATAATTTAACACCATTATCATTAGCTGCCGAGATCATTTTTTCGCAGTCATCGGCAACGAGGGCCATTGGTTTTTCTACCAAAATATGTTTCCCTGATTGTGCAGCCTGAATACTCATGCCGGCATGCAAGCCGTGGGGAGTAGCAATGTTCACGATATCGATATCTGACCTTTTTAAAAGATCGTCGATACTTGTATAGTAAGGTATATCATTATATAATGCCGAAAGTTGTTTGCATTTATCCTCATCAATATCGCATATAGCAATTAACTCCGCTTCAGGCTCGGCGTTTATAACAGCAATATGTCTTTTTCCAATGCTTCCACACCCTACTACTGCAAACTTTAATTTTTCTGAGATCATTAGCAATGTATTATTTTTATAGACTTGTAGATGAATGGTGTTACTTATTATCAGTCATTATATCTCTAAAGGTTTTACGCAAAAAAAGTATGACCACAATTAGAAACCCGCCAACCATCCCTCCTACAGCTAGTCCTATCGATTTCCCGGTACGATGCTTTTTTAAGGGCAATATTGGTTTATCAATTACCTGTATAAGCGGTGTTTGCTGCAACAATGTCATTTTCGATATCTCCAAATTCTTGACCAGTTCACTCAAAATTAAAGTATTCGCCTGCACGTCGATTTGCCGGCGCTGAGAGGGTACCCGTAAAGTTTGACGTGAAGGATTTAGATTCGGATTAACGTCAACGGAAATTGCAACGCCTGAAATGGCCGAATTTAACACACCCCTTACCGAGTCGACCTGCCGCTGTAATATTGCCACATTTCTGCTAGCTTTTTGAGTTTTTGTCTGTATATAAAAATCAGAAACTCCTTTCTCAAGCACTTCGGTGAAATACTTCGCAAAAAGCTCGTTTGACGAAACAACTTTAATGTTAACTATGCTCAGCTTTTTGTCAACTTTATTAACCGTAAGGCTACCGGGAACCAAAGCGTCATAAAAATCGCCCAGTAGGCTATCTTGTTGTAAAGTGAATTTCGTTCGATCCGCATTAGGTAAAAAATGAATATTCACTAATTCAGGTTTATTCTTCCAGGTCTCACGAAATTTATTAAATGTGATATAGTATTCTACCAACGTTTCGCTCTTTCCGTTGATGTTCACCTGTGTTAACAATGCCCTTTCAACCATAGAACGGGACTTAATTAATTCTAATAAGTTATCGCCCGAAAATTCACCGCCCGCTCCTCCTCCTCCTAAGTCTATACCAAATTGACTTGCTATGCCGGCCGCGCCGCTAAGCCCGCCGCCAGATTTCTCGTCCTGTAATGCGAAGTTTAATTCAGCAGTATAAACCAGTTTTGATCTAAAAGCGTAAAGTAATCCTATGGCCCCGCCAGTTAAGCCTACTATCAAAATAATTAACCATTTGGATAAAAAATACTTCCACCAGCTTTGTATATTCAAAATAAGATCTCTTAAAGAAATCTCATCTGAATTATTTAAGGATTGATCATTTTTATTCATAATGTATTAGCAGACAGAAAAATGCAAACTGATTATAACTTTAATATGCCTAAAATAATAGCCCCTAAAGAAGCCACAGCAGTTGAAATTGATATCAATTCAAGAGTGGATGTTCCTTTTGTTTCTGCCTTTTTTGGTACAAAAATCTCGGAACCTGGCTTGATATCGGGGTAACTTGTAAAAAATAAAAACTTTTTGACATTATCTACCGATCCATTGGCATAAACTACATACGCGCTTTTGCGCAAAGCGCGTTGGGTAACTCCGCCGGCCTGGGATATATAATGTTTAAATCCAGCACCATTTTCGTATACTGCGGTTACAGGGTATAAAACCTCTCCATTGATTTTCACCGTCTGCAATTGCTGCGGAACACGCAAAATATCGCCTTCTTTTAAAATAAGATCGATATTACTTCCGGGAGCCTTCATTATCTGAACTAAATCTATCCCTACAGTATTATTGTCCGAAAGTACTTGTTGCCTGTTTACGTTTGAAGAATCTTTGATACCTAACTGCAATCTTTGCAGGTTCGATAATTTCAATCTATCCTCCTCGGATTTATCGATTTTATTTTTACCGGTACCAGTTGTAACACTTACCCGTCTCAATGAAGCACCTGGAGGATAAGCCAGAGGTGTGAGGCCGCCAGACCGGATAATTAAGTCAGATATTCTTTCGCTTTTAGTTTCAATCGTGTAACTCCCCGGATGCAAAACTTCTCCTTCCACAGTCACTTGACGCTGTTCACTATAGCCCGTATTATTGCGTACGGTAACGATATCAAATGGCTGTAAAACAAATTTCTGCCCGTTAAATGCCAGGGTCTTGTCCACATCCACATGGTAAATTTCAGCTGTTTTTGCGTTAAATGAGTTAATATCACTATTTGTTACCCGGCGGGCTATTTCAATCTGTTTTCCGCTGGCCCCTTCACTAAATCCTCCCGCTAAAACCACTAAATCCTGCAAGCTCATCCCTTCCGCGTAATTATAGGTCCCGCCCTGTCTTACCTCGCCGTTGATAGATACCCTGTATTCATCTTTAAGATCGAATATTGATGAGATTGTAACTTCATCTTCCCGCTGCAAGGGAATATCGGGTGTTGTTTTATCTAAAATTGATTTTAAATTAAAAGATATAAACTCCGAAGTATTATCAGGGCGTAAGCGCAATATACTTCCGCGCCCTAAAAAAGCATCTTCCTTAATGCCATCAGCTTGATTTATCAATCCTGCTAATGTTAAACCGGGTTTCAACTCAAATTCGCCAGGTCTGAATACTGCGCCTCTTATTGAAACCCTGTTTTCATATCGGTTGAGTATTGAGTCGACAAAGAACTTATCGCCATTTTTTGGAAAATAGGATGAATAATCCGTTGACGAAATATCAAAAATACGGCGCTCTCGATCGGTATTTCCCTGCACCTTAATTTTTGCCGTATAGGCAGCATCTGTGAATCCCCCGGCAAATCTAATGAGGTCGGCCAAAGTTTCCTTGGGCAGCACTTCAAATATAGCCGGGTGCTTTATTTCTCCCATTAGTTGGGCATGTACCTTATAAACCGGTATATGTATTACATCCTGGTCTTGCAGCCGTATGTTGTTCGTTTGATACCCCTTTAACAAAAAATCATAGATATCCAGCCGCGCTACGACACTGCCATTTCGAATAATTTCGATATTACGAAAAGATCCATTTTGGGTAGGTCCTCCCGAGGCGTATAAAGCGTTGAACACTGTTGCCAGCGAAGATAACGTGTAAGAACCGGGCCGGCTGACTTCCCCCAGTAAGCTAACCTTAATACTACGTATATTGCCGAGGCTTATTGTTAAAACCGTTCGTCCGCTTCGAATGGCCGGGTACGTTTGCGCCAAGCGCGATTTAATTTTAGCAGTTGCTTGCTCAATGGTTAAGCCATTAACATTAATAATACCGGTATATTCAACTCTTATTGTCCCTTCCGGACTAACTGTTAAACCATAATGAGCCTCATTATCGCCGCTAATATCAATTTGAATTTGGTCATCAGGGCCAATAACATAGTTTTTAGGAGTCGCCAATTTCAAATTTGGCTCAAATGTTAATTTACCATTACGAAACAGGTCGGCGCCAAAAATAAGCGATTTACCACCTGATAGCGTATCGCTGCCCGGTGCATTAATGACAGGGCCACGCCGGATTGTTTGCGTTGTCGTATCGTTTAGATTATAACCAACTGTGCTTTTCAAATTTGAAATGCGCGCACGTAGTTTTTGAACTTCTGTAGCACTCATGCCGCGGACTATAGCGGCCTGCTCCAATTGTGAATTCGGTAAACCTGTGGATTCTATCTGTTTTTGTATTTGACGAATTTGATCATCCGATAAGTTATCGACTTTAACAGTGCTCAAATTTTGAACGCTTTGTGCCTTTACCGTTGGCAAACATATCATCAATGATATACATAAAATGAAAGCTAATTTCAAAAAAATCAAATTTTTACTCACTATCTAATATTCAATTAATTTTAAACAAAGAGGGGTTAATTATAAAGAAATAACATTCATTTAGTTACAATTTGCGCAAAGATAAAACATTAAATCGATTACAAAAGTATTATCATGATCCATAGTTCGTCCACGCTTTTCTCACCTTTCGAAAAAATCATCCTTCAAATCATCAATTTCGCGCCTGTCGCGTTTGGTGGGCCTGCCCGCGCCTCTATCACGCTTTAATATCGGCGCGTTAAACACTGATTTAAACGCGTGAGTTTGTTCAACCGGGGTTAAATCCTCGTAAAAGTTAACAGCTGTTTTGGCATCGGTGCGGCTTTCAAGCAGATCCGTTACCTTCACCAATTTGCGTTCAATACCATTGGATACCTGATAGGTTTCACCCACCTTTACCTCGTGCGACGGTTTAATATTTTGACCATCCAGTTTTACCCGCCCCGCCTTACAAGCCTCAGTAGCCAGTGTGCGGGTTTTAAATATTCTTATCGCCCACAGGTATTTATCTATTCTTAATTTTTCCTTTGCTGACATAACGCGTTGTCAAATGTACAAATTCTAACAGTTTATAAGTTTCATCTGTTATTTGTCAATTGATATAATACATTCATCCCTATTAACAATTCCCCTAAAAATTACTTTAATTTGCCAAAAGTTTATGTACGAATGCAAGATTTAAAAAAATTAATTGAAGACGCCTGGGAAGACAGGAACCTGCTGCGCTATAATGAGTATATTAACGCTATTGAAACCGTTATTGAAAAATTAGATAAGGGTAAAATACGGGTAGCCGAATTACTAGGCACACGATGGCATACGAATGACTGGATAAAAAAAGCGGTCATTTTATATTTCCCAACCAGGCAAATGGAAGAAATTTCGGTTGGGCCATTTGTATTTCACGACAAAATGAAGTTGAAGACCGACTATAAAAAGACGGGCGTTCGTGTAGTGCCCCATGCCATAGCCCGTTATGGCGCTTACCTGGCAAGCGGCGTTATAATGATGCCATCCTACGTAAATATTGGCGCGTATGTTGATGAAGGTACAATGGTTGATACGTGGGCCACGGTAGGCTCGTGCGCACAAATTGGCAAGCATGTACATTTAAGCGGCGGCGTAGGCATAGGCGGCGTATTGGAGCCGGTGCAAGCGGCCCCGGTTATTATCGAAGATAATTGTTTCCTGGGATCAAGAGCCATAGTGGTTGAAGGTGTTCATCTCGAAACAGAGGTTGTACTCGGCGCCAATGTAGTGCTCACCGCCTCAACAAAGATCATCGATGTTACTCATGAAAAACCTATTGAATACAAAGGCCATGTGCCGGCACGTTCGGTAGTAATACCTGGTTCTTATACTAAAAAATTCCCGGCGGGCGATTTCCAGGTGCCTTGCGCATTAATAATTGGCAAACGCAAAGAGTCAACTGACAAAAAAACATCATTAAATGATGCCTTACGGGAAAACAATGTTTCTGTTTAAATTTGAGATCATTGTCGGTTAGTTGTGCGTTATTCTAGTGTTTAGCTGTATCATTTGCTGAGAGTGATACAGGTGATACACTTTGATACAGGTGATACACTTTGATACAGGTGATACACTTTGATACAGGTGATACACTTTGATACAGGTGATACAGTTTGATACTGTCACCATTTTAACTACACGACATCCATTCATTCTAAACGCTAATCTCTAATCTCCACCCCCATCTCACAGCAAATGAAAATATTGATAAGGCTGCCTAACTGGCTTGGCGATGTGGTAATGAGTACCGCTTTCATCAACGCCGTTAAACAGCTTTATCCGGAAGCCTGGATCGATGTTATTATCAAAAAAGAACTGGGCGACTTAGTCAAGCTGATAGATGGCTTGCAAACGGTACATTTGTTTTCCAAACAGGAATATCAAGGCCTGGCAGGGGCTTACCGGTTCGGGAAAAACCTTCGGGCTGAAAAATATGATCTCTTTTTTAATTTGCCCTCATCGCTTACTTCTGCGGTAATGGCATGGGCCTCCGGCGCTAAAAAAAGGATTGGTTACGGAGCCGAAGGCGGTTTTTTTTTATTGACAAACGCCTGTAAGAAACCTATTAATGTACACCGGGTTGATGAGTATATTTCGCTGCTGGAGCAATTTACTGGCCGCATGGTCAATAACAGGCAAGTAAAATTAAGTCTGGATGCCCCCCCGCGATCAAATAAAAAAGTACTGATAAACTTTAATTCAGAAGCCAGCTCACGAAGAATGCCGCTGCATAAAGGCAAAGGGCTTATAAATTTGCTTACCGCCGAGTTTCCGGGCGTTATATTTACGTTTATAGGTTCCCCTAAAGAGCGGCCCTTTATTGATGAGATATGTGAAGGTGCGCAAAACCGCGATCACATCGAAAACAGCGCAGGCGCCACCAATTTAATTGAGCTTTGTAAACTGATGGCAGGCGTAGCAGCCATATTAACAACCGATTCGGGGCCCGCTCATTTAGCTAATAGTTTAGAAACGCCCGTTATTGTATTGTTTGGTGCGGGCGATGAGCAAAACACAGCGCCATATAATAAAACAGACTTAACGGTTTTGCGCTATGGTAAACTAAGCTGCGAACCATGTGTAAAAAACACCTGCAAACTATACGGTGTGCCAAAATGCCTTGAACTTATTGAAAACCTTAATATTATAAGTTCCTTAAAATTGTTGCTATAAAGTTTCACCAGCCGCTGCTTCGGCTGCCTGCTTTAATTCAATTCGGGGTTTAATATAGTTCAGGATATCCTGAACAAGAGACTCTTTCGAAAACTCAGCGGTTCTTAGTGTTAAGTCTGTATGTTGTGGCACCTCAAAGGGGGAGTTTATACCGGTAAAGTTTTTCAATTCGCCACTCCTGGCTTTTTTGTATAGCCCTTTTACATCCCGCTGCTCGCAGATATTTAATGGACAGTTTACATATATAGTTACCAGGTCCTCATTCCCTAGCAGCTTTGCCACTAGCTCACGATCCTTTTCAAAAGGGGTAACAAAAGCAGCAAGAACAATAGTACCCGAATCAATCATCAGTTTTGCGACCTCGGCCACCCTCCTGATATTTTCAGACCTGTCCTCTTCCGCAAAACCCAGATCTTTGCACAATCCGCCCCTCAGATTGTCGCCGTCCAGTATAAACGTTTTATAGCCCAATTTAAATAATTCCTGTTCCAATCCGTTTGCCAGGGTGCTTTTCCCCGATCCGGACAAACCGGTAAACCAGATAGCCATTCCCCGCTGATTTAAAAGCTGTTGCCGGTAGTTCCTCCCTATAAAAAAAGTTTGCGGAACAATAAATGCCGATTTAGCGGCCAGGCTTTTGATCTTTCGTGTACTTCGTTCTGTCAGGCCAAAATCAATTTTATACCATATTCTTTCATGCAGGTAGTATAACCACATTTTACCAATTAGCTCCACGGCGCCGATACGGACACCCCACACCGGGCTGCCCGTGATTAACCAGGCGATTAGTATGGTACTTATGGTGCCTATTGTTCGCCAGGTGATGGTTTTGACTAAATGCCGGGCCTTGCTCGAATACATAACATTTTAAAATGGCCTTGGTAAATTACTAAGTTAATCAATATACCACTTATCAAACTTAATTTCTAATTGTTTATATATCGCATTACACTCTTCCAGTAATCGCATATCAAACTGGCCGGTTTGTTTAAACTGCGGGGTAAACGGCTCCAGGTGCGTACAGGGTGCTACAATATGAAGTTTTGAAAAAAGCCTGCCTAATACGCTGGCCGGATATGAGCAAAATTTTTCATAATTAAAAAAAACACTGTTTTCCGGACACTGATCATTGACATACTTATAATAGTTTTTCCAATTCAGGAGCCAAAAATTGATGTCCATTTTATCATACCCGGCCATCGCTGCAAACGTTTCTTCGTCATTTAAATCAAAAGATTTTTGGTTTAGCCCAAATTCGAAATGCCCGAGCCAGTTCATATAATCTAATGAAAATTTATCTTCGGATTGCACTTTTGAAAAATGCTCATGCTGGTTTAGTAATGAAACCGCATGCTGTAAAGGTTCGCGAAATGGGATAATGATCTGTGACTGGGGCAGGCATTGTCGTAAATACCGAAATCGCAAAACATTGTTATTATTTTTTGACAAGTACCTGGTTTGATTCACCCCGTCTCCGCTTAATAAAATATTCCGGACATATGTTTTGAACTTAGCTAACACGTCGTTATCAACAGTGTGTGGCTTTAAACGATCTTTACCAATATACTGCTCCCCGCAAAACACCCTCCAAAAAACCTCCTCAAAAGCTTCGGGGCTATCAAACCCTACCATGATCCCGTCTTTATGCGCCCGCTCTTTATATTCGGCAGCGGGTTTTTGATGACTCATTTGCTTCCAGGTATTTGGCATTAGTACAAAAGGCATATCTTGGTATGTTAACGACCTGAAAACGCCGGTTTCGTATAAGTAGCGCATCAGCATAGTTGTTCCCGACCTGGCTAAACCCGAAATAAAAATGTGCTGATTTGAGAAAACAGCCTTTTTTTCGTTAACCAGCATGCTTTCAATGTCAAACGACATTTCAGCAATAGCCTTTGATTGCAAAGCTACACGATGAAGAAGTTTCCCGGCCGCGCTATAGTCGGACTTTGACATATAGTTTTTTTAACAAGAAGTACGAGATAAAAGAGAATACAGACAGTAAAAGCCCATATAGTGTTGCCATGTATTTTAACAATACGGCATAGCTTAATATTTTAAAAACGCCGCCAATCGCCATCAAAGCAAACCCACATGCCGCTATAAGGGCAATAAAACCTAATAGTTTTAAAGACGATTTAAAGATTTTAAGCGAACTGGCAAGCAGTAACTTTTCCTTGTCCGGGTCGTCAATATCATTCGACTTAATGGTTTGCAGTGATCCCATGCTTAACGCTGATACGTTTTTTATCAACGGAAGAAAAGGCAAATGGTCAACAAGCCAGGCAATCACCAAAAAAACCAGGTACAAATAACCGGTTATAGCTAAATTCATTTGTCTTTTTTATTCCTGAATTTACTGATCAGCTTCTTAACCGGATACCAGATAATAGCAAATAACGCCAGGAATATAGACGCAAGAAATCCAAGCACTGCAGTAATCACTCCGCCGCCCAGCCCCGGCCCAATGTAAGTAAGCATAAAAATACCTGGTATCATAAAGTATTGCTTTTCTGCAAAAATGTTAATTTTTTAAATTCTTCTTTAGTAATAAATCGCGACCAAGACAAAGCGGCCACTGAATGCTGATCTACCCGATCGATGTACTGCCAAACTATGGCATTCCTGTCACTTCTGAATAATCGGTTATTATTCGACTCTTCCACGAATAAATCCCCATTTGGTAAAACGTTCGCACGACCTTCGGTAGTTGTGGATACCCGGGCAGCTTTCAAAACGGCGGTATATGGTGTTTCAACGGTATTTGTCTTAAAATTATATATATATACCTCGTTGTGACCATCAATTAGCAATTCATCCGGATTGGCTTGAACGATATTATTTCCGAACAAGCTTATGCGGTCGGAATCGATAAAGTTAACGTCATGTTGATTGAGCCAGGGTCCTGTTTTTAGCCACAATATCTTGTTAGATGCAGGCCGGTATAGAAACACCGTGCTCCTGTTTCTTAAACTAATAAGCAGGTCGCCCTTCATCCAGTGCTTCGTTGTTGTTAATGCAGGCTGAATATCATTAAGGTGCGACAAGTCTATTTCATAATTGCCAACGCCCAACAGTAAGCCTCGATATCCGTTTTCGATAAGTATCTCCGCAACTGATTTTTTAAAAAGCACCTTCCCATTCGGCGAAACTTTAGTTATTGCGTTATCCACGAAAGCTGGAAGCATGTTTTTTAAAAATTTTGAATTTTCTATTATTGAGGGCGCCCAGGTATTCCCGTCGGCGTCACATTCAATTGAGTGATGAAAGGTTCCGTTTATGACCCATACGAGTTTAGAGTTTTTATCCATTTTAATAAGCGGCGAATAAAAGTTGTTAAAAACAATTGATCCATCATTTAAAATTAATGGGTTAAATAGCCTGGTGCTTTGTTTATCAGAAATTTTCCAAAAGTCGCTTTTATCGCGCAATAACTGTTTTGTTTGATCAAAATTTTGCAGCCATTGATGAAGCACCTTTTGATCAGATAACCGTATTAATTTAGCAACCGCCTGGCCGCGGTTGCTGTCATAAGTAGCTAACAGCAGGTAATTACTGTCGATATATTTTTTTTCCGGCTTTAATCCTGTGATCCCGGGATAGCGAACCGGCGCAAGAAGCGGGCTTTTCGCAAAAATTTCATCAAAGCTTTTCTTAACCAAGTGTGGAATTGCGGCTATTGTAAGAATAATCCGTGATTTTTTGTCTAATCGAACACGATCATTGCTGCTTATGTTTAAAACAGCCGCCCCAAAGCCTATTGTCATTATACAGCCAATCCATAAAAAAAGCAATACGAGCCATAGCGGAACCTTTTTATTCATCTTATTTTAAACCAGTTTTTGACATAACATTTTTTAACATTGTATTATCTTATATTACTCACTCAAATGCGAAAAAAGCAAACGTTATTTAAACAATTATATGCTTTTCAATTCAATAGACTTTTTTATATTTCTACCTGTAGTATTCATTCTTTATTGGCTTGTAGCAAATAAAAATTTGATTTTTCAAAATTTATTATTACTTGCTGCAAGTTACTTTTTTTATGCATGCTGGGACTGGAGATTTGTATTTTTACTTATTTTTTCGACATGTTTAGACTTTTACTCGGGGATAAAAATATCAAAAGCTAGTAATATAACCAGCAAAAGGTTTTGGTTTTGGTTGAGCGTATCAGTTAATCTTGGTTTTCTTTGCCTTTTTAAATATTATAATTTTTTTGCTTCATCTTTTATCCAATTTATAGCACATTTCGGATTGAGAATAGATCCGTTTACGATAAATGTAATATTGCCGGTTGGTATTTCTTTCTACACCTTTCATGGTTTGTCATATATCATAGACATTTATAAAGGGGCCATAAAACCCGAGAGAAATTTTGTTAATTATTCGGTTTTTGTAAGCTTTTTTCCACTTTTGATCGCGGGTCCTATCGAACGTGCAACGCATCTTTTACCACAGCTGAAAACAAAACGGAATTTCGACTATAATAAGTCTATTGATGGGTGCCGGCAAATTTTATGGGGATTATTTAAAAAAATCGTAATAGCTGATCAATGCGCCCTGTATTGTAATCACATATTTCGCGATTCGGCTAATTATTCCGGAAGCAGCCATGTATTAGCAGCGGTTTTATTTGCTATCCAAATTTACTGCGATTTTTCTGGTTACACAGATATTGCAATAGGAATTGCAAAGCTTTTCGGTATCGAACTTTTAAGAAACTTTGCCTTTCCATATTTTTCCAGAGATATTGCAGAGTTTTGGAGACGATGGCATATTTCCCTTTCCAGCTGGTTTAAGGATTATTTATATATACCATTAGGGGGCAGCAAAGGTGGAACTTTACAAAAAACAAGAAACATATTTATCGTTTTTATAGCTAGTGCCCTTTGGCATGGAGCAAACTGGACTTTTATAGCCTGGGGCTTGTTAAATGCAATTTATATTATGCCTTCAATATTTTTAAAAACCAATAGAAACAATTTAGAAATCGTTGCTAAAGGAAAAATACTTCCAACATTTAAGGAGACTTTAGCGATGGTAGTAACATTTGGTTTAATCGTTTTTTCGTGGATATTCTTCAGGGCCGAAAGCATAGGAGCCGCATTCAAATTCATCTCGAAAATATTATCTTTTTCATTGTTCTCTATTCCCGCTGTCGTGCCAAAAGGAATAATTATTTTCATACCTATACTTTTTATGGTCGAATGGGCAGGTCGCGAGCACAGCCATGCGCTCGAATGTTTTGGGAATAAAGGTCCCCGACTGATTAGATTGGCGGTTTATTATTTACTTATCTTCGTGATTTTCTATTATGCCGGACCGTCGCAGAATTTTATTTATTTTCAGTTCTGAAATGAATAAATTTTATAAATGTTTAACTATTTTCAGTCTGCCTATTCTAATAGTCAGCTTATGTTTTGAACTGTTGCTACGCGAGATACCAAATAATTACAAGTATAAAAGCAATTATCTGGATGAAAATTCGAAAAATATTACAGTATTAATTTTGGGCAGTTCCCATGCGTTTGCTGAACTTAACCCCGCTTATATTAAATATAGCAGTTTCAATGCTAGCAATTTTTCACAAAGCCTCGAGTTTGATTTTAAAATACTTAAAAAATATGATGGCAAGTGGAACAACCTGAAATATATAATTGTACCCGTTGATTATTTTTCTCTATATAGCACACTCGAAAATGGTATTGAATCATGGCGAGTAAGAAATTACAATATTTATTACGGAATTCATACTTCCTGTAACATTTATGACAATATCGAGATATCTAATAACCTCCCAGCCAATTTATTACGTATTAACAATTTTTATTTACGACAAATGTCAGATATTACTTGTTCAACTTCTGGATGGGCGCTAACTTACAGTTCTAAAAACAAACAAGATTTGCTGAAATCCGGTAAAGAAGCTGCAGAAAGGCATTCGGCAAAAAACAACCAATATTTCAATAGAAATGTTCAGGTTTTGAAATCGATAATTGAATATGCGAAAGGAAAAAAGGTTAAAATTATTTTTTATACATCGCCGGCTTATACCACCTATGTAGAAAATTTAAATCCAGACCAGTTAAAAAATACGATTAATACGGCGACTAAAATTGCTAACTCCTACTGTAATACCGTTTATTTTAATCTACTAACCGATAGCATTTTCAAAAAAGATGATTTTTTTGATGCCGATCATTTAAATGAGGTTGGTTCAAAAAAATTTAGCATTAAAATGAACAATCTAATTGATATAGCCGAAAAAAGTAAAAGTTGCAGATAGTTGAACAAATTCAGGAATGAATCAAAGTTTATTAGCGCCTTGCGATTCGCTTATTTTGTAAAAATGCTAATTTTTTAAGTTCTTCCTTAGTAATAAATCGCGACCATGTAATTACAGCAGACGAATGCTGGTCAATCCGGTCAACATATTGCCAAAGAATATTTGTTTTAGTTCCGCGCAACAGCCTGTTGTTGTTGCTTTCTTCAACAAAAAGATCGCCGTTGGACAAAATATCCGAACGACCTTCGAAGTAGGTCGACACTTTTGCTTTCTTTAAAAAGGCCGTGTAAGGCGTTGTTGTTTTATCCGTTTTTAAGTCATATACATATTCTTCGTTATGTTCGTCCAAAAGATGATACCCTTGCTCCGTTCGGACCAGATCATTTCCAAAAATGCCTATTCGGGTTGAATCAATAAAATCAACATCGTGCTGATTTAGCCAGGGGCCGGTTTTTAGCCACACAATTTTATTTGTCGAAGGCCGGTATATGCATACGGTGCTTTTATTTCGTATACTCATCAACAAATCGCCCTTTTGCCAATACCTGCCTGATGTTAATGCGGGTTGTATGTCGTTCAGGTGGATTAAATCTTTTTCATAAAGCCCGGCGCCAAGTATTAAACCTTTATATCCATTTTCGACCAACAGTACAGCAATAGATTTTTGGAAAAGCACTTTACCGCCAGGTGAAATTTTCGTTATTGCATCGTTTTGAATTTCGTTTAAAAATGCAGGCGACGTTTTTGTTGGTGAAATTACTGAAGGCGACCAAATATTTCCATCAGCATCGTATTCAAGAGAATGGTGGAAACTTTCGTCGACAGCCCATATGATATTTGAATTCTTATCGATTTTTACTAAAAGATTGCCTTGATGAAAAACCACAGAACCGTCAGATGAAAGTAAGGGATGGATAAAAAATATTCCTTTCCGGCCAAAATCTATCCCAAATTGATTTTCTACATTCGGCAGTTTTTTTAATTCATCAACATTTGGTTTCCATTGATAGATCGTTTTTTGGTCATAAATCCGCATTAATTTAATTATGGATTGACCTTCCTTTTTATCATATGCAGGCAACAGTAAATAATTACTATCAACATATCTACCCGCCATCTTAAATCCATTAATCAAAGGGTAATGATCCCGGTTAATTAGTGGATTTGCTCCAATATCGTGAAAGGCTTCGTTAATTAATGATGGAAATGAAGCAAGGAAAATGATAATCGTGGATGCTCTTCCCTTAACCAATGGACCCCCACTGCGTATACGCCAAACTGTCCAGCCGAACAGCAGGGTCATTATAAACGAGCACCATAAAAGCAACAGTGTAAGCCACAGGGGTATTTTTTTATTCATTTTATTGGCGATTGCAAGGCAATTGTCTGTGAGGTAAAGTTCGGGAATAATTTAAGGTTTATTTTGAATTAATAGGTTATCTTATTAAATAGACGGAATTCATATGCATTAAGTATCCCTTATTGAACATGGAAGTAGAAGAAAAACAGAAGATTGTCTATGTAGCTTATCAACTTAACAAAATACGGCACCACCTCCGTACGATTGTTATGCATTGAGCGTATATTTGCCCATGCTAAAAGACGAGGTCGCTAAAGCTTTAAAA
This sequence comes from Mucilaginibacter sp., assembly GCA_028288025.1. GTDB lineage: Bacteria > Bacteroidota > Bacteroidia > Sphingobacteriales > Sphingobacteriaceae > Mucilaginibacter. Next base: position 13,884 of record JAQBOM010000013.1, on the reverse strand, counting down.
GTTTTGCAGGAAGGCGGTATAATCCTTTACCCAACCGATACGATATGGGGAATTGGCTGCGATGCCACCAATACCGAAGCCATTAAAAAGATATATGCCCTAAAACAGCGGGATGAGGCCAAAAGCATGATCATTTTGCTGGATACCGAAAATAAGCTGGAAAGCTATATCAGTGATGTTAATCCGCTGGCTTATGATTTGATTGAATATGCGGAAAACCCTTTAACATTGGTTATGCCCGGCGCTAAGAATATTTCTCCGGCGCTTATAAGCAGCGATGGCAGTATCGGCATCCGGATTTCAAAACATCCTTTTTGCCAGCAGCTGATACAACGATTTCGCAAACCCGTTGTATCAACATCGGCTAATATCAGCGGGAAGCCTTCTCCTCAATATTTTTCCCAAATAGATCCTGAAATAATATATGGCGTTGATTATGTGGTGGAAGTTGACCAGCATGACATGGAAATAAAAACACCTTCGACCATAATGAAACTGGAGCCGAATGGTACTTTTGCATTCATCAGGAAATAAAGGTCAAATGCAGCAACATCTTAGCCATCCGGTATTTTCAACTATATCAAAAACAGCGGCCGAACATAACCTGCAGGCTTATGTCATAGGCGGCTTTGTGCGCGATATTTTGCTTAACCGGCCATCAAAAGATATCGATATCGTTGTTATTGGTAACGGGATCTCATTTGCAGAAAGTGTTGCAAAAAAATTGAAGGTAAAAGTAGCTGTATTTAAAAATTTTGGCACGGCTTCTCTTAAATACAACGATCTGGAAATTGAATTTGTAGGCGCCCGTAAAGAATCGTACCGCCTCGATTCAAGAAAACCGATTGTTGAGAATGGCACTTTAGAAGAAGACCAGAACCGACGGGATTTTACCATCAATGCATTAGCCATTTCCCTGCATCCTGATTCCTTTGGCGAGCTATTAGATCCTTTTGGCGGGGTTGATGATTTAAAAAAACAACTGATCAGGACGCCTCTTAATGCAATTGAAACATTTTCTGACGATCCGCTGCGTATGCTTCGCGCCATACGTTTTGCATCTCAGCTCAATTTTAAAATAGATGAGCCTGCCCTGCAGGCCATAAAAGATAACATTGACAGGCTCAGCATCATATCACAGGAACGGATAACCGACGAGCTAAATAAGATCATATTATCAGCAAAGCCGTCCATAGGTTTTAATTACTTATTTGATACAGATGTTTTGCATCGCATATTTCCGCAAATGACGGCGTTGTATGGAGTGGAGATTATTAATGGCAAGGGACATAAGGATAATTTTTATCACACCCTACAGGTCCTGGATAATATTTGTAAAACAACTGATGACCTATGGCTGCGGTGGGCCGCGATATTACACGACATCGCCAAGCCGGCCACCAAGCGCTTTGAGCCCGGTCATGGCTGGACCTTTCATGGCCATGAGGACAAGGGTGCCCGAATGGTTCCTAAAATATTTGCACAGTTGAAATTACCGCTGAATGAAAAGATGAAATTTGTGCAAAAAATGGTACAGTTGCATTTGCGGCCCATTGTTTTAGCACAGTCGACGGTAACAGACTCAGCAGTGAGGCGATTGTTATTTGAAGCCGGCGATGATATCGAAAGTTTAATGCTGTTGTGCAATGCCGACATTACGACCAAAAATGAATATAAGGTAAAAAAATACAGGCAAAACTTTGAATTGGTCCAGCAAAAACTGAAGGATGTTGAGGAACGGGATAATATTCGCAACTGGCAGCCTCCCGTTACAGGGATTGATATTATGCAGCTTTTTGGCATCAAAGAAGGCAGAGAAGTTGGCATTATTAAAAACCAGATAAAAGAAGCCATACTGGAAGGCGAGATACCGAACTCACGCGAAGCAGCTATTAATTATACAATTGTCAAAGGCAAAGAAATTGGCTTAAAAGTTGTGGCAAAGGATAAAGATTTTAAAATCTAAAATTGCATCTGCGGAATTCGGAAATAAAATCAAAACATTCTTATTTTTGTAAAAATCTACTAAAAAAACATGGCACTATACAGGTTCAGGGTTACTTTTGAAGACTATGATGATGTGATGAGGGAAATTGACGTGAAATCCAATCAAACATTTGAAGATCTTCATAGGGCAATTCATAAATCTACCGGCTATAATCCTGAATACCCTTCATCTTTTTATATCAGTAATGATCAATGGATAAAAGGCGAAGAAATTACGTATCTGCCGAATCAAAAAAGGGTCGACAGGGGCGTTTCGCTTATGGAAAAAGTTAAACTGCTTAGTTTTATCGACGATCCGCATCAAAAATTTTATTATACTTTCAATTTCGACCGGCCATTTGATTTCCATGTTGAGTTGATGAAAATCATTCTGGACGAAACGCCAGGTGTTGTATATCCCGCAGTTATAAAATCAGTCGGCGAAGCGCCAAAACAATTTGGCAATTTGCCTAATATTCCCGCGTCGGCTCCGGAAGGGGACGATTTCGATTTCCTGAATGAAATGGCATTTGGCGAAGAGGACGCCGAAGACTTTTCGGAAGTTAACGAGGCTGGCGAAGTAGTTGACGAAGAAAAAGTTGCAGATGAAGAGGAGGATGAATTCGGCAGCGATTTCCCGGAAGATGAAGGTTTTGAGGATGAGCCCAAGCTGCCGCACGGGGATGATTACTAGCTGATCAGTCCATATACCATGGTCGATAGTCCATAGTTTAAAGATTTATTTATCCCGAATGTACCCCACAAGTTGCTAATTTTACCATGGTCAATGGTCTATCGACTATAGACCCAGTAGCTATGAGTTCTGAACCACAAACAAAAACGCTTATTGTTATTGCCGGGCCTACCGCATCGGGAAAAACCGCGATAGCAATTGAATTAGCAAAAAAGTATAATACCGTAATTCTCTCCGCCGATTCGAGGCAATTTTATCGCGAAATGTCAATAGGCACAGCTAAACCAACCCAAGAAGAACTGGCTGCTGTTAAACATTATTTTATCAATTCACTTTCCATAACCGAAACGTTTACAGCCGGCGACTTTGAAAAACAAGCCCTTACCCTGCTTGATGAGCTTTTCAGGGTTCACGATACGGTCCTGCTGGTTGGTGGCTCCGGGTTATTTATTAAAGCGGTTTGCGAAGGGTTTGACGAAGTGCCTCCTGCGGATGCGGGAATAAGGGGTAAATTGAACCTGGAGTTCCGTGAAAACGGTATTGCAAACCTGCAGGAAAAATTAAAACTCGCAGATCCTGAATATTACGCAACAGTGGATATCGATAATCCGCAAAGGGTTATCAGGGCACTCGAGGTATTTGAAAACACGGGTAATCCTATTTCATCCTACCATAAATCCGGTTTAAATAAAAGGCCGTTCCGGGTGATAAAGTTTGGATTATACTTGCTCAGGGAAAAGCTATATCAACGAATTAATCTGCGTGTTGATGAGATGGTAAAACAGGGCTTGGTTGAAGAAGCACGGTCACTTCTGCCTTACCGGCATTTAAATGCGCTAAACACAGTAGGGTACAGTGAATTATTTGATTATTTTGATGGAAAAACCGACCTGGATGAAGCTATCGGATTAATTAAACAAAACACCCGCCGGTTTGGAAAGAGGCAGATGACCTGGTTCTCAAAGGATAAAGATATCAAATGGCTTCCTGCTGATAAGGGTAATTTAGTGGAAGATATGCTTTTCATCCTTGATTGACCTATTTCTTCAGCAGTGTTTGCAAATAAGCACCATAGCCGCTTTTCAGATACTTGGCAACCAATTCTTTTAACTGGTTATCGTCTATAAATCCACGACGATAAGCGACTTCTTCAATGCAGCCAATTTTAGTCGCCTGTCGTTTTTCAATCACCCGAACATATTCGGAAGCATCGCTCAATGAATCGAAAGTACCGGTATCCAGCCAGGCTGTACCCCTATCCATTACCCCAACATGCAGATTACCTTGTTCGAGGTAAAATTTATTTACATCAGTAATTTCATACTCTCCGCGTGGCGACGGCTCCAGGTCCCTGGCGATTGCAACCACATTGTTATCATAGAAATACAACCCTGGGACAGCAAAACTTGATTTTGGCTTAAGCGGCTTTTCTTCTATAGACAGCGCTTTAAAATCCTTATCAAACTCAACCACCCCATATCTTTCCGGATCGGCGACCGGGTAGGCAAATATTGCAGCGCCTTCAACATCATTAAAACTGCGAATCAATTCGCTGAAACCTGTACCATAAAATATATTATCGCCCAATATCAGGGCCACTTTATCCTCACCAATAAACCTTTCGCCTATCACAAATGCTTGGGCAAGGCCGTTCGGCTTCTCCTGGATGGCATATTCAAAATGGCATCCCAATTCCGTTCCATCCCCAAGTAAACGTTTGAAGCTCTCGTTATCTTCGGCGGTAGTGATAATTAAAATCTCCTTTATATCGGCGAGCATTAACACCGAGAGAGGGTAATAGATCATCGGCTTATCATAAATAGGCATCAATTGCTTACTTATTGCTCTTGTGATGGGATACAGCCGGGTGCCTGAACCACCAGCTAAAATGATACCTTTCATGCGGCTAAATTAATTATTTTTAAGCTTTTTGATACAGGTTACCAAACTATCCCGCCAATAAGGTATTTCTATATTAAAAGTTGTTTTGATTTTGCTTTTGTCCATTACCGAATAGGCCGGGCGTTTTGCTTTTGTAACGTACTCATCGGTCCTTACCGGTATTACCTTTACTTTCGCTTTCACATTTTCAAAAATGGCTTTTGCGAAATCATACCACGAGGCAATGCCCTCATTGCTATAATGATAAATGCCGTATGTCGTACTCCTACTTTGAATAATCAGTAATATACAGGCGGCGAGGTCCATGGCATAGGTGGGGGTTCCGGCCTGGTCGGCAATAACCTTCAGCTCGTCTCTTTCGGCGCCAAGGTTCAGCATTGTTTTCACGAAATTATTCCCATACTCCGAATAAAGCCATCCCGTACGCACTATAAAATATTTTTGAAGTAAGGTTTCAATTACCTGTTCACCATCCAGTTTGGTTTGGCCGTATACACTGATCGGGGCAGCCTCGCTTTCCTCAGTGCGCGGCGTTGAAACATCGCCTTTAAAAACAAAATCAGTGGAAATATGGATAAAGGTTGATCCGTATTCTGCGCAAAGGCCGCCTAAATTTTCAACCCCCGTTTTATTGACTTTTAAAGCTATTTCCGGTTCATCTTCGGCTTTATCAACTGCTGTATAAGCCGCACAGTTAATAATATAAACGGGCTTATATATTTCGAAAATATTTTTTAAAGCATTAGCATCCAGAATGTTAGATTCAGCCTCTGAAGGGAAAAATATCCCGTCGATCTTATTTCTTTCGACAAGGTGCTGAAAACAATGACCCAATTGGCCCGATGCGCCAAAAACTATTGTGTTATCCAAGTTAATTAGTTATGATTTTAATAAGCCTATTTTCGCTTAGGCATAATTGGTGACATGTTTAGTTAAAAAATCCTGGTACGCTAACTTAATCCCATCCTCTAATTCAATGGTATGCTTCCAACCCTTACTATGAAGTTTGGAAACGTCCATCAATTTACGTGGAGTTCCATCAGGTTTAGACGAATCAAAGTCTATTTCACCTTCAAACCTAATTATTTTTTTGATGAGTAAAGCCAGGTCTTTTATAGAAATATCCTCACCCGTACCAATATTTACGAGGCCCGGTTCATCATAATTTTCCATTAAATAATAGCATGCCTCGGCTAGGTCATCGGCGAAAAGAAACTCGCGTTTTGGCGATCCGGTGCCCCAAATAGTAACCGAAGCTGCATTCTGCTCTTTTGCCTCGTGAAAACGGCGGATCAATGCCGGCAAAACGTGCGAATTTTGCGGATGATAATTGTCGTTATAACCATATAAATTTGTAGGCATTGCTGATATATAATTACAGCCGTACTGATCGCGATAAGCGTCGCACATTTTAATGCCCGCAATTTTGGCGATTGCATATGGCTCGTTGGTATGCTCAAGTTCGCCGGTTAGCAAATATTCCTCCTTTAGCGGCTGAGGTGCCATCTTTGGGTAAATGCAGCTTGAACCTAAAAAAAGAAGCTTGGTTACACCATTAAGATACGAATTATGGATGATGTTGTTTTGAATCTGTAAATTATCGTATAAAAACTCAGCCCTGTATGTATTGTTGGCAATTATTCCGCCCACTTTAGCTGCCGCTAAAAATACGTAATCGGGTTTCTCCTGTGCAAAAAAATCGGTTACCTGTTGCTGATCGCGCAAATCCAGCTCTGCCGATGTACGGGTAATTATATTGGTAAACGCTTCTCTTTCAAGCTTGCGATGAATAGCCGAACCCACCATGCCCCTATGACCTGCAATATAAATTTTGGAATTTTTATCCATTTTGATATTTGTTATTAATGACTGATAATTTATAGACTCTTGTAAATTTAAAACTACTTTCAAATACAATTTCAAGCTATAAAAGTTTACCACGTTGCAAAAAACCAGCCATCTTTACTTAAAAAAACAAATGACGGCAATCAGGCCTGCCCCATCGTGCCGCCAAAATTCATTGGAAAGCCTGATGGATCCTGCTGAATTTTAATGCGGCCGTTAGCCGTCTCAAACTTTTCCAAATTATCCTCCAAAGCGGTTAACAAACGTTTTGCGTGTTCGGGTGTTAAGATAATCCTCGATTTAACTTTTGCCTTTGGCACGCCCGGCATTACCCTAATAAAGTCGAGCACGAACTCGGAGCTTGAATGTGTGATAATAGCCAGGTTTGAATAGATACCTTCGGCAATTTCTTCTGAAAGCTCAATATTCAGCTGATTTTCGTTTTGTTCTTCCATACTCCAAAAATAACAAAAGCCTTCCCATTTACGGGAAGGCTTTATAAATTAATTGTTTATTGCTTATTAAGCTTCAACTTCTTCTGCTTTTGAAGCCATCAGACGGTCGAATTCCTCCTGTGAACCTACACGGATATTTTCATATTCGCGTAAACCGGTTCCGGATGGAATAAGGTGGCCAACGATAACGTTCTCTTTCAGTCCAAGCATCAAATCCTTTTTACCTGCAATTGCCGCTTCGTTCAGAACTTTTGTAGTTTCCTGGAACGATGCTGCCGAGATAAACGATTTTGTACCTAACGATGCCCTGGTTATACCCTGGAGCATCGGGCTCGAAGTTGCTGCAATAGCATCCCTTACCTCTGCCAATTTTAAATCTTTACGTTTCAAAATTGAGTTTTCGTCTCTAAGTTTCCTCACTGAAACGATCTGGCCTGATTTTAAAGTGGTTGAATCGCCCGGATCAGTAATCACCTTTTTATCAAAGATGTCATCATTCTCCAGCATGAAATCCCAGCTATCAACAGCTTCCCTTTCAAGGAAACGGGTATCACCGGCATCTTCAATAGCAACCTTCTGCATCATCTGGTGTACGATCACTTCAAAGTGTTTATCGTTGATCTTCACACCCTGCAAACGGTAAACTTCCTGTATACCGTTTACCAGGTACTCCTGCACTGCTGCAGGGCCTTTGATGGCGAGGATGTCGGCAGGTGATATAGAACCATCTGACAGTGGCATACCAGCCTTTACAAAGTCGTTGTCCTGTACAAGGATGTGTTTCGACAATGGAACCAGATATTTTTTAACCTGGCCATCTTTTGATTCGATCGTCATCTCGCGGTTACCACGTTTTACACCACCTAATGTTACCACACCATCAATCTCGGTTACTACAGCCGGGTTGGATGGGTTACGTGCTTCGAATAACTCAGTTACACGTGGTAAACCACCTGTGATATCGCGTGTTTTTCCGGTTGAACGTGGAATTTTTGCGATAACCTGGCCTGTTTGTAATTTCTCATCCTCGTCAACAGCGATGTGGGCGCCAACAGGAATGTTATAGCCTTTTATCACGTTGCCTTTTGAATCAGCAACCTGGATAACCGGGTTCTTGGTTTTATCCCGTGTATCGATAATTACCTTTTCGCGGTGACCTGTTTGCTCGTCTGATTCTTCGCGGAAAGTGATGCCTTCCAAAACAGCCTCAAACTTAGCCACACCCGCAAATTCAGAAATAATTACCGCGTTATACGGATCCCATGAACAGATACGGTCGCCTTTGCTGATCTTGCTGCCATCTTTCACATACAAGTATGCGCCGTATGGAATGTTATTGGTAACGATCACTTTATTGGTTCCTTCCTCAACTATCCGGAATTCACCTGAACGGCCTAGTACAACATCAACAACACCTTCTTCGGTTTTGTAAGCTACAGTACGAACGTTTTCGAATTCGATGACACCTTCAAACCTGGCATTGATCTGCGATTCAGCAGCAATGTTCGAAGCGGTACCACCTACGTGGAATGTACGCAGCGTTAACTGTGTACCCGGCTCACCTATTGACTGCGCTGCAATTACACCAACTGCTTCACCCTTCTGCACGCGTTTACCACTTGCAAGGTTACGTCCGTAGCACAATGCACATACACCTCTTTTGCTTTCGCAGGTTAATACCGAACGTATTTCGATACCTTCCAAAGGTGAATTTTCTATATTTTTACCGATCTCTTCAGTGATATCCTGACCGGCAGAAACTAACAATTCATTTGTAATAGGATCGTGAACATCATGCAGGGTTGTACGGCCTAAAATACGGTCGTATAACGGCTCTACAATATCCTCGTTATCCTTCAGGGCGGTCGTGTAGATACCTCTTAAAGTACCGCAATCCACCTCACCTACTATCATATCCTGCGCCACATCATGTAAACGACGGGTTAAGTAACCGGCATCCGCTGTTTTTAACGCGGTATCGGCCAAACCTTTACGTGCACCGTGGGTAGATATAAAGTACTCGAGTACCGACAAACCTTCTTTAAAGTTCGAAAGTATCGGATTTTCGATAATTTCACCACCTGAACCTGATTTTTGAGGTTTAGCCATCAAACCACGCATACCTGCAAGCTGACGGATCTGCTCTTTAGAACCACGCGCTCCGGAATCAAGCATCATATACACAGAGTTGAAACCCTGGTTATCATTGCTCAAAATATCCATCACATTCGCGGTTAAGCGGTTATTGATACGGGTCCAGATATCAATGATCTGGTTATAGCGCTCGTTGTTGGTAATGAATCCCATGTTATAGTTATTCATTACGTCGTCAACTTGCTTAGAAGCTGTCTGGATCAACGTTACCTTTTCGGCAGGGATGTTAATATCCTTCAGGTTGAAGGATAAACCACCCTGGAATGCCATACGGAAACCTAACTCCTTAATATCATCAAGAAACTGGGCAGCGCGTGCCATACCGGTAATTTTAACTACTTCACCAATAATATCACGCAGTGACTTTTTGGTAAGCAATTCGTTGATATAACCTACTTCGATAGGTACATGCTGGTTAAATAATACACGGCCAACAGTAGTGTCAATAATTTTAGATACAATGCTGCCATCCCGTTCTTTAACAAAAGCTTTAACTTTTATAAAGGCATGCAGGTCAATTTTCTTTTCGTTGTAAGCGATAATCACTTCTTCCGAAGAATAGAAAGTTAAACCCTGGCCTTTTACAACACGGCCTTCATCTGTTTTACGGCCTTTGGTTATGTAGTACAAACCAAGCACCATGTCCTGCGAAGGAACTGTAATAGGCGTTCCGTTAGCAGGGTTCAGGATATTGTGTGAAGCAAGCATTAAAACCTGGGCTTCCAAAATTGCCGCGTTACCCAAGGGTACGTGAACGGCCATCTGGTCACCGTCAAAATCCGCGTTGAAGGCGGTACAGGTTAACGGGTGCAACTGGATAGCCTTACCTTCAACCAATTTTGGCTGGAACGCCTGGATACCTAAACGGTGCAGCGTTGGCGCACGGTTTAACAATACAGGGTGACCTTTTAATACGTTTTCCAATATATCCCATACCAATGGGTCCTTACGGTCAACAATCTTTTTAGCTGATTTTACTGTTTTAACCACACCACGCTCAATCATTTTGCGGATGATAAACGGTTTAAACAATTCGGCAGCCATATCTTTTGGTAAACCGCATTCGTGTAATTTAAGGTTAGGACCTACAACAATTACCGAACGCGCCGAGTAATCGACACGTTTACCTAATAAATTTTGACGGAAACGGCCTTGTTTACCTTTCAGAATATCCGAAAGTGATTTCAAAGCACGGTTACCTTCAGTTTTTACCGCGTTTACTTTACGTGAGTTATCGAATAACGAATCTACAGCTTCCTGCAGCATACGTTTTTCGTTACGTAAAATAACCTCAGGCGCTTTGATCTCGATCAATCGTTTTAAACGGTTGTTACGGATAATCACACGACGATAAAGGTCATTTAAATCGGAGGTGGCAAAACGGCCGCCTTCCAATGGCACTAACGGGCGCAATTCAGGCGGGATAACCGGAACGATCTTAACGATCATCCACTCAGGGTTATTCTCGATCCTTGTTTTTGCATCGCGGAAAGCTTCAACAACCTGAAGGCGTTTTAACGCTTCGTTTTTACGCTGCTGCGAAGTTTCGTTAGCAGCCTGGTGACGTAAGCTGAATGATAACTCATCCAGGTCAAGGCGCTTCAGCAATTCTTCTAATGCTTCGGCACCCATTTTAGCCACAAATTTTTGCGGATCCTTATCATCCAGGTACTGGTTTTCCTTTGGCAGGGTATCCAATACGTCAAGATATTCTTCCTCTGTCAGGAAATCCATTCTATTGATCCCGTCAGCTTCTTTAATACCAGCCTGAATAACTACATATCTTTCGTAATAAATGATCAGGTCGAGCCTTTTTGTTGGCAAGCCCAGCAGGTAGCCAATTTTATTCGGCAACGAGCGGAAATACCAGATATGCGCAACCGGAACCACTAAGTTGATGTGACCCATGCGCTCGCGGCGTACTTTTTTCTCAGTTACCTCAACACCGCAACGGTCGCAAACAATACCCTTGTAACGGATACGTTTGTATTTACCGCAATGGCACTCATAATCTTTAACCGGACCAAAAATTCGCTCACAGAATAAACCATCACGTTCGGGCTTGTAAGTCCGGTAGTTAATGGTTTCCGGTTTTAAAACTTCACCGCTTGAACGCTCCAGGATAGATTCAGGCGAAGCTAAGCTAATGGTAATAGTGGTGAAATTACTTTTGATTTTATTATCCTTTTTGTAAGACATAGTCTCCTTTGTTTTAATGTTGTAAGTTGCAGGTTGTAAGTTGTAAGCTGTTTTACATACAACTTACAACTTATAACTTACAACTATTATTCTAACGTAATATCCAAACCTAAACCTCTTAATTCATGAACCAGTACGTTGAATGATTCGGGAACTGAAGGTGTTGGCAGGTTTTCGCCTTTAACAATAGCCTCGTATGTTTTGGCACGGCCAATAACATCATCGGATTTCACAGTTAGTATTTCCTGCAGGATGTTTGCGGCACCGAATGCTTCAAGCGCCCAAACCTCCATCTCACCAAAACGCTGACCACCAAATTGGGCTTTACCACCCAATGGCTGTTGTGTAATTAATGAGTACGGCCCGATAGAACGTGCGTGCATCTTATCATCAACCATGTGTCCAAGTTTCAGCATGTATATAATACCTACTGTTGTTTGCTGGTCGAAACGGTCGCCTGTTAAGCCATTGTATAAATAGGTACGGCCCGATTCAGGTAAGTTGGCCTTTTTAACCCACTCTTCCACTTCATCATGGCTTGCACCATCAAAAATTGGCGTTGCGAATTTAATGCCCAGTTCTTTACCGGCCCATCCCAACACAGTTTCATATATCTGGCCCAGGTTCATACGCGAAGGTACGCCCAGCGGGTTCAATACAATATCAACCGGTGTTCCGTCTTCAAGGAATGGCATATCCTCATCACGTACGATACGTGCAACGATACCTTTGTTACCGTGACGTCCGGCCATTTTATCACCCACTTTAAGCTTACGCTTTTTAGCGATGTAAACTTTAGCCATCTGCACGATCCCTGAAGGCAACTCGTCACCCACACTGATAGCGAATTTATCACGACGGTAAGCACCCAGTTCCTCGTTAACTTTGATGTTATAGTTATGAAGAAGGATCTTTATCTGGTCGTTTTTATCATCGTCAGTTGTCCACTTGGTTGGGTTAATATTTTCGAAATTAAGCTCAACCAGTATTTTCTGTGTGAATTTTACGCCTTTCGGCACTTGCAATTCTTTGTAAACGTTATAAACACCTTGTGATGTTTTACCGTTAACGATCTCAAATAACTTTTCGATCAAAGTATTTTTAAGTTCTTTAACAGCTTTGTCGTGCTTGGTATCCAGTTTTTCCAACTGCGCCTTTTCTTCGGCTTTAGTTGTTTTTTTAGCACGTGAGAACAATTTAGTGTCAATAACCACACCCGCTATAGACGGCGGAGTTTTTAATGACGCGTCTTTCACATCACCTGCTTTATCACCAAATATGGCACGTAACAGCTTCTCTTCCGGTGAAGGATCTGATTCACCTTTTGGCGTAATCTTACCGATCAGGATATCGCCTTCCTTAACCTCGGCGCCTACACGGATAATTCCGTCTTCGTCAAGATCTTTAGTGGCTTCTTCTGATACGTTCGGAATATCCGGTGTCAGTTCTTCCTCGCCGCGTTTTGTATCACGCACTTCCAGTTCAAATTCTTCAACGTGGAGGGATGTAAATATATCCTGCGATACTACTCGCTCAGAGATCACGATCGCATCCTCGAAGTTATAACCCTGCCATGGCATGAACGCCACTTTAAGGTTACGGCCTAATGCAAGCTCGCCATTCTGTGTAGCATATCCTTCGCAAAGCACTTGTCCTTTTTCAACGCGCTGGCCTTTTTTAACAATCGGCTTCAGGTTGATGGTTGTGCTTTGGTTGGTTTTCTTGAATTTTGTTAAACGGTAGCTCCTTGTATCGCCATCAAATGAGATCAGGCGGTCAAGTTCGTTGCGGTCATAACGGATACGAATTTCGTTGGCATCCACGTACTCAACCACACCATCGCCTTCGGCGTTGATAAGGGTACGTGAATCTTTTGCCACACGGCCTTCCAAACCCGTACCTACAATCGGCGCTTCGGGGCGCAATAAAGGCACTGCCTGGCGCTGCATGTTCGATCCCATCAATGCACGGTTAGCATCATCATGTTCAAGGAACGGAATTAATGAAGCCGCGATCGAAGTGATCTGGTTTGGCGCAATATCCATTAAGTCTAATCTTTCCGGCTCAATGATCGGGAAGTCACCTTCAAAACGTGCTTTAACCTTTGGAAGAGCAAAAACGCCTTTATCATCATAATGCGCGTTGGCCTGGCCTATGGTTTTACCGTCTTCATCTTCTGCAGACAGGTAAATCACATCCTCCTGAACCTGTACCTTACCGTCAACCACACGTTTGTATGGTGTTTCGATAAAGCCTAAGTTATTGATCTTTGCGTGCACGCAAAGTGAAGAGATCAAACCAATATTCGGACCTTCGGGTGTTTCAATGGTACACAAACGGCCATAGTGGGTATAGTGTACGTCACGAACCTCGAAACCGGCACGCTCACGTGAAAGACCACCGGGCCCTAAGGCTGACAGACGACGCTTGTGCGTGATCTCTGCCAGTGGGTTGGTTTGGTCCATGAACTGTGATAGCTGGTTTGTTCCGAAGAACGAATTGATTACCGAAGATAAAGTACGTGCGTTGATCAGGTCGGTTGGTGTGAACACCTCGTTATCGCGAATATTCATCCGCTCGCGGATGGTACGCGCCATACGGGCTAAGCCAACACCAAACTGAGCATATAACTGCTCACCTACGGTACGC
>JAQBOM010000009.1 GCA_028288025.1 Mucilaginibacter sp. | reverse complement strand
TCAACTTAAATTAATGGGCTTGGAAATTGGATTCAAGACATAATCCTTCAAATAATCATTTTAATGAAGCTTTTTTATTAAATTGATTTTTTACCGGACAACAGTGAAATAAATTCGGCATGACGTGGCTTTATTCCGCATTCACAATTCCGAAATCCGCAATTGAATAAATCCGAAATCACCTACTGCACCTTCCTAAACTCATACGGGTTATACTCCACAAAATCAGCTACTTTAACCCGTACACCTGTTACCTTTCCGTTTTGTATGGTGAAGGGGAAAACCGCTTTTCCAAAAACCGGGTCGGAGAAGGTGACATAAAACCGGTTGCCGCCCAACGGCTGCAGGTGGGCATACATACGCGGGTGGTGCTCAAAGCGAATTTCAAGGTCGTTGTTTTCGCCCTGCGTTACAGTCATACTGCCATATATTCCGTTTACATATTTACCGGTATAGTTTGCCACGGGCAGTGCGGGAGGCCGGTTCATGGCTACGGAATCGCGTAATTTTTTATCCGCGGCCTGTTCATTGGCTGTGTTGGCTTTATAAAAACTTAAATAGGTATCGCTGTAATCCCGGTACTGCATTTTAAAATAGGCATCCATAATTTCCCATGGCAGGGCTTCATAAAATTGGTTTTGGTCGGTATTGGTCAACACCACGATACCCAAATGCTCCTGCGGCACAAGGGTTACCGAAGTTACATAGCCATTTACTCCACCGGTATGCATAATCAGCCTGCGTCCCGCATAATCTTGTATAAACCAACCCAGTCCGTAAAGCTCATAATTCGTTTCGCCATCTAAATGACGAACGCTGCCCACAATATCCTGCGCCTCGCGGGTGGCCGCTATTGCCGCCATCGGTATCACTTGCCTTGCACCAACCTTGCCATCGTTCAATAAAGCCATTACCCATTTGCTCATATCGTTTATGGATGAGCTGATTGCGCCGGCAGGCGCCAGGTTATCAAGCTGCGCATACGGAATAGCCGACAGCCTGCCGTCAATGAGTGTATGTGGCACGGTCCGGTTTAATGATTTAGGCATATCGGTGCTTAACGCGAGGGTATTGGACATACCTAACGGCGCAAAAATATTTTCTTTCAAATATATCTCCCATGGCTTGCCGCTTACAACCGGGATGATCTGCCCGGCGGTTAAAAATGCGGCATTGGTATAGCCCCATTTGGTGCGGAAGGGATAAACCGCCTTAATTAATCCCAGTTTTTCAATAACTTCATTCCGGCTCAGATTGGTATTGTAAAAAGTAAAATCACCCTGGAAAGTTTGCAGCCCCAGCCGGTGGCATAACAGGTCGCGAATAATAGCCTGTTCGCCTGCCAATTTATTTTCCAGCTTAAACTGGGGCAGGTATTTGGTTACCTTGTCATCCAGCGAAAGCTTGTTTTGCGCTTGCAGCATAGCCAGTGCTGTAGCTGTAAATGCCTTGGTATTGCTGCCGATCATAAACAGGGTATTGATATCCACTTTATTTGCCAGGCCAAGTTCCTTTATGCCATAGGCTTTCATCATCACAACTTTGCCATCCTTTACAATACATACCGCCGCGCCGGGTACGCGCCAATTGGTTAACGCGCGGTTCACATAATAGTCGAGGCTATCTTTAATAAACTTGCTGCGGTCGATACGCTGGGCATGCGTTTGCGCTACGCCAATAAAACAGGCAAAAATCAGGAAAAGTATTTTTTTCATTACAAGGGATTTTTTGGCAGCTTTAAAGTGCTAATTTAACGCAAAATTTACAGCGGCATTATTTATTGGAAAAATAATGCGGCAATTGATGAAACCCATATTAGTTCAAAACAAATGAATATCAAGTCCAGCCTTTCAGGGTTAACTGCCCTGTTAATTTTACAACTATTTTCTTTCCAGGCAGCAAACGCCCAGCGCGGCAAAACGCACTGGGCCGCCGATGGCTACCAGTATTACCGGGTACAAGGAAACCAGGTACTGGAACTGGATACCCGCGACGCGGATAAAAAAACGGTATTGCTATCGAAGGAAATGCTTACACCGGCAGGACAGCAGTCACTGACGGTGGCCAACTTCACCTTATCCGACGATGGACAAAAAGTACTAATATTCACCAATACCAAACGGGTTTGGCGCTATAATACCCGCGGCGATTACTGGGTTTATGACCTTGCCGCCAAAACGTTAAAACAAATCGGAAAAGCGAGGCCTTCGTCTTCGCTAATGTTTGCCAAGCTCTCGCCCGACGGCGCTAAGGCCGCTTATGTAAGCGAGCACAATTTATTTACCGAGGACCTTGCGACCGGAACAGTTAAACAATTAACCTTCGACGGCAGCAAAAAACTCATTAACGGCACATTTGATTGGGCTTACGAAGAAGAATTTGATTGCAGGGATGGCTTCCGCTGGTCGCCTGATAGCCGGGCAATTGCCTACTGGCAAATTGATGCCACTAAGATCAAAAATTATTTTATGCTAAATACCACCGACTCCATTTACCCATTTGTGGTGCCGGTAGAGTACCCGGTGGCCGGCGAAGACCCAAGCTCGTGTAAAGTGGGCGTGGTTGATATCAGCACCGGTAAAACCAACTGGATAAATGTTCCGGGCGACGCGGTACAGCATTACATACCCCGCATGGAGTGGACCACCAGCTCAAATGAGATCATTCTTGAGCAATTGAACCGCGCGCAAAACGAGAGCCGGCTATTTATAGGCAATGTTTCAAACGGCACAACCCGGTTAATACACGAAGAGCATGACAATGCCTGGATCGACGGCAAATCGCGCTGGAACGGTGGCGACCCCACTGGTTGGGAATGGATAAACAAAGGGAAAGATTTTATTTGGGTGAGCGAGAAAGACGGCTGGCGGCATATCTATAAGATCAGCAGGGAGGGTAAAGAAACTTTAATAACGAAAGGTGATTATGACGTGATCAGCCTGACATTGCTGGATGAGGCAGGTGGAAACATTTATTTCATTGCATCGCCAGATAACGCCACGCAAAAATACCTGTACCGTGTAAAACTGAACGGTGGCAAGGCCGAGCGTGTGACGCCGGCAGACGAGCAGGGAACAAATGGTTATGAAATTTCGCCGAACGGCAAAATCGGGCTGCATAACTTTTCGAATATTTACACGCCGTATCAAAGCGAAGTGGTAAGCCTGCCCGATCACAAGCACATGAGCGGCGCCGTGATCAAATTAAACCAGGATGCTAAAAACAAGCCGGAGTTTTTTAAAGTAAAAACTGTTGACGGCGTTGAAATGGACGGCTGGATGGTAAAACCAACCAATTTTGATCCGAAGAAAAAATACCCTGTTGTATTTTATGTATACAGCGAGCCTGCGGGCGCAACGGTAACCGATTCGTATGGCAGCGGCCGCAACGGCGAATACATCGGCAATATGGCGGATGACGGATACATTTATATGTCGCTCGACAACAGGGGGACGCCCGCACCGAAAGGCGCCGCATGGCGCAAATCTATTTATAAAAATATTGGTATCGTTAACATACAGGACCAGGCTATGGGCGCGAAAGAGATTTTAAAATGGCCATTTATCGACTCAACAAGAGTAGCCGTGTGGGGATGGAGCGGCGGCGGTTCATGCACGCTGAACCTGATGTTTCAGCATCCCGAAATATATAAAACCGGCATATCGGTAGCAGCTGTTGGATGGGAATTGACTTATGATAATATTTACCAGGAGCGCTACATGGGCGTACCAACAGATGAAGCCGGGCGGGAAGTATTTATAAAAGGATCGCCCGTTACCTACGCTAAAAACCTGCGCGGTAATTTATTGTATGTACACGGAACCGGCGACGACAACGTGCATTATAAAAATGCCGAAATGCTGATTAACGAACTGGTAAAATATAACAGGCAGTTCCAGCTGATGTCGTACCCTAACCGCACACATGGCATATTTGAGGGGCCGGGTACAACGAAACATCTGCAAACTTTGTATACCCAATATTTAAAAGACCATTGCCCGCCGGGAGCGAGATAGCTCACCTGCGATTCAATTTATACAAAAAAGCCACCGGATCTCTCCGGATGGCTTTTTATATAAGGTGTGTAATTGGAAATTTAATATGACATGCCGTCGGTGGCATGTCCATCAGTTCGCGTTTCATTTATCTTTGCCGTCTGCTGCGATGCACCATCGCTTTCAAAATCTGTTTTACGGCCAAGAAGGGTAAAATTTTCGGCAATCACCTCGGTAGTGTACCTTTTATTCCCTTCTTTATCGTCAAAAGTACGCGTTCGTAACTTACCTTCGATATAAACGAGTTTTCCTTTTTGGAGAAATTTAGCGGCTACATCAGCGAGCCCTCTCCACATTACAATGTTGTGCCATTCGGTTTGTTCAACCTTACGGCCGTCTTTATTAAAAAATTCTGACGTTGCCAGGGGGAAACTAGCCACAGACACTCCCCCTTCCAAATAGCGTATTTCGGGGTCTTTGCCCAGATGGCCTACTAATATTACCTTGTTAATACCTGACATGTTTTAGATTGACATAAAATGTTTTACAAATTAAAAATATTTTTTAGAAATATAAAAAGTATTTTTGGTATTGCTAATCTTTTTAAATCTTCAACAGGGATATAAAACCACTGCTCGCTAAGTTTAACAGGCTTGTTTTGTAGTCGGATGAGGCGTACGTGCAGGCGCTGGTGAGTGAGCAGGTGAATTTTAACCTGCGAAAACTCTAATATGTTAATATTCGTGCCAAAGAATTGTGTTACTATAGGTAAAGCTACCAATTCTTTTTGCGAAAGCAAGGATAATGTTTCAATTAAAGGCAGGTCGTACATATTGGCCCATATATCCTTTTCATTGCGTTTATTTAACAGGACAGTATGTCCATCTGTAAATAAAAAATAATTGAAAAACCTGTCGCGTACTTTACCCTTTTTCAATTTTACCGGTAATACTTTTACAGCGTTACTAATAAATGCACGGCACCCGGTTCGAACCGGGCATATCCCGCAGGCCGGATTTTTAGGCGTACATAACGTGGCGCCAAATTCCATTATGGCCTGGTTGTGGATAGCAGGCTGTTCTATATTAAGCAATTCGTCGGCTGTAGCCTGGAATATTTTTTTTCCTTCTGTGCTGTTGATTGGCTCATCAATGCCAAAATACCGGGCCAATACCCGGTAAACATTTCCGTCCACCACCGCCCTGGCCTCGTTTGCCGAAAAGGATGCAATTGCCGCTGCGGTATACGGCCCAATACCCTTTAGCTTTAACAGTTCGGTATAGCTTTGCGGGAATTTACCGTCATAAAGTTGCTGTACCTGGCGGGCGGTTTTTAGCATGTTGCGCCCCCGCGAATAATAACCCAGGCCCTGCCATAGTTTTAATATCTCATCCTCGCTGGCGGCGGCAAAGCTGGTAACGTCCGGATATTTTTCCACAAACCGGAAAAAATAAGGAAGCCCCTGATCAACACGCGTTTGCTGCAAAATTATTTCAGACAGCCAAATAATATAGGCATCCGTTGTGTTACGCCACGGCAGTTCGCGCTTGTTCTGATAATACCATCGCAGCAGTTCGTCATTAAAATTCATTCCCGGTAAAAGTAACGACGAAACGTAACGTTTTTCTTTCAAATCATCGATTTTGTGTTGAATTTTAATCAGTCACAAAAAAAATGTGTTAATTATTTCAATCTTTAGTAATAAAGCGATACTTTTGCAACCCCAAAACAGTTAAGTAATTACACATTTAATAAAAGAAAAACAGATATGACTAAGGCAGAAATTATAACTGAAATCTCATCCAAAACCGGCATTGAGAAAGTTGACGTTCAGGAAACTGTTGAGGCGTTTTTTAAAGTAGTTAAAAGCTCCATGGTGGGTGGCGAAAACGTTTACGTACGAGGTTTCGGAAGTTTTGTTGTAAAGAAAAGAGCTAAAAAAACAGCGCGTAATATTTCAAAAAATACTGCCATCATTATCCCCGAGCACTTTGTGCCAAGTTTTAAACCGGCTAAAACTTTTGTTGATAAAGTTAGGACCGGAAACAAAACGTCCAATTAATTTACCGGAATGTATAAGAAACAAATAGTTGTAAGTGTAATAGTTGTTGCTATTATGGGCTATTTGTATTCGTTGCCTGTTAAAGGGCTGATAAAGGCAAAGGAAACACAAGGCCATACCAATGCGGTGGCGACTGCCAAACGCCCTGCGAGCAGTGTAACTGTCGATATGGTATCCGAGGGGGCTAAAATGGCGATTGGATCAGCATTATCTGCTTCAATCAACGACCTTGAAGGCCAGTTGAAGAACGCTCAGGCTGATGCAGCCAAGCTTAATTTACAAAAAAAGCTGGCCAAACAATGGGATGATGTTAACCAGCCGGCACCGGCAGCATTTTACTACCAGGCCGTTGCCCGGAGTGAAAACAGCTTTGCAAACTGGTTAAGCGCCGGTAATCATTTTAATGATGCTTTTAAGCTTACACAGGATACGCTGGCGCAGCCTTCATTTGTAATAAATGCCATTGAATGCTTTAAAAACGCCACTAAACTGCAGCCACAAAGCCTTGAGGCAAAAACAGGGCTTGGTATTGCTTATGTAAACCAAACCAGTCTTGGCATCACCGATGCGGATGGCGGGTCGCCGATGCAGGGCATTATGCTGCTGCTGGATGTAGTAAAGCAGGACCCGAAAAACAGGAACGCGAATTTAAGCCTGGGCATGTTTGCGATGAAATCAGGCCAGTATGAAAAGGCCGTACAACGGTTTAAAACGGTCATTGCACAAAAGCCCGAGGTTGAGCCTTATTTTTACCTCGCCGAAAGCTATAAGCAACTGGGAATGAAAAAGGAAGCTATAGCAACCTATCAAAAATGTAAGGAAATGATGCCCGATCCGGCTTTTGATCAGCGCATTGACGAGTATATAAAAGAATTAAAAAATTAATAACCACTAAAAAACAGTATTATGCCGAGCGGTAAAAAACGTAAAAGACACAAAATGGCTACTCATAAACGTAAAAAGCGTTTAAGAAAAAACAGACATAAGAAGAAGTAAGTCGAAAGCCCTAAGTCAAAAGTCTTAAGTCAAAAGTTTTACTTTTCTCACTTAGGACTTAAGACTTCCACTTAAGACTAAAATTGTTTTTTACCCACTTATTAACGTGCGGTTTTTTAACCGCTTTAAGAAATGGAGTAGCAGTTGATAAAAGAATTAATTATCGATTCATCCCCCAACGGGACTACTATTGCATTATTACAGGACAAACAGCTTGTAGAGCTACATAAAGAGCAGGTTAGCAACAATTATACTGTTGGTGACATATACCTTGGCCGGATAAAAAAGATCATGCCAGGGTTAAATGCGGCCTTTGTTGATGTAGGCTACGAGAAGGACGCCTTTTTGCATTACCTTGATCTTGGGCCGCAGGTACAAAGCCTGTTAAAATTAGCCAAGCAAGTACGTAGCGGGGGATATCAGTCAAAGCTTTTAGATCACTTTAAGCTGGAAGGTGATATTAACAAGGGAGGAAAGATCTCCGAATTATTATCCAAGAACCAGCTTATACCGGTTCAGATTGCGAAGGAACCTATTTCAACAAAGGGCCCGCGTCTGAGCTCGGATATATCTATAGCCGGACGATACGTAGTATTGGTGCCGTTTTCGGAAGTTACCTCTATCTCGAAAAAGATAAAGAGCAACACCGAGCGTAACCGCTTGCGTAAAATTGTTGAAAGTATAAAGCCGAAGCACTTTGGCGTAATTATACGTACGGTTTCTGAAGGTAAGGGCGTTGCTGAATTGCAAAAGGACCTGCTTGACTTAATATCCAAGTGGGAATCGTTTGTAACACGGCTTCCCTCGATCGATCCCGGTAAAAAAGTACTTGGCGAGATCGACCGCACCTCAACCCTGCTGCGGGATATTTTAAACTCGGATTTCCAACAGATCTCGGTGAACGACAACAGTATGTTCAACGAGGTACGTTCGTACGTTCACGAAATTTCTCCCGACCTTGAAAATATTGTCCGCTTTCACAAGAACAGCATGCCTATTTTTGAGCATTACGGGGTTGACAAGCAGATAAAGTCGGCGTTCGGTAAAACTGTAAATCTTGCCGGGGGAGCGTATCTTGTAATTGAACATACCGAGGCCCTGCATGTTATCGACGTAAATAGTGGTAACCGTACAGCCAGTAAGGAAAACCAGGAAGAAAACGCGTACCAGGTAAATAAGGAAGCAGCCAAAGAAATTGCGCGTCAGCTGCGCCTGCGCGATATGGGCGGCATTGTGGTGATCGATTTCATCGATATGCACAAGCCCAATAACCGCAAGGACCTGTTTGATTACCTGCGGTCGGAAATGTCGCACGATAGGGCAAAACATACCATTCTGCCGCCGAGCAAGTTCGGCCTGGTACAGATCACCCGCCAGCGTGTAAGACCCGAAATGAATATCGTTACGGTTGAAGTTTGCCCGGCCTGTAACGGCACCGGGACACTGCGGCCAACCATTTTGCTGATTGACGATATTGAAAATAATTTCAACTATATCCTGGTCGAGCAAAACGAAAAAAATATTACGCTTTCCGTACACCCTTATATTGAGGCTTACATCAAAAAAGGCTTCATCAGCCGCCAGGTAAAATGGTATTTGAAATACAACCAGTGGATAAAGGTTAAAAGCAACCCCGCTTACCAGATCACTGAGTTTCGCTTCTTCAACGGTAAAGACGAAGAGATAAAACTTTAATGTGCTAATGTGCAGATTACAGATGTGCAGATGTTTTGATTAGCATCTGCGCATTTTGTTTGGAGCAATTCTAATTGTTTGGAGCAATTCTAACCCGGGCGTTAATTCCTATTGGATGTAGAACGTAAATCACGTCTTTATTCGGGTGAATATGTATATTTGTTATGTGGATACCTCAGCAATCTATAAAACAATCCGCGAGACGGTTTTAGCCAACTTACCGGGTTCTCGTGTTTTACTTTTCGGCTCCCGTGCAAGAGGCGAACAGGATAGATTCAGCGATTATGACTTACTTGTTATCACGCCACAAACCTTTACACCACGGGAAAAAATACGTTTGAGCACCTTACTTGACCATGCCATTGTCGAGGCTCTTAAAATTCCTGTGGATTTGTTGATCAATAGTGAAGAAGAAGTACGCGAAAAAAAAGATTTACCAGGCCATGTAGTACGTACAGCCATCAGAGAGGGAATCACATTATGACCCCCGCACTTAAAGCTTACATTGAATCATGGCTTAATAAAGCTGAACACGACCTGATGAGTGCGCAGCGCTTGCTTGAGATAGAACCTGTAATTTTAGATAATGCTTGTTTTCATTGTCAGCAAGCTGTTGAAAAATGCCTGAAAGCATATTTAATTTATAACGGATTGGATATAGAAAGAACACATAATATTGTTGCATTACTTAATCAATGTGCAAACTTCGACCCGGTATTTGGTACAATTGATCCTTTAGATATCAACGCATATGCTGTGCAAGGCCGCTACCCAGATTCTAACCTTATGCCATCGAAAGAAGAAGCCGAAAGCTATTATCAGTTAGCTTTACAGATAAAATCGCTGACCAGCAATAGAATTATATTTTCCTAATTTTTTTAGCAAAATCCTCTACGATTTGCAATAAAATCCGCACATTTGCATATCTATAATTTGCACATCGACTAAATCTGCATATCTAAAAAGTTGGCTAAAACACGAATCGCTTATTTTTGCCAGAGTTGTGGCTTTGAGGCTGCCAAATGGCTGGGCAAATGCCCGTCGTGTGCGCAATGGAATACGTTTGTTGAAGAAGTTATCGAAAAAGCCAATACTTCGGTACCCAACTGGAAGGCCGGCTCAACAACACAACAACGTGCGAATAAACCTGTAGAGGTAGCCGATATCACTTTTAGTGAAGAGCAACGGTTGCTTACGCCTGATAAAGAGTTTAACCGCGTTTTGGGTGGTGGCATCGTAGCCGGTTCGCTGGTGCTGATAGGCGGTGAGCCGGGAATCGGTAAATCAACCCTGATGCTGCAGTTGGCTTTAAATATGCCCGATCAAAAGGTGCTGTATGTTTCCGGCGAGGAAAGCGAACGCCAAATTAAAATGCGGGCGGAGCGATTGACAGAAGTTGGAGGTCAGAAGTCAGAGGTCGGAAGTAGTCAGTTGGCAGTAGACAGTGGGCAATTGGCAGAAGAACTAAATAAATCCGAAATCAACAATAAATCTGATCCCGATAGCTATCGGGACGAACTTCCGAAATCTGAAATCAAAAAAGGTTGTTTCATTCTTACCGAAACTTCCACACAAAATATATTTAAGCAAATAGAAGAGCTGGAACCGGACTTGGTTGTTGTGGATTCAATCCAAACGCTGCACTCGGCGCATATTGAATCCACGCCGGGCAGTGTTTCGCAGGTGCGGGAATGCACGGCTGAGTTGCTACGCTTTGCCAAGGAAAGCGGCACGCCGGTATTCCTGATCGGCCATATCACCAAAGACGGTATGATTGCCGGCCCTAAAATACTGGAGCACATGGTGGATACGGTTCTGCAGTTTGAAGGCGACAGGCACCATGTTTACCGCATACTACGCACCGTTAAAAACCGATTTGGCTCGGCATCCGAACTGGGTATTTACGAAATGCTGGGCGAAGGGCTGCGGGAAGTATCTAACCCGTCCGAAATATTGCTCTCGCAGCGTGATGAGCCTTTAAGCGGCATTACCATATCCGCAACGTTGGAGGGGATGCGGCCTATGCTGATAGAAACACAGGCGCTAGTAAGCACATCAGCATACGGAACTCCGCAACGCACAGCAACCGGTTTCGACACGCGACGTATGAGCATGTTGCTTGCCGTTCTCGAAAAAAGATGCGGCTTTCATTTAGGAGCGAAAGATGTGTTTCTAAACATAACGGGCGGCATCCGGGTAGAAGATCCTGCTATTGACCTTGGCCTGGCCGCCGCGATCATTTCTTCTCACGAAGATATCCCAGTCCCGTTTAAAACTTGCTTCGCTGGTGAAATAGGTTTATCAGGCGAGATCCGCGCGGTAAATCGGGTTGAACAACGTATTGCCGAAGCACAAAAGCTGGGGTTTGAACAAATTTTTATCTCAAAATACAACCTTCCTTCAGGCGGGCATGATAAAAAGGGCATTGATTTATCCCGTTACAAAATTGATGTAAAAGTGGTTAGCCGGATCGAGGAGGTTTTCGGGCTGCTGTTTGGGTGATGTATTCACCTCCGTTGTCATTTCGACGAGGAACGAGGAGAAAACTATACATCGGGCACAGCGGCTATAGATAATGTATAGTTTTCTCCCTTCGGTCGAAATGACATAAATTGTATCATTCTACACAATTATCCTTTCTTCTCGTATCTACAATATAAATAATCTTCCAACCCTCGGTAATTTTCATCAATTGAAATACATCCACACCGCAATGGCTGAATTTATCGCCCAGGTAAAATTTGTATGGCGCCCAAACGCTGGCCAGGTCGCCGTCAATTTTAATGTCGCCAAAGGTTATACGCTCGTCATATATTGATGAATGCGGCTTGCCTATTGCCTTTACAAAATCGTCGGCTTTCTCGACAGAAAGAATTGCTTTCCCTTCCTTGTTATTGGAGACACTTTGTAACACCATATACTTTGAAAAAACAGATCTTAATAATGTGCTGTCACCCTTGCGCATAGCGTCGAACATTGTATTGACTGTTTGTTTAATGGCGGCTGTTTCGGTTTGCTGGCAATACGCAATCACAACTAAAAGCGTAAAAATTGCGGTTAATAAAGTCTTTCTCATGGTATAAATATAAAAAAAGCCCTGCATAAAAAATGCAAGGCCCGGTTTTGGGTTTATAATTAAGATCAGTTAAGACATTTTTAGCTTTTTCTGAATATCGGCTACATAGCCTTTGAATTTTTTGTCCGTGTCTATCAGGTCTTCAACCGTCTGGCAAGCATAGATCACGGTAGAGTGGTCGCGGCCGCCAAAGAAGCTACCGATAGATTTTAATGAGCTTTTGGTATGCGCCTTAGCCAGGTACATGGATATTTGCCTGGCTTGAACGATCTCCCGTTTGCGGGTTTGTGATTTCACCATTTCGATAGGCACTTCAAAATATTCGCAAACCAAGTTTTGGATATACTCCATCGATATTTCCTTGGATGAATTTTTAACAAAATTCTTCAGCATTTGCTTGGCCAGCGCCAAATCGATCTCCTTGCGGTTTAGTGTCGACTGTGCCAGTAAGGATACCATCGCGCCTTCGAGCTCACGAACGTTATTATCTATGTTATGGGCAACGTATTCAATTACATCGTTTGACAATTCAATGCCATCCTGGTAGGTTTTGTTTTTGAGGATAGCCATCCGGGTTTCCAGGTCGGGAACCTGAAGGTCGGCCGAAAGGCCCCATTTAAACCGCGAAAGCAAACGCTCCTCCAAACCGGCCAGGTCCTTCGGCGCTTTATCCGATGTAATAATTACCTGTTTGCCCGACTGGTGCAGGTGGTTAAAAATATGAAAAAAGAAATCCTGTGTTTTTTCCTTACCGGCAAAATTGTGTACATCATCCATAATGAGCACATCAATAGCCTGGTAAAAATTCACGAAGTCGTTAATATTATTATGCTTTAACGCATCAACAAACTGCTGTGTAAATTTTTCGCACGAAACATACAACACCAATTTATCGGGCAGTGAATTTTTTATTTCGTTGCCGATGGCCTGTGCCAGGTGTGTTTTGCCTAACCCTACTCCGCCATATATCATTAACGGGTTAAACGAAGTGCCGCCCGGCTTCGCCGCTACTGCATACCCTGCTGAACGCGCCAAACGGTTACAATCACCTTCAACAAAATTATCAAAGGTGTAATTCCGGTTAAGCTGCGGATCAACGATCAGTTTTTTCAATCCCGGTATTACAAAGGGATTTTTTATGTCCTTGTTAATAGAAATCGGTATTGGCATAGACTGATTTTTTGATTCAGCGCCATTGCCGTTTGAAGGAATGTTAGTGGTATATGGCTTGCTGGATGACTGTTCCACAACAATATTATACTCTAAACGGCCCTCATCACCTAATTGTTTTTTTATTGTTTTTCGCAATAAACCAACATAATGCTCCTCCAGCCATTCATAAAAAAATAAACTTGGCACCTGTATCGTTAAAACACTTCCTTCCATCCTCAATGCCTTTATAGGCTCAAACCAGGTTTTAAAACTTTGGGCTGGTATGTTGTCTTTGATGATCTGAAGGCAATTGTTCCAAACGTTAGTACAAGTTTTTTCCATGTAAATTTTATAAAATCGTGATTTCCAACCCCCAGCTAAACATTAATTAGGATTGCTACGGAACATCGAATATTCTAAAAAAAAGCGGATTAAAAAATTAAATTTTAACTTTTTAATGAAATAAATTTATGATATAATAAAGTAGTTTATAGTGCGAGTTCGATATAAAATGTTATATTTCGCAGTAAAAACACTTCAAATTGTCGGCGTTTAATTACCTCAACAAATTTTTAATTATTTGTCGAATTAATTGTTTCAACGCCTTTATTCGGCCATTCGTCTTTAATTGCAGTTACGAATGTTATGGATTGTTTAATATTGGCGCCTGATGCTTGTACGCAGAATGGTGAACTTTGTTCTCTTTTTTTTACCTGGACTCGTTCGCAGCAATAACGTAATGAAGTTTTTACAGTGTATTTTAGACAAGGAATTTTTACCGACTCATCGGTCAATATTCGCCAAATACAGCGCGCAATGTATCCGCTATTTCGCCCAGCGTAGCATAGTTTTCTACCGCGTTCAATATAAGCGGCATTAAGTTTTGTTTTCCTTTAGCTGCATCACCCAATTGCTGAAGACACGTTTTAACAGTTTCATTATTGCGGACGCTTTTTAAGGCAGTAATTTTTTCCGATTGTTTTTTTCGGATAGAATCGTCAACCCGGAACGCTTTCACGTCTGTATCTTCCGGCTGGGTAAACCGGTTCACACCCACCAGTACCTTTTCGCCACTTTCAATTTCATTTTGATAAGTATAAGCCGACCTGGCTATCTCCTGCTGCATATAATCCTGCTCAATCGCTTTTACCGAACCGCCCATCGCATCAATTTTATCCATATAAACCAGTGCTGCCTTTTCTACCTCATCAGTTAACGCTTCAATAAAATACGAGCCGGCTAAAGGGTCGACTGTATCGGTAACACCGCTTTCGAAGGCGATGATCTGCTGGGTGCGCAAGGCAATTTTAGCGGCAGCTTCGGTTGGCAATGAAATAGCCTCGTCATAACCATTGGTGTGCAGGGATTGCGTTCCACCCAGTACTGCCGCCAACGCCTGGTTACTTACGCGCACAATATTGTTCATGGGCTGCTGCGCGGTTAAGGTTGAGCCACCGGTTTGGGTATGGAAACGCAGCTTTTGAGCCGCGGGGTCAGTGGCGCCAAGCTCTTTTGTAATATGTGCCCACATCCGCCTCGCGGCTCTGAATTTGGCTATTTCCTCAAAAAAATTATTGTGACAGTTGAAAAAGAAGGATAGCCTTTTCGCGAAAATATTAATATCCAATCCTTTATCGATAGCTGCCTGTAGATAGGCCTTCCCGTTTGCCAAAGTAAACGCCAATTCCTGGACCGCTGTTGAACCTGCCTCGCGGATGTGGTAACCCGATATAGATATGGTATTCCATTTCGGCACTTCTTTGCTGCAATATTCAAACACATCGGTGATCAGCCGCATGGAAGCTTCGGGCGGGTATATATATGTACCGCGCGCGGCATACTCTTTTAGTATGTCATTTTGTACAGTGCCTGATAACTGTTTCAAGTCGGCGCCTTGCTTTTTTGCCAGCGCAATATACATCGCCAGTAAAATAGGCGCGGTGGCATTAATGGTCATAGAGGTGGTAATGTTCTTCAGCTCGATACCGTCAAACAAAATTTCAATATCCTGTAAAGAATCAATAGCTACACCCACTTTACCCACTTCACCGTCGGCTAGTTCATGGTCAGAGTCGTATCCTATTTGTGTGGGCAGGTCGAACGCGACGGATAAGCCCATTGTACCCTGGCTTAATAGGTAATGATAGCGCTTGTTTGATTCCTCAGCCGTGGAAAATCCCGCATACTGGCGCATCGTCCACGGCTTTCCGCGGTACATGTCTTTTTGAATGCCGCGCGTAAACGGAAATTCACCGGGCAGCTCGTCCATGCCGGAGGGCCCGGTATAAACTTCTTTAATTTCGATTCCCGAAGTGGTTTTAAATTTCTTTGCGGACATTTTATTTTGAGAGATTGGAGATCAGAGGGTAGAGATTAGAGGTTGGATATTGGTTATTTCTTCGTTGTATTAGTTATTGAGTTCAAACGTAATCTTCTATTTGATAAGTTTGGTATTTTTCAGCCATTCTATTTTTTTAAATCTAATCTCCAAACTCTAACCTCCAATCACTAAATCAAAATAACTCCTCCAGGTCTTTCCGGAGCATATTGGTGGCAATATCATAAGGGTTATCTTCCAGCCGGCTCATATAAGCCAAAACCGTTTTACTCAAATCGAGCCCGGTAGCCGATTCGGGTAACGATTTAACCGCGTTGTTGATGATATTCAATGTATCATCTTTAACATGTTTTACCACCGCCCAGCTCCTGCCATTAACGTATATCTGTTGGGTGATGTTATGCTGGTACTCGTTTCGTATTTCTTCAACAACCAGGCTGTACAGGTCGTGCGCGCTGTAAGCCGTGGCATTTAATCTCACCAGCATATTGGCCGGGTTAGCACGCTCAATAAATAAAACAAGGCGTTCGTACGCCTGTAGCCGCAACGGCAGCGTTTGGCCGCTGATGAGCTTTTTAAATTCCAGCAACTGCAGTTTTTCCGATTTGTCGAGATAAGGTTTGAGCAGGTAAAAAGCGATCCACACCACAACAATGCCCGAAATGGTAAATTTTAAAATATCTAACAGGTATATATAAAGGTTCATTTGCTGAATGTTAGCTAGCGGTCATAAATAACCGGCCGGAAACAAAAATCCGCATTTTACCTTATATTTGTATCGTTAATTAAAAATAAGATGAGTACTGCTGTTGAAACTGCGCCGGTAACCTTTACAGAAGGCGCCGTAAAGGAATTGTTAAAATTAAGAGACCAGCAAGAGCTGGGCGATGATTTTGGCCTGCGCGTTGGCGTTGAAGGCGGCGGCTGCTCGGGCATGAACTATGTGCTCGGCTTCGACCAAAAAAAGGACGGCGACCAGGAATATATCATTGACGGCATACGCGTATTTATGCATAAAGCCCATGGCTTGTACCTTGCCGGCATGCAAATCAATTTCCAGGATGGGTTGAATGCGCGCGGATTCACTTTTAACAACCCCAATGCGGCCAGCACCTGCGGCTGCGGAACATCGTTTTCGGTGTAATGTTAGGTTAAAGCTGAAAGGCGAAAGGTAAAAGGTTTTAATGTGAAACCTTGTTGTGTAGCAGAGGTACACTTGCTGCGAAATAAGCCCGTAGTTCTTTCTTTTCATCAAAGTCAGCCGGCAGTTTAACTATTCCCGCTATTTTCTTCAACTTGGGAGACATCTGCTTTCCTTCATTATTCTCTTCTGTTATCGTTTCCAGATAATTTCGATCAACTGAGACAAGCTTCGACCGGTTTGCCTTGCATACACCCGGGCCTTTTGAACAACCCGTTTTTCTATGGTTAATGTCAATTTAGTTGTTATAAAATATTTAATTTAAATTTAGTTTACCAACATAACCACTGTGGTTTTATTTCACTTCCTCAATGGTTTTTTTCATCCACAAAGTAGTACTTGGGCCGTATCCTGAAGTATGGAATCTTACTTTTCCCTCTTTATCAAGTATAACATTAGTCGGAAATAAGCGGAGTTTGTAAAGGTCCGCGTACATTTTGCCATCGTCAATAATTTGATAAAGAAACGGGTTATCTTTTATATACTTCTTAATATCGCTTTTACAATCAAGCGCTATAGCAACAAAAACAACATTGGGGTCATTGGCGTACTGTAAAACAATTTTGTTTAGTTCAGGAATTTCCATCCGGCACGGCGGGCAGCCAATAAACCAAAAATTGAGCACCACAACTTTACCCAACAGGTCTTTTAATTTGATCTTATTTCCATTTATATCGTGCGCACTAAAGGATGTTATGCCCTCGCCCGTTGTAAAAAATGCAGTCTCGGGAGGTTTAGGCATGTGCGATAACATCGCAATTCTTTCACCTTCACTTAATTTATACAAAACAAATGCTGTATTATCGCTATGCGGATCTATTACTCTTAATGAATAGCCGCCAGATAGTACCAGGTTATGCCATGCGGAGTAGGGGTATATCACACCGGCAGAATCTTTAACAACCGTGTTAGCGTCCAGCTGCGTCCTGTGCGTTGTTGTTTGGGCGTTCACAACCGGGATAAAAGTGGTAACTATCATTAAAATCATGAACAATTTTTTCATATCGGCGATTTATTATCTTCTATGAAAGTAAAAATTGTTTCGCGCTTAAGCAAATAAAACCGGCCCGACAGGTATAATCCGTCTGCTTGTAACAAACCAGTGCCTGCTATAGTCTTATCCATAACTTTTCCCTAAATTTCACCCATGCCGGTAAAGACATCTCTTAAAGAAAATATTTCGATAGCATTACAGTCAATTGGCGGCAACCGGCTGCGTACGTCGCTTACATCGTTAATTATCGCTATTGGGATCATGGCTTTAGTAGGCATCTTAACCGCTATTGAAGGTGTTAAAACCTCTGTAAATAATGCTTTTGCCGGGCTTGGCGCTAACTCGTTCACCATACAAAACAGGGGTTCGCGCCTTAACTTTGGCAATGGCGGGCACCGCAAGGCTTACCCTTCCGTACGTTACGACCAGGCCGACAGGTTTAAAAAAGTATTTAACCTCCCTGTTGTTATTGCTATAAATTTACAAGTGTCGGGTACGGCAGTAGCCAAATATGGCAACCAAAAGACTAATCCCAACATATCAGTAACCGGCTCAAACGAAAACTATTTGCTTACCGGCGGATACAAACTGGCGTTTGGGCGTAACTTCTCCGCTTCAGAACTGGAGCATGGGGCCAACGTAGTAATGATCGGCAACGAGATAAAGACAAAGCTTTTTAAAGAAAACGATCCTATTAATAAATACATTTTTATTGGGAATAACCAGTTCAGGGTAATTGGCGTGTTTGCGCCGAAGGGCTCGGGCATAGGTTTTGGCGGTGATAAATTTTGTATTATACCGGTTCTTAAGGCCAAACAAATAGTAGCTACAAGCAATCCATCATTTACAATTTCAGTAAATGTTGCCAGTGCCGCAGCGTTTGACGCCACCATTGGCGAGGCAACTTCGCTTTTTCGAAACATCCGTGGTTTAAGCGTAGGAACGGATGATAATTTCGAAATTCAGCGAAGCGATTCTATCCAGCAGGAATTATCCGGCCAGTTGACGGGGATGACGATTGCCGGGTTCGCGATAGGCATCATTACGCTTATCGGCGCCGCTATCGGGTTGATGAATATCATGCTTGTTTCCGTCACCGAGCGCACTCGTGAAATTGGCTTGAGAAAAGCCCTTGGTGCAACACCGTCGGTGATACGCAAGCAATTTTTGATAGAAGCGATTGTAATATGTTTTATAGGTGGGATAGCAGGCATCATACTCGGCATGGCGGTAGGCAACCTGATAGCCGTACAAATCAGCGGATCATTTGTCGCACCATGGCGATGGTTATTCTCGGCGATTGCTTTATGTACATTTATTGGGTTAACATCCGGCTTTTACCCAGCCAAAAAAGCCTCCCGGCTCGACCCTGTGGAAGCGTTGAGATATGAGTAATTTCGGATTTGTGAATTCTTAAATCCGAAATCGAACATCCGAAATCCGAATTATTTCAGCAGTATATTCTTCAGCGGGTAATCAAAAAGCACTTTTTCGAGGTAAGGCATTCTTAATGCTTCTTTCAATGCATCGGCATGACGCAAATGGTGCATATCGCTTGAAATAAAATCAACCAACTGATCGTCAATTAACCTTTCAGCCAGCTTTTTCACATCTTTGCCATAATAACCTGTCAGCGAGATAGTATTTAACTGCAGGGATAACCCCCAGTCGCGCAGGTTCCTGAACTGATCGTTATCCATATAGGGATACCTTTCGGGATGGGCAAGGATTGGCTTATATCCGAGTTCTTTTAGTTTTTGTATAATGTGGACTGCATTCGGCGGTTTGCTTATAAACGAGAATTCGAATAGCACATAATTATCGCCCATCGCCATCAGTTTCCCCTCGTTAATGCGTGTTTCGAATGTTTCGTCGAAATAATGTTCGGCTGCCGCTTCTATTACTATATCAATTTTTTGTCGTTCCAGTTCCGCTTTAAGTATCGCCAGCGATGCGTTAATTGTTTCGGCGGTATTCCTGTAATAATCGGCCATGATGTGCGGGGTGGCAATTATTTTTTTTATACCCACATCCATCATTCTCTTAACCAGTTCAACAGAATCTTCAGGCGTTTGCGCGCCATCGTCAATTCCCGGAAGCACATGCGAATGCATATCCACGGCTATTGAACTGTAATCAAAAGTGGCTTCCTTTTTTAATTCGCTTTTTTTAAACCAGTTGAACATTTTTAGCGATGACTATATTGCTCGTTATAATACTGATGGTAATGGCCTGAAGTTACATCGTTCAGCCATTCTTCGTTGGCCAGATACCAGTCAACCGTTTTCTCAAGACCTTCTTCAAAAGTAACTGAAGGCATCCAGCCCAGCTCACTTTTTAGTTTACTTGCATCAATGGCATATCTAAGGTCGTGCCCGGCACGGTCTGTTACGTATGTGATCAGCCTTTCAGATTGTCCTTCTTCCCGGCCTAATTTTTTATCCATTAGCTGGCATAAAAACCGTATCAGGTCAATATTTTTCCATTCATTATGGCCGCCTATGTTATAGGTTGAACCGGCTTTTGCTTTATGAAATATCAGGTCGATCGCCCGGGCATGATCCTCAACCCAGAGCCAGTCGCGCACATTCTCGCCCTTTCCATATACCGGAACGCGTTTGTTTTCCTTGATATTGTTTATCGCAAGCGGTATCAACTTTTCGGGAAAGTGAAACGACCCGTAATTGTTCGAACAATTCGAAACCACCGTGTTTAGCCCGTAAGTATCATGGTAAGCCCTTACAAAATGGTCAGAGCTGGCCTTCGAAGCTGAATAAGGAGAATGGGGGTCGTAACCGGTTTCTTCGGTAAACATGCCTGTTTCGCCGAGCGAACCATAAACCTCGTCTGTTGAAACATGGTAAAATCGTGTTGTATCATACCGGTCCTGCCATACTTTTTTGGCGGTATTTAACAGGTTTACCGTGCCCACCACATTGGTCATAACAAACTCAAGCGGGTTGGTGATCGACCTATCCACGTGCGATTCTGCCGCCAGGTGTATAATGGCGTCGGGCTGCTCTTCGTTAAACAATTGATTCACAAAATCAATATCAACAATATCGCCTTTTATAAATTTATAGTTGGGCTCGGCTTCAATGTCTTTCAAATTAGCCAGGTTGCCCGCGTATGTTAATTTATCCAGGTTAATAATGTTATACGCAGGGTAATTTTTTACAAAGCGGCGCACTACGTGCGATCCGATAAAGCCTGCACCCCCTGTAATGATGATGGTTTTCATGTCGTTATAATGGATTCTCAGATAGATATTTTTCCCACTCCCAGGCAGACGACATCATGGTATCAATCCCTAACTCCGCCTTCCAGTTTAATCCTTTTGCCGCCTTGGTTACATCGCCCCATACTTGTTCTACATCACCGTCGCGTCGCGGCCCTATTTCGTAATTTACTTTAACGCCCGTGGCCTGCTCAAAAGCGATTATTATTTCCAACACAGAGTTCCCTTCACCGGTGCCTAAATTAAACACATCATAGCCGCTAAAATTATTCTGCTCCATCAGTTTTAAAGCCGCTACGTGCGCTTTCGCCAGGTCGACCACATGAATATAATCACGAACGCAACTGCCATCCTTTGTATTATAGTCATTGCCAAAAACGGTTATTTTTTTACGTTTGCCGATAGCTGTTTGTGTAATAAAAGGCACCAGGTTTTGAGGCACGCCGATAGGCAATTCGCCTATTAAGGCCGACCCGTGCGCCCCAACAGGGTTAAAATATCTTAAAGAGATCACCTTTTCGGCCTTGCCGGCTGCTACAGTGTCTCTTAATATTTCTTCAGCAATCTGTTTCGTATTCCCGTATGGAGATTGAGCCGGTTTTATCGGCGCTTGTTCCGTTACCGGTAATACATCCGGCTGCCCGTATACTGTGCAGCTGGATGAAAAAACAAAACTGACCGGCTTACCGGTATAAGCATCCAATAAATTAATCAGCGAATAAAGATTATTGCGATAATACTTTAACGGTTCATGCACCGATTCGCCAACTGCTTTGGAAGCTGCGAAATGAATAACTCCGGCAATATCAGGCTCCGTGGCAATGAAATTAGCTACCTTCTTTTCATCGCAAAGGTCAAATTGGTAGAACTTGGGCCTGAAGCCAATGATCTTTGTCAGTTGGTCTAAAATTTTTGGATTGGAATTCGACAGGTCATCAATTATTACCGGCTCATATCCCGCAGCTACCAGCTCAACAACCGTATGCGAGCCAATGTAACCTAAACCGCCAGTGACTAATATCTTTGCCATTAATGCTTATTATAATAGGTAAAATCTTTATGTAGTATCTCTTTTTCTGGAAGGGATTTAAAATATTCGTAAGTGATTTTCAGCCCTTCACTTCTCGAAACTTTAGGTTCCCAGCCTAAAATGTTTTTAGCCTTTGTAATATCCGGACGGCGCTGTTTAGGGTCATCCGTTGGCAAAGGCAGCGAGATCAACTTTTGATCTGTACCGGTCAATTTAATGATCTCTTCGCCAAACTCGCGGATGGTTATCTCGTCGGGGTTCCCGATGTTCATTGGCTGCGTATAATCACTGAACAACAACCGGTAAATACCTTCAACCAGGTCATCCACGTAGCAAAACGACCGCGTTTGTGATCCGTCACCAAACATGGTTAGTGATTCTCCGCGTAAAGCCTGCCCTATAAACGCCGGCAGTACGCGCCCGTCGTTTAAACGCATACGCGGGCCATATGTGTTAAATATTCTTACAATGCGGGTTTCCAGTCCGTGAAAGGTATGATAAGCCATTGTTATCGCCTCCTGGAAACGTTTGGCTTCGTCGTAAACGCCCCGTGGCCCTACGGGATTAACATTGCCCCAATATTCTTCGGGCTGGGGGTTCACGCTGGGGTCGCCGTATACCTCCGATGTGGAAGCTATCAGCATTCTTGCCTTTTTATTTCGGGCCAAACCAAGCAGGTTGTGGGTACCCAAAGAGCCAACCTTTAACGTTTGAATGGGTATTTTTAAATAATCAATGGGGCTTGCCGGCGAGGCAAAATGAAGTACATAATGAAGGTCGCCCGGCACGTAAACAAACTTGGAAACATCATGCTGATAGAATTCGAAGTTTTCCAGTTTAAATAAATGTTCAATATTCCGCAGGTCGCCGGTTATCAGGTTATCCATGCCAATAACATGGTAGTTTTCTTTAATAAACCTGTCGCACAAGTGCGAACCCAGGAACCCGGCTGCACCGGTTATTAATATTCGTTTACGCGCTGGCATTGCCGATCAGCCTCCTTCCAATGCTGTTATAATAATAACCGCAGTCGATCATTTTTTCAAGGTCGTATAAATTACGCCCGTCGAATATTACCTTACTTTTTAACAAGTTGTCTATCTGGTCAAAATCAGGTGTCCGAAACGCAGGCCATTCGGTAACAATTAAAAGCGCGTCTGCTCCTTTTAACGCCTCGTATTGGTCGGTCGCATAATTGATCTTATCACCAATTAAATTCTTTACGTTTTTCATGGCTTCCGGATCAAACGCTGTTATTTCTGCTCCGGCGTTTAACAATTCGTCAATAATATATAAGGAAGGCGCTTCGCGTATATCGTCAGTTTCCGGCTTAAAGGCCAACCCCCACATGGCAAATTTCTTGCCCTTAAAATCACTTTTAAAATATTTTTTTACTTTTTCAACAAATAACTGTCTTTGGATTTCGTTAACCTCCATTACAGAGTTTAGTATCTTGAAATCATAATTATTTTCCCCGGCTGATCTCGCCAGGGCTTGTACATCTTTTGGGAAACAGCTGCCGCCATATCCAATGCCCGAGAACAAAAACCTTTTTCCAATGCGGTCATCCGCGCCAATTCCGCGCCTCACCATATCAACATCGGCGCCTACCAGTTCGCAAAGATTAGCGATCTCGTTCATGAAGGATATTTTGGTGGCCAGGAATGAATTAGCAGCATACTTTGTGAGCTCCGACGAGCGTTCGTCCATAAAAATAACCGGGTTACCCTGGCGAACATACGGCGCGTAAAGTTCCGCTATTAGCTTGCGGGCACGCTCATCCGTCGTGCCTACAACTACACGATCAGGCTTCATAAAATCTTCAACAGCTACCCCTTCACGTAAAAACTCCGGATTAGAAACCACCGCAAATTCAGCGTTCGTATTTTCTTTCATGATAGCTGTAACCTTATCGGCGGTACCAACGGGTACGGTCGATTTAGTCACGATTACTTTATAATCTGTCAGCAGCTTTGCAATATCTTTTGCTGCGCCCAATACATAACTCAGGTCCGCAGAGCCATCTCCTCCCGGGGGAGTTGGCAGTGCAAGAAATATTATTTTCGCTTCCGCAATTGCTTCCGCGAGATGGCTGGTGAATAGTAATCTCTTCTGTTCAATGTTCCGGTGAAATATCAGTTCAAGGCCTGGTTCATAAATGGGAAGCTGACCTTCCTGCATCATCTTTACCTTTTGTTCATTTATATCAACACATATTACCTGGTTCCCGGTTTCGGCTAAACATGTGCCGGTTACAAGTCCTACATATCCTGTTCCTACAACAGCAATTTTCATAAGTATTTAATCCTGATTTTTAATTTTTGCACTGCGGTGGCATAATCGCCTGTTTATTTTTATTGTGCTTACATTTACGCCCTGCGAAGTTAATAATTCATAATTAAAATGCTCCTACTATATAATATCGGGATACGATCGTATTTTTTTATCATTTGGTTAGCTTCATTTTTCAATAAAAAAGCGAAGCTGTGGCTTACCGGTCGTAAAGCTCAACGTGTACATGCCCATAACAATAGTATCTGGTTCCACTTTGCATCATTAGGCGAATTTGAACAGGGGCGCCCGGTTTTAGAGCAGATAAAAACAATTCATCCTGATAATAAAATAGTCATCACCTTCTTCTCATCTTCAGGTTATGTAATAAAAAAGGATACGCCGCTTGCCGATGCCGTTTATTATCTCCCCTTAGATACTGCCAAAAATGCCCTTGAATTTATTGACACCATAAAACCGAGGATAGCCATATTCACCAAATACGAATATTGGTATCATTATTTTAATGAATTGCATCAGCGGGAGATACCGCTGTATGTCATTTCAGCGATATTCAGGCCCGGGCAAGTATTCTTTAAGTGGTACGGCAGCTTGCACCGCCAAATATTGCGTTTCGTAACCATGTTTTTTGTGCAGGATACCCAATCAAAGCAATTGCTCGAAAGCATAGGCATAAACAATGTGACCGTTAGCGGCGATACCCGGTTCGACAGGGTTTGGGCAAACGCGCAGCACCCTAAATCGCTTCCCGTTATTGCTGAATTTAAAAACAACCATCGGCTTTTCATAGCCGGCAGCACCTGGCCGGAGGATGAGAAATTACTTGCGGCATTATCGGTTAAATATCCCCACTGGAAATTCATCATAGCCTCCCACGAGATAAACGAGGAAAAGATCGAAAAGCTAATTGCTCTCTTGCCAAACAACTCGACTACCAGGTATTCACAACTTACAACTCAAAACTTACAACTTGCAACTCACCATCAAACGCTTATCATCGACAACATCGGCATGCTGTCATCGTTGTACCAATACGGCAATATTGCTTATATCGGAGGTGGTTTTGGTGCCGGCATTCACAACACGCTGGAGGCCGCAGCTTTTGGCCTGCCGGTGATTTTCGGGCCCAATTATTCCAAATTTAAAGAAGCTAAAGACCTGGTTGCCCTAAAAGCCGGTTTTAGCATTGACAACGAAAGAGAATTATTAGGGATAACCGAAACGTTAATTGAAGACGAAGCATTTTATAGTGCCGCGGGTAATAAAGCCAGGCGATATGTTGAAGAAAACACGGGTGCTACCAAAGCGATAGTTGATTATATCCAATCAACAGTATTTTAGGCATTAAAAAGCGCGTAAAATTCCTACCAAATATTAAAGCCACATTTTTTCTTTCGGACTTTCCAGACTTTTCCGACTTCCGGACTTTTTATAGTAATTTTGCATTGCAATGGGAGATCATCAGTTACAGGTTACTATCGACCAGGATTCGGGGTTTTGCTTCGGGGTGGTGTATGCCATCGACATGGCCGAAGAGATACTGGCTGAAGACGGGTATCTATACTGCCTGGGCGATATCGTGCACAACGATGAAGAAGTAGAACGGTTGAAGAAAATGGGCCTCCGGATCATTGAACATGCCGATCTTAAAGATCTTGCCAATGAAAAAGTGCTCATCCGTGCCCACGGCGAAGCGCCTGATACCTACCGTACAGCTTTAGAAAATAACATTACGCTGATAGATGCCTCGTGCCCGGTTGTTTTGAAGCTGCAAAACCGCATTAAAAACTCTTTCGACGCCAACGAGAAGATATTGATCTTCGGCAAGCATGGCCATGCCGAAGTGGTGGGCCTGCAGGGTCAAACGGATAATGAGGCCCTGGTTTTCCAGGATATTGCTGAATTGGATAATATTGACCTGCCGCAAAACATTACGCTTTACAGCCAAACCACCAAGAGCATGGAGAAATTTTACCATGTAAAAGATGAGCTGCTTGCGCGCGGGTATAACCTGAAGGCAAACGATACTATCTGCCGCCAGGTATCCAACCGCGACCAGGACCTGCCGAAATTTGTGAGCAAATTTGATAAGATCGTATTTGTATCGGGCCGCAAATCATCAAACGGAAAGGTGTTGTTTGAAGTTTGCCGCAAGCATAACCCCAACACCTATTTTATCTCCTCGGCCAGCGAACTACAAAAATCCATGTTCTCACCCGGCGACAAAGTGGGCATAGCCGGCGCCACCTCAACCCCCATGTGGCTGATGCAGGACGTAAAAGCTGAACTGGAGCGGTTTTAAAAAGTTGGCAGTTTTCAGTATGCAGTTGGCAGTATCTCCTTGTAGTATTATCAGGCTAATGTCCGTTTTTAACTAATCTCTAAACTCTAGCCTCTAATCACTATTTTTGCACACCAAAATTATGGCAAAAAAAGGAGTTTTACTGGTAAACCTGGGTACGCCCGACAGCCCCGAAACAAAGGATGTACGCCGCTACCTGGATGAGTTTTTAATGGACCCCAGGGTCATCGACATCAACCCGGTATCACGCGCGCTTTTGGTAAAAGGTATTATAGTGCCTTTCCGGAGTCCTAAATCAGCCAAATTGTATCAAAAGATATGGAGTGATGAAACGGGCTCTCCCCTGTTGCATTACAGCAAATTGCAGCATCAGCTGCTTCAGCAACGTTTAGGCGATGGTTACCAGGTTGAGTTGGCTATGCGCTATCAAAACCCTTCAATTGAATCCGCATTAAAAAGGCTAAAAGACGGACTGGTGGATAGCATACAGGTTATTCCCATGTTCCCGCAATATGCCTCGGCCAGCACCGGGTCGGTTTACGATAAGGTGATGGAGCTGTTAGCCGACTGGCCGACAAAACCCGGTGTTTCTTTTATCAACTCGTTCCATGATAACGAACTGATGATCGAAACCTTTGCCAATAATGCTAAAAAATACCAGCCGGAGACTTATGACCACATCCTGTTCAGTTTTCACGGTTTACCACAGCGGCAGCTCATAAAATCAGACCATACCCATAATCATTGCTTAAAAACAAGCGATTGCTGCGCGGTACTGACTGATGCCAACAAGTTTTGTTATTCGGCGCAATCATATCATACCGCGCGTTTGATCGCCGAAAAATTAAATATCCCGAAAGAGAAATATACCATTTGTTTTCAATCCCGATTGGGCAGCGACCCCTGGGTACAGCCTTACACCAGCGAAGTAGTTGCAAAGCTGGCTAACGAAGGTAAAAAACGACTGCTGGTATTTTGCCCCGCTTTTGTTGCTGATTGCCTCGAAACAGTTTACGAAGTGACTGAAGAATATGGCGACGAGTTTAAAGCCCTTGGCGGGGAACATGTGCAATTGGTTGAAAGCCTCAATGATTCATCCACATGGATTGATGCGTTGGAGGAAATGGTAAGAGCCGTTTAATTTACTCCTAAAAATGGCAGTCAGCATAGCTAATTTATAAACATTCTAAATTCAACTGTATGACAAAGGGTTGACACTGCCTTATATTAATCCAATTACTTTTGTTGGGTCAAATTTAAAACCGCTTTGAAGTATCTAAAGGTAATAGCTTTTACGCATAAACAGATTGAGCTGAAGGAATTGGGGAGATTGGTGATTTGCCAGGAAAATCTGACAGATAAGCTTCAACAGGTTAAAACACAGTTCGGCATATCCGAAATATTCTACCTGGCAACCTGTAACCGTGTTGAATTTGTGATGATCACGCCGCATGTAGTCGACAAAACATTTGCAAAAGAATTTATCGGCGCATTGAATATCGGCCTCTGCTCCATTTCAACCACCACCTTTCTTGATGCCGCCTCTATTTACGAAGGTGAAGAAGCGCTTGAACATCTGCTACGTACTTCATGCTCGCTCGAAAGCCTCGTTGTAGGCGAAAAGGAGATTCTGGCCCAGATACGCAAAGCTTATGAAAACTGCAAAGAGGCGGGCCTTACCGGGGATTGCCTTCGCATGTTTATGAGCTGCGTGGTTAAAACAGCTAAGGAAGTTTATACGCATACCAATATTTCGAAAAACCCCATATCGGTAGTTTCATTAGCTTACCGTAAACTTAAAGACCTTAAATTATGTTCCAATGCCCGTATCCTGATCATAGGCGCCGGGGAAACCAACAGGAACATTTCAAAATATCTGCAAAAACATAAATTCTCGAACTTCTCGGTTTTCAACCGCACCGTTGCCAATGCTAAGCTGTTAGCTGACGACCTTGGCGGCGAGGCTTTTGACCTGGAAGCACTAAAGCATTATAATAAGGGATTTGATGCCATCGTTACCTGTACATCGGCAACTGAACCCATCATCACCAATGAAATTTATACTTCATTATTGAATGGCGAAACTTCCAAAAAAACCATCGTCGACCTGGCGGTGCCAAACGATACTGCTCCCGGGGTATTGGACAATTTCCCGGTAAATTTCATCGAGGTACATTCATTAAATGAGATTGCTAAGCGTAACGTACAGGAACGATACGAGGAATTGGTACATGCCGAAGCCATCATCGCTGAAAACATTTCCGCTTTTTTACTTGAGCTGAAACAACGCCGTATCGAGCTGGCCATGCGCCAGGTGCCCGAAAAGATCAAGGAGATACGCAACACCGCTATCAATTCTGTTTTCGCCGACGAGGTGCAGGGCATGGACGAGCAATCGCGCGAAGTGCTGGAAAAAGTGATCAATTACATGGAGAAAAAATATATCAGCGTACCCATGATCATGGCCAAGGATATATTGATCAATAATTGATAGTTGAGTTCACCGTCAGAGGTTAAATAATTTTTATTTTTCTTTAGTTGAGAAGTAGTAATTTTGTAAGAAAGAATTTATGAAATTATTAGTTGATATTTCCGATAACAAAGTTGCAGGTTTTTTGGAGTTGATTAAAAACTATTCCTATGTAAAAGCGAGGCCTGTCTCTGCGCCGGATGCCGAATTGTTTGAAGAGATAAATGAGATTAAAAAAGCTTTCAAAAACGTCGATAAAATAAAAAAAGGAAAGCTTAAAGGCCGCCCGGCCGAAGAATTGCTCAATGATCTATAAGGTTTTAACAATTCCCCCATTTGACAAACAGTTCAAACGGCTTATTAAAAAATACCCTTCCCTAAGGATAGAAATATCGGCGTTAATACAAGAACTTAAAATTGAACCCGACCAGGGCATACCCCTTGGCAACAATTGTTATAAAATCCGGCTGGCAATAGGATCGAAAGGAAAGGGAAAATCCGGCGGTGCAAGGGTTATCACATACTTTGCCATCACCGACAGTTCAATATTCCTATTATCAATCTACGACAAGTCCCAGCAATCGGATATCGAAGACAGAGAACTTCTCCGGCTTCTTAATTTAGTAAAATAACCGGCTGCATTACGTCGGTGAAACCTGCCGTTACTCTATTTTCGCCGATGAGGCGCAGGGGATGGACGAGCAATCGCGCGAAGTGCTGGAAAAAGTGATCAACTACATGGAGAAAAAATATATCAGCGTGCCCATGATCATGGCGCAGGATATATTGATCAATAACTGATTAATTTATTCACATACAGGAGTTTCACTTTCTTGCTTATTTCTTATCTGGATTTCCCTACTGATATAATTCATTAAAACCAGTGCAACAAGCAGCCACAATAAATAAACGTAGTAAGTATCCGAATTAAACTCATCTTCAAGTGAATAACCCGTGTTGTTTAAAAGCGGGTTCCCCGAAAACCAATTCCGCATATACGCTCCCATCCACGATTGGATAATTAATTTTAATGCTATAAAAAATAAAATTATTTTTAATCGTGTAAGTTCATTTATCCGGAATTCGGCTGTTTTTAACCGCAATAAAAGATTTAATGCTAACCCGCAAATAACTAAATTTATTGCAGTTAAAACAGGATTGCCAAGTTTATTTGTAATAAATAGGAATTGATCCAAAGAGCTGATTTTAACTTTTAAAGCGACATCCAGGTAACAGCCGTTTACGGGCAAAGTTATTTCACTATTTTTGCAGGAACTCTGTCTGATTATATTAACTGTTCGTGTAGGTTCGCATTGAACAATTAACTGAAAGGATTCATATAAAATTCCTGCGAAAAACACAAACACGAAGATCAACTTAATCATTTTGTTCATTATTCGGTTTAAAGATCACTATTTAAATAGCCCTGTTGCGACCTTTTATAACTAAATTCCTTTTATTTTATTTATTAAATATTGGTCCCGCAATCTCGACATTTCAGAACCCTTTAAAAGAACATTAACTAATTTCAATTGGCGCTCGGTAAAAGACGCATACTTAGTCTTAATGCCCTGTTGAATAGCTTCCATTTGTCTATTCCTATTTGCCACAACCGGATCTGTATTAATCATATTTTTGTATTGCCCCAAGCGTTGTGTTGAAACGTACCCCTTTAGCTGTTGAATGGCTAAGTACAGCAATCCGTAATTTTGAGAATGACTTTGAAGTAATTCTTCCGTATAATATTGTAAATGGTTATTTTGGGATTTATCTCCCAACAGATATTGTCTGATAATAACCGATGCGGCATTTTGTTTGAATACTGTCAGACTCTGATTTTTTGATTGCTGCGCAATATATGATTTATAGCTAGCATCTGCTTTATCAA
Organism: Mucilaginibacter sp.; assembly: GCA_028288025.1. GTDB lineage: Bacteria > Bacteroidota > Bacteroidia > Sphingobacteriales > Sphingobacteriaceae > Mucilaginibacter. The sequence goes on along the minus strand of JAQBOM010000009.1, from coordinate 187,070 downwards.
ATGAATCCGTCACTTGCGATGCTCCCAGAAGCATTCGCTGTTTAGACCTTGTGTTTAACGATGGTTCATCAACTACTGAAAAACCACTGGCTCTAATGAATGCACGTTGTTCTGCTATCGTCGGACCATTCTTAGCAGTGCTATAGGTGATTACGTCGGGTAACTTTTTAGGATCAATTGACGAAGTATCTGATAACGAGTCTAATCTTCGAGTTAAACGGTCCAGAAGGTCACTTTTTTGATGTGCGGTAATTTTCGTTGTGTTTAGTGTGTTTTCCCTTTTGCAACTTGTCACTATTAACATCAAAAGGATACTTATTGGAATAATAATCTTTTTCATATCATTAATTTTTATCTGAATTAATATTGTATTGTATAAGTCCAATAGTCGTTATTATAATCGTATGTCCAATCAACAGTGTACGGCATGTCCTCTCCGTTGGTCATAATCACTTGGTCACCACTGCTGCCGCTTGCAAAGTAATCCAGAAATGGGCCAATGATGATTTCCAAGAATTCCATTTCGTCATGGAGTTGGCACTCGTTGGCGGCCTGTTGAATATCCATATATTCATCGTCCCGTGATTGTCCCGCAATATAAAGTTGTACTAACGCTAGTCCGGGTGACGGAACGGCACACGATGCAGTGGATTCAGTAGCATATGTAATTACTACCGCGAAAAATGGATCCGTACCGATTGTGCATCCACACTGAGACCAAGACTGTGAAAACGTCGTTATTGGTATAAACGCCAATAAAAAGAAAATTAGCTTTTTCATAAATAAGGTTTTAGGTATTAATAAATATTAATTGAATTTAGAGAGTGTAATATTATGTAATATTAATATTCATAACTTAAAATAGAACATTACAATAAAATGACACAATTTATCCTAATAGATAATTAATTGACAATCAATTAAATACTTAGTAAATCAAATTGCTTTTGATGTCGTTTCTACAGTTAATTTCGCGTTAGTTTATCCGATAGTTGTATTATCTGTTAATTTCATTTTATAAGTCTTAATATAAGTCATGCGACTTTCATATCATCAATTAATGCTTAAATCTTGCTTGTAAAAAGTTAAATTTGCAATTACAAGTACAAAAACTCTTTGGATAGAAAAATTATTATAGGAACCCGCGGCAGTGACCTGGCGCTTTGGCAGGCAAATTTTGTAAAGGATAGCCTGGCAGCCCTCGGCATTACCGCCGAATTAAAGATCATCAAAACACAGGGCGACCGTATCCTCAATTTGAGCTTTGATAAGCTGGAAGGCAAGGGATTTTTTACTAAGGAGCTTGAAGAAGAATTATCAGCGGGGGGTATTGATATAGCGGTACATTCGCACAAAGACCTGCCCACAGAAAATCCACCGGGACTCATTATTGCAGCAGTTTCAGAACGGGAAGACCCTTCTGACCTGCTGCTGATACTGAAAGACTGTGTGGATGTGCATCAAAAACTATCTGTCAAATATGGCGGCATCGTAGGCACTTCGTCAAACCGGCGCAAGGCACAGTTATTGGCCTACCGCCCCGACCTCGAAGTAACCGACCTGCGGGGCAATGTCCCCTCCCGGATCAGCAAGCTCCGGAGTGAAAGCTATGATGCCATTATGCTGGCCAAAGCCGGCGTTAAAAGGCTTGGCTTAGACCTCAGCGAGTTTCATGTGGAGGAATTAACACCATCTGAACTGATACCCGCGCCTGCGCAGGGCGCATTAGCGATACAGATCAGGGACAGCGACAGGGAACTATTTGGCGCACTACAGGCCATACACCACCCGGATGTTGCCGAAGAGTTAGCAGTTGAACGTGGCGTATTAAAACTTTTCGGTGGGGGATGTCACTTACCTCTTGGCTGTTATTGCCGTAAGCATGAAAACACTTACCAGGTATTCACCTCGAAAGCAAACGAGGGCGATGATTTCCCCGACAGGCTGTTTTTAGAAGCAGAGACAACCGAGGGCCTGGCTAAAAAAGTATATTTTTATTTTGATGAGGACCGCGAGTTTCCAAAGAAGGTATTTATATCCCGCGATTTAAATGAACAAAGCTATTTCCGCAAAGCTTTAAGTAAACACAATATTGAGATAGAGGCCCGCTCGCTGATCCGCACCGTGCCTACGATAACCATACTCGATTCCTTTATTTTAAGGCACGTCGACTGGATATTCTTTAGCAGTAAAAACGCGATAGAATACTTTTTCGATCTGAACCCGATATTGCCCAAGAAAGTAAAATTTGGCGTTATGGGAAGCGGCTCGGAAGATACGATGCGCCGCAAAGGTTTCTTTGTAGATTATACGGGAGCAGGTATCGATACTTCGGATGTTGCCGCTGAATTTGCCAAAATGGCTAACGGAACAACCGTATTATTTCCGGCTGCACAAAATTCAATGCGCAGCATTCAACAGGCATTGTCGGATGATACAAAGATCATCGACCTGCCGGTATATGAAACGGTACACGAAGATAACGTAGAAGCAAGCGCTGCCGAAATACTGATATTCACAAGCCCGTCAAACGTAGACGCCTATTTTTCAAGCAATTTGCTAGACCCAGGGCAACAGGTTATCGCCATCGGTAAGTCAACAGGCAAAAAACTAGAAGAAGTTGGGTTAAATAATTATGTCCTCCCCTACTCGCCCGATGAAACCGGGCTGGCGGAAGCGGTATTCGGCTGTTGTTTATAACGTAACGGCTATGAACCATGAACAATTAACCATGAACTAAAATGCTGCAACGTCCAAGAAGAAACCGAAAAAGTGAAGTCATCCGGCAAATGGTACAGGAAACGCATGTCAGCGCGGCTAATTTGATATTCCCGCTGTTTATCGTTGATGGCACTTCTCAAAAAAACGAAGTGGCTTCTATGCCCGGCATCTATCGTTATTCAATCGATAACCTGCTGCGCGAAATTGAAAGCTGCCTGAAGCTGGGGTTAAATTCTTTTGACCTGTTTCCCAATATTGAGGAATCATTAAAAGATAAATACGCGACCGAAAGCCACCGGGAGGAAAGCCTGTACCTGCGCGCTATCCGCGAAGTAAAAAAGAATTTCCCCGAAGCCTGTGTGATAACCGATGTGGCGATGGATCCTTACAGCAGCGACGGGCACGACGGCATTGTGGAGAATGGCGAAATTTTAAATGATGAAACGCTGGAAGTACTTGGCAAAATGGCCCTCGCTCACGCCCAATGCGGCGCGGACATTATTGCCCCCTCGGATATGATGGACGGCCGTGTGGGCTACATCCGGAAGGTTTTGGATGAAAACAAGTTTACTAATGTGTCTATTATGTCGTATTCGGCAAAGTATGCCAGCGCATTTTACGGACCTTTCCGTGATGCGTTAAATTCGGCGCCAAAGTTCGGCGATAAAAAAACATACCAGATGAATCCGGCCAACCAGCGCGAGGCGTTAATAGAAGCAAACCTGGATGAACTGGAGGGTGCGGACTTTTTAATGGTAAAGCCTGCCTTGCCCTACCTGGACGTCATTAAATTAATAAAGGACAATACAGAACTGCCGGTGGCGGCCTACAACGTAAGCGGCGAGTATGCTATGATCAAAGCCGCTATACAAAAAGGATGGTTAAATGAGCAGCGCGCCATTACCGAAGTATTAACAAGCATACGGCGTGCCGGCGCAAGCGCGATCTTAACCTATCACGCAAAGGAAGTTTTAGAGAATAAATGGCTGTAGAATAAGTCAAAATTAAAAAGTAAAATTAAAAACCTGGAAAGGCACGTTGATTTTGACTTTTGATTTTTGACTTTTGACTTAAAAAACATGTTGGATTCAATAAAGAAAATATTTTCGGCCGATGCTGATGAGCCGGTAAGCACATCAGGCAAACCCGATATCACCAGGGAAAAGTCTGCTGCGCTGTATGCAAAGGCCAAGACGTTCTTCCCCGGGGGGGTTAATTCCCCGGTAAGGGCATTTAAATCCGTATACGGCACCCCGCTTTTTATTGAAAAAGGTAATGGATGCTACCTATGGGATGCTGACGGCAACCAGTTTATTGACTTTTGCTGCTCATGGGGCCCTTTGATCCTGGGGCATAATCATTGCAAGGTTCGCGAAAAGGTTATTGAAGTGATGCAGCATGGCATGTCGTTCGGCGCACCGACGGCTTTGGAAAATGAGCTGGCTGAGCTTATCCTCAAAAACAATAAATTCATAAAAAAGCTTCGCTTTGTAAGTTCGGGAACCGAGGCTGTAATGTCTGCAATCAGGCTGGCGCGGGGATATACCAAAAGGGATAAAATATTAAAGTTTGAGGGCTGTTATCATGGTCATTCTGATTCTTTACTGGTAAAAGCAGGTTCGGGCCTGGTTACTTTTGGTGAAACATCTTCGGCGGGCGTACCCAAATCGTTTGCCGATGAAACCATTGTAGTGGCCTTAAATGATAAAGCCGCTTTGCAAAAAGCATTTGACGAATTTAAAGACCAGGTAGCCGCGGTAATTATTGAGCCGATACCGGCAAATAATGGCCTGCTGCTGCAAGAAAAAGAATTCCTGCAATTTTTACGCGAGATGTGCACACAAAACGGCGCCCTGCTGATCTTTGATGAAGTGATATCCGGTTTCAGGATAGGTTTTGAGGGCGCTGCCGGCTATTACCAAATCAAGCCGGATATTATTACCTATGGTAAGATCATTGGCGGAGGTTTACCGGTGGGCGCTTACGGCTCGTCCGCAGAAATTATGGGCAACATTTCTCCTGATGGTGCGGTTTACCAGGCGGGCACTTTATCCGGCAACCCAGTGGCTATGGCAGCCGGTATCGCGCAGCTATCGGAATTATTGAAAACCGGATTTTATCGCGACCTTCATAATAAGACCGAAGAATTTACCGAAGCCATACAACGGTACGCTTCAGCAAAGAATTATATATTTAAAGTGTTTTCCATCGGTTCCATTTTTTGGTTTGCTTTTACCGACCAGGAGACAATACGCCGGGCCGACGAAATTGACCCGGCCGGGATGGACAAGTTCAAAAAGCTGCATCGCGAACTGATCAACAGAGGCGTTTACCTGGGCCCATCCGGTTACGAAGTTGGTTTCATATCATCGGCACATACAAAAATTGACCTGGAAAAAGCAAAACGTGCTATATTTGAAAGTTTGGATGTGGTGTTTAGCGGGAAATAGACAGTGGGCGGTTTGCCGTTTACCAGTTGGCATTTATAAAATCCAGCTAATTATACCGCAAACTCAAACTAATAACTGCAAACTGATAACAAAATGAGAAGAACATTTATCATATTTTATGCCCTTATTATTTACGCCTCAACGGAGTTGATATGGTGGGGATATTTGCTGGTTAAAAAGATGCCCAGCAGCCTGGGTATGATCGTGGGCGAAGGATCGCTATTTTTGATCGTTTTTTTAGTGGGGGCTATCTGGCTGCATAAGTCGATATGCCGCGAGCGCCAGCTACAGGAACAAAAAAAGAATTTCCTGCTATCAGTAACCCACGAATTGAAATCTCCCCTTGCATCAATCAAAATATTATTGCAAACCATTCAAAAAAGAGACCTTACCAGAGAGCAGGTACTTGACTTTATCGGCAAATCGCTAATGGATATTGAGCGGCTGGATGATATGGTTGAAAATATGCTGCTGGCCGCGAAAATTGAAAACCAATCCTATACGTTCCCGAAAGCTAAATTCAACTTGTCGGTGTTGGTTGACAGTATTGTTAACAGGCTGCAGATCACAAAATGTGAATCAAGCCAACAGATCATAGATGCTGAAATTGAACCGAAGATCCAGATCACGGGGGATAAATTTGCTTTAACTTCAGTTGTTACCAACCTTATAGAAAATGCCATTAAGTATTCCGGCCCATGCGAAACAGTAGCCGTAAAATTGTTTTCGAAGGAGGATAGGGTGTATTTGCAGGTTGCCGATCATGGCATTGGTATCGCCGATGAAGAAAAGGGCCGTATTTTCGATAGGTTTTACAGGGTGGGCAGCGAAGACACGCGCAACACAAAAGGTACGGGTTTAGGTCTTTATATTGTAAAAGAAGTGCTGGATAAGCACCAGGCGAGCATAAAAGTAAAGGATAATCGTCCTGCGGGTAGTATATTTGAAGTCGTATTTGATTAATTATTAAAAACTTATCTAATAGTACATCACAAATGGAAGCACCGCATAAAAAAAGGATCCTGCTGGCCGAAGACGAAGACCACCTGCTGGAAGCCATTAAACTGAACCTCGAGCTGGAGGGATATAAAGTTTCGACCGCCACCAATGGCAAAAAAGCTTTGCAGCTATTTAAGGAAGAACGTTTTAACCTGGTGATCCTGGATGTTATGATGCCCGAGATAGACGGATTTGTGGTGGCTGAAACGATCAGGCTTGAAAACTCCGAGGTGCCGATCATGTTTTTGACGGCTAAAAATACCAACGAGGACAAAATTTCCGGCCTTAAAAAAGGCGCGGATGATTACCTGACCAAACCGTTTAACCTTGAGGAACTAATTCTGAGAGTGAATAACCTGGTTAAGCGCAGCTTAAAAGGTGATGAGCTAAAAGAGTTTAACAGCTATAAAATTGGCGACAAAACCATTCACTTCAATTCATTTGAACTGGTGAACGGCGATGGCTCCATCACCCCGCTGACCAAGAAGGAAACCATGTTATTGAAACTGCTTATTGAACGCCGGAACGACGCGGTTTCGCGTGAGCAGATATTGGAGACGGTATGGAACTATGACGTTTATCCTTCAACCCGTACCATCGATAACTTTATCCTGACTTTCCGTAAATACTTTGAGCCCGATCCTAAAAACCCGGTTTATTTTCATTCTATCCGCGGTGTAGGCTATAAATTTACTGACAACCAGCATTAATGTTTACCAACCGGACACGCTTATTCATTGGTGTTTTATTTTTGCTGTCGTTGGTCATACTGGCCGACTTGCGTTTATATGAATTGGCGGCAGTAGCCCTGATGCTGATCGTTTTGCTGGGATGGGATTATTTCAGGCAGGGCACCCTGGTGGTAGCAGCCCGTTATTTTCATCATAAAGAATACGATAAGGCGGGGCAAACCCTGCAGGAAGTATTCAGGCCGGAATGGCTGAGCAAGAGTCGCAGGGGATATTATGAATTTTTAATGGGCGGCGTTTGCCTGCAGAACCAGGATTTTGAAGATGCTGAAAAGCATTATGAAATAGCTGCTCAATATCCGCTGCGATCAGTTAACGATCACGTAGCAGCGCTGGTGCATGTGGCTAACATAAGCATCAGGCAGGGAAAATTCGATAAGGCAGGCGCCTATTTGGAGCTTGCAGAAAAACACCATGATAATATAAATGCCAAAATGAAGGATGTGATCGATCGCCTTCACCTGGAATTAAAAAAACACACGAAGTAGAGACGCCCCGATGGTTCGGGGCGTCTCTACGGAATTATATTATGAGAGATTCGTTATTAATTAAAGCAGCCTTTTCAGAAAAAACAGAACGTCCGCCGGTATGGATGATGCGCCAGGCCGGCAGGTTCATGAAGGAATACTGGGATATCAAGAACAAATATTCTTTCCTGGAAATGTGTAAAACACCCGAGTTGGCTGCCGATGTTACCATGCTGCCGGTTGACTTACTGGGAATTGACGCCGCTATCCTATTTTCTGACATATTGGTTACCGCCGAGGCTATGGGCGGCGATTTAAGCTTTACACAAGGCGTAGGCCCTAAGTTTGCAAATCCTGTCCGCTCTAAAGCAGATATTGACAAACTGGATACGCAGGTTGTACACAAACTACAGTATGTAGCTGATGCGATCAAGGTTGTTCAGCAACGCTTAAATGGCAGCATACCCCTGATTGGCTTTGCCGGTGCGCCGTTTACTGTAATGAGCTATTTGGTTGAGGGCGGATCGTCAAAAGACTTTAAACTAACCAAATTAATGCTGCATAACGAGCCCGAACTGGCTCATCAACTCCTGTCAAAAATAGCAGCTGTAACGGCTGATTATTTAAACCTGCAGATAGCCGCCGGGGTGAACGCCGTGCAAATATTCGACAGCTGGGCGCAGGCTTTGGCTTGGGATGATTATAAAGAGTTTTCGCACCGGTACATTTGCGAGATCATCAGCAAATTAAACAGGAAAGACATTCCTGTAATTTCATTTTGTAAAGGAAGCTCCGTATTTGCGCCATTAATGGCAGAAGCTAAGCCGGATGTGATCTCTATTGACTGGAACGTTGATCTATTGGATATTAAAAAGCGGTTACCGGCCGGCATTGCCGTACAAGGTAACCTCGACCCGCATATTTTGTATGCCGATAAAAAAGTGATCAAGGAAAGAATTTACCGCCTGTTCGACCGCATGAAAGGCGAAACCGGATTTATATTTAACTTAGGGCACGGCATTATGCCGGATATACCGTTTGATAATGTGAAGTACGCGGTGGATATAATTAAGGAATACAGAAATTAATTGTCATTGCGGGCGATAGCGCGGCAATCTCGTCGACCTGCATAACGAATATGCATAGCTACGAGATTGCTTCGTCGTACCTCCTCGCAATGACAGATTTTTAAATATGTACCCATACATTCTTGCCATACATATCATATTTGTAGTCTGCTGGATGGCGGGGCTGTTTTACATGGTGCGTTTATTTATTTACCACACCGAAGCACAGCAAAAGCCAGAACCCGACCGCAAAATATTATCCGACCAGTTTGAGATCATGGAGCGCAAGTTGTGGTACATCATAACCGTACCCTCAATGGTATTGGTTGTGGCGGCGGGTATTGCCATGCTTGTGCTGGTACCTGCCTGGCTAAGCCAGCCATGGATGCAAATTAAACTCGGGTTTGTTGTGGGCCTTTTGGTTTATCATTTCATTTGCCAAAACAAGATGAAGCAAATGGCCAGGGGCATCTACACCTGGACATCAACCCAGCTTCGTATCTGGAATGAAGTTGCCACGATATTTCTATTTGCGATCGTTTTTCTGGCTGTTTTGAAGAATGCCGTCAGCTGGATATTCGGCGTTGTAGGGATAATCGCTTTTTCGGTGATTATTATGTGTGCTGTAAAAGTTTATAAATACTACAGGATGAAGAAGTAATTATGCCACTGTTCCTTCGTATAAATCATGAATTGGGAATATCAAATCATAATCATTCCAGTTTAAGTTGCCGTTAGTTATTTTAAATTGTTTAAACAGGGTTTCATTAAGATATTTTGAAATCGAAGGATGAAGAGACTTCAGTAAAAACGGCTTAAAATCTACTAATTTATCATGCCCGTCGCTAAACATTATTCTAATGGCATAATCTCCAATGTAATTAGCTGATGCAACTTCAATTAAATCAGTTGTTTTATTAATATTATAATCCTGAATTATTTTCATTTTAGCTTATCTCTTATAAATTACCCCGTCCTTAATCACCATCTTAACTTGCTTCACTAATTTTATATCTTCAGTAGGATTACCGGTCACTGCCACCAGATCGGCCAGGTAACCGGCTTTGATGTTCCCTAAATTGTTCAACCCAAAAACTGCGGCGTTAACCGAAGTAGCTGAGCGCAAAACATCGATTGGTTTCATCCCGTATTCGGTCATCAGCACCATTTCGCGGGCGTTGTCGCCATGTGGAAATACGCCCACATCGCCACCCATGCAAATCGTAACGCCGGCTTTTAGCGCTTCGGCAAAAATATAATGCTTCCGCTTAACGCCTGCTGGTTCAGGATCGACACCTTTCCTCCAGCCATGATAGGTTGAGATAGCCTCGGTCGCGGATATCGTCGGGCATAAGGCTATACCTTTTTCTCTCATTAATTTAAACAACTCCGGCGTACCGCCATCGCCGTGTTCGATAGTTGTTACGCCGGCTGCAATGGCCCTACGCATCCCCTCTTCCGTACCGGAATGTACGGCAATTGTTCGTCCGCTGCTTTTGGCAACTTGTACGGCTGTCTTTATCTCCTCTTCTGTAAAGGTCGGCGCGGCAACATCGTCCAATCCCCAACGGTAATCCACATATATTTTCACCACATCGGCGCCATGCCCTATTTGCGAACGGACCGTATGGCTGATACCGTCCAATCCGTCGGTTTCCTCCGCGCCCTGCGGAAATACTGTTTCGGCAACTTCGCTTTTAGGGCCATAGCTGCCTGTAGCGATAATAGCCCGCGTGGCCACGAGCATCCGCGGACCAGGAATAATGCCCTTCTCAATTGTTTTTTTCAATCCCACATCGTCATAAGCCGCACCTTCTGTTCCCAGATCGCGAACTGTTGTAAAGCCTGCCATCAAAGTTTCCTTTGCGTGAATAACCGCACGTGCTGTGCGCTCGGCGCGACTTTCGGTCAGCACCTGGTCGTTCCAGCTGGTTTCGTTATATGGATGCAAAAAAAGGTGCGAATGCCCTTCAATCAATCCGGGCATTAAAGTCATCCCTTTTAGTTCAATTATTTTAGTTGAGGCAGGTACGGATATACTCGCCGGCTCACCAGCCGCTTCAATATGATTGCCTTTTATCAACACCCACCAGCCGGCGTGCATTTGTTGTCCGTCAAACACGCGGTCGGGTTTAAAAAGGGTATAGCTATCGCTTGCTTTAGGTTGCGCAAAAAGGTGAATGCAAGACAAAAGAATTGCCAAAAAAGAAAATTGAACCGATTTCATCCCGATAAAGATAAGCTTCCTGTAAAATAGTTTGACAGCCCCGGAAACAAATTTATTTTCAACCCCATGCAACCATTTCGCATTAAACTCCCTCTAACTGTTAAATGATGTTTTTGGAACACAAATACACGATTGAAGATTTAATTAAACGTTGCAAAGCAGCTGAGCGAAAAGCCCAGGAGTTGCTGTACAAGCATTTTGCCGCAAAAATGCTTGGCGTTTGTTCGCGGTATGCCACCGACAGGATGGAGGCCGAGGATATGCTGCAGAATGGCTTTATAAAAGTATTCCAAAAAATAAACGACTATCGAAACGAGGGGTCATTTGAAGGCTGGATAAGACGCATTATGGTGCATAGTGCCATTGAGCATTACCGGAAGCATCACAAAATGCTCCAATTGGGTAACCTGGAAAATGAACCAAATGAGCCTTCGGTTGACCCATTGGTAACAGCCTGCCTTGCAGCGAAAGACCTGATGTTATTGATACAGCGGCTTTCGCCCGGATATCGTATTGTGTTTAACTTATATGCCATTGAAGGCTATTCGCACAAGGAAATTGCCGCGCTGGCCGGGATAACGGAAGGCGCCTCAAAGTCGCAGTTATCGAGGGCACGTGCCGTGTTGAAACAACAAATAATAAAAATGGAAGGTAAACGATATGAAAATGCAGGATAATCAGTTTGATGAATTGCTCCGTTCAAAACTGGAAGATTTTGAAGCAGAGCCTTCGCAGGGTGTTTGGGAAGGCATTGCAGGCCATTTGGGTAAGAAAAAGGACACAAGATCGCTGTTCCCTTTTATGGGCATAGCCGCCAGTATTTTGGTTTTGGTAGCCGCGGGTGTATTATTCATACCGCAAAAAGTTAAAGTAAACAGCAAGGATCCCGCTCATAATAATATTGCGAAAGCACATCAATCTCCGAGTATTATGCCCATAAAAAACAAGGACGATCAGATAGTCGCCTCATTTGGGCCGGGCAAATTACCCGCTGAAACGACTGCGAAATCATTCAACGATGTTTCCCCCGACAAAGGCAGCCCGGAAGTCGAGTTAAAACGGGCTGTTGAAGTAACTGCTTTAGCTACCCTGCCTCAACGGCAACAGGAAGTAATTAACCCGGTAGTGCCGGATAAAACGATTGAACTAACTGCAAAGCAATCTTTGGCTGAAACCGGTGCCTTTGTATCCAAACCGGTGTTGCTTGCCACTCAGATTCCGGTTGCCACCACACAGGACTTCGTGCCCGACAGACAGAAAAAACATAAAATACACAGCTTCGGCGACCTGGTAAATGTGGTGATAGCTAAAGTTGACAAACGAAGGGATAAGTTCATCGAATTTTCTGATACGGACGACGACCAATCCAACATCACGGGGGTAAACCTGGGCATAATTAAAATAAAAAGAGAAAAATAAACTTCAAACCTGAAATACACTATTATGAAACGATTAATTTTTACTACGATAATGGGCCTTGCCACAACGTTTGTGTTTGCACAAAGCACTTCTTCTGACTCATTGAAGATCAAAACGGATACGACTAAGAAATACCATATAAGCTTCGGTGATGACGATGATTCAGACTGGCATGGTGGAAGACATCATCACCGCCATCAAAAAACCTCATCCGGCTTCAACTTCGGGATAACCTTTTCGCGATTTGACTTAGGCCTTGCCACCCTGGTTGATAACGGAAGCTTTACCTTATCGCAAAAAAACAGCTTTCTTGACTATCGCTCATGGAAAACCAGTACTGTAGGTTTCGATGTGATACAATTTGGCTACCGGTTTGCAGATAATTTTAAAATCTATCTTTCCGGCGGATTCGACTGGACGCTGATACGGCTGGAGAAGAACATTACGATATTGCCCGACCAGCCAACTTTGACTTATCGGGAGGATGACATTCATTACAGTAAAAACCGCTTTTCGGCGAATTACTTAAGGATTCCGCTTTCGTTTGATATCCGCTCGGGCGAAGACTCACATGGAAAACGCGCCCATTTTGTTTTTGGCCCCGAAGCCGGGTTATTGCTTGGCGGCATGGTAAAACAGATTAGCCCGGAATTTGGCAAAAAGAAGTTTTATGATGATTACCACTTTGCCAAGGTACGCTACGGCGCCTTCGCCCGGCTTGGCTACGACGGATGGGGTTTCTTTGCCAAATATTATATTAATGATATGTTTGAGAATAGTCCGAACCAGGCAGGCCTGAAAAACTTCTCCTTCGGATTGATGTTTGGGTTTTAGGAATGTTTGAAGAGTTGTAGAAGTTTTAAAGGTTGCAGATGGAATCAATTTCCATTGCTTGTACCACTTCAACTCCTACAACTTCTTTTTAACCCTTACAACTAAGCAAAGCTTCCCGTATCTTTGCCAGCCATGGCAGCACCTTTTTTGCAGGTAACTTCGGTAAGCAAGATATACCCCGGAACACAATTTTCAGGAATAAAGCAAATTAACCTAACAATTGATCCGGGGCGGATCACCGCGATAATCGGCGAAAGCGGCAGCGGGAAAAGCACCCTGTTACAACTGCTTTATGGTTTGCTATCGCCGGATAGCGGCGAAGTGACTTTCAGAGGCACGCGCATTATTGGCCCCGAGGAAAAATTAATCCCCGGCCATGATGCCATGAAAATGGTTACCCAAAACACCAATGACCTCAATACGTTCGCAAAGGTTTGGGACAACGTGGCAACCATGCTGCCACATACCAACCTGAAGGCAAAAGAAGAAAAGACCAATCACATTTTAGCCCAGTTAAAAATGACTCACCTGGCAGATAAACAGGTGGTAAAGCTGAGCGGCGGCGAAAAACAGCGGGTGGCAATCGCCCGGGCCCTAATCACCAACCCGGAAATACTTTTGCTGGATGAACCTTTTAACCAGGTGGATACTTCCTTCCGCGAGGGGCTGCAGCAGGATATCAGGGAAATAGTAAAGGAAACAGGCTTAACCGTTATTATCGTTTCGCACGACCCCGCCGAAGTGCTTTCCATGGCTGATGAGTTACTGGTATTAAAAGAAGGCGAAATAATAGAATCCGGCGAACCAAAGGCGATGTATCATACCCCAGGCAACTTATACACCGCACGTTTGCTGACCAATTGTAACGTAATAACTCACCATGAAGCAAAAATTTGCGGTATAAAATCTAAAACGGATCATGTGGTGATCTACCCCGAATGGGTTGAAACCATTAAAACGTGGGGGCGCCGCAACTGGGAAATAAAGCAAATTTTATTCAAGGGCAACTACGAGGACCTGCTGCTTGAGCACAACGGGCTTACGTTGCGCGTGCTCAATGACAAATTTGGTAAATATAAGGAAGGCAATAAGCTTAATTTGCGGATACACAGGTGGCTGGAGTTTTGAAAATGAGCGAATATGCAGATGTGCAGATTACAGATGTGCAGATGCTGGATTACAAATGTGCGGATGCACAAAATTATAAGAAGAATTAATGGTTACTGTCGCACTGCGACGGGTGCGACACCTGCGAACAAAAAAGTGCGACACCTGCGACATCAATATTAAATACAAACACACTAATTATTTATCGACTACATCTGCACATTTGCACATCTGAAATCTGCACATTTAAATCAACTCCTTCAAATGCTTATAGTTCGCCTTTACCGTATCGAGCACTTCGTCCATCTGGCCATTTAGCATAAGCTTCGTCATGGATAAGGCCATGCCTTTTACTTGTTCAAATTCTACTTTTGGCGGCATAGCCAGCGCGGTTGGGTCGGTCATGATATTAACCAGCACCGGGCCGTTAAACATAAAGGCTTCCTGCAATGCCTGTTTCACACCGTCCGCATCCCGAACGGTAACGCCTTTCATGCCCATGGCCTGCGCCACCATCGCAAAATCGGGATCGTACATCTCCGTTTGCCAGTCGGGGATACCGGCTACTTCCATTTCCAGCTTAACCATACCCAGCGAACGGTTATTAAATATGATGACCTTTACCGGCAACTTATACTGCGTAATGGTAGCCAGGTCACCCAAAAGCATCGACAGCCCACCGTCCCCGCAAAGGGCAATTACCTGCCGGCCCGGGCAGGCCAACGCCGCCCCGATAGCCTGCGGCATGGCGTTAGCCATTGACCCATGATTGAATGAGCCCAGCATTTTTCGCTTACCTGTGGCATTGATATAACGTGAACCCCAAACGCACGACATCCCGGTGTCTACCGTAAATATCGCATCGTCGGCGGCAAGTTTATCAATTTGTGTGGCAACAAATTCAGGGTGGATATTGCCTTCAGTACCGGTGTCCTCTACATAAGTGAGCATTCTTTTTTTCACTTCCTCATACACCCCGAGCTGCGCTTTTAAAAAGGTATCGTCCTTCTTTTTATCAATTAGCGGCAGCAAAGCGGTGACTGTGTCCTTTACCGATCCGCATAAGCCCACACTAACCTTTGCCCGGCGGCCGATGCGTTCCGGCTTAATGTCGACCTGCACGATCTTACAATCCGGGGGCATAAAAGGCGTGTACGGGAAATCGGTCCCGAGCAGCAAAAGCAGGTCCGATTCATTCATGCTATGAAAAGCTGCCGGTAAGCCTAAAAGGCCGGTCATGCCAATTTCATTTGGATTATCATACTGGATATCCATCTTGGCGCGGAACGAATACGCCACGGTGGCGTTGATCTTTTCCGCCAGCTTAACTACCTCATCATGTGCGTCGGCCGCGCCGATCCCGCAGAAGATGGTTATTTTATGATGCTTGTTTACCAGTGCTGCCAGCTGCGTCATATCCTCAGCCGACGGCCGTACTTCGGGCACCGGCTGAAAAAACTGCATCGATGTTTCTATTTCGCCGGCGTCCATGCCGGTCAGGTCGCCGGGTAAGCCAAGCACCGCCACGCCTTTTCGGTTTAGCGCGGCTTGTATAGCGGCCTGCAACATACGCGGCATTTGTTTAGCTGTTGTGGCAACCTGGTTGTACAGGCTGCAGTCGTCAAAAAGTTTGATGGTATTGGTTTCCTGGAAATATTCGGTGCCGTATTCAAAGCTCGGAACGGTTGAGGCGATAGCGATAACCGGCGCACCCGATTTATGCGCATCGTACAATCCATTGATCAGGTGCACATGGCCCGGGCCGCTGCTGCCCGCGCAGCAAGCAAACCCTTTTAGCTGTGCCTCGGCGCCGGCGGCATAAGCGCCTGCCTCCTCGTGCCGTACGTGTATCCACTGAATGCTTCCCTCGCGCCGTACGGCATCGTTCACCTTATTTAAACTATCCCCGGTTACCGCATAAATTCTTTTTACGCCGGCATTAACCAGCATTTCAACCAGTTGGTCGGCTACAGTTTTTGCCATGATAATATGTTTATTATGGCAACCGATTAAATACGGAAGGGTTTTAAAAAATGTGAAATGGACTAACGAGCCCCGGTAACGACTTCCTGCTCAACCCAGTTCCCATCCTCTTTAATAATGCCGATGAGCTCATCAAGCGCATTAGCCGAATTGATGTTTTTCTTTACTGCTTCCTTACCGCGGTAAAGGGTTACCTTATCGGTTCCGGAGCCTACATAGCCATAATCGGCATCAGCCATTTCGCCGGGGCCATTTACGATGCAGCCCATAATGCCGATTTTAAGGCCCTTGAGATGACTGGTCCGGCTGCGGATCATTTGCGTGGTAACCATCAAATCAAACAAGGTACGTCCGCAACTGGGGCAGGATATATATTCCGTCTTTGAAATGCGCGACCGGGTGGCCTGCAAAATACCAAAAGCGGTTGAAGTGATCACATTTACAGGTATCTGCGGCGCGTCGATCCATATCCCGTCGCCGAAACCATCAACGAGCAAGGCCCCGAGGTCGGTCGCAGCGTGTAATTGTAAGTCCTGAGACTGAAGGTTTGAGTCCTGAGTCTTGAGTCTTAAGTCTTGAGTCTGATTTTTGGGTTCGAAAGTATATGTGCGTTTTATAACGACTGGGACATCAATACCCAATTCCTCCATCTTGAAAAAGAAGGCGCGCTGGTCGGCCATGCCGTGCAGGGCATCAGTTTCTAATATAAAAACAAGAGACTGGTTTAAAGGCAGCAGGCCGAATGCTTCGGTATCCACGTCTGCGGATGTTACCGTCACCATGTTTAATGCAGATGAGCGGTCGCTTGCTTTTGCATATTCTTTTAATGAAAATACCGGGTGGCAATTGGTTTTGTCAGCCAGCTTTTGCCAGGTTGTATAATTGTAAAGCTGCTTTAAATTACCGGGCAGGGTAAACGACGGCAATTCGTCGGCCAGGTAAACGAAATCAACCGACTGTTCGGCCATATTGTATTTGTCCAGCAACGGCGAATACAAATAACCTGCTTCGTTCAATACCGCCGGGTCTTTCAGGTTCTGCAGCGATAAGTCGATCACAACGCGCGGCACCATGTGCCCGCCGATAAATGTGTTCGCCTCGTAAGTATGGCGACGCTGGTATGCATATGGATCATGAGAAGGTGAAAGGTCAAAGGTGAAAGGTGAAAGGTTTTTTTCTCCTTTCTCACTACTACCTTTCGCCTTTAACCTTTCGCCTTTTGCCCTTTCCACATACCGCTTCACCAGCGCAATCGCCACTGGCGCTTCGGCTTCCGGCTCCTCGGTGAGAGAGACGCGTACGGTATCGCCCAGGCCATCTTCCAATAAAGTGCCTATGCCTACAGCCGATTTAATACGGCCATCTTCGCCGTCGCCGGCTTCGGTTACGCCCAGGTGCAGCGGGTAGTTCATGCCTTCGGCAACCATGGTCTCAACCAGCAGCCTGTAAGCCTGCACCATTACCTGCGGGTTGCTTGATTTCATCGAGATCACCAAATTATAGTAATTCAGCGTTTCGCACATCCGCATAAACTCCATCGCCGATTCAACCATGCCCCGCGGGGTATCGCCATAACGGCTCATGATCCTGTCGCTTAACGATCCGTGGTTAGTACCGATACGCATCGCCGTACCGTACTCTTTGCAAATTTTTACCAGCGGCGCAAACTTTTGGTATATGCGTTCCAGTTCGCCCTGGTACTGGGCGTCGGTATAATCTATCTGGTCGAATTTCTTTTTATCGGCATAATTGCCGGGGTTCACCCGCACTTTTTCAACGATGCGCGCGGCAACTTCGGCAGCATTGGGGGTAAAATGAATATCCGCTACCAACGGTACATTGTACCCACGCCGGCGCAATTCCTTTTTTATCTCTGCCAGGTTTTGCGCCTCCTTAATGCTGGGCGCAGTAATGCGCACATATTCGCAGCCCGCGTCTACCATCCTGATCGACTGCTCTACCGTACCAATAGTGTCCATAGTATCTGTAGTCGTCATGCTTTGGATGCGGATAGGATTGCTGCCGCCCATTGGCACATCGCCGATAGCCACCTCGCGCGTAACAAACCGCGAGTATTCGGTTAACGAATTACAATAACGGCCTGGAAGGAGTTTTATGGCGGCGGTATTCATAGTACAAAAATACGAATTTGTTGGAAGGTTGGGCGCTTTATCATACCTAAATGCTCCGCAGTCTGTACTTTTCGCAGGTGTAACATTACGCCCTGGAGGGTAAGCACTCTCTGCGCCATTGCAAAGCTTCAGCGCACGTGACTGAGAAGATTATCAGTTTTATTGATTTTTATAAGGCGTTCAAGATAGGTTGCGCCGTTTTTAGCTGAGGCTAAAACAACCTGTCCTTCATCACCAACGTTCCCGCGATCATATCATGCAGGCATTGCTGCTGTTTATTAAAAAAGCACATCAGATAACCCACGAAAAAGGTAAGCACTGAAAATAGCTTGGCAAAATTTCTGCCCGCCGCCTGCCCAAAGCTGATCCGGTTGCCTTGCATGTCGCAAACTTTTATGCCGAGTATTTGCTTGCCATAGGTGGCTTGTTTGGCTGAGCTTTCCAGGATGATGTGATAGATGAACTTTGCCGCCGGGATAACTGCGAGCAGGCCAAAGGCAATAAATAAACGGGTCGCTTTATCTGCAGTAAGCAGGGTTAAAATAAAGGCTGCCAGGATACAAACCCCCGAAACAAAAAACCAGTCAAGTGCGGATGCCAGCAAACGCTGGTCGAAACTGCCAAAGTATTGCGGGATAAGCGGCTGTTGCCGGAAACCCAGCAGCTGGCGAAGCTCGGCAACTTCATGGGCTTCTTTATAATCGTCCATTGCCGCGGTTTTTACGAAATCACCGGGCTTTATGGCTTTAGCTTTTAACTGCTCAATTGTAAACGGCCCTTCGGGTTTGCCATTGATGACCAGGGTGTATTCTGAAGGCATGTTATTTAAATGTAGTAGCAGGATTTAGTGGCAGTTGCAGTATTCAATTATCGATGTGTAAAATTAGTCAAAATGACTGACCAATTGCCGATTGAAAGGTTATCTGAAAAGATGCCCCTGTAACTGCTGTTGCTACCCGCTACTACTACTCGCCACTGTTACTTCTTAATACCGCCTCACCTTAAAATCCGACAGGCCGCCGCTGATATGGATGTGCATTTTATTTTTAGCGGCACTATAGCCGGGGGTTTCGAAATTGTTATCAGCTGATTTATTGAATCCGTCAAAATTATTGGATGACAAGCCCGAATCGGTTTGAATGCTGCAGGCCGCGTTTTGCGGGATGCTTACTTCAACGCTTGATACCCCTGTTGAAATGTCAACATCGGTCATCAACTGCGGCTGACCCATTTTTACATTGAATGAAGCAGCGCCGCCATGTAATTTTAATGCCTTAACCTTAAATTTTGACAGGTCAAAATTGAGCTGGGTAGCGCCTGTTTCTACATCAATATCCCAGATAGGGTTGGGATTTAAACGCATCGAAGCCTCGCTCCTGCCCGAATCAAAATTAAACCCGTGATGGTCGTGCATATGAAAATCGATCACCGAAGTTGAATCGTCCTGGCGCTGGGTTAAGTCGTACTTGTTGCGGTTATCCCTGGTATTGGCTTCAAACAGATGGGTGGTAATATCGTTTAAAACGTAAGTTGTGCCGCCGCCGCTGATGTTGAGACGGGCATATTTAACACCGGCTTTATATGGTTCGCTGA
The DNA here is from genome assembly GCA_028288025.1 of Mucilaginibacter sp. Classification (GTDB taxonomy): domain Bacteria; phylum Bacteroidota; class Bacteroidia; order Sphingobacteriales; family Sphingobacteriaceae; genus Mucilaginibacter. The sequence goes on along the minus strand of JAQBOM010000009.1, from coordinate 167,322 downwards.
AGGCTGTCTTACCGCTCCATTTAGTGCCGGGAGTGCCGGTGCTGTCGCTGTCATCCATATTATCATCATTATTATCGTTGTTGTCGTTGTTATCATTCATATAGGTAAAATGACGGCCCGGCCAAAAGTTGAATCGGGTGCCAAAATCACCAAAAAGAATTAGGGCGAAACCACCTATAAGCACGCTTATTTTCAATATGGTAGCCCACGCTGTCCTGTTATGTGCGAACACCAGGTTTATGCCGGCCATCACTAAAAACAATGGCCATAAGTGTAATATGTTGATCCAGTGAAAATGTATATAGCCAAAATTGTTGAGCAGGAATGCCGCCCCTATCAGCACCAGGACCAGGCCCGGGATTAATTTATCGTTTCTCATGATTTTTAAATTTTGTGAGGTTATACCTATTGCTGCTCTGTTGTTGTATTTTCAGTTGTTGCGCTTTCGGCAGGCGGTGGGTTATCTTCCTTTTTCTCAGCAGCCCATTCCTGTTTTTCCCAGGGTTGCTTTCTTTGACCCGATACGATCAACACCGCGCCAACGGCAAGCAATGCGAGCGGCCAAAGACGTTCAAAATCAAAGTCGGGGATGATGTCGAATTCGTCGATCAGGATAATCGATCCTAAAACGATAAGCACCACGCCGAAAATAATGCCCGCATTTGAACGGGGCTTTGGCTGTATGCCAAGCGGCGTAAACCCGGGAGCGCTGCTGTTATATGCACTGCTCCCAAATGGATTGCCCGGTTGCGGCGGCGGCGTAACAAACGGGTCGCCGGGCTGCTGCGGAGGAACGGTATAGTCAACCGTCGGGTTACTGTAGTTGGGATTATTGAAAGTATAATCCTTGCGGGGCAGCACGATCCATAATACGATATATGGTATAAGGCCTACGCCCATAATAAAGAAAGTAAAGGCAAACAGCAGGCGCATAATGGTAACATCCATTTCAAAATATTCTGCCAGGCCTGAACAAACACCACCAAGCACTTTGTGATATTCGTCGCGATATAGTTTTTTACTCATTTTATGTTAGGTTTAAATTTGTCCGTAAACAGGTTTAATTATTATTTCATCCACGTTGGCACCGGCGCTCATTTTGTAAGTATTTATAATGGCCGAGGCAACGTCTTCGGGTAAAACCATTTTGTCTTTATCCACCTCCATGCCTTTCCACGAATCCGTTAACGTGGAGCCGGGAATCACCGCGGTAACCTTGATGCCGTACTGCTGCATCTCCAGTTTCATTGTTTTAGTAAGACCCAACAGCGCATATTTTGTTACACTATAGGTGCCCGCCTCAGGTATAGGCATAAGCGAAGCTGCAGAGCATATTGTAAAAATATGGCCCTCACGTGCGGCTATCATTTTTTTGCCGAAATACCGGTACAGCTCGTAAGTTGGCCCCAGGTTTGTGTGTATCTGTTTTTCAAAGGTGTCATCGCCGTCGTCCAATATGCTCGAATGCGTGTACATGCCTACGTTATTTACAATAATGCTGACAGTCCCCAATTCCTGTTCGGCGGCGGCGGCAAACTGCAATAGCTGCTGCTTAATGCTGCAGTCAGTAACCGACGTAAAGACCTTGATATTTGGATTGATGGATCTTAATTCTTCTTTAAATGCCGACAGGTCGTTTGCATTCCTTGCGCATATAGCCAGGTTCGCGCCTTCTTTGGCGAAAGCGATGGCGATTGCGCGGCCCATGCCTTTAGTTGCTGCGGTGATTATAGCGTTTTTCATTTAATGCTTTATTAAGTGTTGTTAATGGGAAATTGTGATCAAATTAACACACTATCGTAATAAGTATTAAACAAATCTAAATCTTATTTCACCCCGGGCGATAGCGCAATTGGCGAAGCGGGATAAATTTTCGGTAAACAGCCGGAAAATAGCGGTAAATGAAATCACCGGGGCAGGAGCAAGGCCGAAAAATAATGGAGGCTATTTTTTGTGGTTCTCTTTCCTCGTAATAAGGAAGGGGTACCAAATTTTATAATCGTTATACTGGAATATAACGCTGTTGCAAACGGAACAATGGATTGTGCCGTTCTCTAGTTTTTGATTGCTCTTGGATGTGAGTTCGTAAACCGACCCGCATACAGCGCACTCTACGCGTATCTTGCTCATAAAAAAAATATCAAATCGGGGAGTAGCTTTAGTTAAGACGGTTTTGCCAACAGTTTGTAACAAATGCCGCTGTTTTTATTGTCTTCCGACAATTTGCGATTGCAATGAGTTTTCCGAACCGTTTGCGCGGAATATCAATAGCGATAGCAATAGTGCTATCAATAGTAATTTCGTTAGGAGGTGGGCAAATATAAAAACATTTTTAGTTACAAAACAATAGCTGTTTGTGCTTTAAAATTAAATTTAAAGTTTAAAATACAAAACAATTGGCCGGTGTGGGATGTAAGGTTAAAAACCGTATTTTTAGCCCGATTTAATTGTTTTAATGTTTTATAGTTTCGGCCGATATATACTCCTGCTGCGTTTAAGTTTCCGCAAACCTGAAAAGTTCAGTGTTTACTGGGCCGAGGTGATGCGCGAAATGGTTTCACAAGGGGTTGGTTCGCTGGGGATCATTGCCATTATATCGGTATTTATAGGTGCGGTTGCGGCCATCCAGGTGGCATTTCAGCTGGTTAGCCCGCTTGTCCCGAGGGAGATCGTGGGGAGTATTTCCCGTGATTCAACCATTCTTGAATTTAGTCCCACTATTTCGGCGCTGGTGCTTGCAGGCCGGATCGGCTCCAGCATCGCTTCTCAAATTGGCACCATGCGGGTAACCGAACAAATCGACGCTTTGGAGATCATGGGTGTGAATACCCCCGGGTACTTAATATCGCCAAAGATCATTGCCGGCGTAACAATGATACCACTGCTGGTTATTGTTTCAGTGGTGCTTGGACTGACCGGCGGATATATTGCCTGTGTTGTTTCCCGTGATATAGCGCCAACCGATTTTATTGTCGGTTTACAGAATGGCTTTAACCCGGTGATCGTAACAGTTTGCGCGGTAAAATCAGTTGCTTTTGGATTTATTATTACGTCAGTTTGTTCATATTTTGGTTTTTATACAACCGGCGGCGCGCTCGAGGTTGGCCAGTCGGCAACCAAGGGGGTTGTATTTAGCTGTATCTGGATATTATTTGGTGACCTTGTAATTTCGAGCCTTTTATTATGATTGAAATTAAGGGGATCTATAAATCATTCGGAGAAAACGAGGTGCTGAAAAATATCAGCGCCAGATTTTTGCCGGGTAAAAACAGCCTGATCATCGGCAGTTCAGGCTCGGGTAAAACCACGTTGTTAAAATGTATTGTCGGATTGCATGAACCTACCCGGGGAGAAGTGCTGTATGATGGCGAGAACTTTACCGAAATGGATTTTGAAGCGCGCGTGCCTATCCGCAAACAAATAGGCATGCTTTTCCAGAATTCGGCGTTGTTTGATTCGATGAACGTTGAAAAGAACATTATGTTCCCGCTTGATCTTTTTACCGATATGACCAGGGCCGAAAAAATTGACCGTGCTAATTTTTGTCTTGAAAAAGTAAATCTGAAGGGAAAAAACAAACTCTTCCCGGCCGAGCTTTCGGGCGGTATGAAAAAACGCGTGGGAATAGCCCGCGCTATTTCAATGCAGCCAAAATATTTATTTGTGGATGAGCCCAATTCGGGCCTCGACCCAAAAACGGCCATATTGATCGACGACCTGATCAGCGAAATTACAGAGGAATATCAAACTACAACGGTAATTGTAACCCACGATATGAACTCGGTAATGGGAATTGGCGACCATGTTGTATTTTTGCACAACGGCGAAAAATGGTGGGAAGGGACCAACCACGAAATTGCCCATACCGACAATAAAGCGCTTAACGAGTTTGTGTTTGCCAGCAAATTTATGCAGGCAGCAAGGGCGAAATTGTAAGAGAGTATCAAGTAGTAGTATCGAGTATCAAGTAGTTAGTATCAAGTAGCAAGACTATCTGGATATCAGTACCGCTTCATATCTGCATTAAGTATCAACGGCGCGCTAAAATCTTGATACTTGATACTAACTACTTGATACTAAAATCGATACCAGCGACTTGATACTAAAAAGATGATTCAACTCCTCACCCCGACATATTGGAAAGATTACGAACTGATCGATTGCGGCGATTTTGAAAAGCTGGAACGGTTTGGCAGCGTGGTGCTGATACGCCCGGAGCCGCAGGCGGTTTGGAGCAAAGCTTTAAGCAATGCGGAATGGCAGCGCCTGCATCATATTAAATTTAAAGGGCGCTCGGCAACATCCGGCGATTGGGTAAAAAAGGATCCTAAAACACCCGACCGCTGGCATGTCGAATATAAAAACCCCCAGGCCGCTATAAAACTCAGGCTGGCGCTGACTTCGTTCAAGCACCTCGGGATTTTCCCGGAGCAGGCTGTTAACTGGGACTATATCAGCCAGAACATCAAAAAATTTAAAACGCCCGAGCCAAAAGTGCTCAACCTGTTTGCCTATACCGGCGGTGCCTCATTGATCGCGCAAGCTGCCGGCGCCGATACCACGCATGTGGATTCCATCAAACAGGTGGTTACCTGGGCCAATGAAAACCAGGAGCTATCCGGGTTAACGAATATCAGATGGGTGGTTGAAGACGCGCTGAAATTTGTAAAGCGGGAGCTGAAACGGGGTAAAAAATATAACGGCATCATCCTCGACCCGCCGGCCTACGGCCATGGCCCCAACGGCGAAAAATGGAAGCTGGAGGATAACATCAATGAAATGATGAGGGATGTAATGCTGCTGCTCGACCCGGAAGAGCATTTTCTGATACTGAATACTTACTCGCTGGGCTTTTCATCGGTGATCATCGAAAACCTGATCAAAAGTGCTTACCCGCAAGTGCAGAATCTTGAAACCGGGGAGCTTTACCTGCAGGCAACCTCAGGGCCGAAGCTGCCGTTGGGCGTTTTTGGTAAGTTTTATAAGACCCCGACCAATAAATAGTTTAACAATTAGGATACGCTATCGTCTATTCAAAAAAAATATTTAACTGTTGATAACTTTAAGCATATTGGCACGTAAAAAGGCTTTATTTTGCGACACCCCCGTTATATACAAACTCAATATAAAATGAAAGTGAAAAACATTCTTTTGTCTATCCTATTTCCTTTATCCTCATTTATCCTTTTATCCAATTGCAGCCAAAGCAACAGCGCCGGCGAGGCGGATAAAAAAGCACCGGCGAAAGTAGCTCTGGTAAAATCTGCCGATACAGTGGTTAATGCCCCGGTTACTTACCCGCCGATCGACAAAAAATTATACGACTCATTAATGAAACGCCTGGCAAATGGCGACACTACCGGGAGATGGCCTGTAAAAAATGCGCCGTATCCGTTGCCGGGGGCAATTTTGCCTTTCAAGCGGGTAGTTGCTTTTTATGGTAACCTGTATGCCAAAAAGATGGGTATATTAGGAGAGTTGCCGCCTAATGAAATGCTTGCCAAGTTAAAAGGCGAGGTGAAGAACTGGGAGCGCGCCGATCCGAAAACACCAGTACAGCCTGCCTTGCATTATATCTGCGTAGTAGCCAGCGGCGACCCGGGTAAAGACGGCAAATACCGTCACCGCATGCCTCTTAAACAAATCGATACTGTATTAAAGTTAGCCAAAAAAGCACATGCTATCGTGTTTTTGGATGTACAAGTCGCGTTAAGCAATATCCACACCGAATTGCCGCTGCTCGAAAAATATTTGATGATGCCGCAGGTGCATTTTGGTATGGACCCGGAGTTTTCCATGAAGGATGGAACGCACCCCGGCAAAAAGATCGGAACTTATGATGCAGCCGATATCAATTATGTATCGGGTTACCTGGCCGGCCTGGTTAAAAAATACAACCTGCCGCCAAAAATTTTGATCGTACACCGTTTCACCAAAAAAATGGTGACCAACTATAAGAGCATTAAACTGCACCCGGAGATCCAATTTGTAATGGATATGGACGGTTGGGGCGAACCTGATTTGAAGGAAGGCACTTACCGCTATTTCATTCGTGAAGAACCGGTACAGTTTACCGGCTTTAAGCTGTTTTATAAGAACGATATAAAGAAAGCGCCGCACCACATGCTTACCCCGCAGGAGGTGTTGAAGAAAAGGCCGTTCCCGATATATATTCAGTACCAGTAATTAAGTCCCAAGTCAATAGTCCTGAGTCTTGAATCAAAAAATTTGATTAGGACTCAAGGCTACCGACTCCAGACTTTCGACTAAAAAAATGATCAAATGGGGCATTATAGGCTGCGGCCGGATAGCGCACCGGTTTATGCTGGGGCTGCCGGAAGTTCCGGGAAACGAGCTGTCATCGGTATGGTCCCGGCGCCCGGAAACGGTTACAGATTTTACAGGCCAATATGGCGGAAAAGCCTGCGAAACGGTTGAAGAACTGTTGGCAAGCGACATTGACGCCGTTTATATCGCAACTCTCCCCGATAGCCATGCGGATTATAGCATTGCTGCGTTAAAGACGGGAAAACATGTATTGTGCGAGAAACCTGCGGCTACTAACCTTTCTATATTAAATTCAATACTTGAAGTTGCAAGGGCCAAAGGGCTTTTGTTTATGGAGGGGATGAAACCGCCGTTTTTTCCTTTATACGGGCGTTTGAAAGATCATTTACTTACTGATCCGATCGGTAACGTCGGTTATGTGCGGGCCGGTTCATCAGTGGCGGACATCAGCCCCGACCATCCTAATTTTAGCTACGAGTTGGTAGGCGGCAGCCTGATGCAGATCGGCATTTACGAAGCATTCCTGGCGATCGACTGGCTGGGCGCGACGAAACAGGTACAGGCTTTGGGCCGGTTTAGCGAAACCGGGATAGATATGTTTTCGATCTTTCAAAGCGAACATAAAGGCGGCTATGCCCAGCTTTATTGCGGCATGGATCTGCACGGGATGGGCGATGCCCTGATATGCGGCACCAAAGGCAATATCACCATTCATAAAAACTGGTGGAACCCGGCACGGGCCACGATCAATTACCTTGATGGCCGCGTAGTTGAACTGGATGAACCCTATACCGCCGGTGGGCTGAATTATGAGATCGAACACTTTTGCGGGTTGATAAATGCGGGTTTAACTGAAAGCCCGGTTATCAGTCATGATATGTCGCGGCAGATGATTAGCATGCTGGATGCGGCGCGGGCGCAAATTGGGTTGAAGTTTAAGGGGGAGCAATAAACCGCCGCGTCATTTTCTCCACCTCGTCATTGCGAGGAACGAAGCAATCTCTACACATGCAAGTCAACGAACCGGAATGTTAAGTGGAGCAAAAAGCAGCCCGCGCCAATTTGCATGCGGCTTAATTCTCTCCGCAGTCACCTATCTTCCTGATCTGCATAGCTTATAGATTGCTTCGTTCCTCGCAATGACGGTTGGGGTTATTTTGTTTTCAAAACCATGGTTGCTCCCTGCAACCCGGCAGACGTCGCTGTAAAGGTAATATTCCCGGCTTTTTCTTTTGATTGCACGATTGCCAATGCAAGCCCGTTGAACGCTTTGCGATAATCGGCTTTAAACGGGTCGTGGCTTACTTCATCGCCGTTGTCGACGCTGGCGATGAATCCTTCGCCGTTTATTTTAAAGTTGACCATATTGCCTGCATTCGGTACCAGGTTGCCGGCTTTATCCAATATCCTTACGGTGATAAAAGAAAGGTCTTTTCCGTCGGCTTTGATGTTCTTACGGTCAGCAATCAGTTCGATTTTGGCCGGCGGGCCGGCGGTACGGATCTCGCGGGTTAAAACGACCTGCCCGTTTTTACGGGAAACGGCTTTTAGCGTGCCCGGCTCATATTTTAGGCGCCACATCACATGCAGATCGTCGCCTGTTTTCTTTTTGACGCCGACCGATTTGCCATTGAGAAATAATTCCACCTCGTCGGCATTGTTATAGAATGCCCATACATCTACCGTTTTGCCCCGCTCCCAGTTCCAATGCGGGAAGATGTGCAGCACATTTTTGTTGGTCCATTCGCTTTGGTACATGTAATAAATATCCTTCGGGAACCCGGCCATATCAATAATGCCGAAATACGAACTGCGCGACGGCCACGAGTATGGCGTTGGCTCGCCCATATAATCAAAACCCGTCCATACAAACATCCCCGAGAGGAAATCATATTTCTTCATCACTTTCCAGGTGGCCTCGTGTGTTGAGCCCCATGCCGGCCGCACGTTGTCGTATGCCGATACGCTGTTGTCTGCGTTGCCTTCGGTAAACGGTTTATCCCACCTTGCCGGCCAGATGCGGATACTGTCAGAAGGCATATCATAATGCCCGCGGGTTTCCAGGCCCGAAGTGGTTTCCGTAGCTATGAACTTTTTCCCGGGAAACCGTTCATGAAAAGTGGCATAATCAAATTCGTGGTAATTGTAGCCGATCAGGTCAATGGCGCCCGACTGGATAATTTTATTGCCTTTAGTTGGGTTGTCGTTCGCTGTGGTTATTGGTCGGGTTTTATCCAGGCTATGCACGATGCCGGCAAGCTCAGGCGCTACGCGCAGGGCGCTTGTATCACCCTGCTGCGGTATTTCGTTGCCGATGCTCCAGATAAATACGCTGGGGTGGTTACGGTCGCGTAGTATTTGGTCCTCCAGGTCGCGCTTGTGCCATTCTTTAAAATACAGGTGATAGTCGTATTTGGCCTTTTTCCATTCCCAGCAATCAAAGGCCTCGTCCATTACAATAAAACCCATCTTATCACAAAGATCGAGCAGCTCGGGCGCGGGCGGGTTGTGCGAAGTGCGGATGCCGTTGCAGCCCATAGCCTTCAGCATCTGTAGCTGACGTTCAAGGGCTCGCGTATTTACTGCCGCGCCCAGGCTGCCCAGGTCATGGTGGTTGCAAACGCCCAGTATTTTCATCGGCTTGCCGTTTAGGGAGAAGCCCTTATCGGGATCGAAATTGAAATAGCGGATACCAAAGGTAGTCGTATACGAATCGCCTCCATGGTAAAAACCTGACAAAATAAAAGCGGTGCCCGATACAATTTGGCTGACAGCTTTATAAAGATAAGGATGGCCGGTCGACCATAAATGCGGGTGTTCAATAGTTAATTCTTGCTGAAGCGACACTTGAGGAGAATCATGGCCACTAATTTCGGAAGTAACGCTTTTAACTACCACGCCCGCCTCATCATAGATTGTAGTTTTTAGGCCTAATTTTTCAGTCGCAATTTTTGTTAATTGGGTTTGTATTTGTATCGTAGCAGATGAACTAGTCACTTTCGGCGTCGTAATATATGTGCCCCAATGATCAATAGCTGTTTTATTCGTCGTTACCAGCCAAACATTCCGGTAAATGCCCGAACCCGAATACCAGCGCGAATTTGGCTGAACCGAATTATCCACCTTAACGGCGATCGTATTTTTGCCGCCAAAATTTAAATAAGGCGTCATTTCATACCTGAAAGAAATATAGCCGTTCGGCCTGAACCCGAGGTGGTGCCCATTGACCCATACGTCGCTTTTTTGATATACGCCGTCGAAATCAATATAAATTAACTTATTCTTTTGGTTTGCAGGAACGGTAAATGTTTTGCGGTACCAGCCTATACCGCCGGGCAAAGCGCCGCCCTCCGGCGTGGCCGGGTTGTCTTTGCTGAATTTGCCTTCGATGCTCCAGTCGTGCGGCAGGTTAAGCATGCGCCAGCCGGCGTCGTTTACATTTTCTTTTTCGCCGCCGGTTACGTCGCCTAAATGAAAATGCCAGCCTTTGTCGAAATCAGTAACAGTGCGCGCCTGTTGGCTGTAGCCGGTTAAAGTGCACATAACAAGCGCGAATGGCAGGCAGAATAATCTTACCGCCTTTTTAAAAAAAGCTTTACCTGGAAGCATAATCGGTTAATTTAGGAATAACTGTAAACAGGACACTAAATTAGAAATTAAATATTGATTGGGGAATGTTTACCTGTATAATTTGTACATGTTACTTGTACAACTATTTTTAGTTTATTATCACGTCACTCCAGCCCCAATCTTTCCTTTAACGCCTCGCGGTAAGTGCTCCCGATAGGGATCTTTTCACCGTTAATGGTTACCTGGTGCGCTTCAACCAGCGTAATGTGTTTAACCGCTACAACATACGACTTATGTACCCGTACGAATTCTTCTTTGGGCACTATATCAAAAATATCAGTCATGTTTTCGCGGATAAGTATCTTTTTATCCTTTAAATAAACGGTGATATAGTTGCCGTCCTTTTCCAGGTAAAGAATATCGCTCACTTTTACCTGGTGCGTTTGCGGGCCACTTTTTATAAAAACAGTTTCCGTGTTCGCGCTTTTAGTCCCTGCTTTGTTTTTTACCAAAAATAAACTCAACGCTTTGTTGGCCGCAGCTAAAAACCGTTCAAAGGTTATCGGCTTCAGCAAATAGTCGATCGCATTAAGGTTATAGCTTTCCACCGCGTAATTACTGTACGCCGTTGTGAAAATCACCATCGGCTTAACAGCAAGCGTGGCTATTAATTGTATCCCGCTGATATCGGGCATATTGATATCCAGGAAGACCAGGTCGACCTGCTCCCTGCTTAAAAATTCGATCGCCTTAACCGGCTCGCGAAATGTTGTGCTTAAATTTATAAAATCAATCTTTTCGCAGTATCGTTCAATTACGGCTAATGCTTTGGGTTCGTCATCAATAGCTATACAATTGATCATTCGGGGTTGATTTTAAGCATGACGGAATATTTATCATCTTCTTTGTTTATTGCCAGGTCATATTTACCGGGATATACCAGTTCCAGGCGCCTTTTTACATTTTCCAGGCCTATTCCGCCGTCACTATCATCCATTTTCCTGATAAAGCCATAGTCTTTGTTTTCGCAAGTGAATATTATCGATTTCCCGTCCAATACTGAAATTGAAATATCTATCTGCGATGATTGATTGATCGCTACGCCGTGCTTAAACGCGTTTTCAACAAAGGGGATAAATATCATCGGCGCGATATTCAGGTCTTGCAAATGCTCAGGGTAATTGAATATTACCTTAACCTCCTCATCGGCATAACGCAATTTGTTCAACACGATGCTGTTTTTGAGATATTCGATCTCCTTGCTTAATGGCACGCTTTCGGCGTTGCTTTCATAGATCATATACCGCATCATTTCCGAAAGTTTCGATATACCATCGGCCAGCTCTTCATTCCCATTGCCCTGCGCCATTGAAAACAAATTGTTTAACGTGTTGAACAAAAAGTGCGGATTGATCTGCGATTTAAGGAATTTTATTTCGGTGCTTAGCTGGTGTGCCGCCAACTGCTTGCGGATCAACTCATTATTCACCCAGGCTTTTGAAAAAAAGTAGGCGACAGAGGCTCCCATAATAAACAGGAAGATCAGCAATATTTCTAACTGAATGTGCCGCCATTTGTCGTTAACAATATTTTGGAGCGCTAATTCCGGAAAAATAACTGGTTTGACGGGCTTGAAGTCTTGAAGAAACCCCACAATAAAATAATCCGCAAAAAATATGATGCCGAACCATAAGGCCGCCGCGGCAACTCGTTTATAGCCGTTTTTCCATTTTAATAGTTTTTCAAACAGCCAAAAAACGTTGCTGTAAAACAACAGCATTAAAAATCCGATGATAAAAAAAGAAAATGGCTGAAGCGAGCGTACGGTGTGCCGTTGAAAAAATACGGCGTTGTTAACGGGGTTATGGATCGTCTTTACCCTAACCTCAAAAGTGTTTGACGCACCTATCGCGCTTAACACATATAATACCGCCCCCCACATTAAAATGTGGAGCAAAATTTCTAACCAGTGTCTTTTAATAAAACGCATACTTCAAAGGTAATACTTAGGTATGGTGATAAAACTTAATGTTATTAATAAGGCCATTTGCAGCCCGAATGCGTTGTTTTTGAAATCCAGGATACCAAATATGCGGTTTTCGCCGGTATAAAAATGCTATTCGTACCAAAGTTTTTAAACGGCTGTGTTTGCGATATACCATTGTGTAAAAAAACCAAGTATATGAAAAAGCACCTTTTACTTTTAGCCTTCTTATCACCGGTATTTTTGCCGGCGATGGCACAGCAGCCCGACGTGGCCAACACACTGGTTCATTACAAATTTTCGCATTTGCGCGATACCACCAAACCCAATGAGCCTTATAAAGAAAACATGATGTTAATGATCGGCAAAAACGCTACCGCCTATAAGAGCTACGACCGGCGCCTGGCGGATTTGCAGGTTAAAAAGCAGATACAGGAGCAGCTGGCTGCGAATGGCGGTAACGGCCCGATCAGGATACAGCGGAAAAATGGCGGGTCGGGCACAGAATATTACATGTTCCCCAAGGAAAATAAATTCGTGCGCAAAGAAAAGCTGATAAACAACTACCTGATAGACGAGCCATACCCGGCTATTGCCTGGAGGGTAACAGCTGATACAATGACCCTTGCCGGCCTGCATTGCCAGAAAGCAACCACGCATTTTAAAGGAAGGGATTACACCGCCTGGTTTTGTCCCGATATACCCGTTCATGGCGGGCCGTGGAAATTGTCGGGTTTGCCGGGACTTATCCTTGAAGCATACGACACAAAAAAAGAAGTGGTATTTAGCTTTGAAGGCATCGAGGACCTGACAAAAACAGCCGCGGCTAAAACAGCAAACGATCTGCAACCGGCACGCCCGGAAGGTATGGTAAAAATGATCGGCTTCGACGATGCTGACCAGGACCCAAGACTGATACAACTTCCCGCCGATGCGATCAAAACCACCCAAAAAGAATTCCTCAGGCTACAGGATGCTATGCGGAAAGATCCCGATGCCTTTATGCAATCGGCAATGGCCGGGAATGGCGCTAATATGAATTCAAAAGGAAATCAAACTCATGCCAAACTGGTCATCACCACGCCGGTTGAAAATAACCCTGTAGAACTACCCGAAAAGAAATGACAAAAGCCATCATTATTGCCGGGTTATTTATTTCAAGCCTGTCGTTTGCTGTTAACGTAAACGCTCAAAACATCCAGGGCTCTGTTACCGACAGCACCGGAAAGGCTGTGCCCTTTGCAAACGTTACTTTAAAAGCCGGCGGCGAGCTGATCGTCTCGTACACCATGAGTAAAACCGACGGCAGCTTTGTATTACAGGTACCGGCAGGCACGGCAAAAAGCGATTTGTCGGTGAGCGTAAGCTGCGTGGGCTTTAACAAGCAAAGCAAAAAAGTCACCGATCTGTCGGCCCCGGCCAATTTTATTTTAACACCATCGGTCAACCAGCTGCAAACCGTTACCATAAAGAATAATCAGCCCTGGTTACGGGCCAGCGGCGATACGTTAAGCTATAAGGTATCGGACTTCAGCAACCCACAGGACAGGGTGATAGGCGATGTGATCAAAAAAATGCCGGGCATAACCGTAGCGGCAGACGGTAAGATAAGCTATAATGGAAAATCTGTTTCAAACGTTTACATCGGCGGCGATAACCTGCTGGATGATAAGTATAATATAGCTACGAATACCGTTCCGCATGGCGTGGTTGACCAGGTGCAGGTAATCGAGAATAACCAGCCGATTAAAATGCTGCAGGACAAAGTGGTGAGCGACGATGTAGCCCTAAACCTAACCATTAAAAAGGACGCCAAACTTCAGCTGGTGGGCCAGGAAAGTATCGGCGCGGGCTTACCCGGCAATTATGATGTTGATTTAAATGCCATGATGTTTAAGAACAGGTATAAGGCTATAAATTATATCAAGGGGAACAACACCGGGTACGATGTTCAAAACGACCTGGTTTCGCACAATTTAGGCAATTACCTGCAGCGGTTGAACAATGATAAACCGGCTACGATACTTTCGCTGGGAACGGTGAATGATCCCGACCTGCCGCAAAACCGCTACCTGTTCGACCAATCGGGCATCATCAACCTGAATAACCTGGTGACCATTAAAAAAGGCGAGCAACTGAGAGTGAATTTTTCGTACCTGCACGATACGCAGCGCCAGGACTATAAACAGCAAACGCAGATATTCCTTCCGGGAGATACCATCAGGTATAATGAAACACAGGCAAACAAGTTCCGCCCGGATATATTGCACAGCCAGTTTACCCTGAATATCAATAAGGATAAATATTACCTGAATGATGCTTTAATAATGGATTACAGCCATAAAAACGCGTACTCCAGCCTCATCACAAACGGCACCCCTGTTAACCAGGTTTTGAAGGATAACCTGCTCGATTTTTCGAACGAGTTTAATTTGATGCAGCCCGTTAAGGCAAATATTCTCGAGGTTTACTCTTATATCAATCACACAAACGAGCCGGAAAACAGAACGATCGGGCCGGATTTCAATCCCGCATTATTTAATCACGGCGCGCTGTATTCACAATTGCAGCAAACCACTAATGTGCCAACCTGGTTCACTAATGATTACCTGGCATTTAAAATACCAACCGGACACATTACGCAAACCTATAAGGCGGGGTTTATCCTGCAATCGCAGAAGTTGTCGTCATCGTTAAATACGATACAGGCGAACAATATATCGACGTTGGTATCCGATAGCTCGGTCAACCGTTTAAACTGGTCGCGCGAAAAGGTATACGCCGAAGCCGGTTATGACGTGCCGGGCAAGATCCTTAAAATAGCGCTTACCTTGCCGGTCAGCGTGCAGCAGATTCATTATTCCGACAGTTTTTACAATCTTGATAAAAGCTTAACGCGATTATATTTCAACCCGCAGCTGAGGGTTAAATATCAAACCGGTATCGAAAATTACTTTAGTTTTTTATACAACTACCGCAATGATATCGGCAATATACAGGATGTTTATCGTGGTGGCATTTTAAGAGATTATCGCACCCTTTACGCCAACAATGCCGATCTTACCGAGAGCAAAGACCAACTGGCCGCGCTTGGGTTTAATTATCACAAAGCGCTTACGCTATTCTTTTTCAGTATCAATACTTCTTACAATCATATCACGGCTAACAACATCGCGTCGAGTATTATTACCAATAACCTGCAGCAGCGCGTTGTGCTTCCGTTTCCAAATACCATTGACTCGTGGGCCGTTAGCGGTTACATCAGTAAATACTCCTTTGCCCTGCATACCACTTTCAGCGGCGGCGCGCAGTGGATGTCGAACCACTCAAACCAGATACTAAACGGCGCTTTATTGCCGTACAATACCCTCGCGACTACCCTGAATGCAGGCGCCGAAACAAAGGTGAGCAGTCAGGTGACCTTTAGTTATAAGGCCATCTTAAATCAAACCAACAGCCATTCTTCGGCGGCAAATTCAAGCTATTCGGTAAAACAACTTGTTCAGCAGGCGGCTATCAACTATAGCCCGGTTACCGACCTATTGTTCAGGCTTTCGGGAGACGACTACCTAACCTATCGCCAGCATACCAACGACCTAAAATATTTTTTTGCCGATGCATCAGTCAAGTACAAGTTCAGCAAGCCCAAAGTTGATGTGGAGTTAAGCGCGGTAAATTTTTTAAATGTTAAAAATTACAGCAGCCTGTTTTTATCGGCAAATACATTCACTGCCAGTTCGTACGCCCTGCCCGGGAGAATTGCACTGCTGAAACTGCTGTTTAATATTTAAACAGTAAAATGCCTGGTTGTTCTTGGCGTGTTCGGGGGCGTTCGGGGGTGTTCGCGCCAGTTCGGGGTGTTCGTACTTACCGTAAAGCGAACGTTACAATCTACTTTTTATGCCCCACCACGTTCAAAAAAATAATGCTCTGGTGTGGGATGCCCAACGTCTTTCCCGGCGTGACATCCAGGTATAACTTCAGGTAGCCGTTGGTAATCCCTTTCATTGCTATATTGTATGGCACTACAAACTCCGGATTTAAAAAGATAGTTGACTTGCGGAAAGTTATGACCCCCTTTTCATCAACAAATGCCGTATACGAATAGGAAAAATCTTCATAGGCGTGATGAATAACGATATTATAGGTTGGCGAAAGGTAATCATCATAAACCTTACCTCCGTTTACATCGTCAGCCGATACGGTTTCTTTCTTCACGGTGATGAGCGGGCTTTTAGGCCTCAGCACAGCGGGTGATGTTCCGGCGAAAGCGCTGTCGGGTATCCGTGAGGCTAATAATGTTTTTTGCTTAATGTACTGGGTGTCGCGCCGGGTGGGCCGCCTCAGTTGAACTGTGTCGGAGTGGAGCACATTCTTTATATAATCGTTCGTATAAAACGTCATATATACATGCACCTTTTCATCGTGAATGATATTGTCCGACACATGCAGAACCATAAATTGTATACTGTCTTTTTTGATGTACTTAAGCTTTAACCAAGCCCATGCCACATTAAAAATCGAATCGTGATCGAAGACGACGGGAGCATTCAAAAAGCGGCCTTTTTTTGGGCTGTAAATATTTACCGAATCGCCCGAAGGAAAGGAAATACGCCATTCAGGTACCAACTGGTACCCGACCGGGCTAAACGAGAGGCCGTTATCAAAAGTGCGTTTCACCTCAGTATATTTAATGCCTTTGATCTTGTTTATCAGGTTTTTTGTAAACGCAGCCTCGGCCACTTTCTTTTCTTTCTCCGCGATAAGTTTCCGATAACCGCGGTTGCATTTACCGGCGAACAATAAAATGAATACGAAGAGAAGAACAAAATTTCGGAAAATATAAAAGCGGATAGACGGAATTCTCATACTAAAAATCACTCACTGAGAACGTAAATTGAGTTGTAAGATTATCAGATTTAAACATTTTTACTTAATATGGCTTAGCGCCTGCTCCAAATCCTTAATTAAATAATCAGTCTCCTCCAAACCAACATACATCCGGATCAATTGCTGGCGATGGTCATCCTTATTATAATCAGCTTGGGACACGCCGGCGATGGACGGAATGATCAAACTCTCGTGGCCGCCCCATGATACGGCCATTAATATATGTTTAAGATTATCGCAAAAGGCCTCGATGTTTTGTATAGATGAGTTTTTCAGCGTAAAGCTGAACATGCCGCCGCAGCCCTGCATCTGCTGATGGGCCAGCTCGGATTGTTTAAAATCAGGACTAAACGGCCAAATCACTTTATCAATAGCCGGGTGCTGCTGCAGCCATTGTGTTATTTTCGCAGCGGTTTCGAAACTTCTTCGCATTCGCAACGGTAGGGTGCGCAACCCCCTGATAAGCAGCCACGCCGAGTTCGGCGACAACGAAGGCCCGATATTCAAAAACTCGTTATCAAATATTTTAGCGATCAGTTCCCTGCTCCCTGTTAAAACGCCTGCCACAACATCTGAATGGCCGCCGATGTATTTGGTTGCCGATTGCGCCACCAAATCGACCCCGAACCGGATAGGCTGCTGGAAAAGCGGGCCGCAATAGCTATTATCGATCATCGTAATAATTCCTTTTGACTTTGCCAGTTGCGATACCGCCTGCAAATCCTGCAGTTCGTAACTAAAGGTATTCGGGCTTTCCAGGTAAATAAGCTTTGTATTTGGCCTGACGGCATTTTCAATATTTTCAACACTCGACCCATCAACGAAAGTAGTGGTAATACCAAACTTGGGCAGCAAATTATTGAACAGCTTAATGGTCCAGCTATAAGGGTTTTCCACCGAAACAATATGGTCGCCTTGTTTTACCAGGGACAGTATGGGTACGCTGATAGCCGCAATGCCGCTGCTGAATACCAGCGCATCTTCGGCGCCGTCAAGCGCAGCCAGCTTTTTCCGCAAGATATTCAGCGTAGGGTTATGCCCGCGCGAATATAGCGTAGCTTCAAACTCGTTACCCAGCGCCTGCCTGAAATCGGCAACAGTTTTAAAAGTAAAGTTGCTGGTTTGGATGATCGGCGGCGATACAGCGTTAAAATAATCTTCCCGCTCCTCGCCTAATTCATTTAATATATATGACAGATCCATGTTATGTTAAAGGCGTTTCCGGTTGTTTATTCCGGGTACAAGTATAATAGATAATCAGCCCCAATGCATAAGCGGCGAGGCAAATTAACGCTGCATACGGATTTTCGCTGAAAGTGATAAAAATGTTGATCGTTACAAACCAGTACGAAATAATAAAGATCAGCGGAACAAGCGGGAACCATTTTATGGTGAAGATGCCTGTCCCGTCAAGGTGCTTCGTTTTCTTGCGCAGCAGGAAAATAGCTACCGCGGCCAGCGAGAGACCTATCGTATCAAAAAACATCACATATTTCAACATCTCGCTGAATTTGGCTACAAAGAAAAGGATAACGATGATTGCCGCGATGAAAAAACTCATTCCAAACTCCTGCACTTGTGTTTTTGGATTAACTTTTTTGAATATAGGCGGCAATATGCCATCCTCGGCCATGGCATAGTACACCCGGGGATTGGCCAGCACGTTTACATTAACATAGGCCAGCACCGAAAGGAATATCATTATCGAGGTTATTTTATACCCCGTTGCGCCGAATATTACACCCACCATTTTCGCTGCCAGGGACGGCGTCTGCTGTAGCCCGCCAATGCCAAGGACATGATAATAAGCATAGTTTATTGAAAGATAAAGGACCAGGACAACCGTAATGCCTAATCCAATTGCTTTGGGGATATTGGTTTTTGCATTGATGATGTCGCCACCAAAGTTGATGGTTTGCTGGTAACCTCCGTAAGTAAAAAACACGGCAACCAGGCTCAGGCCAAAGGCTGTGATCATGCTGCCCGCGTGGGGAACCGCCACTATCCCCGATGGAACAAAATCGCTTCTGAACACAGTGGTGCATATCAGAATGATCATCGCCATTTTAAATATGATCAGCACGGTTTGTGTGCGCGCGCTCATTTTAATGCCTAAAAAGTTTATGACATATAAGATCATCACCGAAGTAATGGTGATGATCTTGGTACCCAGGTCGTTCTGTAAACCCGCCGGCAAAAGGAACGGCTTAATATAGTCGGCACCAATAAGCGCCACCGCGGCAACCGAGGCCGCATTGCTGATAACCAGCACCCAGTTGATCATAAACGCGAACGCAGGGTGATAGCAATACGAAAAAACCTTGTAAAATCCCCCGGTAGCCGGGAACCTCGCGCCGATTTCGGCGAAAGTGAGCGCCCCGCATAATGAAACCAACCCGCCGAAAATCCAGGCACCAAAAAATATCCAGGTACTCCCTGCTTTAACAGCCACATCGCTCGGCGTGGCAAATATGCCCATGCCTATTACCAGGCTAATGACGATCATGGTGAGGTCGAATCGGTTAAGTTTCGGTTTTATACTCATCAATTAATTTGTTGTATTTTTTTAAATTTATATTTTAAATTTATTTAACTTAACCCCTGACTAATAACCCCTTGTTAATTGTCAAAACTATTGCTGCTCAATTTATGAAAACTATTTTAGAGCAATTTAAGCAATTGCTAATTGCTGCTATGCTTTTGGTTTTTACCATGCCCGTATCTGCACAGGTTAGGCGTGTTGAACAACCTGTTCCTGCGGTAAGCCCACAACTTAAGGAATTTTATCGGCTGGCGGCGCAGTCTAATATAACTTTTTTGTTCCCGGCGGAATTTATAGAGATCAAGGCCCCGAATAACGAATACTTTTCTTTTGATTATGCGGTAAAGCTCCCCGATACCGACTTTGAGTTATGGTTCCAGCTAAAGTCCGACAAAGAAAACTGGATGAGTTATGTTCGCACCAGAAATCACTTTTTAACCAATCCCGATTCGGCTTATGTCGCCTCGGGAGCGGCTCATGCCATTATGTTCACCGGGGGAAGAAATTATTTAACACGAACCATACCGCCCCGGGTACTTGCCCGTTATAATGCAGATGCAGGTAAATCTTATTTGTTAACGCTACTGGATATGCCCGAAACGAAGCATTATAAATACGCTTTGCTGATAACGCTGCACAAAAACCACACAGGCACCATCACGGCCATGTGTCTCACAAATGAAAAAGGCCCCGAGTTTTTTAAAAACATAAAAAAAGCCGAGAACTGCCTCAAGTTCAAACCTTAAACCCCCAATGTTGATAAGTTAGGACATTTGAACGATGAGTTCTCTGTCTAAATATTATTTTTGCCGATAGCGGAAGGTCATTGTGTTAGATTATCATGACGCCAAACTACTCACCCTGTCGTCGCTACGCCCGACATCCCTCTCTACGCTAAAGCGTAAAAGAGAATTTAATTTTTTGTCGACCCTCTTTTCGGCGTGCCGAAGAGAGGGTCGACAAGCGGAGTCCCGATAGTTATCGGGATCGGGGTGAGTCCTATGGAAGCGACATTAATGCAACCCAATGACCAATGACTAAATAAAAATGGCAGAAACTGTAGAATATAGTGATGATAGTATCCGGTCGCTGGACTGGAAGGAACATATCCGTTTACGGCCGGGGATGTATATCGGTAAATTGGGCGACGGCTCGGCTTATGACGATGGCGTTTATGTTTTACTGAAAGAGATCATTGACAACTCGATAGATGAGTTTGTGATGGGCGCCGGTAAAACCATAGAAGTAACTATGAGCGACCACAAGGTTGCTGTACGCGACTATGGCCGCGGTATACCTTTGGGCAAAGTTATCGACTGCGTATCCAAAATAAATACAGGCGGCAAATACGATAGCAAGGCTTTCCAGAAATCGGTGGGATTAAATGGTGTGGGCACAAAGGCGGTGAACGCGCTTTCAAACTCTTTTATCGTGCAATCGTACCGCGACGGCCGTACCAAGATCGCTGAATTTGAAAAGGGAGAGCTCATCCGCGAAGAGCCTGAAAAGGAAACTTCGCAGCGTAACGGCACCGCGATTAATTTTATCCCCGATGATACCATCTTTAGGCATTACCGCTTTATCCCCGAGTTTGTAGATAGCATGATATGGAACTACGTGTTCCTAAATTCCGGCCTGACACTGAACTTTAACGGCCAGAAATATTTTTCGGAACGGGGGCTCTATGATTTGCTTACGCGGAACACCGATGCAGAAACTATCCGCTACCCCATCATTCATTTGAAGGGAGACGATATCGAGATAGCTATGACCCACGGGCAGCAATACGGCGAAGAGTATTATTCATTTGTGAACGGCCAGAACACTACCCAGGGCGGCACGCACCAGGCCGCTTTTCGCGAAGCGGTAGTTAAAACTATCCGCGAGTTTTATAAAAAAGAGTTTGATGCATCTGATGTACGGGCCTCTATCGTTGCCGCTGTTGCAATCAAAGTACAGGAGCCGGTTTTTGAATCGCAAACCAAAACGAAGCTTGGCTCGCAAAATATCGGCCCGGAAGGCCCTTCGGTGCGTGGGTTTATCAACGACTTTGTTAAAAAGGAACTGGATAATTACCTGCACAAAAATCCGGCTGTAGCCGACGCTATGTTAAAGCGCATTATGCAGTCGGAGCGGGAACGGAAAGATATTGCCGGCATTAAAAAGCTGGCAAATGAACGCGCCAAAAAGGCCTCCCTGCACAACCGCAAACTGCGCGATTGCAAAGTGCATTTCGACGAAACCCACGAACGTAAGCAGGACACAACCTTGTTTATTACCGAAGGCGACTCGGCCAGTGGCTCCATCACCAAATCGCGCGATGTGATGACCCAGGCAGTGTTCAGCCTAAAAGGCAAGCCGCTGAATTGCTACGGGCTAACCAAAAAGGTGGTTTATGAAAACGAGGAGTTTAACTTGCTGCAGCATGCACTGAATATTGAGGACGGGCTGGATGAGCTAAGATACAACAATATCGTTATCGCAACAGATGCCGATGTGGACGGTATGCACATCCGCTTATTGCTGATGACCTTCTTCCTCCAGTTTTTCCCCGACCTGGTAAAGGCCGGCCACGTGTTTATTTTGCAGACGCCGCTGTTCCGTGTCCGCAATAAAAAGGAAACCATTTATTGTTATAGTGACGAGGAACGCCGCAATGCCATAGCTAAATTGGGCAACAAGCCCGAGATAACACGATTTAAAGGGTTAGGAGAAATTTCGCCGGATGAGTTTGGCCTGTTTATCGGCAAGGATATACGCCTTGACCCGGTTATCCTGAAAGATGCCAACATCAAAGGGTTGCTGGAATATTTTATGGGCAAAAATACGCCTGCGCGGCAGCTGCACATCATCAACAACCTACGGGTTGAAAAGGATGATGAAACAATTAACCCGCTTGTAGCAGAAGATATTGAAAGTGTTGAGTTACCCGTGGCTGTCTGAACCGTTGATTTGTGTGATTGGAGGATTGTGATGATGGACTGCAATAGATGTCCTGACTTGGGAAAAAATAATTATCTTGTATCCCCCTATTTTATCAGGGTGATTTGATATGATCAACCACGAATTAAAAATAAATTTTACCGAATACTCCGGCATAAAAGACCTCGGTAAAAGCGACTATGCTTTATGTAAAGAGGCCGTAAAAGCCATGGAAAATTCGCATTCGCCGTACTCCAAGTTCAGGGTTGGCGCGGCATTGCGTTTGCAAAGCGGTAAAATAATTCACGGCAGCAACCAGGAAAATGTAGCCTATCCTTCGGGCCTTTGCGCTGAACGGGTAGCGTTATTTTATTGGGGCGCCAATCATCCCGACGACCCCATCGAAGCCATGGCCGTGACCGCCCATACTGATGAGTTTGAAATTTTACAGCCCGTTACTTCGTGCGGCTCGTGCCTGCAGGTATTGGCCGAGTACGAAAAGAAACAGAACAAACCGATAGAAATTATTTTATTTTGCGCCAATGGCCCGGTTTGGGTGATAAACGGTGTTGAAAGCTTCCTTCCATTTTTATTTTTTGAAAACAGGCTGATATCATGAAACTAAAACTATTCTTCATATTCTTCCTCGCGTTTACAATTAGTAAACAAGTTTCTGCCCAGCAGGGATTTCCGTTCGCTAACGAGATAAGGGAATTTAAACACCAGGACAGTCTGAATTTTCCCAAGCCCAACGGAATTTTATTTATCGGAAGCTCATCCATTCGTTTATGGAGCGACCTGGAACAGCGCTTCGCCGGCATACCCATTATCAAACGCGGGGTTGGCGGCTGTGAGCTTTGGCAAATAGTTGATTTTTACACGCCTTATATTTTGTTCCCTTATCATCCGCGTAAAATTTTTATTTATGCCGGCGAAAACGATATAGCCGCGGGAAAAAGTTCGGCGTTTGTTTATGATGAGTTTCAAAAGCTATGGGAGATGATCCACCAGCAATTGCCCAAAACACGCATTTATTTTATGTCGGTAAAACCAAGCCCAAGCCGGGCGAAATATTTTAACGAAATGGTGACGGCTAATAATTTGATCAAAGAATACATCTCGCATAAACCTAAGAGTTATTTTATCGACGTTAGCTCAGCTATATATAAAGACAAGACGTCTGTCCCCGATTCTTCCCTGTTCAAAGCAGATTTCCTGCATCTGAACAGCAAAGGGTATGACCGCTGGCAAAAAGTGCTCACACGATATGTAAAATAAAAAGGCCCCATTATCAGGGGCCTTACTAAAACAAACGGTAAACCATTTTTATTTATATGAGGTGTCAACCTTTGTAATTTTCCACCCGTTTCCTGCTCGCTGTGCGGTGATCACATCAACACGCGTAAAGCCGGCATATTTCATTTCAACCTTAAGCGTGCTTAAGTCGTCGCTGTCCTGAACCACCGATCTGGTGCACTGGCAGTTCTGCTCAACATTTTCATCCGATTTTAATGCATTGATAACCTGCTGTTTGGTTATCCTATTTACATTGTCGCCGCGGATATAGTTAAATTCAGCATCATTATCAATAGCATCATCGATCCCATTTAATTTACCATGTACAATGGCATTTAAATAAGTATTAAATACGTCATCTTTGGTGGGTTTTGATCCGGATGGGGTTGCTGCGCCAGCTGTACCAAAGGCAAATAAAAGAGCCAGGCCCATCAGCATTGTTTTTACAGTTTTCATAATTATAATTTTTAGGTTATTTATAATTATAGGACATTGCTGATTGCCGGTTCGTTACACCACAATCGGCGTTTTTGGATGATTTAACAAACATTTAACATTTTAAATATTTAATCGAAAAGCCGTACTTAGATTTGTTGCCTGCTAAAGCCTTAAACCATATGATCGCATTCAGCACTATTATTTTACAGTTTAATGAACAGGGTGAAAAAACCGGCTGGACCTATATTGAAATTCCCGCCGACCTGGCACAGCAGTTAAAGCCCGGCAACAAAAAATCGTTCAGAGTAAAGGGTATGCTGGATGGCCTGGCTGTTAGCGGCATGGCACTTATGCCCATGGGCAACGGTAATTTTATTATGGCGCTCAAGGCGGATATCCGGAAAGCTCTCCATAAAAATAAAGGGGCAATGCTTGCTGTTCAATTGGAAGAAGATACCGATTTTAAAATTGAGATGCCGGAAGATCTAAAGGAATGTTTTGAATTTGAACCCGAGGCTTTTGATTTTTACAACACGCTGGCCAAATCGCACCGGGAATATTTCATTAAGTGGATAAATGACGCTAAGACAAATGAAACGAGGGCCAAACGGATTGTCAATACCGTTAATGCCATGTTAAGAAAATGGGATTACGGGCAGATGATAAGGGCGATGAAAAAGGATATTTGATGTGCAGATTTCAGATGTGCGAATGCGCAATGGCAGACAACAGGCTATAACTTGCGTTTCCGGGGATTTTGCCGGTTATCAAAAACCGACGAAATTTCAATATAATCCTTTTTTATTTTGAAAAAAATAGAAGTTTGGGGAGACACTACACAACGGCGTACTTGTCGTTTCTTTATAAAAACAGGGAACTGTTCAGGTGAATTTTGAATTCTTAATACAGTATGATTTATGTCCGTAATAACCCTTTGAGCGATTTCTTCGCTCCATTCCTCATATAAATAATCTAAAAGCGTGCCATATTCGGCTATCGCGCGGTCAGTCCATTTTAAGACGCTAACCATTTTTTTTTGCTCGTAATTGGGTTAATTTTTCCTCCATTAAAGCCATAACATATTCATGGGAATGTACGCGGCCGGCTTCCCCGTCTGCCAAACCAGCCTTTATTCCTTCAATCGCCGCTTCCGGAAGGTCGCCCCAATCATCGTTGTCTTCTTCCACCTGGAATTTCAGCCCCATACGGCTTAATAAAGCCTGCAAAACCGGCAGATCCCGCTCTTTGTCTATTTCCACTGTCAACGTTGTCATATTATCAAAATTACTAACATAATAGGTATGTTCATAATTTCAATCAATAAATTTGACAGCATCCCTTATATTTACCAATTGATATTTTTAAGCTAATAATGAGTGAAGATTTAACCCCGGACGAGATACCTGCAAACAGCGAAGAAAAATTACATAATATCATCTCACTCGACGGTTTGTACGAAAACTGGTTCCTGGACTATGCTTCCTATGTAATACTCGACCGTGCCGTTCCGCATATAAACGATGGTTTAAAACCGGTACAGCGCCGCATTCTGCACTCACTTAAAGAAATGGACGACGGGCGCTTTAACAAAGCTGCCAACGTTATTGGTAACACCATGAAATATCACCCGCACGGGGATGCTTCCATAGGTGATGCCATGGTGCAGATCGGTCAAAAAAATCTCCTCATTGACTGCCAGGGAAACTGGGGCGACCCCGTTACCGGCGACTCGGCAGCGGCGCCGCGTTACATCGAAGCCCGGCTATCGAAATTCGCGCTTGACGTTGTTTTTAATCCCGATACTACCGACTGGCAGGCCAGCTACGACGGCCGTAACCGGGAGCCGATAACACTACCTGTTAAATTTCCTTTGCTGCTCGCGCAGGGAGCCGAGGGTATTGCCGTAGGTTTGGCCACCAAAATATTACCGCATAATTTTATTGAACTCATTGAGGCTTCCATTGAAGTACTTAAAGGCAATGCGCCCAACCTGCTGCCCGACTTCCCGACCGGCGGCATGGCTGATGCCTCGGCTTATAACGACGGCCAGCGCGGGGGCCGGGTACGCGTACGTGCAAAAATTGTAGAGCGCGATAAAAAGACCCTCGCCATTACCGAGATTCCCTTTAGCACCACTACCGGCGGGTTAATGGAAAGCATTGTTGCTGCCAATGAAAAGGGAAAGATCAAGATCAAAAAGATCGAGGATAATACATCCAGCAGCGTTGAAATAATGGTGCACCTGGCGCCGGGCATATCGCCGGACGTAACCATTGATGCCCTCTATGCTTTTACCGATTGCGAGGTATCGATTTCGCCGAATACCTGCGTGATACAGGACGACAAGCCGCGGTTTATGAGTGTAAATGACATGCTTACCGAAAGCACGCATTACACCCGCAAGCTGCTGAAAATGGAGCTGGAGATCAGGCTGAAGGAGCTAATGGAAAAAATATTCTTTAGCTCGTTGCTCAAAATATTTATCCAGGAGGGCATGTATAAGCACCCGGACTATGAAACCTCGGTAAATTTTGAAATGGTGCTGGAGGTATTGAACAGGTTGTTTGCGCCTTTCCTCCCGCAGCTTTACCGCGAAATTGTAGCCGAAGACTATAAAAAGCTCATTGATAAACCGATGAGCAGCATTACCCGCTTTGACGTTAAAAAAACAGACGAGCAGATAAAAGGCCTCGAAAGCGAGATAAAGGAAGTAAAACACCACCTGAAGCACTTAACCGATTATACCATTGCCTGGTTTCAAAAGCTACGGGAAAAATACGGTAAAGACCGGGAGCGTAAAACCGAGCTCCGGACATTCGACCGGGTTGAAGCGGCGCAGGTTGCGCTCGCTAACGTTAAATTGTACGTAAACCGCGAAGATGGCTTTATTGGTAGCGGCTTAAAGAAAGACGAGTTTGTTTGCGATTGCTCGGACATAGACGAGATCATCGTTTTCAGGGAAGACGGCAGGTGCATCATAACCAAGGTGCAGGATAAGGTTTTTGTAGGGAAGGAAATTATTCACGCCGCGGTATTCAAAAAGAACGACGAACGGACAGTGTATAACATGATCTATAAGGACGGCCAAAGCGGGGTGAGTTATATCAAACGCTTTTCGGTCGTGGGCGTTACGCGCGACAAGGAATACGATCTCACCAAAGGCACCAAAGGGACGCGGGTATTGTATTTTTCAGCTAACCCCAATGGCGAAGCAGAAGTGGTGAACGTGCAGCTGAAACCGCACAGCAAATTGAAAAAACTCCAGTTTGACGAAGATTTTGCTTCACTTGCTATCAAGGGGCGCAACTCGATGGGTAATATCATCACCAAATACCCGGTTAAAAAGATCATATTGAAAAGCAAGGGCGTTTCCACCCTTTCGGGACGCAAGATATGGTATGACGATATTTTAAAGCGTCTGAACGCCGATGGGCGTGGGAAATACCTGGGCGAATTTGACGGTGATGACCGGATATTAACGGTTTTGAGCACAGGGGTATATGAACTTACGAGCTTTGACCTGAATAACCATTTCGATGATAAAATGCTCGTCATAGAAAAATACGACCCGGCAAAAGTTTACTCGGTAGTTCACCTCGACGGTAAATCAAAAAACTACATGGTGAAGCGCTTTGTGTTTGATAACGTGGCTATTGGCCGGCAAACCAGCTTTATCAGTGACGAACCCGGCTCCAAAATGATATTAATATCCGGCGCGGCGCAAACCATCGTCAGCATTGAACAACTGAAAGGCAAAGAGCAAACGCCTGAAATAATTGAAGCCGATCTTTCGGAAATGATAGATGTAAAAGGCATGAAGGCAATGGGTAACCGGCTGTCACAGCAACCCATAAAAAAGGTTCAGTTATTAAAAGAGATCAACCCTGCGGTTGAAATAATGGAGGTGGCGGATACTGAAGGGCCAATAGAAAACGAAGTCGCGCAATTGGATGAAACCAATGACCCTGACGAAATTCCGGTTATAAAAGCAGAAAAAGAAAAGCCGCCAATCGTGCCGGTGAAAGTTGCGGAATCGGTGGAATCACAACCCGTAAAATCGGTGGAACCACCCCCTCAACAATCGGTGGAATCAACCCAAAAATCAGTGGAATCACCTACAGAATCGGTGGAATCACCTCATAAAAACGTCGATTTCGAGATCACCAATCCGGATGATATTGAGATAGATGATAAAGGGCAATTAGGACTATTTTAAACTAGTAAAGGAGAATTGATCAGGGTACAATTCAAATCTTCGCAATTTCACCAGGCGTTCCGATGGAACGCTTTTTACCTCTTAATTTTTTTCTACCAACAGACGTCCCTATGGGACGATCACGGCGTAGAACACGTCCCATAGGGACGTCTGGTTGGTAGAAATGTAAAAGCCTTTTCCACGTTCCGTTAGGAACGTTTGATGCCGACGCGAAGATTTGAATTGCGGCTATTAATTAAACCGTCGCTAAAAAAGCGAGCAACTTTTCGATGGCCTCTGCCCGGTGGCTTATGCTGTTTTTTTCTTCGAGACTTAACTCAGCAAAGGTAGAGGTATAGCCATCCGGCTGAAAGATCGGGTCGTACCCGAAACCTTTTGTACCTGAAGGTTCGTGACGGATGGTGCCGTCTATTACGCCTTCAAAAAAATGTTCCTTATTATCCCATATCAGGGATATCACCGTGCGGAAACGGGCCTTCCGGTTGGTGGTGTCGCCTAATTTCTTTAATACTTTATTGATGTTACCTGTGTGGTCGCCGGGTTTTCCCGAGTATCGTGCCGAGTATACGCCGGGCTCTCCGTTTAATGCGTCTACTTCCAGGCCGCTATCGTCGCCAAAGCAATTCAGCTTGTATTTATTGTGTACAAAATGGCTTTTTATCGACGCGTTTTCATGAAAGGTAACCCCGGTTTCGGCAATATCGTCGTAACAGCCGATATCATCCAGGCTGTATAACTTAATCTTCCCCTTTATTTTGGCAGCAACCTCTGCCAGTTTATGGCCGTTATTGGTTGCAAAAATCAATTGCTGCATCGGTTAAAGTTTTTTCATTTGCTCCCAAAAAGCCTTTTTATATTCCTGGTTGTCCATCATCTCATCAAAGCTAAAAGTAAATAGTACATTAAAATTGTTTATTTGTTTTGGCTCATTGGATGAAAGCGCTCCACTACCCTGCGGCAATGCATTGCTGCCCAGCAGTAACAATTTAGCAGGCTTAAAAAAAATCGTTAGCCCGGCTAAAGTAACATCATCATATTTTGCTTTGTTTACGATGGCAATATCATCCAGGCCAAATTCCAAACGCTTCAGGATATTTTCAAGTGCAGTGAGGTGGCTTTCGGCTATAAACTCAAATTCGGGATAATGCACCACTACCAGGAAATTCTTTTTGTTCCCGCCAAGGTAATTAAAACTAAGCTCCGGCGTTGTAATAGCCGTGTCAGTCGCCCGTGGTTTGCCGTATTCAATTTTATCTTTATTCAGCAGGTAAATTTCATCCTGCATAATAAAACTAAAGGCAGCCGGGTTCTCTATATTCACTTTAACAAATTTTAACCAAAAGTAGTTAAACTGTTTGAAGCATTATCGGCATATTCGCACAATTGTGTGCTGATATATTAAATGACAAGAATTATACAGCCGGAATTAATAAATTTTACCGAAATTCGAAGTTTTTACCCCCGCCTGTTAGCGGGTTACATTAGCATAAATTAGATGAGAAAGTTTGGGTTAGCCATTTTAAGCATTATTTCAGTTATATCAATTGCCAAAGCGCAGGTGCACACGCTCGACAAGATTGCCGGCGTAGTGGGCAGCGGCATTATTTTACAGTCGGATATTGAGTTAAAATATGCCTCGTACCTGGCGCAGGGCAACCCGCCAAACCCGGCAATTAAATGCCAGATATTGCAAAGTTTATTAACGCAAAAACTACTGGCGCAACAGGCGGTTATTGACAGCGTTGAAGTAAAAGATGATGAAGTTGACAACGATGTTGACCGCCGCATGCGCGGGATGATACAGCGTGCCGGCGGACAGGAAAGACTGGAGCAGTTTTTAGGCCGCTCGGTTATACAGTATAAGGACGAAATTCGCCCGGACATTAAAGAGGCGCTGATCGCACAAAAAATGCAGCAAAAGATCACCACAAATGTAAATACCACCCCGCAGGACGTTAAAAAGTTTTTTGATGCGATACCTAAGGATAGCTTGCCATCTTTTAATAAAGAGGTAGAAGTGGGCGAGATCGTGTTTCAGCCGAAACTGACCAAAGATGAAAAAGAAGCCTATCGCCAAAAGGCGGAAGACCTGCGTAAACGGGTAATAGGCGGTGAAGATTTTGGCGCTATGGCGCGACTGTATTCGCAAGACCCGGGTTCGGCCACCGAAGGGGGCGACTTAGGATTTAATGACCGTACCGCTTATGTCAAAGAGTTTTCGGCAACGGCATTCAAACTAAAAGCCGGCGAAATATCGCAGGTGTTTGAAACCGATTTCGGGTTTCATTTTTTACAGGTAATTGAGCGAAGAGGCGAGCAGGTGCATGTACGGCATATTTTAATTATCCCGGCGCTTACCCAGGCCAGCCTGGACCGTGCGAAAGCAAAAGCAGATAGTATTTACGATCAGTTATTGAAAAATAAGAAGATAGATTTTTCGTCGGCTGCAGCTTATTATTCAGATAGCAAGGACACCAAATACAACGGCGGAATGATGTTAAACGCCGACAACGTTGAAGCGCGTACCACCTACATCCCAACGGATAAACTGGACCCGCAGGTAGCTTTGATCACCGATACAATGAAAGTAGGCAGTATTTCGAAACCGCAATTGTTTACCGGGCAGGATGGCAAAAAAAGCTATAAGATACTTTACCTGAAATCAACGACCAATGCGCACAAGGCCAACCTTTCGCAGGACTATCCCAAATTGAAGGAATATGCCACCAACGACAAGATCAACCGTACGGTTAGCGATTGGTTCCGGAAAAAAAGAAAGCAAACGTTCATCAAGATCGACCCGCAATATCAATCGTGCCCAACGCTGCTAGGCTGGAGCACCCCTGATACGACTGCAGAGGTTAAACCTTAACACAAGCTATGCAACACCGATCTGACGTGGAGGCAGCTGACGCTTTAAGGCAGGCCTATCAGCAAATAAGTGCCGAAATAGGCAAAGTGATCATCGGGCAGCAGGAAGTGCTCAAATTTGTGCTTATTTCTATCTTCAGCAATGGGCATTGCCTGTTAGTCGGTGTACCGGGCCTCGCAAAAACCTTGCTGGTGCAAACGGTGGCCCAGGTACTTGACCTGGATTTTAAACGCATTCAATTCACGCCCGACCTGATGCCCTCGGACATTATCGGTTCCGAAATACTAGGCGAGGACAGGAATTTTAAATTCATACCAGGCCCGGTTTTTTCAAATATTATCCTTGCGGACGAGATCAATCGTACACCTCCAAAAACACAGGCGGCACTTTTAGAGGCTATGCAGGAAAAATCGGTAACCGCCGCGGGCATTACGCACCGGTTATCGTTGCCGTTTTTTGTTTTAGCCACGCAAAACCCGATCGAGCAGGAAGGCACCTACCCATTACCCGAAGCCCAGCTCGACCGCTTTATGTTTCATGTGGCGCTTGATTATCCAACTTTTAAAGAAGAGCTGCAGGTGGTTAAAAACACCACATCTTCATCTCAGTCCGAAGTAAACAAGTT
The DNA here is from genome assembly GCA_028288025.1 of Mucilaginibacter sp. Lineage (GTDB taxonomy): Bacteria > Bacteroidota > Bacteroidia > Sphingobacteriales > Sphingobacteriaceae > Mucilaginibacter. Next base: position 135,679 of record JAQBOM010000009.1, on the reverse strand, counting down.
GTTAAACGCAAGCCAGATCATTTATTTTCAGCAGCTGGTCAGGAATATCCCGGTAGCTGATAATGTGATGGAGTATGCCGTTAAATTGGTATCCAAAACACGGCCTCATGGCGAACTGGCATCGCCCGATGTTAAGCGGTTATTAAACTGGGGAGCAGGGCCGCGGGCATCACAGTTCTTAATTTTAGGCGCCAAATGCCACGCCGTTATCAGCGGCAAATACTCGCCTGATATCGAGGACGTACAGGCTATTGCGAAGCCCGTTTTACGCCACCGTATCGTGCGCAGCTACCATGCCGAGGCAGAAGGATTATCAACAGACGACATTATTGAACGGCTTTTTTAATAGTTCAGAACCGTTTGGCATTGGCGGTGTTTATTATAAGACCCACCATGATCAGGAAACAAAACTTCAATATACCGGGCGCCAAAGGCCGCATTATACTTATCGACGTTACTTTTGATGACGCCCTTAAAAATGCACCTCTTGTGATTTTTGCGCATGGTTTTAAAGGCTTTAAGGACTGGGGTGCGCATAATCTGGTTGCGCAATATTTTGCCGAACACGGTTTCCGGTTTTTAAAATTCAATTTTTCGCACAACGGCACCACGACCGATAACCCGCTTGAATTTAAGGACCTGATAGCCTTTAGTGATAATACCTTTTCTATCGAACTGCAAGACCTGAATACCGTTATAGACTTTGCCAGTAATGGCTCATCAATGCCGGCAGCAAGCGATATCTGCCTGATGGGGCACAGCATGGGTGGTGGCATAAGCATCGTTAAAACAGCCGAAGATGCGCGGATCAAAAAGCTGGTTACTATGGCATCCATTTCAAGCTTCCGGAATTTATGGCCGCAGGAGATAGAAGAGCAATGGCGCTTGCAGGGCATTATATATATGCCCAATACCCGCACCGGCCAGCAAATGCCATTAAAGGCCGGCCTGCTGGATGATCTTGATAAAAACGCTGCCCGGTTAGACATACTAACCAAAGCTGCAGAAATAAAACAACCCTGTTTAATTGCGCACGGCAGCGCCGATACTTCGGTACCTTTCAGCCATGCAGAGGCGTTGAAAAAAGCAATGCCGGACGCCGAACTGCTCATCATTCCGGGCGGCGATCATACCTTTGGCGCTTCGCATCCGTATACCAAAAAAACTTTACCGGCGCCTTTACTTGAATTTTGCAGCCAAACTATCGCTTTTCTAAATAAACCTGCCTTAAAATCGTAAACAGCCGTTTACGTTTATAATATGTGTGTTGCGACTTCGAATTGACAGCTGAATGTAACAAATCCATCCGTCTTCTGTTAAACCAGCGCAACGGAGTACTTTTGCCTCACGTTTTTTATTATATATGATTTTATCCGGTTCCCAAAAACAAGGAAGAAAGTTCTTAAATCCAATACCAACAGATACAGGCAGCATAGGAAAGTTAATCCCTATATTAAAGGAATACATTAACAATAAAGCCGAAAATGTTCCGAAACAACCCCTTGGGCCATTTTATACTGATCCGTCCGTTTTTCAAACGCCGCCTAAAAGCGGGTTACGAATTACCTGGGTAGGGCACTCGAGTTTATTAATTGAAATAGACGGCAAACGGATACTTACCGACCCGGTATGGAGCAACCGTGTATCGTTTTTGTCGTTTATTGGCCCTAAGCGTTTTTTTCAACCGCCTTTAGCGCTTGAACAGTTGCCACCACTGGACGCTGTCATCGTTTCGCATGACCATTATGATCACCTCGACTTCCAGACAATTAATTACTTTTCAAAAAAGGAAGTACCATTTTATTGTTCCCTCGGCGTAGGGCGATACCTGCAACTTTGCGGAGTAGAAAAACCCTTTATAACCGAAATGGATTGGGGCGACAGCATTATGCTGGATAACGATTGTGTGATAACAGCCGCCCCCGCCCGGCATTTCAGCGGGAGAGGGATCATTGGCCGTAATGAAACGCTATGGTCTTCATTTGTAATTAAAGGCCCTAAACACAATATCTTTTTTGGAGCAGACTCCGGCTGGTTCCCGGGCTTTAAAAGAATTGGCGAACAATTCGGCCCCTTTGATCTAACCATGCTCGAAATAGGCGCCTATGGAAAATACTGGCCAGATATTCATATGGGGCCTGAAAACGCTTCAAACGCCCACATCGCCTTACAGGGAAAAATCATGATGCCCATTCATTGGGGAACTTTTAACCTGGCACCGCACGCCTGGTACGAGCCAATTGAACGATTGGAAGAAATTGTTGAAAAAAAAGGTATTCAACTATTCGCACCACAACCCGGCGAACCGACTGAAGTTAAAGGGGCATATTCGTCGGATTGGTGGAAGGGGTATTTATAGGTGTATAAGAGACGGGGGGGCGTCATGGTGAGCCCCGTCGAACCACGAGCGCAAAGGCCTATTACATCATGCTCTACCGCTCTTGCACTTACATATTGTTTCTTGATAATTCAGGCAATAAGTGCCAGTTGCCATTGATTATCGCTTCCTTCTTCGCTCGTCGCCAGCCTTTAACTTGCTTTTCAAATGCTATTGCCTGGTTAACATCATTGAACATTTCTTGAAATATCATCTTTAACGGCCGTCGTTTGAAAGTATATGCTTTAGGGTCGACACCGCTTTCATGTTCATAAAAACGCTTTTCCAAATCATTTGTGATGCCTGTATAATAGGAATTATCACTGCAAAGCAATATGTAAACGAAGTACTGTTTCATATAAATGCATTTGTCTCCAACAAACATACGTAATCCCCGCGCGCCGTGGTTCGACGGGGCTCACCATGACACCCCGCGCTTGATTTTCTACACATTCTTCGCCAGCCAATCTCCTACCTCACTTGTTTTATAAGCTTTATTTTTCCCGGACAGATCTTCTGTTACAATGCCTTCAGCCAGAGATTTATTTACAACTGATCTGATCAATTCTGCTTCTTCTTTTAGCCCGAAAGCATCCTCAAACATCATAGCGGCCGACAATACAGTTGCCAGCGGGTTAGCGATATCCTTACCCGCTGCCTGTGGGTAAGAACCATGAATGGGTTCAAATAATGAAGTATGGACACCTATGGAGGCAGACGGCATCAATCCCATTGAACCGGAAATTACCGAAGCTTCATCCGTTAAAATGTCTCCGAAAAGGTTTTCGGTGATCAAAACATCATACGTGTTTGGCCATTGGACCAGGCGCATTGCAACGGCATCCACAAACTCGTAGCTTACGGTTACCTCGGGAAAATCCTTTTCCATATCCTGAACGGTTTCGCGCCACAAACGTGACGTTTCCAATACATTTGCTTTATCTACGCAGCATAATTTTTTGCTGCGCGTCATTGCCATTTCAAAACCCAATTTCGCCAGGCGCTGAACTTCTGCCCGGGTATAGGTGCAGGTGTCGAAAGCGGTATTTCCATCGTCTTTTCTGCCTCTCTCGCCAAAATAAATACCGCCGGTTAACTCGCGCAGGATGATCAGGTCGGTACCTTCAATGCGTTCTCTTTTTAGCGGCGAATTGTCAATTAGGGAGGGGAAAGTAAATGTGGGACGAACGTTGGCAAACAAACCCAGTTTTTTGCGCATTTTCAGCAGCCCCTGCTCCGGGCGAACGGTGGCCTTTGGATCGTTATCAAAACGGGGGTGACCAATAGCGCCAAATAAAACCGCATCGGCTGCCATACATATTTCGTGTGTTGAATCCGGGTAAGGCTCGCCAACCGCATCTATCGCGCAAGCGCCGGTTAGGGCTGGCGTCCAGGCAATTTCGTGATTAAATTTTTTTGCTACTGCGTTTGATACTTTAACGGCCTGGTCAATAACCTCGGGCCCAATTCCGTCTCCTGCTAAAAGTGCGATATTCAGTTTCATTTATGATATAGTTGTGTTCCTGTCTTGGTTCTTGTTTCTTAAAGTCTTGCTTCTATTATATTATGTTCAGCATCTTCTGCGTCGCCTTAATGGCGCAAACGGTTTGATCGGAATCCAATCCCCTGGTTATAAATTTCTTTTTGTCTGTTTGCCAGGTAATAATGGTTTCGCACAAAGCGTCTGAGCTGCTGCCCGGGGCTATCCTTACTGCGTAATCGATCAACTTTGGTAAACATCGTTGTTTCTTCGCGTAAACCATTGTCAGCGCATTCATAAAAGCGTCAAACTGGCCATCGCCCTGGGCATTCTCTTCAAATTTTTCGCCGTCTATCTTTACAGCTATGGTCGCCGACGGCCGCAGGCCCATTGAATTCATCAATACGTACGATTCTACAATAACCTTCTGTTCGTACAGGCTGCTATCCAAGACGTCCGAAATAATATAAGGCAGGTCTTCTTTGGTTACTGTTTCCTTTTTATCGCCCAGTTCAATAACACGCTGGGTTACTTTTTTCAGGTCGGCAGCATTTAGTTTTAAGCCCAATTCCTGCAGGTTCTTTTCAATATTTGCTTTGCCGGAAGTTTTTCCCAAAGCATATTCGCGCTTTCTGCCAAACCGCTCGGGAAGCAGGTCGTTAAAATATAAATTATTTTTATTGTCTCCGTCAGCATGGATCCCGGCTGTTTGCGTAAACACATTGTCGCCAACGATTGGTTTATTTGACGGGATCCTGATCCCGGAAAATGTTTCAACCAGCTTGCTTACCGAATAAATGGACGATTCTTTAATTCCTATTTCCACATCCGGCGCAAAATCATGGATAACGGCAACGGCGCTGGCCATGGCCGCATTGCCGGCCCTTTCGCCCATGCCGTTAACGGTTAAATGCAGGCCGTTTGCCCCCGCCTTTACAGCTTCCAGAACATTAGCTGTGCCAAGGTCGTAATCATTATGTGCATGAAAATCAAAATGCATAGCCGGATATCTGGATTTGATATTCGTTATATATTTAAAGGTCTCCCCTGGCGTTAGAATTCCCAGCGTATCAGGTAATAGTATTCTTTTTACCGGTTGTGTAGAAAGAAAATCCAATAACTGGTGAACATATCCGGGCGAATTGCGCATGCCATTGCTCCAGTCCTCCAGGTAAACATTGGTTGAAATATTTTTACTTTGGGCCAGTTCAATTACGCGTTTTATTTCGCAAAAATGTTGTTCGGGCGTCCGCTTAAGCTGATGGGTTAAATGGTTCAGTGAGCCCTTTGTCAAGAGGTTTTGAACTTTTACGCCCGAGTTTACCATCCAGTCGATTGAAACGCCGTCATCTACAAATGACAGTACCTCAATGCGGTCGGCATACCCATTTTCTTCTGCCCAGGTTAAAATGCTTTTAACCGCCTGGAACTCGCCTTCAGATACGCGCGCAGAAGCAATTTCAACCCTGTCGACATTCAGCTCCTCCAATAATAATTGGGTGATGGTTAGCTTTTCTGAAATGGAAAAAGACACGCCCGATGTTTGCTCTCCATCGCGAAGCGTAGTGTCCATTATTTCTATTTTTCTTCTTTCCATGTCCTGTGTTAGGCTTGGTTTTGGCTTGTATAAGTTAGAGTCAAGAACCCGAGTCAAGAATCAAGATTAAAATATTCGATTAAAGTTTTATACTTTTTGTCTTAGTTCTTGACTCTTGGTTCTACTTCTTAAATAGGCAAATTCTCAGCAAACTCCTCTATCTCGGTTTTAATGCTTTGCAGATAATCGATATCATCGAAGCCATTTATCATATTGTCTTTTTTATACGGGCTGATCTCGAAGGTTTCTTTTTCCCCGGTCGATAAGATCGTGATCGTTTGGTTTGGCAAATTCACTTCGAGTTCCGTTTTAGGATCGGCGTGAATGGCAGCAAATATCCTTTCCGCAAATTCCGCGCTAACCTGTACCGGCAGTACGCCAATATTTAAGCAGTTGTTTCTGAAGATATCCGCAAAGAAGCTGGATACTACGCATCTGAAGCCATAATCATAAACAGCCCAGGCGGCATGCTCCCTTGATGAGCCGGAGCCAAAGTTTTTGCCGCCTACTAATATCTTACCGGAATATATCGGATTGTTCAATACAAAGTCCTTTTTGGGGGTATTGTCAGCATTATACCGCCAGTCGCGGAAAAGGTTATCGCCAAACCCGACACGTTCCGTCGCTTTTAAAAAGCGGGCAGGAATTAGCTGGTCGGTATCAACGTTCTCTATCGGGAGCGGCACCGCGGTGCTTCTTAACATATTAAATTTATCGTAAGCCATTGTATTATTTTTTGATTACACCGATTGTTATTTTTTGATTTCACCGATTGGTTTTTGATTACACCGATGATTGCCTTCCTAATCTCTGATCTCCGGTCTCTAACCTCTACCCTAAACAAGTTCTTCAATTAACGTCCTGGGATCGGTAACCACACCGGTAATTGCAGCGGCGGCGGCAACCAGCGGGCTAGCCAGCATGGTTCTTGCGCCGGGGCCCTGCCTGCCTTCAAAGTTCCTGTTCGAAGTACTTACAGCATATTTGCCGGCGGGGATCTTATCATCATTCATCGCTAAACAGGCAGAACAACCCGGCTGGCGTAATGTAAAACCGGCATCGGTCAAAATATCCAGCAGGCCTTCTTCCTTGATCTGGGACTCAACAATGTGAGAGCCCGGAACCAGCCAAACTGTAACATCGTCGGCTTTATGCTTGCCTTTTACAAGGGATGTAAACGCCCTGAAATCTTCAATACGGCCGTTTGTGCAGCTGCCCACAAAAACGAAGTCTACCTTTTTGCCGAGCATGTGCTCGCCCTCGGAGAAACCCATATATTTTAATGATTTCTCGTACGTTGCGGCACCTCCCTCAACATGAGCGGCATCCGGAATATCATGAGAAATTCCCATTCCCATCCCCGGGTTGGTCCCGAAGGTGATCATTGGTTCAATTGACGAACCATCAAATGTTAATTCTTTATCAAAAACAGCATCAGGATCTGTTTTCAATGTGCGATAATAAGCCAGCGCCCTGTCCCAGGCTTCGCCTTTAGGAGTAAACTCCCTGCCTTTTACATAGTTGATCGTGGTTTCATCCGGGGCGATCATTCCGCCGCGGGCGCCCATTTCAATACTTAAATTACAAACCGTCATCCGGCCTTCCATGCTCATGTTTTCGAAAACGTCGCCTGCATATTCAACAAAATACCCGGTAGCGCCGGAAGTTGTAAGCTTTGATATGATGAAGAGAGCAACGTCTTTGGGCGTAACGCCAATGCCTAATTTCCCGTTAACGTTGATGCGCATTTTTTTAGGTTTTGGCTGCATGATGCATTGTGTGGCCAAAACCATCTCTACTTCGGATGTGCCAATGCCAAATGCTATGGCCCCAAAAGCACCATGGGTTGAGGTATGCGAGTCGCCGCAAACGATAGTCGCGCCTGGCTGTGTAATTCCGTACTCAGGACCAACAACGTGCACGATACCATTTTTTTGGTGCCCTAATCCCCAGTAGCTGATACCATATTCTTTTGAATTCGATTCCAGCGCGTTTAACTGGTTAGCCGAAAGCGGATCGGCAACAGGCAAATGCTGGTTTATAGTCGGCGTGTTATGATCTGCGGTAGCAAATGTACGCTCAGGGTATAATACCCTGATACCCCTGCTCTTCAGCCCCAAAAAGGCCACCGGGCTTGTTACTTCGTGGATCAAATGTCGATCAATAAAAAGCACATCGGGCCCACCTTCGATCTGTCGCACCACGTGCGTATCCCACACCTTATCAAATAATGTCTTGCTCATTTTTATAAGTCTTATTTATTTACTCACTTTTGAAAACGACTGACCGTAAACCAGTGTTAACAGGTCGTCGTCGTTTATATTTAATTTATTATCTGCTAAAGTTAAAAAGCTTTTATAGGTTTCATCCAGCTCGGCGCGGTCTAAATGATGGCCAAGACGCTCCAAATGAAAACTTAAGGCATGCCTGCCGCTGCGCGCGGTAAGGACGATTGACGCGCTCGGAAAACCTACATCTTCCGGTTTAATGATCTCGTAATTTTCGCGGTTCTTTAAAAAGCCATCCTGGTGTATGCCCGAGCTGTGCGCAAAGGCGTTGCTGCCCACAATTGCCTTATTGGGCTGTACAGGCATACGCATTTGCGTGCTCACCATGTGGCTCAATTCATAAAAGTTACGGGTGTTGATGTTGGTATGCAAGCCCAGTTTCTGGTGGGTTTTTAAGATCATCACCACTTCCTCAATTGAGGTATTGCCCGCACGTTCGCCAATGCCGTTTATGGTGCCCTCTATCTGGCGGGCGCCGTTTTCGAGGCCGGCTATTGAGTTAGCTGTTGCCAGACCCAGATCGTTATGGCAGTGAACGGATATTATTGCTTTGTCGATGTTTTGTACATTCTCTTTCAGGAATTTAATTTTTTCGCCATATTGGTTTGGCAGGCAATAGCCATTGGTATCAGGTATATTGACGACGGTTGCACCGGCAGCTATTACCGCCTCGATCATTTGAGCAAGGTAATGAATATCTGCCCGGCCGGCATCCTCCGCGTAAAACTCGATATCCTCCACAAAACGTTTGGCATATTTCACAGCATCAACGGCCCGCTCCAATATTTTTTCGCGGGTGCTGTTAAATTTATGTTTGATATGCATATCCGATGACCCAATACCGGTATGGATGCGCGGCCGTTTGGCATAATGCAATGACTCAACAGCTACGTCAATATCCCCCTTGGTTGCGCGGGTTAAGGCACAAACTGTCGGCTTTGAAACCGATTTGGATATCTCAACTACACTCTGAAAATCACCCGGGCTCGACACCGGGAAACCCGCCTCGATAATATCTACGCCCAATGCCTCCAGTTCCCTGGCGATCTCTATTTTTTCGGGAGTAGTTAACTGGCACCCCGGTACCTGCTCGCCATCGCGAAGCGTGGTATCAAAAACATAAACGCGGTTTGGATCGTGTATCATAGTTTTGCCTTTTAATATTCGTTATTAGTATCAAGTCGCTAGTAGCAAGTATCAAGTAGTTTTAGAGTCTTTGCTACTATATACTATTCTTTCAAGTCGCTGGTATCAAGTATAGAACAGTGTTTCAAATCTTGCTACTTGATACTAACTACTTGATACTATTCTTTAACTGCTACAAACCTCAGCCTAACATAATCAGCATACCATTCGCCGTTATCATTATAATCGGGTTCAAGTATGTCGGTTATTTCTGCCAGTATCTGTTGCATTTCTATTTCTTCAATTCCTTCAAAAAATATGGCGCCAAACATGTTGAGCCATTTTTCTACGCCGGCCCGGCCATCCTGCAATAGGGTTGGCCGGTCAAAATGAGCGGCAAATGTTACCCTGAAACCTGCCTTTTCCAGCTTGCCGGTATATTCAGCCAGCGATGGAAAATACCAGGCTTGCTTTTTCGCCAGTGCGCTATGCCCGTATTTTTCCAATACCTGTTGTGTTGCGGCAATCATTTGCTGCATGTTTCCTTTTCCACCCATCTCGGCAACAAACCTGCCGCCCGGTTTCAGGCTATTGTAAACACATTTAATAGCCTTATCTGGCTCGTGTATCCAATGCAGCGTCGCGTTGGAGAATATGGCATCAAACGGTTCATCAAAGCCAAAGTCCGTAGCATCATTCACTAAAAAATCAATGCCGGGATACGATTTGGCGGCGCGCCCGACCATTTCCGCAGAGCCATCTATACCAACCACATCCGCTCCATGATTTTTTATTTCATTCGTCAAATGTCCTGTACCGCAACCCAGGTCGAGTATCCGCTCGCCGGGTTTTATATCCAATAACTCCAGCACGCTTTCGCCGTATTGAAATACGAAAGCGTGTTTGTCGTCATATAATTCTGCGTTCCATTTCATTTTGGTCATTAGTCATTTGTCATTTGTGCACTAACCTCAACTTGTCATTGCGAGGTACGAAGCAACCGCGAACTGTGCATTTCGACCATTATAGTTCGCGATTGCCGCGCTATCGCTCGCAATGACAATTCTTATTTTTTACGCTTCAACCGCCTGGTTTTCCGGCCTTAAACTTCTTACAGTTTTTCCGGCTTGCCACATTTCGCTGTCGCGCAGTTCTTTTAATTCAATATTCAGCTTTTCGCGATAATCGGGCTTGCTGTTTGAATCGATCGATTTTTGCGATTCTACACCAGTTGCCACGCTGTTATATAATTCTTCAAAAACAGGTTTGGTTGCATCGCGGAATTTTTTCCACCAGTCCAATGCGCCGCGCTGAGCGGTTGTTGAGCAATTGGCGTACATCCAGTCCATACCATTTTCAGCTACAAGCGGCATTAATGATTGGGTTAACTCTTCAACTGTTTCGTTAAATGCTTCCGATGGCGAATGCCCATTTTTACGCAGCACCTCGTATTGTGCAGCGAAAACACCCTGTATACAACCCATTAAAGTACCGCGTTCGCCGGTAAGGTCGCTGTAAACTTCTTTTTTGAAATCGGTTTCAAACAAATAACCGCTGCCTACTGCAATGCCAAGGGCGATAACCCTTTCTTTTGCCCTGCCGGTTGCATCCTGGAAAATAGCATAGCTGGAGTTTAATCCACGACCCTGCAAGAACATGCGGCGCAATGAAGTACCGGAGCCCTTAGGCGCTACAAGGAATACATCCACATCAGGAGGCGGAATAATACCGGTTTGCTCTTTGAACGTGATACCAAAGCCGTGCGAAAAATATAAGGCCTTGCCTTTTGTTAAATGTTTTTTAACCGTCGGCCATAACTCAATCTGGGCGGCGTCGCTCAGCAGGTAGCAAATGATCGTTCCTTTTTCAAGGGCTTCTTCAATTTCAAAAAGGGTTTCGCCGGGTACAAAGCCGTCGTTCACTGCTTTATCCCATGTTTTTGTGCCTTTACGCTGGCCAACAATTACGTTAATGCCATTGTCTTTTTGATTGAGCGCCTGGCCCGGACCTTGTACGCCGTAACCAATTACAGCTACGATTTCGTCTTTTAATACGTCCTGTGCTTTTGATAAAGGGAACTCCTCGCGGGTTACTACGTTTTCTTCGCTTCCGCCGAAATTTAATTTTGCCATTAGTTTTTGTTTTAAGATTACACCGATTTTATATTGATTTCACCGATGATTGTTTTACTTTTTTGTTATAATTACTATGCCGGTTGCCCAGCCCATTTTTGTTAAAATAATATCATCCCGGTTATCCAGGTCAGCCAACAGCTGCTCCACTTTGTCCACATGACCTTCGGGCCAGTTTTGCTGCGGCAGCATGTCGTCGATAAAATAAATGCCTCCTTTTTCTACCATATCCAGCATCTCGTCCAGCAGCGAATATTTCCCGGGCCATGTATCGGCGAAAATAAAGCTGAACTTTTTGCCAGCATTCTTTTTTATCCATTCGCCGCCATCGGTACAAATCAGCTTCAGGCGCTTATCAATGCCCAGGTTTTCTTTGGCGATGTTTAAAAGCGTCTCATCGTTGTCAATCGAAACCAATGTTGAATCGTCATCCATGCCATCCAATATCCAGGTGGTCGACAACCCGGTGCCGGTGCCCATTTCCAAAAATTTCCCTCCCGGTTTTGAAGCCGCCAGCGTTTTTAACAACGAACAGGTAAGCACCTCCGATGCCATGGTAAAGCCGCTACGTTCGGTGGCGGTTTTTATAGCGTCGTAAGCTAGTGGATGTCGTTGTCTTATTTGTTCGAGCATGGGTTAGTCATTTGGTCATTAGTCATTAGGGCTTTCACCTCATTACATCGTGAACACCTTTTGCCCCTGGTTTAAATATTCATTCTCCACCACTTCTTCTCCCGGTTCCATTCGTTCAAACTCTCTTATTTTGGAGTTAAAGCCTTTGCTGTCCTTAATAATTGCCACGCGTGCGCTGCGTACAAATTCTATCAGCCCGTATGGCTGTAAAATACTGATGAGGTTATCGGTTTCCTCGCGGTGCCCGGTTGTTTCAAACACGGTATAGTCCTTGCGGATCACCACCGCGCGGGCGCCGTTCTCGCGCAGCAAGCGCTCAACACTTACCTTTTCGGCGATCACATCGGTCGACACCTTATACAGCGCCAGCTCCTGCCATATCACATCCTCGTTGGTATGATAATACACTTTCAAAACCTCCACCTGCTTTTCTATCTGGCGGCAAAGCTTGCGCACCACATCTTCCGATTCGGTGATCACGATGTTAAACCGGTGAATGCTCTCGATCTCAGAAGGAGAGGTATTCAGGCTGTCGATGTTGATCTTACGCCGCGTAAATATGATCGCGATGCGGTTTAACAGCCCGATCTGGTTTTCGGTGTAAACCGTTATGTTAAATTCTTGCTTTTCCTGAATTTCCATTACCATCTTTTTTAAGATTACTTCAGCCTTATCTCGGCAACGCTGCACCCTTGCGGAACCATCGGGAAAACGTTGTTTTCCTTGGTTACCATTACTTCAAGCAGGTACGAGCCCTTGTTCTCTATCATCTCTTTTAATGCGCCCGGCAGATCGGCCCTGTCCGAAATACATTTCCCGGGGATGCGGTATGCCGCCGCCACCGCAACAAAATCGGGGCTTTGAATATCCACGAATGAATAGCGCCGCTCGTTAAACAACTCCTGCCACTGGCGCACCATGCCCAGGAAACGGTTGTTCAGGATGATGATCTTTACATCCACGCCGCTTTGCATAATAGTACCCAGTTCCTGCAAAGTCATCTGGAATCCGCCATCGCCGATAATGGCAACAACCGTACGATCCGGCGCACCGAATTTGGCGCCTATCGCGGCAGGCAGGGCAAAACCCATGGTGCCTAAACCGCCGCTGGTTACGTTGCTGCGTGTTTGTTTAAATTCGGCATACCTGCAGGCTACCATCTGATGCTGGCCCACATCGGTAACAATTACGGCCTCGCCTTTTGTTAATTCGTTTAATTGTTTTATCACCTCACCCATGGTCATTTCGCCCATGGTGGGGTTTAATTCGTCGTGAATGACTGCTTCAATTTCCTTTTTCGTGTACTCGTTGAAGGTGTTTAGCCACCCGGTATGTTTTTTGGCTTCAACCAGCGCGGTAAGCAATGGCAATGTCTCCTTGCAATCGCCCCAAACCGGAACAGTTGATTTCACATTTTTATCGATCTCGGCCGGGTCAATATCCAGGTGAATGACCTTAGCTTGTTTCGCATATTTATCGAGGCGGCCCGTAACCCGGTCGTCAAAGCGCATACCTATCGCTATCAGTACATCGCACTCGTTGGTCAGCACATTGGGGCCGTAATTGCCGTGCATGCCCAGCATACCCACGTTTAGCGGGTGATCGGTTGGGATAGCGCCCGCGCCTAAAATGGTCCATGCCGCGGGGATGCCGCTCTTTTCTACAAAAGTTTTAAATTCCTGCTCGGCGCTGCCTAAAATTACACCCTGACCCCAAATGATGAAGGGCTTTTTTGCCTTGTTGATCAGTTCGGCCGCCTGCTGTACATATTGCTGGCGCACGATAGGTTTTGGCCTGTAGCTGCGGATATGGTCGCACTTTACATAGGCTTCGTAGCTGAATTTTTGTATCTGCGCGTTTTTTGTAATATCTATCAGCACCGGGCCGGGCCTGCCGGTTTTGGCGATATAAAAGGCTTTGGCTATGGCCTCAGGTATCTCGCTGGCATCGGTTACCTGATAGTTCCATTTGGTTACCGGTGTGGTGATGTTGATCACATCGGTTTCCTGGAAGGCATCGGTACCCAGCAAATGGGCGAATACCTGGCCGGTGATACAAACTAAAGGCGTGCTATCTATCTGCGCATCGGCTAAGCCGGTTACCAGGTTGGTAGCGCCGGGGCCGCTGGTTGCAAATACCACACCTACCCTGCCCGATGTACGGGCATAACCCTGCCCTGCATGTATGCCGCCCTGCTCATGGCGGACCAGTATATGGTTCAACCTATCGTTATAATCAAATAAAGCATCGTAAATAGGCATGATCGCGCCGCCCGGATAACCGAAAATGGTATCCACGCCCTCAGCAATCAATGCGTCCAGTAAAGCTACGGAGCCAGATACTTCTACTGCTGGTGATTTCACCGATTTTTCTTTTGGTGATTTCACCGATTGGTTGGTGATTTCACTGATTGTTAATGCTTGTGTTTCCATTCGGTTGTTGGCATTCTACTTTCTGTCATTGCGGTTGTCGTGCATATTCGCTTTGTATAGCTACGAGTTTGCTTCGTCGTTCCTCCTCGCAATGACAGGGTGTTTAATTTTTTAAAACTCATCTGTTACACAACCTTCAGCGGCGGTGCCAACAGTTTTTGCGTACTTGTATAAAAGGCCGCTTTTAGCTTTTAGCTCCGGGCGTACCCAGTTGGCCCTTCTAAGCTTTATCTCTTCGTCGGATACTTTTAAATTCATCACCCGGTTAATGGCATCTATCTCAATGATGTCATCATTTTTAACCAACGCGATCAAACCGCCGTCGTAAGCCTCGGGCGTAATGTGCCCGACGACAAACCCGTGCGTACCGCCCGAAAAACGGCCGTCGGTGATCAATGCTACCGATGCACCCAGCCCAGCGCCAAAAATGGCCCCGGTTGGTTTCAGCATTTCGGGCATGCCCGGCGCGCCTTTGGGGCCAATGTTGCGGATAACCACCACATCGCCGGCCTTAACGCGACCGCTTTGTATACCGTCTATCAGTTCAAACTCGCCGTCGAACACGCGGGCAGGGCCCTCAAAGCGGGTGCCTTCCTTACCGGTGATCTTCGCCACGCTGCCGCCTTCGGCCAGGTTGCCGTATAATATCTGTAAATGCCCGGTCGCCTTAATCGGCTTTTCAGCGGGCATAACAACCTTTTGCGTATCAAAATCAATTTCAGGAATGTCCTGCATGTTTTCGGCGATGGTTTTCCCGGTAACGGTTAGACAATGGCCGTTCAGCCAGCCCTTTTTTAACATGTATTTCATTACCGCCGGAACGCCGCCGATTTTGTGCAGGTCTTCCATCATATATTTTCCGCTGGGCTTCATGTCCACCAATACCGGGATGCGGTTGCTTATTTCCTGGAAATCGTCCTGCGTTAATTTTACGCCGATGCTTTTTGCTATCGCGATCAAATGCAGCACGGCATTAGTTGACCCGCCTAAAACCATGATCACGGCAATGGCATTTTCAAACGCCTCGCGCGTCATGATGTCGGATGGCTTGATATCCCTTTCAAGCAGCAATTTGATCGCCTTCCCGGCTGCCAAACATTCCGCTTTCTTTTCCTCGCTTACAGCAGGGTTCGACGACGAATACGGCAAACTCATACCCAGCGCCTCGATAGCCGAAGCCATCGTATTGGCAGTATATATGCCACCGCAGGCGCCCGCACCCGGACAAGCATTTTTTATGATCTCTTTAAAATCGATCTCGTCCATATTGCCGGCGATTTTCTGGCCCAGGGCCTCAAACGCCGAAACGATGTTCAGGTCCTCGCCTTTATAATGCCCCGGCTTTATCGTGCCGCCGTACACCATGATCGACGGCCTGTTGAGCCTGCCCATGGCGATAACCGAGCCCGGCATGTTTTTATCACAGCCCGGCAGGGCGATCAGCCCATCGTAATATTGCGCGCCGCAAACCGCTTCTATCGAGTCGGCGATCAGGTCGCGGCTCACTAAGGAGTAGCGCATACCGTCGGTGCCCATGCTCATGCCATCGCTTACGCCGATGGTATGGAATATCAGGCCCACCAGATCCTCTTCCCACACGCCTTTTTTAACCAGTTTGGCCAAATCGTTGAGGTGCATATTGCAGGTATTGCCGTCGTAGCCCATGCTTACCACGCCAACCTGCGCCTTTTTCATGTCATCATCCGTTAAGCCAATACCGTACAACATGGCCTGCGCGGCTGGCTGTGTAGGATCCTGGGTTAAGGTTTTACTGTATTTATTTAATTCTACGGCCCCGAGGGTATCGTGTGATGAACTCATATTTTTTATCCTGTAACTGCTATATAGGGCGCTAAAATTTCAGCGGAAACCCAGGTTTATCTTTTTATATAATTTGCTATTTGTAAGTTAGCGAGTGCCCTATGCAATACCAAGATTTAAAAATATTTTTTTCAATCAGTATTTAATTCTGTTTAACATAACTTAATCAATATATACTAAATGTTTATAGCAATATTACCATACTAAATATTTAGACAACTATACCAAAGTTCAAAACGGTATTCGGTATGTTTTTTATGCATGCATAGCAAATGGGCGAAATTCGGCGTGAAATGGAGAGGGTGGTGTGTGGATTTGAAGATTTGGGGGTTTGAAAATTGGGAAGGAGGATGTGTTAAACCAGGGTGTCATGCTGAGGTGAGCTTGGCTTGAGTTTATCGAAGGGAAGCATGCGGGCGGGGGTTGAGGAGGATGTTTTGATTTGAGGATTTGGAGATTTGAAAATGCGGGGATGGGTGATGTGTTAAAACCAGGGTGTCATGCTGAGGTTCTCGAAGCATGCGGGCGGGGGTTGAAGGAGGATATTTTGATTTGAGGATTTGAAAATGCGGGCGTTCCCGCTGGTAGGAGCGGGCCGCGTGCTTTGCTCATACGGCTGCAGGCATTAAACACGGGCCGGTATCCGCGACGCCCGCTAACGCGGCGGCTTCTTAATCCCTCTCCTCTTGTGAATCTACAGGCGCAGCCCCACTCTGGGGGCATAATGTATCCGAAGTTAAGACTTCGGACTGTAGTGGTTCGTTAAGTGTGATTATATCTATCATTTCTATTTAATATTAATACCTTTAAGAAACCTAACATTATCATGGCAAAAAAGAAATCGAACAATTTCGATAAGCTTGTCCTAAACGAGAATATTTATATTTATCAGAAACTCAGCACTGCATTCTATCCAAAAAGAACAATCGATGGCCTCTTCAGGGTTATAAAAAATGAAAAGGATAATCAGGGGTGTACAAAGCTGGACAGCGAAATAAATAAAGACGGCGTGAGTGAAAATGGAAAACCTTATAAATTTTCCGGGCTTGTATTAAAGTACATAACCAAAGCACAGTTCGTTTCAGAATATATCAAAAATTGGGAAGAACAAAAATTGGCTTACTTTTTTCTGATTGATTTTGGCAACTATATTATTATAACAAAGAAAAATGTGTCGGGTCTGAATGACTTTATTCATTCTCTTGAACCGCTTCCATATGAATTGATTACTACCTTCTTATACAACTCTCAGACATTATTGGAAAAGTTTTCGATGGACAACTTGGAATCGAGTAGTACAGCAATGAAAGCTAGATCTGTAGAATCAGACAGTTTACTGGAAAGTTTTAACTATGTTGGCGCTAATAGCTATATGCTAAATTTCTTAAGGGTCAATAACGATAACGACCGATATACAATCTCGGCAAACACATCGCGATTAGCTAAATCCGGTGAAAAAACAATAATTGTAAAGTTCATCGATTGGGCTGCCCATATGATCAATCTGGCAGAGAATTTTCAAAGGAAGGAAACTCCATTGGATGTTTTTGCAAGGCCATATGATTATTCAAAAGAACGAGATAATCTCACCCCGATAGCACTAACAATATTATTTAGCCGCATCTTAGATGATCTGGACAAAGGTATAATAACAGATGTCCGTTATCAATACAAAGATTATCCTGTTAGGCCTTTAACGCTGACCAAGCGGCTTAAAGGAGTAAGTCAACTGCTATCTCTTGAACCAGATAGTGAACCTTATTCCTATAGGGTAGATGGCGCTGATAAATCACTATTTAAGGATCTCAGAATAAGAATGAATGAGAAATCGATTCGGGTAAGTTCCTTTCGTCTGAAAAACATTAAGATATATCGAATCGATGACACCAACGCAACGCTCGTCGACTATATCAATAACAGAAATACATTTTTTGTTAATTTTAATGAGTCAGAGTTTAGCTACGCAAACAGAAAGCTTTTTAAGAACAGCATGCTTTTGGGAAGTATTGATCAATTTTTAACAGTATTTATACCTGACGCATTGATAAATCAAGTAAACACAGAAAAAGGTGCTGTAACTGCAACATCAACCGGCTTTGAGCAGGATACGTCATTCCACTATGCGGAAAAGAGATTTGCCGACAGCGATTTTCTTGTGCTTGATGACCTTGGCGAAGAATGGGCTGATCACATAAGAATTAAAGGATCAGAAATCGGATTTATACTCTCAAAAGCCGATACAAGTACTTTTTCTGCAACTGCGTTTACTGAAATCATAGGGCAAGCACAAAAAAATATGGGGTCTTTAAATGCTATGGATAGTCAAATAAATCGTAAAAAGGATGGTTGGAAAAAAGCATATAGCAAGGATAACGTAGTAACCAAGATTCCTCGACTAAGAAAAGGCGCTTCGATAGATGATTTTGCAGATCGGTTTATTAAGTTAAAAACGGAGCCTAACAGCCGAAAAGCAATATACCTTAATATTAATTTTATTTCTAAGACATTATTAACCAACCATTTGAGTAAGCTTAAAAATAACATCGACTTTCCGGAGCGAAAACAAGCTATTCAGATATTATGGCAAATATCCTCCCTTATTGCCAGCGGGCGGGAACACGATGCGGGTATATATATACTTTGTAAGCCGTAAGATAAAAATGAATGAAGGAGTAAATATCCTCGCTGGAGATAACGAAGCTAGAAAGTCTCTGACCTATCCACAAAGCGCCAACTGGCCGGTCAGTTTTATGTCGCAGTCAGGCGGGCAAGAAGTAGTGTCGGTTTCATTATAATTAATGCTCAGATGACTACGAAGGTTTTAAAAAGTATCAGCATAAAGGATATTAGAATATGATAACAGCGCCTCTGCTTACTGATGATAACTTATCCGAGCTGATAGGTTTATTAAAAATAGATACCGTCCCATCCTTCATCCCCGTAAATCTTGATAGTCTATCTGAAAAAAATGACTGCTTTGACAATGTACACGCAAAGGTTCAGCGAGATGGCGGAGAACGGATCGTAGGGTGGCAGCTCTGGAAACAACCATTCATGATAGAGGCAGAATATCATGCAATATGGAGGTCTCCTAATGGCGAACTGGTAGATATCACGCCTAAGAATATAGCTATTGATAAAATCATGTTTGTTGAAGATCCCAACAATCCATATGATGGTCAGCAACTTGATAATATAAGATTAAACACAACCAACAATTTACTGGTCGATGATTTTATAGCGCTGGCACAAGCTAAGTTCCATTTGTTTAGTGGTGGAGAAAAGGCTCGAATGAAAATGGTCAGCTTCTCGCCGAATGAACAAAAGATTTTAAGGTATATCAATGGCGTTATGGTTGGTGTAGAGAGTATGCTCGTGAAGAACGGCGTTAGAAACACTGCTTGTTTTTGCTCATCAAACTTGAAATATAAACATTGTCACGGTAAAGATTTAGTTGCTTATCTTAACTCTATTAAATCATGATCACATTTAACAGGAATGATAATTATATTAATCTGTCTTATTCATCCGAGTATGGGGACGAGGACTGGGTAACAAAAGTACTGAAAGAATCGGGCCATATTAGGCTAAAGAAGAGCTTCCATTTTAGAAGAAAAGACTTTTTGCCTTTTGAAGAAACTGAAAATGATGTAGACGGACTTTTTGACCCGCAGGTTTTTCAATTCCGTTTTGCCGAATTAGAAAACGGCTACTTCAAAATTAACCCAGGTATCATCACTCGACATATAGATGTACTTTTTCAGGAAAATGTTGATTTGGATATCAGCTATTTTGTTGCGGATTTGAATACGCCAATATTCCGCTTATTGGAAGATTTAGTTACTGAACCGATTTACGTAGGTGGAGAGTTTCCAACTGCCATTCCAATTGAAGCATTCCAACAGATGATTGAAGGTTTTCCAACCCCTTATGAAAAGAAAATGTATGCGGAAGCTAGAATGAGTGCCATATTAAAGAACTATTTGGACACTACAAAGGATAGTGAAACCAAGTTTCAGCGCTATATGAATAAGAAGATCAGCCATAAAAGTAGTGGCCTCCAGAAAACCTTTAAGGATAGCGAATTGCTGAAATATCAGACGATTCTCGAAAAAGTGGAGGGTATGCTTGCTGATGAGCAGGACTATTCGGAAAAAGTTTGGCAGTTAGAAATTTTGCAAATCGTTCAATTATTGTATCCCAAATATATCGCCGTTTTATCAAACGTGCCCATCCGAGACAAAACTATTAGCGATAGAATACTTGATTTTTTATTGGTCGATACCAACGGACACATCGACATTATAGAAATTAAAAAACCTTTTGAAAACAGCATTCTCACCAAAGGTAAGCATCGAAATAATTATATTCCCCTTCGTGAACTGTCGGGAACAATAATGCAACTGGAAAAGTACGTCTTCTTCCTGAACCGATGGGGCGCTGACGGCGAGAAATACCTTTCGGAAAAATATCATGACCGGTTACCTACTGATATTGAAATAAAAATCACTAACCCAAACGGCATTATCATTATGGGGCGGGAAAATAAGCTTAACCCGGAACAACAGTTAGATTTTGAAGTTGTAAAAAGGAAGTATAAAAATGTCGTCGACATTATCACTTACGATAATCTGATACACCGTCTGAAAATTACCATCGAACAAATCAAGAAGAGCTGACAGGTAAATTTGATAACGGTAGACATCCCTCTTCTGACGCAAGAATGCTGCACGGGAAAATGAGTGAGATTTTCGCACCCACTCGCTAGAATAAACGATGTCGCCAAATATTTTAAAAGTGCTAACATTGTAGTTTAAATAGTCAGTTGCCTTCATCAATTTATCTTCCTAACTGAAAAGAAAATTAAATGAATAATAGAGATAACTTTCCGCCTGAAGTAGTCAAAATTTCAAAACTACAAGCCGCTTTTATTTGCTCGAGACCAACTTGCAGGCGATTTACTATTGCGCCATCGCTCTCGGATGATATGCTCGTTCAATACAATGGCAAGGTGGCACATATTGCAGCTGCGGCTCCAGGCGGACCAAGATATGATCAAAATGGGGCAACGGAAAGGGCAAGGATATCTAATGCAATTTTTTTATGCAGCAATTGTGCAGATTTAATCGATAAAAACAATGGAAAAGACTATTCAGTGGAAACGCTAAAGAATTGGAAAGAAACGCATAGACGGTGGGTGCTTGATAATCTTAACAAGGCGGATAGTTCAGATACAACTATTACAAGCCACAATCAATCTGGTGGAATTACTGCTAATACCGTTAATATTAATACAGTCTCTCAAATAAAGGTGGACGAAAATAGAAAACACGACATCGATATTTTCCTTAAATCCACAAAAGTGCTAAACGAGGACCAGATGCATAATTTTTATAGCAATTTGAATGGCGATGGCGCTTGTTTAATTGAGGAAGTGAATAGGATAGACAACATTTGTCAATTTTTCAAGAAAACAGGGAACAGTTTTATTAACCCACAAATTAATGAAGCGAAACTTAACTTTGTGAAAGATATTGGCCCGTTGACAAATTTTATCCATTTAAACTTTGACAAATGGCCATATAATCAACAAGCCAGAAATTTTAATATACAATTGAAACCCGACTATCTAAGAGATACAATGTATAAACAGATGAAAATCGAGGATCGGCAAAAATGGGACGTTTTGTTTGACGAATTAAAGACTCTATTGAGCGTTGTTTTTGACGGCTACAATAATTTTCGGAAATCAATAAAACACGAGCTATACCTCTAAAATATAAATTCGCGCCAGGATGTGAACATCAACCGCAGGGTCCTGTACCAGAGACCCTGCGGGGACGGGAAGTGGGCAGTGCATGGTTGTTGGAGACAACTCCAACAAAGGCGAAAAGGTGTGTTTATGCGTAACCAGGTGTGTTCAGGTGTAACCAGGTGTGCCGGGTGGTACACTTGTATCAGACTGTATCACCTGTATCAGACTGTATCACTTGTATCAGACTGTATCACCTGTATCACTTATTAAAATGATACACTTGATACAGCACACTCCAAAACAAAAAATCCCCGGCCGTTGAGCCAGGGATTTAAATATCGGTGAGTATACTAAACCTATTTTTGCATGATGCCTTCGGCCAGGATGATCACTTTGTTATCCGATGCTTCGACAACGCCGCCGCGGATAAAGTAATATTCCTCTTTAGCCGAACCGTTACGCACGGTTACCTTGCCGTCCTCCAGCGTGGAGATGATGGGCGCGTGGTGATTTAATATTTCAAAAAATCCAAGCGTGCCGGGAAGGGTTACCGAAGTAGCCTCGCCTTCGAATACTTTTCTGTCGGGAGTAAGGATCTCTAGTGTCATGTTTTATTAGATTCAAGAATCAAGAGCCAAGAATCAAGAATTGCCAACTTTTGTCCTGGTTCTTGACTCTTGGTTCCTGGTTCTTATTAACTATTTGCTTCCGCTAATAATTTCTTGCCTTTTTCTATTGCTTCGTCGATGCTGCCAACCAGGTTGAACGCTGCTTCGGGATATTCGTCCACTTCGCCGTCCATGATCATATTGAAGCCTTTGATGGTTTCCTTGATGTCAACCAGTACACCTTTTAAACCGGTGAACTGCTCGGCAACGTGGAACGGCTGCGACAGGAAACGCTGTACGCGACGCGCACGGGATACCACCAGTTTATCTTCTTCAGAAAGCTCGTCCATACCTAAGATGGCGATGATATCCTGGAGCTCCTTGTAACGCTGTAAAGTTTCCTTAACGCGCTGGGCGGTGTTATAATGCTCATCACCTAAAATAGACGGGCTAAGTATACGCGAGGTTGAATCCAACGGATCCACCGCCGGGTAAATACCAAGCTCGGCAATTTTACGGGATAATACGGTTGTAGCATCTAAGTGGGCAAATGTTGTTGCCGGTGCAGGGTCGGTCAAGTCATCCGCAGGCACATATACCGCCTGAACGGAAGTAATTGAACCGCGTTTTGTTGAAGTGATACGCTCCTGCATGGTACCCATTTCAGTCGCCAGCGTTGGCTGGTAACCTACCGCCGATGGCATACGGCCAAGCAGCGCCGATACTTCGGAACCCGCTTGTGTAAAGCGGAAAATGTTGTCAATAAAGAATAATATATCACGGCCTTTACCTTCGGCGTCGCCATCGCGGAAATACTCAGCAATGGTTAATCCTGATAAGGCAACACGTGCACGTGCGCCCGGAGGCTCGTTCATTTGTCCGAAAACGAAAGTGGCTTTTGATTCTTTTAATGCATTGGGGTCAACCTTCGACAGGTCCCAGCCGCCCTCTTCCATCGAGTGCATAAAATCATCGCCATATTTAATAATGCCCGATTCAAGCATCTCGCGCAGCAGGTCGTTCCCCTCGCGGGTACGCTCGCCTACACCGGCGAATACCGAAAGGCCTGAGTATGCTTTCGCGATATTGTTGATCAGCTCCTGGATCAATACGGTTTTACCAACGCCGGCACCACCGAACAAACCGATCTTACCACCTTTTACATAAGGCTCAAGCAGGTCGATAACCTTGATACCTGTAAAAAGCACTTCGGTTTCGGTTGAAAGGTCTTCAAACCTTGGCGGGGTAGCGTGGATAGGACGGCCCTTGCTTTTATCTAAGTTTGGGATACCGTCGATCGCGTCGCCAACCACGTTAAATACACGGCCTTTAATATCATCACCAACCGGCATTTTAATAGCCGATTCCAAATCCAGCACCTTCATACCGCGCAGTAACCCGTCGGTTGAATCCATGGCGATCGCGCGTACACGATCTTCACCTAAATGCTGTTGAACCTCTAAAATTACCTTCTGACCATTTTCTTTGGTGATCTCTAATGCATCATAAATTTTAGGAAGGTGAGCGTCATCCGCAAAGCTTACGTCAACTACCGGACCGATGATCCGTGATATTTTTCCAATGTTTGGCATATTATAACCGGGTATTTAGTGTAATTATTATGAAATACACAGGCCTTATAAAACACCCGTCATTTCAGAGGCGCAAAGTTAAGATTTATCGTCAAATATTAAAATACCTCGTTAAAGATTTTTAACATGATTGTTTTTGTAAGTTTAAACTGAATAACAACCAATTTTGATATGTTTGTATCACCAGTTATTTAGTGTTGATTTAACCACAAATATTCTTTCTGCTTAGTAATAACCCTGTTATGAGAAAACTTGTACTTATTTTATGCCTGTTATCCCCCATTTTAGCGCTGGCCCAGGGCTTCCAGGTCAATCTTGGCGGTCAGCAGCAAATCGGGATGGGGCATACCGGCACCGGCCTGCTGCAGGACGGCGCCTCGGTTTTTTTTAATCCCGGCGCGGTGGCCATGCTGCCCGAAAACTATGTGCAGGCAGGCGTGAGCCCGCTGCTGTTTAAGTCGGATTTTAACCCGCTTAATACCGGCACACAATATCATACGGCCGATAAAGTAGCATATCCTTTTAATGCTTATGTCGTTTGGGGGCCTAAATCATCTTTTTGGAAGATCGGCCTTGGCGTTTATACGCCTTTTGGCGGTTTAACCGACTGGGGCAATACCTGGCAGGGGAAATATGTGCTGGAGAGCCTTGATTTGAAAGCCATCTATTTTCAGCCTACGCTAAGCATTAAGCTGACGGATTACCTGAGCATTGGCGGCGGCTTTGTTTATAACCGCGGCAGTGTCGACCTTAAGCAGGCGTTACCGCTTTCGGACGCCAGCGGGCAGCAAATCGGCCAGGCTGAACTGAAAGGTTCCGGAAAGGGTTACGGATGGAATGCCGGCATTTATTTTAAAACAGAATCCGGCGTGTCGGTGGGTATATCACACCGCTCGCAGGTTACCACCACTATCAGTGACGGCAATGCGCTGTTCACTGTTCCGGCATCGCTGGGAAGCAGTTTCCCGCAGCCAAATACCTTTAACGCCAGTATACCGCTGCCCGCAACCAATTCCATCGGGTTTGGATTTTATCCTACAAAAAAATGGACACTGGCTTTAGATGTCAACGTTGTGGGCTGGAGCGTATACAAGGCCCTGGCTTTTGATTATAAATCAAACACATCTTCTTTACACGACAGTTATTTCCCGCGTAATTATAAAGATGCCGTTGTGCTGAGAGGCGGCGCACAGTACAAATCGTCGGATAACCTTTCCCTGCGTTTTGGCGGCGGTTATGCGTCAACTGCTGTAAGCGACGGCTATGTTACACCCGAGGCGCCGGACGCCAACCGGTTTTATGTGACCGGCGGAATTGGTTACCGGCTTGGGCACCACCTTAACGTGGATGCCTCCTTCGAGTACGAACATTTGATGGCGCGCACACAAACAAATATTCAGTCGCAACTGGCGGGCACGTTTGAAACAAATGTTTATATCCCCGGCCTGTCACTTTCCTATCACTGGTAAAATATAAAGATGATGAAGATGAAATTTTTAAAACAGCACTTATATATCATTGCAGGTTTACTGGCGCTGGGCGCCTGCAAGCCCGAAATAAAAACCCCGCAACCCTCACGTGGCTCGGCCGATTTTTCGCGGTTCATAGCCGTGGGTAACTCGTTAACGGCTGGCTATGCTGATGGCGGCCTTTACCTGGCCGGGCAGCAGGTATCTTTCCCAAACCTTATTGCCAACCAAATGAAGCTGGTGGGCGGCGGCCCTTTTTCGCAGCCTTTGTTTTCAACCGACCAGGCCAATGGATCGGGTTATTTGACATTAACCGGGTTTAACGCCGATGGTACACCTATAATCAAACAGGTTACAACCAACCTCGCTATCCGGGGTGTAGTTACCATACCCGGCTTTGGCAATGCTACACTATATACCAAATACACCGGCGATATTAATAACTACGGTGTACCGGGGATAAAGCTGCAGCAGATACTGTATGCGCCGTATGGCAATTTAAACGGTTATTTTGAAAGAATGCTTCCGGGAAACTCGCCGACCAATTCAACCACCTATCTTGATTTCGTTACCGCAAAGCCGTTCACTTTTTTCTCGAGCTGGCTGGGTGATAACGATGCGCTGAGCTACGCCACATCAGGCGGGGCGGGTGATGTACTTACCGACAAAGCACAATTTAACCAGCTATACCAGGTATTGATAGCGCGCTTAACAGCGGGCGGCCAAAAAGGCGTGGTAGCCACAGTTCCCGATGTAACGTCTATTCCTTATTTCAATACGGTTACCGTGGGCGCAATCGTTGCAGGGGTTCAAAAAGCTAACCCTGCGGTTACAGGCATTTATATCAACGCATTAACCAGCGCAAGCACAACCGGCACCTATGCGCCGCGCATAGCTACAGCTAAAGATCTTATACTGCTTTCATTTAGCACGGCAAAAATTGGTCAGCCGGTAACAACGCAACTGGGGCCGCTTCCTTACGGGTTAACCCCTTTGACACCAATCGATAACCAGTATGTGCTCGATCAAAACGAGGTTGCCCTGACCGAGGCTTATGTTAGCTCGTATAACCAAACAATCAAAACAGTGGCTGCGACATATGGCCTGGCGGTATTTGACGCGTTCGCGTATTTAAACCAGATCAAGGCGAATGGTATAGCGGTTAACGGTGTAAATCTGACCTCAAATTATATCAGCGGCGGTTTATTTTCGTTAGATGGTGTGCATTTGACCCCTCAGGGATATGCCTTTATTTCAAACGGGATCATCAGCGTTATCAATGCTAAATATGGTTCGTCGATACCTTTTGTAAACGTTGCCAATTACACGGGGGTTAAGTTTCCTTAGTATCGTGCTTTAGCACGAGTAGGGTGTCATGTTGAGGTTCTCGAAACATGTGGGGTGGGCCTCTGCGCTCATCCTTCCTTCGATAAACTCAGGACAGGCTGGCCTCAGAATGACACCCTTGCTTTTTGTTTACTCTAAATCCAACACAATCTTTCCAATATGTGCGCTGCTTTCCATCAGCCGGTGTGCGTCCGCAGCTTCATTAGCCGGGAATACCTTATTGATAACCGGCTTTATTTCGCCCGATGTAAACAAAGGCCAGATCACTTTTTCGAGGCATTGCGCGATATGGGCTTTGAAGGCTACATCCCTTGCGCGAAGGGTTGACCCGGTTATGGTTAACCGCTTGCGCATGATGGGCGACAGGTCAACCTGCACGTCCTTCCCCATCATCATATTGATCATCACCAGCCGCCCGTCATCAGCCAGCGATTGTATATTGGCCGAAGTATAATCGCCGCCAATCATATCCAATATCACGTCCACACCTCTCCCGTTTGTTATTTGCAGAATGACATTCTTAAAATTTTTCGTTTTATAATTGATGGCATTTGCAGCACCCAGTTCTTCGCAGAAGCGGCACTTTTCATCCGAACCGGCTGTTATATACACTGTACTGCCCATCGCTTTTGCCATTTGAATAGCAGCTACGCCAATGCCGCTTGACCCGCCGTGTACCAGCAGGGTTTCGCCTTTTTTCAATGCGCCCCTGTCAAATACATTGCTCCACACGGTAAAAAATGTTTCGGGTAACGAAGCAGCTTCAATAAATGAAAGTTTTCCCGGGATGGGCAGGCATTGCCCGGCAGGCACATTACAATACTCCGCATAACCGCCGCCCATTACCAGGGCGCATATCTCATCTCCCTTTTTCCACCTGGTAACATCTGCGCCAACTTCGAATACCGTTCCCGCAATTTCAAGTCCTGGGATATCAACCGATGCACCGGGCGGCGGCGGGTAGCTTCCCTTGCGCTGGGCAACATCCGGCCGGTTAACACCCGCGGCAGCAACTTTTACAAGTACCTCATCCGCCGAATAGTGCGGCACCGGCTTTTCGGCCAACTGCAAAACTTCAGGGCCGCCGGGATGGGTGATTACAATCGCTTTCATGGGGCAAATATAACCTTATAAGAAATAGAATGTTTCCCGGCGGGGGCTTTCGTTTGGCAGCGCCGGCTTCATTAAAATTGACTTTGCAATTATAGAATTACAGCCAAACACTCGGTTAATTATCATTTATTTGCAGAAAAAAACAAATCATGTCATTACAACCAGGCCAGCCCGCTCCGCAATTCACTTTGGTATCCACACAACTAAAGGAAGTTTCTTTATCCGATTTCAGAGGCAAAAAGGTAGTCCTGCACTTTTTCCCGATGGCTTTTACAGGAACCTGCACTACGCAATTATGTACTATGCGCGATAGCTTCGGTTACTATGACGGCCTGAATGCCGTTATTTTGGGCATATCGGTTGATTCGCCGTTTACACTGGCAAAATTCAAGGAAGAGAACAACTACCAGTTTGAACTGCTTTCAGACTTCAACAAAGAAGTTTCAACCGCGTACGACTGTATTTATAAGGAGTTTGTACTGGGCTTGAAGGGCGTTTCAAAGCGTGCGGCGTTTGTAATTGATGAAGATCAAAAGATCATTTATGCCGAAGTACTGGAAGTGGCAACCGATCTGCCTGATTTTAACGCCATTGCGGCCGCGGTGAAGTAATTTCAAAAATATTGTACGGATAAAAAAGAAATCCTATTTTTGCAGTCCGTTAAAAAAAGCATTTGTATTACGCACTTGTAGCTCAATTGGATAGAGCACCTGACTACGGATCAGGAGGTTAGGGGTTCGACTCCCTTCAAGTGCACTTTTCCGTTGGTCATTTGTCATTGGTCAATTGTCATTGTTTGAATTTGCTAATGACTAATGACCAGTGACTAACGAAATAAGCCTTTCCGTGTAGTACTGAAAGGCTTTTAATTTGAAAAAGGCATGCTAAACCTGGTATTGTTTGGTCCTCCCGGAGCCGGGAAGGGTACCCAGTCGCAAAAGCTTATTGAAAAATATGGTTTGATCCATCTTTCGACAGGCGATTTGCTGCGCGGCGAAATTTCACAGGGAACGGAGTTGGGATTAGAAGCTAAAAAACTAATGGATGCGGGCATCCTGGTGCCTGATGAGGTAGTGATCGGCATGATCAGCCATAAGCTGGACGCCAATAAGGCTGCAAAGGGTTTTATTTTCGACGGTTTCCCGCGGACAGTAGCCCAGGCTGAAGCTTTGGATGCATTGCTGGAAACAAAAAAAGCCCCGATTTCGGGCATGATAGCGCTTGAAGTTACCGACGACGAGTTGGAACACCGGTTGTTATTGCGCGGTAAAGATTCTGGCCGCCCGGATGATGCCAACCCGGAAGTAATCCGCAAACGGATAAAAGAATACAACGATAAAACTGCTCCGGTTGCCGGGTTCTATAAAAACCAGGGTAAATTTAAAAGCATAAATGGCATCGGGTCGATAGACGAGATATTTGAAGCTATTGCCGCAGTTATAAATTCCTACTAATTTCGGATCTTGAATGTTCAGTTTCGGATTTAGTATAGAAATTATTAAACTCCAGGAATTGTATCGAAATAAATAAATCCGAAACGGCGATAGCCCTCTTGAGCACCATTGAAAATAAACAACAGCGAAAAATCGTAATTCCGAAATCCGAAATCAAAATGTCCCAAGGATCCAATTTTGTTGATTATGTAAAGATATGCTGCCGCTCCGGCCATGGCGGGGCGGGCTCGTCTCATTTACACCGGGATAAATTTACAGCTAAGGGCGGTCCCGACGGCGGCGACGGCGGCCGCGGCGGACATGTGATCGTAAAAGGCAATGCCCAGCTATGGACATTACTGCACCTTAAATTCAGGAAACATGTAATTGCCGGTGACGGCGAGTCGGGCGGAAGCTCGTTAAAATCGGGTAAAACCGGACGCGACGAAATACTTGAGGTGCCATTAGGCACTATCGCCAAAAATGCGGAAACAGATGAGATCCTGTTCGAAATAACCACCGACGGCGAAACCAAAATATTAACCGATGGCGGTCGGGGCGGCCTGGGCAACTGGCATTTTAAAACGCCTACGCTGCAAACTCCCCGTTTTGCGCAGCCCGGCGAGGATGGCAAAGAGGAATGGAACGTACTGGAACTAAAGGTACTGGCTGATGTGGGGTTGGTAGGCTTCCCGAATGCAGGGAAATCCACATTACTCTCAGTAGTATCCGCTGCCAAGCCCGAAATAGCCGACTATGCTTTTACTACACTGGTCCCCAATTTAGGGATCGTTGCATACCGGGGCAATAAATCCTTTGTGATGGCCGATATCCCCGGCATAATTGAAGGCGCTTCGCAGGGCAAGGGGTTAGGGTTCCGGTTTTTACGCCATATCGAGCGCAATTCGGTGCTGTTATTTATGGTTCCGGCTGATACGACGCGCACTATAAAGGAAGAATACGAAATATTGCTCCATGAGCTAAAAGAATATAATCCCGAGCTTATCCATAAACCAAGGGTGCTGGCAGTTACCAAATCGGACATGCTGGATGATGAGCTAACGGCAGAAATGAAAAAGGAACTACCTGCCGGTGTTCCTTCAATCTTTATATCATCAGTAGCTCAAAAAAATATCGATGAGCTAAAGGATATACTTTGGCGGGAGATCAATAAGTAGCGTTACCGGTTGATTGAGTTGGATTGGGTTGATTGGGTTAAGAATAAGGCAACCACTCACTGGATCAACTTACTCAACCAATCAACTACTTCGCCGAATACAACACATACTTACTGCTCAGCATCGACTGGCTAAACCCTTTATATCCCGGAAACGACTGTAAAATCATTCTTTCCTTCGGCCCGGCATAGCTTTCAGGCAATACGATATAAAGCGGCCCGGCATGCCCTTCGTAGCGGTAATCATCTGCGTCAATTTTTAGGTCGGGGCCAATGGGCTGCAAAGTGATGATGCGGTTATGCATAATTTCGAGGCCGATATCATCACTGATAAAAACAAATACAGCATTCCGGTTTTCGCGGTCAAGCTTCATGATGTGGTTAAGGGACGGCTGGTCGATGTTAGGCTGCGCTATGCCCGAAATACCCTTTGCCGTTACTGCTTTGTTGTACTGATAGCCTTTTGCCAGGTAGCGAAAACTGGTAACCCCTATGCCTATACAAATTAAAGTGAACAACAATTGATACCCGGCTTTAAGCTGGTTAACCAAATACAATATACCGGGTACAACTAAAATACCCAGTATCCTGAAATGCCGCGCCTCGTATGATATAGTTAGCTGGCGTAAATAGGTTAATCCGAAAAACAATATCGCGGCAACGTAAAAAACCAGGATAAACAGCCTGTAGTTATTATTAGGAACATACCGCGTGATACTGATGATCAGCAGCAAGCTAAATATCGCCAGCAGCGACAAAATAATTAAACTCCAGGTCACGTCAAATACAGGTTTGCCTGTATGGTATATCAACCCATGCAGCATATCGTCAACCGAAAAACCCGAAAGGATGGGAGAAGCTAAAGGGAAAGCAAATGTTTGCAGGGTAAGTTTAAGCCCATGCGAAACCGAAGCGGGAGTTTCGCCTTTTGAGAGAAAAAAAACATAAATGCCAGCCAGCGATAATGCGCCGGGAATAGCCAGCCACAACCCTGTTTTTATCCGGTTAGCGATACTCGGGTTAATTGACGACAACCGGAGCCATAAACAACATAAACCGGCAGCATATATCCATAGAAAAGATGATTTACAAAAAAAGCCTAACCACCCGGAAAAAAGCACAAATAGCACCAGGGTTAGTCCGGGCTTCTTAAGCGAAACGCAGCCATATAAAAACCACCCTACGAATGCAAAAAGCAAGATCTCACCGCCGTTATAAAAAACATAAGGAACCACAAAGGCCTGCTGACAAATAATAAATAACAAACTGGCAACGGATATAAACGGCGTAAATCCTACTTTTCTAAAAAAGAAGTATAAACCGACCAGTCCCATTATTTGGCAAATAGTAATGGTTATGGCTATTGCCTCACCTGTATTAAAGAAGCTTCCAAGTTTAAAAAGGTAAGGCACCAGATATTGACCCGGCGACCACCAGGTTAAAAACTGGCTATAATTTTTCGAAATATCACTTTGGTCGGGACCTAAGAGTGTGTTAAAAGGCGCTCCGAGCTGCATAGATCGCAGCACCTGGAAACCCATACCCGGGTCGGGGAAAACAGCCGGGGGATTAAAAAATAACAATACACCCAATAACATTACCGCAATAAAGCCGGCGAACAGTATAAACTTATGATTATTGCTTTGAAATAATTTCAGCACGAACAAATATTATTCAATAACACGTTCCCGTATTTTAGCTGCAGGATTACCCTGGTAGATGGAATATGGCTCAAGGTTTTTTGTTGCAACCGAACCGCTGGTAAGCACTGCATGGGAGGCTACGGTAACGCCCATGTTCACGATGGCACACGCCCCAATCCAGGCACCATCCTCTAATACAATGCCCCCGGTTAACAGGTCAAATGACGGCTTTTTATAATTGTGGCTTCCCGTTAGCAAAACAGCGCCCTGCGATATACATATATTATTGCCGATAATGACAGGTACAAGGCAGTCGATCCAAACATTCTCACCTATCCACACTTCATTGCCGACAGTAAGGTGCCAGGGATATTTTATGTTTACATTTGGCTTAATTTCTACCTCGCTGCCGATTTTCGCCCCGAATAATCTCAACAGCCAATTTTTTAGCCCGTACACAGGGAACAAACTTGATTTAAAAATAAAGGCGTTGACGTAATGCCATAATATCCTTTTAAAGGCGTTGCCGCCCGGCTTATATGGGAAATTATTGTACGATAAAAGGTCAGTTTGCTTCATTTACGTGTGCATCATCATGTTTAACCCAAAAGTACAGTGTAACACCTACAATCAAGTAAATTATGATATTAAAAACGGTATGGTGGTCAAGTATCTGCCCTGTACCTCTATTCCAAAACAAACCAAGTAAAACGAACCGTGCAATATTCAATATTTGAATACACAATATACCGGCTACCAATAACATAATTTTCGACTTCCATTTTTTGGGATAGGATAAAACAAATGCCAAAAAAAAGCTAATTACGCCCAGGCCCAGGCATGAATATCCAAGATGCAATGTTCCATGTCCTGCCACCAAAAGACGATACTCATTAAAAATGGATGGAAAGCCTAGCCAATCCAGAATTTGAGCGCTGCTTTTTAGTAATATCCATCTTAGTCCGCTGATATAGTTAAAATGATCTGCTATAAAAGGGACATAATGACGTGAGCCCGGTGAAGTGAAACTAAAAAATGCCACATTAAAATAGTAGAAGAGCGGAAAAAGAACGAGAAACCGGATAATGAATTTTAATGGACTGGCCTGATTTACTTGCTTTTTTTCTGCGTGTTTTTTTTGCTGATCTAAAATTTCGTCAATTTTAATATCCACGATGAGCCGGAACCAAAACCCCTGTAAAAAATGAAATATAATGCCGGTTTCACCGTCTAGAATACCCAGTTTGAAAAACATCCGGTAGATAAAGTATAGCAACGGCCTTACGTATTTCGGCAATTTCCACCAAAACTGTTTGAGCCACGCCCTGTGTTCATTAGGCGCTCCCCAAAAACCGGGGCTAACGGTTTGCGATCGCAGCTGCTGCATCCGTTCAACCTCTTCGTGCGCCACCAGATCGCTATAGCGGTTGTGCTTGTTTATCCAGAAGGCAATATTGTTTTCTTT
Source organism: Mucilaginibacter sp. (assembly GCA_028288025.1). GTDB lineage: Bacteria > Bacteroidota > Bacteroidia > Sphingobacteriales > Sphingobacteriaceae > Mucilaginibacter. The sequence continues at coordinate 102,192 of JAQBOM010000009.1, read as the reverse complement.
TAAATTTTCTTCTACTAAACAACCATTCTTCCAAATTATTGTAGCGCCCGGCGTTACAAAACGATGGTCCATATTTTCGCTCAGATCTGAATAACCTGTGCCATACCTGAACATTTTGAGCTGGTAAAATGGGTAATAACCGCCATATTTTATCCATTTGCCTTTAAAAAAGTTTTTCCGGTTAAAATATATCCCGCTTACGTCCTTGTAATCCTCGTCACGGAAATCCGTTAAGTGCATTCTCAATTCAGGCGTAACCGTATGGTCGGCGTCCAGACCAATTACCCAGGGCGTTTGAATGTTGAAGTTTTTAAGGGCAAAATCCCATTGTTTGGGATGATTTTCAAAAGGATGGCTTAAAATAGTAGCCCCAAATTGTTCGGCAATTTTGATTGTTTTGTCAGTACTGCCCGAATCAAGAATAAAAGTGGCCGCGTTAAGGCTGCTGATCGATTGAAGCAACCGCGGCAGGTGCATCTCCTCGTTACACGTTAAAATCACAAAGGAAAACTCACTGTTCACCCTATTTTTGCTTTAATGATCATTGATTTCCAGAAATATGGAACCCGGCCGCAGCCTTTAAAATCTGTAACAGCAAAACCCGAATTGATCAATACGTGGCTTAATGTAGCTTTTGACCAAAATTTTATATGCCCCCCATGCCACCCGGGGCTAAAATGTGTATCCCATTTATTAAAAATGCTTATTCCCAGGTTTTTTAAATAGCCATGATATGGGGTGGATATGATAAGCTCGCCTTTACCATTTAAAGTTTGCTTGCAGAAACTGATAAAACCTCCCGGGTCAAATAAATGCTCAATAACTTCCGTTGAAATAATGGTGTCGAAATTATGGATTGCCAACTCGTTCGGCAATTTTCCAGTCGCTAAATCCTGTACAAAAAACCTATCCGGATTCGTTTGGCGGGCTATCGCTATGCCTTTTTCAGAAGCATCTGTACCAAAAACATTAAAGCCCTGTGCAAGCAGGTAGTTAACCAGGTGGCCGTTGCCGCATCCCAAGTCCAATATACACTGGTTTTTATCTTTATTTAGCAGGGAAAGTAACGGCCGCTGCAAATAAAAAAAAGTGTGGCCGGGCAGGTCGTTATAAAATCCATAATCCTGGTATTGCGTCATGCGTTAATTATTTTATCATACATATGTATGTATTTTTTCACCAAACTTTCTTCATTAAAATCTTCAATGATGATACCGGGAGCATCCTTTCTGATCCGGATAAGTTCAGCGTGTTGATTTTTAGCTATGTCTGTTATCGCATTGCCGATTGAAACTTCATTTGTTTGACAGGTCCATCCTAGCTTGTTTTTTGTCACATAGTCAGCCAGACCCACCTGGTCGCTTATTAAAACCGGCGTACCCACGCTCAGGCTTTCAATTACGGCATTCCCGAAATTCTCATCATACGATGGCAGTACAAAAAGATCGTGCTGCTGCAGCAGTTCAAATTTGTTTTCATTTTGAAAACCTATCCAACTTATTTTATTTTTAACATGGTTTTTTGCGGCAATTTTTTTTAAGCTTTCCATGTAATCTGTGTTACCACTGCCGGCAATTGTAAGATGGTAAGGAACTGAAACCAATGTTAGCGCATTCAGCAATATATCAAGCCCCTTTTTTTCTTCGATCCTCGAAAAGAAAATCAATTTTAACCCGCCGAAGGGTGGATTTATTGCAATTGTTTTTTGGCCGCGTAATTGGACGAAATTAGGCAGCATAGTAATGTCTTGCGGATGAATAAGCAATCTGATAGCCTCACTTTCTCTTTCGGTTGTGGTATGGATATGACTGTTGCTTAATAAATATCTCCCAACTAATTGATGAATTGCCCGCTTGGCACCTATATTCCTATTGCCAAAAGAATAAGGGCTTAAAGTACCCCGCGGTGATAGCAATACCGGAACTTTACGCAACAGCGCAATAAGGCATGACAATACAGATACTAAATTCCACCACGCATGAATATGTACCAGTTCAAATTTCTTTACATCTTTCCATAAGGCGAGTAACAACGAAGGGGAAAAGTGGCTATGATCTTTGGTTATCCGTTTAAAATATCGCACCGGCACACCGTCTACGCCAATTAGCTGACCAGGTACTACGGGCAATTCATGCTTACCATTAGCAGTAGTAGTAAAAACAGTAACCAATACCCCTACTTTAACTAATTGCTCGCATAACATGGAAACAGACATAGTTGGCCCGCCATAGACAAACGCGGGTTTGTAAGATGCATTTATCTGTAAAATTCTCAATTTTGTGTTAATATATGCGTCGCTTTAAATATTCTAAATATTACCAGCATACTTATGTAGCTCCAAAAAACCGAATTTATCAAAAATTCAAAACTAAGACCCCGCCAAAAAATCTGGAAAAGGCCGCTGAAAATAAGTGCCGTACCCAAAATATATCCGCCAAATAATTGTTCGGCCTTTAGCGAGATTAGCTGAACAACAGCCCCATATATAAACAATCCAATAAAAACACCCAGCGCTCCGCCAGAAAGATAAGCATCTACAATGAAAGCCGGCTTGGCAGAAACATTGGCGCCCCTGTAAACTACCCCGGCATCGTATACCCGCTCCATAACGAGCGCCTCGGTACTGGGTTTTGAGGGCCAAAATACCCGTGGAGTTACCGCGGTAAGTGATTGATCTAACAACTTAAAACCATAGAAATCGACATTCTTTGGCGTAGAATTCACAAAAGTGGTAAACATATCTATTTCGCTTAACCTGAAACTTAAAAAATCCCAGTTACTTTCCCCCTCCGGCTGGTCATTTTTAATGGTCTCATTTAATGCAATCTTATATGCGTCATCAGCACTCACGTTGTCCGACCAGGCGTTTTGCCGGTATATGGCATTATATGTTGGTAAAAAATAAAACAGCATTATTAATACAGGCACAAAAACGATACTCACAATTTTTTTGTAGTTAGGATATAAGAATATACCCAAAACCAATACACTAATAATAATGGGCTCCTTAAAGCCGGAAATAAGTGCGTTATAGAAGTTAGATATATAAAGCAAAATGCAAAAAACCGTGTTCCATAACTTTTTTAGCGGTATCGCAAACGCAAGAGCCAGAGTACCCGCTATAAAGCTTAATGCTGTGAGTTGAACGTAAAACTGTGATAACCCCGGGATTTTTAAAAATAAAAACGATGACACCAACGTTAAGATGGCGATTATGAATAACGTATTAGCCAATTTTTCTTTATCAACTGTATATTTCTGCTTAACGGGATATTTCATAAAAGCGGCAATCCCGGTTACAAAAGCGGCGTGCCCAAGCACATAATAACGCTGACATGCCGCTGTTAACACTAATTTTTGTTGATCGACAGTTAAATATATGGCGTTTGTTTTTTGCAAACCCACATATCCTACTAAGTTCAGAAAATAAAAGATTGAAGTGAGAGCCATATATCCGGCAAATATCATTTGTACCAAAAATATGGGTCGCATTAATTGTTCAGCCATTGCCCTGTCTTTAGGCAATGGCGTTACCCATCCGCTTAAGGTTAAGTAAAAAATTAATATTGAGCCAAGCCAGGCGATAAGGTAAGATAAAACAGGATCACGCTCTAACAATAAAGCCAGGGCCCAGGGCAAATAAAGCATTAGATATTTTTCTATCGACTTACCTTTCATTTAATTGTATGCAAAATAAATTGCCGCCCGAAATATGTTCAGTACTCGTAATAAGTTCGCAGCCTACCGAAGTGATTTGATAAAGCGTGTAGTTTAACGACTGCAAAAAAGAGTAACAATCACTTATTTTTTGCGCTGTTTTTTGCCAGTAATTACGGTCGTATTCAAAAATGATCCTGGGTTTATGCTTAATCAATGTTTGTTTTAATCCCCGAAGTACATGGTATTCAAACCCCTCTACATCTATCTTTATCAAATCAATCGAATTCAATGTCTGAATTTCGGGTATCTCATCCGCAATCTTTATAATCACATGTTGCACTTCTGATCCATTATTTATACTGTTTAAACTAAAAGTACCCTGGTTCCATACATTACGGTCAATTTTAAATTCAACTTCTCCGTCTGTATCGGATAAGGCATAAGGAAACAGGGTGACGTTAGAAGCGCAATTTAAAGATATATTCTTTTTGAGCTTCTCCTGTAAATAAGTGATGGGCTCAAAAGCATATACTTTGCCATTTATGCCAACTTGCTGTGACATGCGGAGACTTTGCAAGCCAATATTACCGCCTATATCTAAAGCATTATCGCCAGGCTTTAAGGATATCCTTATCAACTTATTTATTTCATTCTCATACGTTCCGGTACTTAATATACTCCATTCAATATAATTATCGGCAGTTGTATAAATAGCGATATCTTCGTCATTTAGCCAAACAATACCGTTGTTCATGTTGGCCTTTACTGCATTTGATGACATCAACCAACGCGAAAGACGTTCCTTTCCCGGAAATTTCCAGTTTCGTGTAAAATCGAGCTTAATGCGATCAGTACGTTTCATGTAATATTTGTTTTTCCATGGCTGTGGCGGCATTTGTGAAATTCCAATCTGCAATTATTATTTGAGATTGTTTCCCGTATTTCAACAACAGGTTTTTATTTTTTGTTAATTGCCGTAGCTTTTCAGTAAAGGCCGTTAAATTTCCTGCTTTAAAAACACCACCATTCAGGCCATCGTTTACCAGGTCGGCCCCGCATCCGACTTTATCAGATATTAATATAGCCTTCCCACATGCCATAGCCTCATTAACAGCCAGTCCCCATGTTTCATTGGGCCCGTTGGACGGGAGACAGAATAAATCGCATACCTGGTATATCACGGGCATTCGCGATTGATTTTGGAAATCTATAAAATGAACGCTGGATTTGTCTTTCGCTATATGTTTTAATTGTTCCTCAAATGGCCCGTTCCCAACGAATAGTAGATGAATATCGGGCCTGTTTAAACCAATAAAAGCATCAAGCAATTGCAGGGGAGCTTTTTTTCCTTCTAATTTACCTGCAAACAATACAACACATTCGTTATCATTTATGCCTAACTCATTTTTTAATAAAGCTACCTCATTTTGCCGGTTCTCTGCAAATCTTTTGTTATCAACTGCATGCGGAACAAAACTTAGCTGATCTTCAGTTAAACCATACTTTTTAAAATAGGCTTTGTTGTTAGACCCGACGTAAAAAGCGTGGTCAATGTGTTTGTAAACCCACTTTAAAAAAATAGTTTTAAATAAAGCTTTCAACCCTTTTTTTTCATCAAGCAAGGTTGAATCGCCACGAAAAAAAACAGGTAATTTGTTTTTAAAATAGCGTATGGCTTTTAAATGACCAGCATATCCCCACCCATAAACCAATATGGCATCCGGATGCCACGCGCTAATCTGTTCAATTAGCTGCGGGTTCACAATCCCTTCAAAGTGATGCGAGCCGGCATCTTTTGAAGTGTTTCTTACCCATTCATAAGGATATCCGTTCAATAAAGGAATATCCCATTCAACATTCTTTTTAAACCCGGGGTCGTATTTGTTTAAAACACTTTCTCCCCACGTGTAAAATACTTTAATACTTATTTGCTGCCGTTGATGCAACAGTTGAAAAACGGGCGCGTAATATTGAATAGGATGGGTTGTTATAATGGCCAGTTTTCTCATTTTTGACATTCAAACGCTACCGCCCCGGCAAATCTATTTTCTTCCTCTACCAAATTAAAAATGGGATCGTCCGAATTTCCGAATCGACATTGGCGTACATTTACAAATCCGGCTTTTTTTAGCTCGAATGCAAGCGATTTATAATCCCACATCCAAAGATGCTTGGAGTTACCATATAAGGATTTGATATGTGACGACAAGGAATGCTCGCGATTTTCGACTCCAAGCATTGTATTACGCATCAGTTCGTTCGCCGGGGCGTCAACGTTATCATATTGCTCAATATAGTTCATCACCGCCGACTTCAGATCCGGCACCACACCTCTGAATATCCCCCCCGGTTTTAACAAAACATAAGTATTTCTCAGAGCAATTATAAAATCGTTATAGGCCAAATGCTCTAATATATGCGAGCAGTATACGCCATCACAGCTTTCCGGTTTTTCAGGTAATCCCTTAATGATATCCCCGAATTTTACATTAGCGGGGAACCGTTGCTGGTTGCGGGTATATAATTTCCCCAATACCGGCAATCTTTCAAACCAAAGCGTTGGCGAAGCATCGTAGTTTATCCATTCGGCAGGCGCCGAAAATCCACAGCCATATTGCACATATCTTTTCAACAGCCTATTAAGTTAAATAAATCACATTGACGTTTTGCCATTATTCGTGCCGAATATTTTTCAACAGTATCCTTATTATAAACCGGTTCACCTATTTTGTTGTTAATTGTTTTTTCTATAAAATCTGTGACTTTTTCATGTATACCAGGTGTTTTATCATAGCTGTAAGCATGGTCTGCCCCATATTCATTTAAAATATCTAAAGCCGGGCTTCCGGCATTAAATATAGCCAGTAATGGTTTTCCGGTTAACAGGTAAGGAAATATCTTTGACGCCGTGTATTGCGGATCATCAGAACCGGGAATAAATAATGCATCGGCTTGCTGCAACGTCACCAGGGCATGATAGTAACCTATTCTGTCGGGTATTTCAATTATCTTATTACCTAAACCATATTGCCGCGCCAGGGGTAAAATGGTCGGCATAGCCTGCCCCTTCGGTGCATAGCTGGTGCCGATAAAATAAAACCTTAATTTTCCGAATAATTCAGGCTCGTCACAAACCCCCTTTTTCAACGCCTCAAAAACCGGCACTATAGCCTTATACATGTCCATACCGCCGCGGCCAATATAGACTATATTTTTAAATCCGCCGTCCAATAGCGGTTCAAATTTGTCCTGACTCCGGGCAGCGATTTCAAAATCCAGCTCCGGTGCGGCAAATGTGATCGTAGCTTCGGGTATATGTTTGATTTGAGGATACCGCGCTTTTATGTCCTTAATATATTCCGCAGAAACGCTAACCAAGCCATCTGCCTGCTTCATTGCAATGGGTTCCAAAAACTTATTTAGGCGATACGAAAACCAATACTTAGGCGGTTGTTGTTGCCTGGGCTTATCCCGGTAATATTCAGAATGCCAGGGATCCTGCATATCTATTACATACGGAATTTTAAACCGTTTTTTCCAGTAAGCACCCAAAGTGCAAATTTGAAATTGTGTCGTTGAAAAATAAATCAAATCAAATTTTTCGTTTTCCAGCAACAGGTTAACTTTTTGGCGATAGGCCCGGTAGGAACGATATGAAATGCTTCCGAAGCCCAGCTTCGTGGTCCATTTTTTGCTCAGGGCTTTGATGTAGTGGACTTTGATTTCGGCCGGCACACTTTCTATCAGCAGTTCATCCTGAGGCAGATCGGTATATTTCGGATCGACCGCCATAACCTCAGCATCCCATCCGAACTCCTTATAATAAGGCAAGCTCATCCGCACACGCTGCATATCGGCTGTATTCACCGGGGGAAAATATGGAGAAATGATTAGTACACGTTTCAATTAGCAGTCAGTATATTATCTATAACTCTCATAAAAGCGTACCTCTCGTTTTCCCAATTCAACTGCGTTTGCCCGATTTGGAAAGACGCTTTTTTAGTTTGAAATAACAACTCCCTGTTTTTGTGATATTCCGTTAATATCAACGCCAGTTCATTTGCATTCCGGTATACTTTTCCTGTCTGCGGGTATTGATGCATAAATGCGCTTTGCGCCACAGTATCGCTTGCGGCAATTGCCAGGCCGCTTTGGATATAAGTGAACAGCTTATTGGTTAATGACATCTCCCTGTTAAGGCAAATAGTGGTCTCGGCCGCAAGCCCAATATCAAATTGCGCTGCGAATTGAAAAATTTCGCTGGCTTTTATTGGTTCATGAAAAAAAATTTGACCATTAAAATTTTCTATGGAGGCGCTTAATGAAAATAGATTTTGTTTATATGCATCGTCGGCAGCGCCAAGTAAGTGCAGTTCTATACGTGTTCCGACTAATTTCATCGCTTCAACAATCAATTCCAATCCGCGGTTTGGACCAATAGTTTGGGAGAACCAAAAAAGTTTTAATGACTCATTTTTATTATCATCAACATTCAGTGTGGTTTTTGAAAAAACATTTAAAATAGAAGTTATATTCCGTTGATACAATAACGAATAATTTTCGGCTATAAGCGGGCTGGATGCTGTTATATAATTAACCAGGGGTAAATATTTATCTTCGATGTATTTCGAGATTTTAAATTCGTACGAATGAATATCATTTGTGACTTCCTGCCGGTGAAAATCTTCGGCATCAAACCCGCATGGTTTTTTATGCAGCCTGGCGGTTTTAACCACGGCGGATAATGCGCCCAGATTATGCCCGATATACAGGTCAGCCTGGTGCTTTCGGGCCTCAACTGTCAAAAAATAGCTGCTACGTGCAATAGCAAGTTCGGCAAAACAGAAATAACAGTTAGTCTTTTTCAGCAGAAAACGGGCGGTTTTCCGAATCAGCCTGCTTAATAACCAAGTTAATCGTTTTCCCTGTGGATCGCCACCTGCGCATATAGCCTTCCATTTTTTAACAGGCAGCAATTCCTTATCATGGTTTGTTCCCCATGTGTTCCAGTAAGCATATAAAACAGTTACTTCGTACCCGGCATCAGATAAAGCATCAGCTTCTTTCACCAGGCGGGGGTTTAAAGACGGCTGGCCGGATGAAATAAGAAGAATGCTTTTGGCCACCTGCGTTACCGTTTTATTTGTGTTCTCAATTATTTGTTGGCCTGGTCATATTATTCAAAAACCGAAAGATATTGTTTGGCGATTTTACCAGAGGCGAACTTTTCGATAGCTGCGTCTCTGCAAATTTTCCTGTTTATTGCTTTTAATCCCGAAACGCTGCTTATCATTTCGTCCAGGGTTTGTACGATAAATCCGGTAACGCCATTTTCGACCACCTCGGGTACCGAACCGCGGTCAAACGCTATTACCGGCGTGCCGCAAGCCATAGCTTCAATCATTACCATTCCAAATGGTTCATCCCATTCGATAGGAAATAACAGTGCTTTCGCACCTCGCAGATATTCATCTTTTTCAAGGTTATTTAAACCGCCAACGTACTTAATTTGCCGGCCGTCGATATATGGTTCAATTTCGGTTTTAAAGTAATAGGCACTATCAGCTGTTGGCGAGATATTGCCGGCAATAATGAGTTGAAGATTAGTTGCTTTAGCCACTCTTATAGCAGTATGCACTCCCTTTATACGGTCAAGGCGGCCCAGAAACATTAACGGCGCATCGTCCGGCACCATTTCACTAAGTTGGTATTGCGAAAAATCAATAGCATTATATACGGTTTTCCATTTGCCAGCCACATTACCGGTTGAAACACAGTAATTACTGCAGGCTGTGAATATTAAATTCCGGTTGGGCAGCGCATTTGCAATTTTTATCCCGGTAACGGCGACAGGCCGGCCATAGGTCATAATTTTTTTTACCGGGTGATTTAAAACAGGCAGCAAATATGCCAACCTGCCAAAGTTGTGAATCAGGTCAAATTTATTTTTGTTTTTGCGCAAGAATCTCCATACAAAAACAGCTTCCTTGAATTTTGCTCTACGCGACCGGTTTAAATCGTTTGCGCCGAATGTAACGGTGCTCCCGCTGCAATACGATTCGGGGCCTGCAAGTAACGTTACCTGGTGGCCAAGTTTTTTATATTCTTCAGCAAATAAATAAACCAGTCGTTCATGCCCCCCATATAAAGCGGGCGGGACAGCTATTCCCGGATCCATGATGAGAAGTATTCTCATTTGTAAACGTCGCCAATAATATCCAGCATACGTTGGGCGCTATGTTCAAGCGTAAGGTTTTCCAATATATAATCTCTCGGTTTAAAATTACCGTGTTTTACACCATCCCAAAAAGTGCCGATCTGTTTTTCAAAGTCGTTAAAATCACTGAACCGCATGCCACACCTGTCATCAAAAAAGGGAACCGAAGTTGCCGGTATAACCGGATCATTCCATCCAAAGCGGTTGGGGTCAAGAAAAAAGCCCTGGTCCCAGGCAAATACCGGCACATTCATAGATAAGGCCTCGCAGCATGCAAAACCCTGGCTTTCATGTTCACATAAAAAGATCATGGCTTTGCATTGGTTCAGCAGTTTAGAATATTCGGCCTCATTATACTCGCCGTAAGTTATTTCGGTATAGGACAAACCCATCTCTTCCAATGTATTTAGTACAGGTTGCTTCAACATTTTATTGGTTACCTGTTTATCCCACATTATTTTATTGTAAACCAATACATCAACCTTTTTACGTGAGTGTTTCGCAGGGGCCCACCTGGTAGTGTCAATGCCGGCAGCCCATAGTTCGCATTTATCTACCCCATAGTAAGGGATATAAATATTCATTGCCCAGCGGGAATGCTGCAGGTACTTTGCTACCGGGTATTCGTCAAATAATCCAGGCCATTCAGAAGGATGTGTCATTAACCCTATGCCCGCTATTACCGGGTTGAGCTGGCGATAGCCCTGTAAAGCATATTTTCCGTTGCCCAGCACTACAACAGCATCGCCGGCTCCTATCTTTTCAAAAGGCAAATTGACATCATATTCAATTTTTAACAAGTCAAATCCCTTGCAAAGATTTATAAATACTTTTTTTATTCCGCTTACTTTATTATAACTAATCAGTGTTTTAATTATGCTGATCAGGTAACCGTCGCCTTTGAAAAATCGATCTTTAGGCGGTATTGAGCGAAAGTAAAGGTGTATCTTATTCAATTAGGTCGATAGTTTCCTTGATAAATTCATTGATGGCTGTTCAACCAGTTTATAAAACACCCACGCAAATAATATGCACATAATTAAACATGATGCGAACAGCAAATAGTTATTGGTAATAAACTGTCGTGAATATCGTGCAAAAACATAGCTGATGGGATAGTGTACCAAATAAAGCGAATAAGATATCTTTCCGATAAATAGAATATACTCCGGCAATCTTTTATTGTTATAAAGAAAAATAAACAGCCCGGCTAATAATGGTATAATACCCGTGATATATGACACCTCGGCTATTAAAAAAATGGCGAAAAGCGTATTGATTAATAAAGTATGTGTTTTAGTTAGCTTTTTTATAAACCCTAAAAAGAAAATATACCCGATAGCGAAATCATAAAAATTCGAGATGATAATGCCCCGGTAAGTAAATCTCATAAAAACAAATATGGCGCTTACCAATAACAGGCAGATAACCGCGATATAGGGATTTACCTTATTTAAAAGCGGGTAAAACAACCCAAGGAGAATATAAAATTGAAACTCGATTGAAAGCGTCCAAAAAATACCCGAGTACCATTCAACCCCCTTTACAAACGGGACCAGGTAAAACACGTGCATAATAATAGCATATAAATTCATTGCTGAAACCGGCACCAAACCAACAACAAAAAGCAGTGCTATTGTGGCCCAATAAGGCGGATCAATACGAATGCTCCTTCTAAAAAGAAAGGTAAAAAAGCCTCTTAGCGTGTATCCTTTTTTGTAAAGTGAATAGGGCAAGATGAAACCGGAAATAACAAAGAAAATAGCTACGCCTTGTTGCCCATTCACTATGATATAATCAATTACTCTATTGACATGGAAGTTGATGACCAGGGAAATATGAACAATACAAACCGACAAGGCCGCAATTCCTCTTAAAATAATTATGCTTTCAATCTTATTGTCGGTTTTTTGCATATTAACGGCGTACATATCTGAGCAAAACAGGATGTCAGCACATATCGATTTTCAGGAAGGCCGGTATGTGTGTAAAGGCTTCATTTACGTGCCATCGGGTGTCCATTCTAACCAAGGTTAAATACGCTTTTTCCACGCATTTACTATCTCCCTGATGGTTTCTTCCACACTTATAGTGATATCCCAGGCAGGGTAATGTCTTTTAATTTTGTTCAAATCACTGTAGTAACAAATATGATCACCTTGACGGTTGTTATCTACATATTCATATACTTGCTGCTTTCCCGAGAATTTTTCAACAATGGAAAACGCTTCCAATATAGAGCAGGTATTATTTTTTCCGCCGCCAAGGTTGTATACTTCACCTTTACGTGGCGTATTAATAAAGGCCTCCATAAATCGGGCAACGTCTAACGAATGAATATTGTCTCTTACCTGCTTGCCTTTATAGCCAAATACTGTATATTTTTGACCTTCGAGATTACATTTTACCAGATAACTCAAAAATCCGTGCAGTTTAACCCCCGTATGGTTAGGGCCGGTTAAACAACCTCCGCGCAAGCAACATGTTAACATATTAAAATACCGGCCATATTCCTGCACCATTATGTCGCTTGCAATTTTAGAGGCCCCAAACAACGAATGTTTGGATTGATCTATTGTGAAGGTTTCAGCAATGCCGTTTTCGTACAATGGATCATCAAAATCCCACCGGGTATTCAATTCTTTCAATTTTATACTATTTGGCGCATCGCCATAAACTTTATTTGTACTCATGTGAATGAAGGGAGCTTCCGGCGCAAACTGCCTTGCACTTTCAAGCATATTTAATGTTCCCACCGCATTGGTATCAAAATCATCAAAAGGGATGTCCGCCGCCTTGTCATGACTGGGTTGGGCTGCTGTATGAACAATTACGTCGGGCCTGATCATTTTGACTACATTTAAAATCCCTGGCCTGTCCCTGATATCAATTTCGTGATGCTGAAAGCCTGGTATCATTTTAATCAGGTTTTCCTGGTTCCAGCGCGTATCACCCTGCGGGCCAAAAAAAATCGCCCGTTGGTTATTATCTATTCCATGAATCTGATATCCCTTTTGAGCAAAATAAGTACAAACCTGCGATCCTATTAACCCTGAAGACCCTGTGACAAGCAATTTTTTCATTTTGACAATTTCTTGATCATATATTCAAGCTCGTTATAATTTTGTTTAAAGAACTTGTAATGTTATGATCGTTTAAAGCGCGTTTTTGGCCATTAACTTTAAGCGTCTTCCGTTTTGCCGGTTCGGCTATTAACTCTTTTGCCTTTTCGATAAACTCCGCCGCATTGCGATAGACTTCGATTTCGTGCCCAATTTCGTATAAATCTTCGATCCCTTCGGTCCATTCCGTTAAATAACATGCGCCAAACATAGGCGCCTCAATATCTCGTAACCGTGAATAGGTGTCCGGTTGATAAAGCGGAAAATGATAAGAGGGGTACCGGTTAATACCTACTGTAATTGCACTTGCGGCAGTCAATATTTTATAAGCTTCAAACTGGTGCCCTCCTTTATATTTTGTTAAGAGTGCCGGACTGGTCCCGTAGCTGTATTTGCGGCTTTTGATCTTGTTTGTGTAAGCCTTTATACCGTGCCGTTTTATAAAAGCAAACTGGTGCAGTAAACTATCGAATAAAGTATAATTATCGGCAGCCGGGTTTAATTGCCGGGCAGTTTGATTCCATCCGCTGCCATAAATGGCCAGTTGCAAATCAGGCTCCAGTTTTATAATGTCTTCCAATAATATTTGACGCTGAATATCTTTGGAGCCCAGGAAAGTTATTTGATGATATTGCTCTTTTACTATTATCCTGTCACCGGGTGGTATCCAAACTGGCATGGGCAATTGAATATACTTATATCCGGCCGATCGATAAAATCTAACCGCTTTATGCTCGGGCACCCAGTTGAGATTAAAAGTTTTAAATTCAGAAGGAGCTTTGGTAAACTCACGCACATTATCGCAAAAAAAATTAACACAGGGGATGCCCATTTTTTGAATCTCCTTAATGGCAGACTCATCCACCTGAGCGGGGTACAGGTAGCTTAAAAAAATATCAACAGGTTTCTTCTTAAGCGAAGCTATCGTTTTTTCCCAGGTCGTCTGCTTCCACTTTGCATGCGCATTTTGGGGTTGAGCAACCAGCCCTAAAGCCCAATCAGCGCCGGGGCATTCCGTCCACTCATATCCAGCCTCCGTTATGCCGTTTTTTATATAACGCTGCCAGAAATCATAGGCCGGTATAGGATAAACGTTTTCGGATTGCTGAAAGGCCAGGAAGATTTTCAACTTTGTTTTTTGAATAAAACATCAATTTGCCCCAGTTCCTGCCCGGTAGGGGTAGAATGCCCGAATGCGTGGATACCAAAATTGAACTCCGAAAGGTAATTGGCGATATCCAGGAACAACGGCTGATCGTAATAATACCTTTTGAATGAAACCTCAACAATAAGATAGCTAACCTGGTCTATATATTTATCCGCACCTTTTAAAACCTCTAATTCAAATCCCTGTACATCCAATTTAATGAGATCCGGAACCGGCAGAACACCCTGCTCAATCAAGTCGTCAACGCGTTTAACGGTCACTGTCTGCTCGGCTGCTTTTTTTATACCAAATTGTTCAAATTCGAGCGGGGTAGCATCCAGCATACTGGACGAATCTGAAAAGCTCGAAACATTGATCACGGCGTTCTTATTTTCGTTACCAAGACAAAACGGATGGGTAGCTATTTGGGTTAACCTATCCGTATTGCTGTTTAGTTTGGTTAAATGTTCGGGCAAGGGTTCAAATGCATGCACTGCTGCATCAGGAAAAAATGATTTAGCCAATAGTGTCCATGTACCGATATTCGCACCCACATCGTAAATAACCCTGGGCTCAAAATCTTCCTTTTTAATAAGTTCGAGTAATTCAAGGCTATCGAGGTATCCCAGTTTCAAATTGGCTGCAGGTGTGCCTTTTAGCTTCCTCTTACGCTTATTACGGTTGATGGCTACAGCCAACCGGTCGATCATTACCATGGGGTTATATAACAGGGATAGTCTCATTTAACAATTAACATTGAACTTATTATTTCCATGTATTTTTAACTAAACGCCGTAGACTCAAAATTCGCTCTGTTGTTTTAACTCCCAGTTTGCGATACATAAAACCAATCGTTCCGCGCTCAGGGATTTCAAAATCAGGATTGAGCTCATAAATCCAATTGACTACCTCAAAAGCTTCCTTTGGGTAACTCCTGGCTATCCAGCGCGAAAGCGGCCATAATACACCACAAGCTGCATTTTTTCTGGATTGTGTAAGTTTTCCCTTTTCGGCCAAATCGCCTAGTATTTTTCTGTAGATGTTAAGGTGTTGCCAATTGGTAACCTGCGACTTCCAGCCGCTATAGTTTGCCTGCATTTGCCCCGCGTGTTTTACCCAATACCCCGCGCAACCCTCAACTAATGAAATTTTTGGCTCGAGCAGCCCATATTCCAATAAAAACATCCGGTCTTCCCGGAAAGCATAATCAGGTCTTCGGGGTACCATTTTTGCCCATTCTGTTTTAAAGAGCATTCCTAAAAAATGACTTCCATACCCACTTCCCAACTGTACTTCTAAAAAATCATTCCAGGGAGTTAGTTCCTGCGATTTAACTATTTCTTTTGTTTCCTGGTTATAGTTATCGACTCCTGAATAAACCAAATCGGCTTCGAGCGCTTCCGCGTTTAAAAATTGCTTGTCTATTATTCCCTTAACCAAAAAATCATCGCTATCTAAAAATCGTACATATTTGCCGCTGGCGTGGCTAAGGCCCAGGTTAATGGCATACGTTTGCCCTTGATTCGGTTGATATAAAACTTTCAGGTCAGGCTGCTGGTTTAACCAATCGCCGGTTCCATCTGTACTGCCATCGTCAACGACGATGATTTCAGTATCACATTGTGTATCCCTGCAGCTTGCTATAGCCCGGGGCAAACTCCATAACCTGTTATACGTGGGTATGATGACCGAAACGTCTGTCATTTTTTTAAAACCGCTTTTAAAAACTGTCTTATCTTAAAATATTGTTTTACAAAAGGATATTTTAAATATGCCTGATTCATGGCATTTTCATCGCCAATTTTATAAAACAAACTACTGCTGTAACTTTCTGAATCAATAAGGTTTTTAATTACATCCTCCTCAGTAATAACATCGCGTTGGGTTGATATATAATCGAGCACGTTTAATTTGTACCAGATAGCCAGGCTTTCATTACCCCTTAGCTTTTTTCGCAAACTATCCACTACTTTAAAATCGTACTTAACAAATAGCCCGTGCCAAAATCCCCTATCTGCGCAATTAATGTGGCCGTGCCCACCTTGATGGGGAATAGCCGCAGAAAATATAACAACCGGTGCACACCCGGTTAAACATCTTATTAAATGTTCTGAACTTGACGGCTGTAAATGCTCGGCCACCTCTGTACATATAGCCATATCAAATTGTTTCCCTGTTAAAAATCGTGATAAAAGAGCGCTGTCATTGAGATCAATTTTGTTAAATTTAACATTGGGATAATCACCAAAATCCGGCGAAGAGAAAGCGTCAAGCGCCACTACGCTGGCACCCAGTTTGGCCAACGCGCGTGTTAAGTGGCCTGGCCCGCACCCAAACTCAATTATCTTTTTAGGTTTATATGTGCTGAAAATTGCACCGGCAAGGGCACCATAGTCGGTGGAAAAAATCCCTTCATCAAAGTAATCGGTTTGATATAAAGTCATAATCGTTCTGATTGCTTTATTTTTCTAACGTGAAAAAAGAAATGATATACCGGCCTTAAGGCATTTTTTAATTTAACCTTAAAACGCTCAGGATATTCTATTTTAACTAAAGTAACAACTTCGGTAACCCAGTTCAATTTATTAGCCATCTTTTTAATTAACCGGTATACCTCCCTTTTATATGGATAATGGGAAGTATAATATCCTAAAAAATGAACTATTACGGGCGAGACCTTTTCAAAGGGATACCACGCCTGGTGCCTGGGATTTGGCGCTGGCGGATTAACTAACCATCGTTCGCCGCTAACGATATCCATTTTGTAACCGCCTGGGCAGGATTGCGGATCGCTCATAATTGTGCCATCGTCTATAACAGGAGCCTGGCCGTGCATCTGCATGGCTAACGCCATTAATACCTCATCATTCGGGCGGTTCCGTAATCGTACGAAACCGATCTCATCATATATCTTTTCAAATTCACGCGCGGTGGAATATACTTCTTTGGCTACCGGTCCATTTTCAAGATAATATATACCTCCGTTAAATTTCGGCAAATGTGGCACATTATACTGTACACAAATTTTTTGTATATCTCCGAACCATTCGCCTTTTGATATATAGTTACCTATTACAGATACAGCATGCCCTTTAAATATTTCAAATACGAAATCAAGTTTACCAAACACCAGGCAATCGCTGTCAATAAAAAGGGTTTGCCCTGCCGGCGCCAGCTTATCGAGATGCAGTTTTGGGGAAAAGCCCTCGCCAAGCTCACCAGGTTGTATCAATATAATTTTAACGAATGCTTTTAGATCGGCCGGAATATATTGAGGTTGATCCGTTGCCAGATAAAAAGTAATATTAGTGCCGGCATTCCATAACCAAAACGACCGGGCAAGGTTTGCAGCTATGTCGACATATAGTTTTTTACCCGTTGCAATGGTTAGTATGTTTCTTGGGCTGTCGTGTGCTGTATTAAACGGGGACATATGAAAGACGATACTGATGGTTAGATTTTGCCTTGCCTTTTTCGGTTGATGAACGGACGCTCAACCAGGTAATAATGATACCATGTAACAATAGGGATTATAAATATACCTATTGTAACACCCAAAAGCTGGAAGTGTCCGGGAAGATATTTATGTACTAAAAAGTTTTTTAAGTATATCAGAGGCTCGTGCAACAGGTATAACGAATAGCTTGAAAGGCCTATGGCTGCCAAAATTTTGATCAGCCATGAATGTTGGCGTCTCCGTAACCAGTCCTCTTTTGACAATAAAAATAAGACGGGTGCGGTCCAAATCAATATGTTGAGCTGATCAGCTATAATAACCTGTTTATTAGGAATGTAAGCTAAGTATAGAAACGCAGTCAATATGATTACGTACAGGAACAGATAGACGGGTTGCTTTAAATCATTTGGCCTTAACATTTTTTTATCCGCCAGGAATGCG
Source organism: Mucilaginibacter sp. (assembly GCA_028288025.1). GTDB lineage: Bacteria > Bacteroidota > Bacteroidia > Sphingobacteriales > Sphingobacteriaceae > Mucilaginibacter. The sequence continues at coordinate 84,148 of JAQBOM010000009.1, read as the reverse complement.
CCGCAGCACCAGGCAAACCACAAATTAAATACACAAAAACGCTGTGGCAAAGAAACAGGGCCGGTATTCATAAAATAAGCAATGCTTAACGCCGAAATAAAAAACGCAAATACCAGGGCGTAGTTTAAATTATATTTAAACCTTATAAAGTAAAATATAGGGTATATAGCATAAAATGCGATCTCTATACTTATGGTCCATAAAACAATATTAATGGTATTAAAATACGATGCCGTAAAACCTTGCAGCGAAAAAAAATGAATTAATACATTGGCGCCCCCTGGTTTGTAACCAGGTATGGTGCAGTAATTTACTATCAAGGCAATTAACAGTGCGGCAATATAAGGCGGATATATCCGCAGGAACCTGCGCAAATAGTAATTTTTTAAAGGGAGGCCAGAGTTAGATTTAATATACCTGATATTGGAAGCGTGGATACAATACCCGCTTATCAAAAAAAACAACGGCACCGCGTACAAGGCGCCAAATCCGTCGGTGTAATTGAAAATTGACAACCCGGTGTATTTGGCTACGGTTGCACCTGATTGGTTATGATAATAGTAGACGCCAAGCGCAGCAATAGCTCTTAAAATATCAATCGATATAATTTTTTGCGGCGTGGTTTTATCCACCATTTAACTGTTGAATTGTTTTGAAAAGCAAGTCTTCGGGTACTAAAATATCGCCCCAGGCAGCTCCCGCAGGTTTATTACCGACCAGATACCAGTAGTTCAAATTCATGATAGACGACAAGGTATAATAACAATCTGTGCGGAAGTAATCAGGTGAAAATATTTCAATGACGGTCGTTCTATCCTGGCTGAAAAGTAAATTACTGAGCGCCGCACCATGCGTGCTTATAATAATTTTGGCCTGCTGTACCATCTCAATTTGCTCATTGACGTTGAGTACACCGGGATCGACGATCTCAAACCCATCGTCAGCGAGCCTTGTTATAATTAAATCTTCGTTCAGAATTTTTCTCCCGGTATTTACGCCACGTCTGAAATACAATTTCCTGTTGTGCGCTGCCGGTGGCCCGGGTTTAACTAATTTTTCCCGAAGATAGTTAACCGCCCATTGTGGCGCCCTGCCCTCACTTCCCGGGAGGGAGGCCACAAACAAATGATCAAAATGCAACTTTTCATCGCTTTTTACCAACAGGATCTTACTACCCGGTATCCCAAAATTCTTAAGGATTTCCAGGAATTTAACGGGCACATTTGAGGCGACGCAAAAATGATCTACCTGGTCCAAAACCGATTCATACAGTTTTATACGGGGAAGCACATCACTTAGCCAATGGTAATAGTTATGGCTTTCGGGCGAGATGAGCACAGCACCAACTCCGTGTATATGTTTAACCTTTGCAGAAAAAGTATAAAACGGATGTGTCCACAAAAACTTTTTTAAAGATGATATGCCAAAATGGTGACTAAATTCCTGAAAAAGCTGGTGGTTGGCCGTTAGCACAAGCCCCTTATGCCCTAAAAGATAGCTGTTTTGCAGATAAAACAGCGTAGCCTTATTAGTCGGATAGTTACGGTTATAATGGAAAGCCCCCGGAGCAGGTATGCTCAAGGTGTTTGGTTCGTTGTTGTGCAAAAACCCTTCGGGAAATATGGTCTTATACCAGGGGCCGCGCTGGCTAAAATATATTCCTTTTTGCTTTCCCCTGTTATCTATCCATTCCTGGCATGAATCGATTATTTTAAGTGGATAGATAAACGGGAACTGCCGTATCCAATATTTTAATTTTGATTTCAGGCCCATGATCGTTTAAATACCTGCCGGCACCGTGCCATTAATCTTACCGCTTTCCACCCAAACAAGCCGGCCAAAACATGCCCCACAGGGCCGCCTACATATTTCTCACCGCTATAGCCCAATTGTTTTGCTTTTTGAATACAGTATGCAGATAGGTCTTTAAATTGCGGATAAGCAATCACTCCTGTCCACCAATAGTGTCTTGCAAAAATCCGGTCAACGAGCGTATCAGCTGTTTTTTCCTTTAAATGCGCCAGTTTCAAGTCGGTGGCTAATATGGTGCTTTCAATACCTTTCCTGGTTTTTTGAGCAGATAAGGATTGTGTGTCTATAAACTTGCGGTAATAGTTAAAGCCATTCTCACTAAACTTTATTCCTTCTGATGCTAAAATCACCCGGCAAAAAAATTCGCCATCATCGTCTAGGCTTAATTCTTCATTCCATAAGCCGGCCTTATCAATTAATTCCCGTGGAGTAAGCCACGCGTGGACAGTTATCATTCCCCCGAAGCCGGGCAATACTTCTTCGCCAGCATACAACTTTATCAAAAAATCAACCGGGTTGTTGCTGTCGTTGTGCAGCCACCAGTCAACTTCATTATCGCCTGTGTTATTTTCACCTTCATTAAAATGAACAGTTCTACAAATGGCCAAATGCGTTAACGAGTTGTTTAATGTAGTTGCCTGGGCTTCAATCTTATCCGGACTTAACAAATCGTCAGCGTCCAGAAATTGTACATATACCCCTTTGGCCTGTCTCAACCCGGCATTGCGGGCAGCGGCAGCACCCTGGTTTTTTTGCCGGGTGATTTTAACATTTCCGGCATCCCGATATTTTTCGATGATGTTTAAGGAGCCGTCGGTTGATCCGTCGTCAACCAGTATGATCTCTATATTTGGCCATGTCTGGCCGATAACGGACAAAATGCAGCTATCCAAATACTTTTCAGCATTATAAACCGGGATAATGACAGATACAAGCGGAATCATCGCGAATTAAATATTTCTATCCACCTGTTCCCGGATGATGTATTTAAAGGAATGGTATTATTGTTAAACCAGGGCTGACCTAACATTTCCAGATATTTATCGTTATCCTGGTCTATTTCAATAATGCGGTCAATGAGGGGCTGGAAATTGATATTACCGACCTGCAAAAACGTTTTCAGGCTTCTTCCTATTGATTTCAATTTCCTTTTTACCCGGTGTACCGGGTTATGGTAATATTGCGGACGGATATCGATAAAATCCTTGTGAGTAATTTCCTCGAGCCAGTCAATAATCGCACTTCTATTGTCAATATAGTCTGTAATATTGATAAAAGCCTTTGTGTTAAAAACCTCACCTATATTCGGATCGCCGCAATAGATAGGAATACTGTCGGACAACATGGCGTCATATAGTTTTTCGGTTTGATAACCAGGATAAATATCATTTTCAAACGCGATAGTAAATTTATAGCTGGACAAAAATTGTCGTTTAACTTCCCACTTGTCACCACCGTAAAGACTATCGATAGCGGGCATATTGTTCATTGAGCGCCCGGGAGCGTCAACCTGTTTATACCTGGATAACTGCCTGAAAAATGCCTCGCGGTAAGCAACTTTATGTGAATATAAAAAATTGCAAAATTTTGTTTTTGACGTTAATATTTTTTTTGGATTGTACCCATTCGGTTTAACAAGTAGTCGCGGATCTTGTCCGTGCCATTGGATACGTTTATAGTTAGGATGTCCGACTTCTTCTTCGCGGGGCACCCCAAACGCCCACTCACAAATTGACATATCGGGTTCAATATTTTCGCAGAAATACCCTATCCGGGTATAATTACCTTTGACGGGAATGTCGTTTCCATAAGGGCCAAATATGATAAAATCGGGGTTGGTTGATTCTTCAAAATCATAAATATTTGCCAGCTGCTCTATATCAAACACATCCTTTTTAAAATCTTCAAAAGTAAGGCCGTTTTGAAAACCGAGCTTTATTAAGCGTTTCGACAAAATTATATCAGTCAACGGCCGGTTGCAATTTGTTTGATGAAAACCTTTTCCTGATATTCAAAAAGGGCCTCTCCCATAAGGAATATGAAACCAGGGCAACACAATAAATTATCAAAATATTTAAGGGAAACATCCGCCAAACCACTCTTATTTCACTTTTAAAGAAGAACTGCTGCCATATATAAATACTATAGGATAACACACCGATGTGAACCAGTATTTTGCTGTTAAGTATTTTAAAAAATAATTTACCGGAGGGCGTAATATAAGCAAAGATCAAAAAAAGGCAAGAAGCAGCTATGATACAATTTCCGAACGGAATTGAAATAATGCTAAGCTTGCCGCTATCCTGCAGGCATACAAAAATTATAATTAAGGCTACGGCTAATAGTTGGGCAACATAGTTTTGAAATAGTTTCCTTTTGCATATTGCCGGTTCTTTATGATAGAAAATGGCGCCTAAGGCACCAATAAAAATGGCATCGGAATAGCTAAAAAAGGGCGACAATGTAATATATTCAAGATAAGAAAAGTGATGAACAAGCGCCCTTACTATACAGGAATAAATGATTACGCCAATTAAAATAACTTTTAATTGCCTGCTGAAAACTAACAGCAAAGCGGGCCAAACCAAATAGAACTGTTCTTCTAACGATAGTGTCCAAAAATGGCCAACATACCAAGAGCCCCGGTAGGGCGCAAAATTCACAGTAAATGTTAGCGCATGTATCAGGTCGCTATTTTTGAGATCAATATTTTCTATAACTCTCCAAATTGAAATAAGCAGAATATACAACAACGCTACAGGCAAAATTCTTAATGCTCGTCTGATATAAAAATTCTTAATATCGATCTTCCCTGTCAATTTTTGTTCTTTTAATAATAAGCCGGTTATTAAAAAACCGCTAATAACAAAAAACATCGTTACCCCAACCTTGCCGTGAATGGCAATTTGATGATATTGGGCTGGAAAGCCAAATGAGTAAGTTGCATGTGCAATTAATACCAATATAATTGAGATAGCTCTAAATCCATCTAACGAGGGTATCCTTTTCAAGATTATTCCAGGAAGGTAAACTCTTGTGAATTATTGTACCCGGCAATGCAATTATATAAGTAATTGTATATGATACTGATATCTTCAGTGACTTCCCGATTAACAATTACATCGCTTTCTTTTTTTGATTTGAGCCATTTGCCTGCTCGTATTTTTATTTTTGACCATGTACTGATCTCGTGCCTGTCTCCTTTATAATCATAGAAAACGGCCCCCTTCTTGCCTTGTTCAGTTATCAGCCTGATGTTTTTTAACGACGAAATGTTTTGCGCATGTGTAACCGAAAGAGCATTATACCCGGTGTAATAGACTATGCGGGCTTGCAGGTAGCTTATCCTTAACGAATATTCCCAGTCTATCATAATAAAACTGGTGTTGTAAAGGCCGATATAAGTCAATGAGGCCTTCCGTATCAGCATGTGCACATCCCCAAAGGTAAAAGATGGATTAATTCCCCTTTTCCAGTTTTTAAATTGCGGCAGCCTGCTGATTTTTTGAACATTTTTATAATCATTAAGCCTGGTTGCCAGATCATTTGAAATGATAACATCAACAGCCGGGTTTGCTAATAAAAAATCTTTGCACTTTCTTATCGCCCCGTAACAAAACACGTCATCATCAATAATTTTTTTTATGATAATCCCTTTAGCCATTAGCATGGCTTTGTTCCATGCATGGGCCTGGCTTTTATCAGGTTCCGAGATAAACTGCTGGATTTTACCTTCTTCAAAAAGCTGCTGCAGATATGCTCCAGAGCCGTCGGCGCTGTTGCCGTCAACCACTACAATTTCCTCATCCGGCTGCAATTCATTTACCAGTTTTTCCAGGGTGATCCTTAAAAATGGCAACCGGTTGCGCGTAGCTATTATGTACGAGAGATTAATTGTTAGCGTCATTAAAAATAAATGATCTTATATTGCCTGTTGGTGCAGTTAGTCATTGAATCCATTTTACCGTGGCCTCAGTAATTTTGCCATTTTTTTAAGTATAGATTTCTTTTGCCATTTTTTTTGAAAAATCGGCCATTGCCCCACGGTCAGCTCCTCTTTTTTATCCAGTAACATGTCATGCGACTGGCAGGACAAATGCGAAACCAAAGATGATTTTACAAGAGCGTGTTTAATGCCATGCTTTCTTAATGTCATGTCATAATCATTGTCTGCGTACCAAAAGGTAAACTGCTCATCCAATAATCCTATTTTGTTAAATATGCTCCTTTTTACAAAAATGCACCAGCCCATTAAAATACCGTTAACCTTTAAGTTTTTATCACGGCGAATTACATTCCCGCCTTTTTTTATTTTTTCATCATAATCAATAGTCGCACAGTAGGGATTAGCCGACTCTAATACTGGGTATTTATTAAATGCTGCTATTAGTTCGCTGGCCCAGTTGAAGTGAAAGATAAGGTCGTTATTACAGAGGCATACATATGGGTTATTAGTCGCATTGATGCCGATATTCATATACCTGTTATAGCCAAAAGGGGCGTCAGGGTATATCGTTTTAGTACCGGGGTATTGGTAGGGCTGCAAGTCTTTATTTGATTCGATCACCAGGGTCTCAAAAATTATCTTTTCGGTTGGCTCTGATATCAACAGGCTTTCAATACAATTGAGCGTCGTTTGCTTTAATTCATCCGTTTTAGCATAGCTCAAAATAATTATATCAATATTAATCGGCATGGCTTTGAATAGGATCAACAAGGCTTTTATTCACAAAAAGTGCATCGCCCTGGAGCAATTCGCCATTTTGCGAAGCGTAACCGCTACGAATATGTGCCAGAATAAAATTATTCTCGTAAAAAAATTTATAGAGATCAAAAAATGTAGAAGAATTTTCATAGAGCTGTCTATAGGAGAATTCAGTAAAAACCAACTTAGTAATTTTTAGCGTGTTTATGCCTCCCTGAAGCACTAAATGTTCAGCACCCTGAACATCAATTTTTATCAGATCAATATTTAAAAGCTTTTCCTCACCAGCAATATGGTCTAAGGTCAAGGTTTGGGTTTTTGTTAAAACAGGATCCTGAAAATTAAAAGATGCAAATGCCTCCCCTCTATTATCAATTCTCAGCAGTGAGCTTACGAAGTCAGCATCCTCATTATAATAAAAATCCGCTTCAGATACTGCATTGGAAACCGCAGCATTAATGACACGGAAGGTCTCTTTATCAGGAAATGCTTTCTCCAAAACGGGTATTAACCTCGAAACCGGTTCTACCAGGATCCCCCTTTTAATTTTATATTCACCACAAATACAAGCCGAAAAGGACCCAATACTCGCACCTATATCAAGAAAAGTAATAGGGTTGTTTTTTGGCAGCCATTTTAAAACCTCCATAGGTGCATTACTGCGGGAGTATTTTATTTTTAACAAATCAAGCAAAAAATATTTCCCTTCTTGTTTAATATTGTTGGGTATTAAACGCTTAAAGCGGGCAAATAAACCCAATTTTTCATATTTCATATTTCGGCGTCCGAATTTTAAACCCTATTGATAATTTTTATATAATCAACAAATCTTTTTTCAGCCGCTTCGGGAGGGGCTGGAATGTTGGGAATTGGTGGTGAAATAGAGTGCATTAAATCAAATAGCTCCTGGTAATTATGATAAACATGAATACCATCTAACCCATAATAACTCCGGGATGCATTATGGTTCGCAAAAATTGGAACGCCGGCGATTAATAACTCGGGTATTTTTGTTAACGCGCCCGAAGTGGGCGGTTGGTTTAATAGCACAATATCATTTTCGATTATAAGTTCTCTTAATAACGTTGTGTCTACACTTCCCCATATTTTAATGTTAGATGAATTATAGCTCTCTAATATTTCTGAGCCGAAACCGGCCACATTAAAAATTATGTCTTTAAACTTTTCCGACTGGCTTAATAAATCAACATAGCCCTGCAATGTAGGCTTGTTATAAAACGTCCCCAGTAATAATATTTTTTTGGGGGTAGCGTATTTTTTATTCTTTTCCCGTTCTTCACGGATATTTAAAAGGTATGAAGTTACCGCGGTCGTAGGGTAATATGGTAAATAGTCAACGTCAATTCCATAAATAGATAGCAGCCATCTTTCCTCAAGGGAAATTGTAAAAACCTTATTTGGATATCTTAAGTATTTTAACTCTTCTGTAAACCAGTTTGGCGAATTTACATTTGAAGTAAAACTATGGTTATCAATTAAAAGAGATTCAAGATTATGCGGAAGGGCAATAAAAGGTATTTTTCTTTTATATAATTCGTTGCCTAATAAAAAATGCTGATTTGCAAGCGATTCCCAAATAAACAGCGAGGGTTTATTTTTGTCTATGAACCTTTCAAATGCTTTAATGTACCGGCCTGTATTATGATCATTTCTTAAATTAAGGCTGAGTCTTTTATTGTGGGTTATACCTCTAAGGTATGAGGGCAAACTTCTTGGTTTTGGCTGATGAGGTTCAAAATCAGCAATTGTAAAAGGGATATTATTTTTATTTAAAATTTCATGGATTTGAGCGGTTCTTTTGCAGCCTCCGTTACTAAATTCGTCGGGTTCAAAATTCGAGTGGGTATATATTGAACCGGACATTATATTGTGATTTTTTTTACAAGCATTACCAATTGTTTTTTGAGTTTAACTTTAAGCGGGCCAAAGTTTATATCGAAAAACCAAAGAAAGGACTTTGACAGGGGAATTAAAAGTCGTTGATTAAAGGCAAGGGACAATTTATAACTTTCAATAACTGTAAATCTTTTATTCAACAATTTTAATTGATGTTTTAACCATGTATTTTTCGCTTTTTCATACCGGGAAATTATGGTGTTATCTGATTTACAGTTTGTGATTATCCATTTTTTTAACCATACCAGGTATTGAATGGAAGCCTCTATTTTTTCTTTGACTAAGTGCTGAACGGCCGAAATATTTGTGAAGCTGTAGCGCCAGTACACAAACGCATCCGGAATGGTAAATATTCCTTTGTCAGATCCGATGCTAATCCAGGTTGCGTCGTCACTACTCCAGGCCAATGGAAAGCTCACAAACTTTCCCGACCCGATATACTTCTGTTTTGAAAATATATACTCCACTGCGTATGAGCTTCTTTGTAACTCCAGCCTCGCAATAGCAAACTCGCAAGCATTCTCGACCATCGGATGCAACGTATTATTTTGTACTACTACACCCTCATGGTTGATAATTTTACTATTGAACCGGTAAACATCGTACTTCGAATTTGTTGAAGCTAACGCCCGGCGAAACATGCTTACGCAATTAGTATCCATCAGGTCGTCGTCGGAGAACAGCCATATCCATTTCTCATCCTGCGCCATATCTATGCATCGTTCCCAGTGCTGCGTTAAATTAGTTGCTCCCAGATTATCAGCGAATTTTTTATAAGATATTTTCAACCTCGCTTCAAATTGCTTTACCACTTCGTAAATATCATCCGGACTGTTATCATCCCCAATGTAAACATTGAAGCTTTTATCGGTTTGGGTTAAAATAGAGAGGAGGGTTGCTTCTAAATATTGTCTTTTGTACGCAGGAATAACAATAGCAATATCCATTAAATTGAGCTCCAATTTATTAAAGGAGCCAGAAATTCCACTTCAGTGTGCGTTGCCCTGGCTGGAATAGAAACAATTAAAACCCGCTTTTTTTTGTGGTATTTATTTTTATAATGATTAAAAATAATTCTGAGCCATTGCTTAAGTCCATTAAAATTAAGGGAAGAAACTCCGTGTAATTTATTTTTCAATACTTTTATATCACTTCGCCATTTTAATGGATAGTAAGCCAACCGTTGAAAGGCCTGATAGTCTTGTGTGGTATAAAATTGCCACGTTTTATAATCTTCTTTTAAAATTTTTATACTACATGCAAACGTCATAGTTGCCGAAATGGTGATCTTCCAGTGGGCGCTTTTTGTTAAAAGAACCGTGGTTTCTTCACCATTTTCCAGAATATAATGGTTATACCCACCCTTATTAAAGGCGATGTACTTATCAGGACTGTCATACAGAGTGACATAATCTGCGATCCCAAGACCTTCCAGTAAAACTTGTTTCGCATCGTTTAGATGAAGATAATCGTCTTCCAAAAAATACACATTGTCGTCATCTTTAAAATTATCAAGGGCATAATCCAATATCTTCAAAAACGATAACGAATTCCCTAAGCCCGGCAATTCAATTAAATAAACGCCGAGGGATTTGACGCCGGCCACTGTCTGCTCATGGCAATTATCAGCAAATACAACTAAATTTTCCTTTCCAAAAACGCCGATGTAATTTTGCAGGCAATGTAGTTTATCAGCATGCTTTAGCTTGTTTTTTTTGTTGCCTTTATCAGATATGCGGTATAACGTATAAAGCATTAATGTGCTAATGAATTTTGGTCTCCGCTTTTTAATTTACAAAGCATAGCAAATTGCGGGTATTTCATATCGCTTTGAAAGCTGAGAAGAAAGGATTTAAACCATGGTAATTTATCGTCATTAATACCTTCGATAGTCAACACTTCATAGTTATTGGTTTCAAATAAGCGGATCATGCTTTTTTGGGTAAAAAATCTCAGATGCGTTTCATCCATAACGCCAAACTTTTGATATTTAAAATCCTTATCTCTCAACAGCGATAAAATAACCCTATAGTAACGAATATTAGGAATTGAGGCAAGGATATAACCATTTTCCTTTAAAATGTCTTTGCTGAACGCCAATGCATCTTCGGGATTAACCAGATGTTCCAGAACGTCATTAAAACAGACTAAATCAAATTTCTGGCCGGTTAATCCGGCTGTCCCGGAACTAAACAGGCCAATGATCACCTTATCAAGTTTGCTTTTTGCTTCTTCGGCTGATTGCTGATTGGGTTCCACCCCCCATATCTCATAGTTCTTCCGGGTTTTTAAAAATGCGCCGAAATTACCCGATGCGCACCCCACATCCAATATCCTATTTACATCACCGGGTATAAACTTCAGTAATTCGAAGCGGGTATTTGCAAAGTAGCCCATATCTTTATTGGCGTACATATCGTCGTTCATATTTATAAACGTGCTAATCTGCGTGCTATTGAGTTATTCATTCGGTGAAAGATAGCTTTCAGTCGAATTTTTATGACGAAGAACAATTCATTCGGATTCATGATAATTGGTGCATTGTTTTCTGATTTAATTAAATGATCAAGGTGCAAAAGTCGGACAAGTTTTAGCACGTCTCCATCAATTACCTCCGTACCGATGACATATGGCCGGGTGTTACGTTCATAAATATCAATGTTGTTATTTATGCAATATTTTATCCTGTTGGGATTCAGATAATATGTTGTATTATACTCCTGGTGCGAAAAACTTTTTATTTTATTAATATACCTGTCAATGTCGTTACCAAAAAGATAAGCAAAATGGCCCCCATAATACCCGCTGTAATTTAGTTTGATATTTAAGTCGTCAACTAATGTCTGCCTGTTGCCGATGTTAACATTTTTTATAAAGTGGAATGGCGTAATAACCGACAAGCTCCATATTTCATTTGGCTGAATACCATTTAAAAAATAATAGGAGAGACTCATGGGTATTTTTTGTGGGATATCTAACTGAAAATTTCTAAGGATGCGGTCGAGATAAGGTATTTCATCAAGATCGGATATAATGATCAAATCGTCATCCTTTGCCAAATTTAAACCACTTTTTAATAAATTTCGCTGGCGGTATTCGTTTGTCCAGGCTGAATTGAGATCCGGCTCCGCAGTATCGGTTATATAATTTATTTTATTAAGAAACTTAGCAAACCGGTGGACATTGTTGCTGAAATGCAGCGGTTTTGGAATTCCCGAAAATGTATACGCCGACTCTACTATAATAAACTTATCAACCAGGTTATTTAAATAGTTTAATCGGAGCTCGAGCAAGTCAAGTTCTTCATTCAGCAAAAAGCAATCATATATCATAACCCTGCTACCGCTTTATTCCAATCCATAATGAATCAAATTGTTTATAAAAGATAAATTCATCAGATTTTTTTACCAGTTCGTCTACCACATAGGTAGGTCCAAGTTCGGGCCGGTCAGAGTAATAATCGTGAAAAGCAATAAAACCACCTTTGCGTACTTTACCTGAATAAAGCTGATAATCTTTTTTGCAGCCGGCTATAGAATGATCGCCATCTATAAACAAGAAATCGATAAGGTCAAAGTCTTTCGCGAACTGTTCCGAATAGCCCTTTTTCACCACGATGTTTTTCTCGACATTGAAGTTTTTCATGTTATCGTTGAAAATATCGAGTAGATCCCTGGTGCCCTTCAGTGCGGTATAGACCTGGGAGCTTTCGACGTCAAACCCCGCGTCGGCATTAAAAGGATCAATGGCATAGATTTTTCCTGACCGGAGCCCTTTTGCTAAACAGAATGTACTCTTACCCTGCCAGCTACCGATTTCTACGATCACAGCCGCCAGCGGCAACATACTGGCCGTTAAGTACAGCCCGGTCGCTTCGCTCTGACTGAGCCACCCATCAATTTTTTTATAATTGCTTATTCTTTTTGAAATAAGAAATTCACCTAGTTTAGTCATCGGGACTTTATTAAGTTTTTTAGTCTTCGTAAAGGGTTTAAAACTATATGTCCCAGTTTATAATCAAAAGAGTTTTTGTACACGTCTTTGAGCATTTCATTTTCCAGGGCTAATGAAATAGGGTCAGGCAGGTAATTCAAATATTTGTTAATATGCTTTTGATATATATAAAGCTTCTTATCCCTTTCATTTCGGTCGTCATTGTGAATAGCAGACGCTTTTTTTATCCTGTAAAAAAAATGCACCTCGTTTAACCGATGTACTACATCATCTGGATTAAGTAGCCGTAACAAAAATTCCCAATCTTCGTACCCCCCTATCATCAGTTCATCATAACCAAGTGTATTATCAAAATCGCTCTTTCTGAATATTGACGAACAAAAAATCATATTTTTAACAAGCAGTCGCCGGTAAGAATATTCATCAAGATACCACTCCCCCTTCATTAACCCAAATCTTTCTGCCTTGCAATAGATCAGTCTTATTTGCGGGTTCTCTTTCATTTTGTCCATAGCCTTTTCAAGGTAATAAGGGCTTATCTTATCATCAGCATCCAAAGGCAATATGAACTCGCCCAGGGCAATATGAATTCCGGCGTTGCGGGCGCTGGATAACCCGCCATTTTCCTTTTTTAAATATTTAAACCGCTCGTCTTTGGCGCAGTAGTTAGCTGCAATTTCTTCGGTGCTATCGGTCGAACCATCGTTTACTATTATGCACTCCCAATTGCTGTAAGTTTGAGCCAGGACACTATCTAACGCTTCAGGTAAGTATTGTGCCTGGTTATAACAGGGAACAGCAACAGATATAAGAGGTGGATTATTCATACTTTCAACTGCTTAAAAACATATGACAAATACTTTCTTAAGCGGGAGTTTTTTAAATTGTAATACTTGTTCCTAATTTCCTTTAGTTCTAAATGATCGTCAATTAACAAGTTTAGCAACCACTCTTTGCGGAGTTGGGGGTAGTCGATGGTTAGTTCTTCAAGTTTGATTTTAAACAATTCAGGATCTGAATCGAGCAACGCTTTTAAGTAGTTGGTTGTACTATTATACTTCTGTATATTCAACAGTACTTTTACATTTTCGTCAAAATCTTCTGTTAAAAGAAATGATAAAGAAAGTATCATTTTTTCATGTTGACTTGCTATTGATTGTTCAGACCAATCGCCTCCTGTGTGCAGCCTGTATACACCCATGATTTCGGGGAAGAATTTTATTTTTCCTTTCCGGGCATTGAGCATGTGCAGTGCATAATCTCCAATTGGCGACATATGAAACCATGAGGGGAACTGTTCAATAAGGCCATTTCTATAGACGACAGATAATGTTGCAAATAAATTTCCTTTTGCCAGGTCTTCTATTGTAAACGTGTCATTATTATTTGGGCTGGAAAGCGATAAATACTGCAAAACGTCATCTTTAATTACACTCACATCGTGGGCACAAATGGCGTAATCGGGGTTTGTTTCTAAAAAATCAACCTGTTTTTGAAGTTTTAAAGGGTCAGTCCAATAATCGTCACCATCTAAAATGGCAATAAATTCCCCTTTACATGCATTTAAGGCTGCTATAAAATTATATTTACCTGCCTTTCCGAGATTATGAGAATGCAAAAGCAAGTTTATTTTGTTCGGAAAGTCTTCTTTAAACTTTAAAAGTATCTCACGTGTTCCATCTGTTGAAAAATCATCGCCAACTACAATTTCATAATCAAAATTCACCTTTTGCATTAATACGCTGCTAAGCGTTTGAGCAATATAAGCTGCGTGATTATATGTGACAGTTAAAACGCTAACCTTCATTTATATATTTTCTCCAATTCAGAGAGGGAAGGAAAATCATTGGTTATTAATTCTTGTTGGGGTTTATAAATATAAGGGTTGGGATATTTTCTTTTTATAAAAGTCTCTTCATTCAAGTCGTTATATCTAAAGTGACACGACCACCTGATTGACTCTGTGATATTATCTCCTGATTGATGAACTAAAAAAGCCGAGAAAAACAATGCATCACCAGCTTCGACATTTACCGAAACAAAATCATTTTTATTAGTAACATCAACATGCCTGAACCAGTCATCCGGTTGGCTTTCTACCAATCCCAGCATATGGCTTTTTGGTATGATTTGCAAGGTGCCTAAATTCTCATCTATGTTAACGAGCGGTATCCAAACCACTATCGAATTTAAAGAACCCTGCATGCTGCGCCAATCCTGGTGAGCAGGGGATTTATAGTAGGATTGGGACGTTGCAAGGTGACGCGAATTAAAGTACATTACAGGACGCGTTGAGATATTTGGGGAACTAATTCCCAACAGCTTAATTTGTTTTAAAATCCGGTCATCCAATGATAATCGGTGCATGCTTATTAAATGCTGACATGCCTTTCCGCAGTTAACGAAGCATTCCAGATCGTCTTTAAATAATTTATATAATGCTTTTTCAAACTCTTCGTCCGAAATATGAATATCCGTTATATATTTATTGTATAAAAGCTGTGCTAAAAAAACCTTTTTAGCGTCCTCCCTTATACTTTGAATTTCTTCACTACTAAAAAGCCCTTTTAGTAGTAAGTAGCCATCTTTGTTAAATGTATCAATCATTTGTTTGAGACTTTATTAATTTAACGCTTGTATTCACTTACATCTGTATACAGGTTTTCATGTCCCCTTTTTAAATCAATACCCTGATATTCTGTATTAAATGGAACAGAACAAAAGCCGAGTACCGCTTTTTGCTTATCAGATAGTCTTTCATAAATGTCCTGAGGAAGGTTATCTGTAATATTAAAATGTTGCTTTATCCACCATCTGACAAAGGTGGAAACAATAGCCCACCGGGTCTTACCAGAATTATTATCAGTTGTTCCGTGCCACAAACGGCTATCCCACATCACCACATCGCCTGCTTTTGACTCAATTGGAATGGCACTTTTCATGGCGTCCTGCGAAGCGTATAGTCCAGATTTATGGGAACCCGGAACGACAACCGTGCAGCCGTTATTGTAATTTTGATCTTCTAAGATTATTGCATATTGCATGGCGATTACCTGATCGCCGATGTAAGGTATAAACGAATCAATGTGTAAAGGCAAGCCTTTGTTGCTGCTACGCGCTCCATAAGATCTTAAAATATAGTTTGGCTCGGTTTGCGGTATTTGTTTGTACCATTTATCGTTTAAAAAATGCATCAAAATATTTTCTACTTCAACCGGCATAAAAAGTGCCTCAAGAAAAAATATATCCTTGTTTTGCAGGTTATAAATATTTGCCTGGTTAGTGTTAAGATATGGTACGTCTTTGGAAATACTATTTTTTGTTTCCTCGTACCAATCCTTACAAAGCATTAATAACTTGTTTATTACCGAAACATTATAAACGGAGGGTATTAACGCATAACCATCCTTTTCTATTTTTTCAATGTATTTTTTCAATTTTTTCGTTTTATTATTCGTTTAGTACAGCATAGCCAAATCCCGATTTGCCAAAGCCATTTCCATTATAAAACATATACTTTACCGAGCCAATATTTTTAACATGCGGGTAAGCTACCATTTGGGAATCCCATGAATCATTTGAAAGGGGAAGGTTTACCAGGTCATCCATACGTTGCCAGTCTTCGCCATTTTTTGATTCTGCATATCCTATTCTATACGAGTTCAGCTTATTCTCCCTGTAGTCGCTTCCACATCGGTATGAATACCACATTTTATATATATTATCTTCTTTAATAACGGAAGCACTGGCAATACCCCCCTCATTTACATCCTTTAATTCAATAGCCACTTTGCCGGTGCGGTTCCAATTAATACCGTCTTTTGATTCGGCATATTTTAAATGATAAAACGGCTCGGGTTTGTTGTTGACGATCTCCCATTTTGTACAACTCAAATACCAGCATCTCCAAATGCCATTTTCTATTAAAACACAAATGGTGCCTGTAAAATATGGTTCGATGTACGTAATGCCAAAGAGCGGCCCTTCCGATAACCTGGAAAATGTTTTGCCCCCATCTTCGCTTATAGCCAATCCTATAGCGTTATGATAAGGCACGGTAATTCGCGTGGTCCATCCGATATAAAAAAGATATTTTTTTTTATTGTAGTCTAAAATCCAGGCTGGCATTATACCCGAATCATCGAATGTGCCTATTTTACCCAACTTCAATATGGGCTCATGGTGTTCATATATAACTTCTTTGGGATTTGACGATTTAACCTCTATATAACTAGTTCTGCTTCTGTTCGATGCATCCCTGGTGGCATAATATATTCGCCAATTATCCTGGCCGGAAACATCAACCACCGGAACCTGGGCGTGGGATTGACTCCAAATATTTTTTTTATCTGGTTGATAGATCAGCCCTTTCTTTTCCCAGTTTTGCATTACTAAAAATCTAAGTCTGTGCTTAGCATCTCGCTTTTTTTAGCAGGATTACCTTTATAAACGCCCCATGGCTCGGTGCTTTTGGTTATCGCAGCGCTCATCGCAACAAAAGTACCTTCCGCAAGATTAACCCCATCTCGTATAGTGGCATTTACGCCCAGAAAGCAATAGCGTTCGACGATACAATGTCCGGACAGCACAACATGCGAAGTAACGGACACATGATCTTTTATCACGCTATGATGCCCGATGTGGTTGCCGCTCCATAATACAACATTATTACCTATAGCAGCAAAAGGCTGAATGGTATTGTCTTCCAGGATAAAGCAATTATCGCCTATTGCCGTATTAAAAACAGTTGCCTTTGAACTGATATAACTTATCATTTTATAGCCCTTGTTTTTAATGTCATGGTAAACGGCCTCGCGTATCCTGTTCATTTTTTTAGGAGACATCGGCGCAAAGAATAAATATTCTGATGGCGGATAAGACATTTCGATATCCTCAAAGGCAACAACGGGCAATCCGCAAAAAGTTGAACTTAAAGGAAGGAAGTCCTTGTTAACGCAAAAGGCCACAACTTCATAATCCGAATCATTTGAAAGATAGTAATGAGCAAGTTGGGCAAAATCCAGGATGCCAAAAATCAAAACCTTTTTTATACTCAATGTACTAAAACTCATAAAATGCGTACTTAATTAATGCAGTCTTTATAAATATACACGGTGTATTCATATAGCCCATAGTCGCTCCTGATAACAAAATTCCTGCTAAGTTCACCCGTAATAAAAGAAGTGAGAACATCTGTTGATAAATGAAACAAATCGTCGCGTTCCCACTGTACATTTTTCGACATAACATTGAAAGCAATGCCTTTATTTGCAATCCCGTAAAGCTTGCGAACCACCTGTTTACAATATTCCCACATTTCGTCGAATGACAGATCTCTTTTCTCGGTAAACACGCCATTCATAATTATGTAATCGTAATTTGACAGCGCGACGTCATCCCGTAGTATATCAACACAGAAGAATTGATTGTGGGGAAATTTGGATGTGCAAACGTTTATGAACTTCTCCGAAATATCTAAGCCCTGGTAATCCAGGTTTCGATACCCGTGCTCATTGATATAAGATAGCATCTGTGCGGTACCACATCCGAAGTCAAATAAGGTAACCAGCGGCGACTGGTCGTTGGCTACTCTGATTATATCAAGCATTACCCTATATCTTTTGTCAGCATCGGCGGCATTCGGCCAATCCACTCCCAAATGGTTATCGCCATATCTATCCAGGCAATCTTCATAATGCTTAATAATTGAATTTATATATGTTCTCTGCATTATCCGGGTACCATAAAAACTTTGTTTTTGGATGCTATTCTAAATAAAATGCTGGAAGTATGTTTCGTTTTATTTCTTCTGCAGAATTAAACATGAGGACATCAATGATTGATAGTCCGGGTACAAATTTTTCGCCGAACTGCTGATATTCATATATATTGGAAACAAGAAACTGAAGATTGATGCCTTTAGAGCGGAAATTTTCCTTATTGTACAACGTTTTTCCTCCCTCCGCGTTTATATATTCTTTTTGGTTTTCAATCCGGCAGATATCTATCAAACGATCTGCTTTTTTTAAGTACTGATTCTGGTATGATTGCGAGCTGATCTTAAAGTCAGTATCCAGGTTTAAAAATGATGTTATAATTGTAATACTATTGATCGCGAATTCCGATATGGTTTCGCTTTTACTACCAAATATACTTTCTATTAACTGATATGTGATATTAAAATGCGGTGCTTTTTTATAACTATTTTTTATAGTAGCGAGGATTTTTTGGGCAGCCTTTGCATTATCAAATAACCCTACATCTTTTATCAGTACATTTTGGCTGGCGTTCTTAACAGGTATTGTTACCAGCGAATCTTTATCATTTACAAGTATACGGTTCCTGTTGATCCAACCGCGGTTGATGTAATTCACGTCATCGTAAAAAACAAATAAATCTGATGCATATATAAGCTGGAAATAACCAATGTACGGAAACGCATAGGGCTGCATAATTGAAATGCTCACAACAAATTATTTTGTACAGATAACATTACGCTTATAATCAAATCCATTTCTTGATTTGTTAAATCGTAATATATAGGTAAACACAGCACACGATGAGCTATAGATTCCGATATCGGACACGGCTGATAGTTTAGATATTTAAGTGTATTTAAGGAGGGGTAAAAGTACCTGCGGGGAAATATGTGGTTAGCATTTAACATTGATACAGCCTTCAGCAATTCGGCTTCGGTTGGAAAAACAACAGGAAAGTATGCATAGTTATATCCTGTACTATCATCAATTTGGAGCAATTGTAGTTTGGTATTCTTTAAAAGAGAATAATAAAGCAGCCAATGTTCCTTCTGTTTTTGCACAATTTCATCAATGTACTTCAAATTGCACAAACCCATGGCCGCGTGCAATTCGGAGTTCTTCGCATTTATACCCATTGTAGAGTATTCATCGCCCCGGTGGCCGAAAGAACGATATAACTGAAGCTGGTCATTTAATTTATCATCGCTTGTTACAATACATCCTCCTTCTCCGGTATGAAAAATTTTAGTAGCATGAAAACTGCAGGTACTTATATCGCCAAAATTAAATACCGATTTGTTTTTATAGCTGGTACCAAATGCCTGTGCACCATCATAAATAACTTTAAGGCGATTTTTTGCAGCTATCTTTTCAATAGCTTCGATATTACATGGATATCCGTATACGTGTGTCGCCAGTATAGCCTGTGTTTTGTCTGTTATTGCCGCTTCTATTTTCGTAACATCGATACATAGGTTGCTGCTATTAATATCAACAAAAACAGGCTTGCAGTTTTCCCATAAAATGGCAGTTGTTGTGGCGACATACGAGAAGGGAGTTGTTATGACTTCCCCCGTAATATTAAGTGCCTTTAAAGCCATTTGAAGCACAACGGTACCGTTGCTGCAAACCAGAAGATTTTTAACACCAAGGTACTCTGTTAATTTTCGCTCGAGTTCCTGCAACAAGCCACCGTCGTTAGTGATCCATGATTTATCCCACGCCTTTTTTAGCATAGCGGTATATTCTTCAAATGGCGGCAAAAAAGTTTTGGTTACATTTATCATCACCGTGGCGATTCTGCAAAAATGATTGTTTCTTCTGCATGTATCGTGTAATGTCCTAAAAACAATTTATATCCCAAATCTAAAGATTGAATATACGCTGGAATATTTACAAAATCATCCCAACTGTGATATATTGCTATAGCAAGCACCGGCCTGAATTTTTTGATAGTTTTTATCGCACCCTTCAGCGCATATAATTCAGCTCCTTCAATATCCATTTTAATAAAGTCAATTTTGGGTATATTTTCTTGTTCAACCAAATCATCAATACTTAATGAGCTGGCCCTGCCGTCATGTTTTTCAACATGATTCAGGAAAACTTTACTTCCGGGCCCATTATCAATAAAATACATGGGCACATCAGAATCTTCCCAAACCGGCTTTTCAATTACTGTAATCTTTTGATTG
Source organism: Mucilaginibacter sp. (assembly GCA_028288025.1). Taxonomy (GTDB): domain Bacteria; phylum Bacteroidota; class Bacteroidia; order Sphingobacteriales; family Sphingobacteriaceae; genus Mucilaginibacter. Next base: position 63,806 of record JAQBOM010000009.1, on the reverse strand, counting down.
AGTTTGGTATTAAGCGAAAGATTTTTATAAAGCACAGCCAAGTTGCTGGGAATAAATTCATAGGTAAAAACTTTGCCTTTATCGCCAACTTCATTGGCAAAGTAAAGCGCTGTATCCCCCCAGCAGCCCCCGGCATCAATAACATAATCGCCATTTTTTGCTTTAATGATATTATCCGAAGTTTTGTATTCATACTGTTTTAAAATAAAATCTACATATACCCCGATGGGTTGAAGATAAAATTCGAGAGGTATACCTATTTTATTCAAATTGATCAGCCACAGTTTCGACGACATAAATTTTACAGGTATAAAATCATCAAAATTAGTGATAGATTCAATCTCTTTGACGCCTGCCCAATATTCTCTCGTATTTAAAGGCAGCTTTACTTTTCTATTGTCAAGCACCCGAAAGGCGATTAGCTTCAATAATAAGGCTTTTGATTCTTCATCCGACAATATAGAAAACAGGGCTTTCAACCCATTTAAATGCTGATCGATTTCTCTAAGCATCTCTATCGGACGGGAATTGTTTTTATCTAATTGTTTGTGGAAATCTCGCTTTGCAAGTAATTTCAAAAACGGTTTTCTTACTGTGGCCTTTACAAATGACTGTTTGGGTTGTTTCCCAAATCTGTAATTATCATAATTGTCATGATGATCATTATTAAGATTAATGAGAATTTCTCTCATCAAGGCAATTTCAAAATTCAGTTCACCAATCATGCTAAATCCCTTCTACCGTCCATTCAAATAATGGTTTTATCAGCCCTGGAAATTTTTCCAACCATGATCCCTGTCTATGGGGCTCTATTCCTTCGATAATTAAAGTTTCCTTAACAAATAATATTGGGGTCGAATTGGTCACAATCATAGTATCTATACTATAAATATTATCATTCAGCACATTTGCAGGTATCGAGCACTTTAAAGTAACCTGGCCTTTTGAAAACTCACGGCCCATTGAGCACGTAACGAAAATATTTGTTCCGTCCGGGGTGTTAAAGAATAAATTTATGTTAATAGGGGATGTTACTGCTTTGTTGGTAAATGAGACTTTTATTGATAATTCCTCATTAATAAAAAATCCGCCAGCTGCATTTTCCGTTATAACTTCAATGCTGTTAAGCTCCACCAGGTTATTGCTTGTCATTAGGTTACCTGACACAAATGATATTTTTGAAACCGGCGAAAATGCCATCAGGTATTTATTAACAACATTCTGTATTTCATCATGTTGGGCAAGTGTCCCATTTATTAACAATATCCCGGAGTTACAAAGCGCTTTTACCGCAGTCATATTATGACTTACAAACAACACCGTTCTGCCTTCTCCTTTACTGATGTCGCCCATTTTGCCCAGGCATTTTTTTTGAAACTCGGCATCGCCCACAGCTAACACTTCATCCACTACTAAAATCTCTGACTCAAGATGGGCCGCTACGGCAAATGCCAATCGTACATACATGCCCGAAGAGTAACGTTTAACGGGTGTATCGATATAGCGTTCAACACCCGAAAAATTAACTATCTCATCGAATTTTCGTTTAATCTCGGCTTTACGCATGCCTAGTATGGCGCCATTTAAGAAGATATTTTCCCTGCCGCTTAATTCAGGATGGAAACCGGTACCCACCTCCAGTAAACTCGCTACCCGGCCTTTTATTTTTATAGAACCAGCGGTTGGAGAAGTTATGCGGCTCAAAATTTTAAGCAATGTGCTCTTACCGGCGCCGTTACGGCCAATAATTCCAACAGCGGCACCCTGCTCTATTTCAAAATCAAGATCTTTTAAACCCCACACAATATTGCTGTCGCCTTTTGTGGTACGATCATTTACTTCGCCAATTTTTAAAAAAGGATCTTCTTTACCCCGCATTTTTGCCCAAAAACGTTCCAGGTCCCGGGAAATAGTGCCGGTGCCAATTTCGCCTAACTGGTAGGCTTTTGACAGGTTCTCTACTTTAATTGCTGCTGGCATAAGTTATACAGTATCAATAAAGGTACGCTCAACCCGGTTAAAAACGACAATACCAATTAATAGCATTATTATAGTTATTGCCGTGGTAATACTTAATGACAGCATTGTAAACGTACCCTGGCCCAGAAACCCGTACCTAAAAGCCTCAATAATCGACGTCATGGGATTATATTTTACAAGCCATGCATACCGGGGGTATTTGCTTTCAACTACTGACAGCGGATAAATAACGGTGGTTAAATACATCATCAGCTGAATTCCGAATGTGACGAGAAAACTTAAATCCCTGTATTTGGTTGTCATGGCTGAAATAATCATGCCTAAGCCCAAGCCTAGCATAGCCATCAGCAGCAGTAGAAGTGGGAACAATAAAAGGTAGATATTTGGATGAAGAGAAGCACCTCTGCCCCAATATATAATCATCATTCCAATGAAAAGCAACATTTGAACAGCAAACCGGATCAAATTAGAGACTACAATACTCAACGGCACTATTAGTCGTGGAAAATATACCTTCCCAAACAATCCGGCATTCGCAGTAAATACTGTCGAGGTTTTGGTAAAGCAATCGGCAAAATAATTCCAGGCAGTAATCCCAGCCAAATAGAACAGGGGCTGAGGCAATCCATCGGTAGGGATAGACGCCAGGTTTCCAAATACAAAAGTGTAAATTATAGTTGTGAACAAGGGCTGAATAAAAAACCAGATCGGCCCCAATATCGTCTGCTTATAAAATGAAACAAAGTCGCGTCTCACCAATAATACAAGCAGGTCGCGGTAGTGCCAAACATCTTTCAATTTTAAGTCGAACGGATTGTTCTTGTCCGTAATTTCAATGTCCCAATTTTCGTCGACCGGGTTATTCATTGCTAATAAGTTTTTGCAGTTTATTTCTGTAATCTACTTCGTTGAAATGAAGCAAACACCGATGTTGAAGGTCTCTTCTGCCTTCGTCGGTTAACGACCTGTTTAAGTGCTGCCTAATGGCCTCCTCTAATTCATTAAGATTGTCTGCGTTGATGGCCGTGCCCAATTCCCCATTACAGATAGCATCGATACTTCCATCCGAATTACCACAAATAACCGGCAGCCCATGGGCCAACGCCTCGATAAATACTATCCCAAAACCTTCTTTCTTACTCGGCAAAACAAACAGGTCGGCCAATAAAAAATAGTCAGAAAGCTCGGCTTCATCAATAAATCCGGGCAATATAACCTCCTCGTCTACCTTATTATATGTTATCAATTTTTGAATGCGAATCTCTTCTTTGTGGTCATATTCGCCGGCAAGTACATATTTCAGGCCGGGAAATTTCACCCTTAGTTTACTAATGACTTTTATCACCTGATCGTGGCCCTTATACTGCTCGGTTGCAGCTAAGCGTGTTAAAGTAAAAATCACCGGATTGTCAGCTGTTAATCTGTACCGTTTTTTTAAGCGCTCGGGCCTGGCAAAATTTTCGGGGAGTTTCATAAAGGGATCCACGGCATTATTTAAAACGGTACAGATAGCCGGATCGAGTTGATGCCGGCTTATCATCTGCTGCCTGGTAAAGCTGCTTACACAAATGATCTTATCACAATGCTTAAGAAACATTTTTTTTAATGCAGACAGGGGCCGCCATACTTCAATGCCATGAGCGATAAGCCAAACTTTGCACTTCGGATTGATTATTTTTACTATTATACCAATAATTGCCAGGTTAATATGGCTTATTATAACAATATCAAGCTTTTTTGCTGTTGCTATGGTTTGTAAAATCAAGGCCACCCGGTTACCTGCAAACCCCTTAAAATTTTCGGCAAATAAATATTTAGGCACTAAGTCCTTCTTTGAATCATAAACCGACCAAAGTTTGAAATTCCAATTACGTTTTCTTGCAAGAGTCGATAAAGAATACGCCAGTGTGCGGGTCATTTTTTGAATGCCGCCTGTAGCACTAAAAGTATGTAAAGTATACAGTTTTATGCTTTTAGACATGCGTTTGTAGCTGGTAAAGTGCAAAAAATTTCGACCAATGCATTTGACCGCTGTTGAACCTTTTAAAGGCATTTTGGGCCGCCTTGCCCTTGTAAAGGGATGGGTCGTTGATCTCTTTATATTGACTCATCCATTCCTGCAAAGGAAAGGTGAATCCCATCTTCGGCCGGTTCCAGATTGCTTCGGGTAAAACTTTCCTGAAGCTGTTTATCAATATCTTTTTTGGAAGGCGGGTGTCAAATCTTATTTGAGGTGATATATGGCTTACCGTTTCTTGGAGGTCTTCGTCCAAAAATGGAACCCTGACCTCTAAACCATGACTCATGCTCATTACATCGGTATCACGAAGCAGTTGGTTCTGCATATATAAGTTGGTTTCAAACCAGGCTGCGTGCTTTTTATCATAACTACCCAGTTCAGGAACAGAATGACTGTTAAATAAAATTTCATTTACTTGCCTGATGTCGGTATCAAGTATATCTGCAATATCCGGCGGCACAAACAAACCACGCAACAGCAGGTAATCAGCTATAGGGTTATCATGCGCTAAAAATGATACTTTCCTATATCTATCCGCACCAAAATAATTAGCCCATGTAAGTATCGAGCCGGGTATTTTACGCAAGTACCCCAGGTATTTGATTCGGCTGTATGACGGATAGCCGCCGAAAAGTTCGTCGGCACCCATACCGGATAATACCGCTTTTAAACCATCTTCATGCGCATATTTACTTATAAACCAAGTATTTATGCCATCGGTTGTTGGCATATCCATATCCTTGATTATAATTGGGAAAAATTTTTCAAAGTCCTGTTGCTTCACCAAATGAGAAAACTTCTCGCCTGTTATTTGTTCTAGTAAAATGTTTTGAAAAGCCCGCTCATCATAGGTTTTTTCATTAAAATATATAGATATTGTTTTAAGCTGCTGTTCCTTTTGCTGGTTGGCTAATAAAGTTATAATGCTCGAATCAATTCCTCCGCTTAAAAATACGCCTATCGGCGCGTCTGATATAAGCTGCCTGCTTACAGAAGCAGCTAACGAATTACGAATATATTCCTCGGCAACTTCCGGATTGCTGATAAATGCGTGAGCCGGCATTTCGGCGTCGTATGATTTGATGCAATGTGTACTGTTCCGGTGGTTCCACGATAAAAAATGGCCTTTGGCCAGGCTAAATACATTTTTCAAAGTGGTATAAGGTTCGGGAATATGCCCGAAAGCTAAAAATCTAACACGCCAGGCCGAATCGGCTGAATTGGTAATGTTTGCCGATTTAAATGCTTCTATTTCTGAAGCAAAACTTAATTGTTCATTATCAATATAATAATATAGCGGTTTTATTCCAGTGGTATCGCGTACAAGGTAAGTTATAGCCTTTATGCTATCATATAAAGCAAAGGCAAACATGCCGCGCAATTTTCCAAATGCGGCGGTTCCCCATCTCAGGTAAGCTGCCAATATTACTTCGGTATCGGTGTCTGAATGAAATTTAGACCCGGCTTTTAATAATTGCGCCCTCAATTCGCGGTAATTATAAATCTCTCCGTTAAAGGTGATCCATGCTTTTTGATGCGTGTCACTCATTGGCTGATGACCGTTGCTGCTTAAATCAATAATGGACAGCCTTCGGTTTCCAAATGCCAGATTTACTTTATTATCTAAAAAAACACCTTCATCATCCGGCCCGCCGTGCTTTAATGCATCACACATTATACCCACCTTAGCCCGAAGATCTTCCGGCTTTAATTGGTTGGATATGATTCCTGCAATTCTACACATGTACAGCTATATTCATGGCTTCGCCCCGTGAGTCCCAGTTTTTATCTGTAACCTATTATTTATCAGCAAATTACAACGATGCTGATTTAACTAAAAAATCCTGGCACCATATCAAACTTGCCGGTGCTTGCTTATAAGCAATATAAAATTTAAAACCTGTTTATCAAAGATGCCGCAACATGCACAATTATTGAATATCCCATATTTTCGAGCCTTAATGCCAGCCTTTTTTGCGACTGATAGGATATGATTTCGCCGGTAAGCCCTTTAAGCGGACCTGCCTTGATCATTATCTTCTCTCCCGGCTGCAAGTTTTCCTCGGTGATTTCCAATTCAAACGGGCTCGCCATAAGCAATTTAAGTTCAGCTATCTGGCGGTCAGGCATTGATGCGATTTTGCCTGAAAAATATATAAAGCGCGCTATTCCTTTTGTCATCAATACCTCTGATTGTTCATGCTCTTTAATGCGCACAAATAGATATGATTTAATAAAAGGCTCTTCCACCCATTTTTTACGGTCACTCCATTGTTTAAGTTGTTTATGCAAGGGTAAATATGCCTCCAGCCCTTTATTTGTCAAGGCCTGGCAAGCTTTTTTTTCAGCGCGGGGATGTGTATAAACCGGATACCATTTATAGCTAGCGGGGTTTGTTTTTAAAGCCATAATTTACCACCCCGCCACTAAATTATTTGAACCATCGCTTAATGTTCCACCAATTCTTTCCTTTTTCATCTATATAGTAACCAGAACTTTCATACCCGCTATAGTCTGAATAGTAATAGTAACGCGAGCCATAACTTTCCCCGGTAAATTTGGTGGTATAATATCTTGAATGCAAAATATCCTCAGCAAACGCATTCAATACAATAACAGTGTTATTTAAGTGATATTCCTGGACAATTCTTTGCGGAACAGTAGCAGCATAAAACTTTGATTTACCGGAACGAATCACAAAAAGGTTAATATCGCTCATTCTTATTAACGGTATCGCATCCGATACCAATCCTATGGGGGCAGTATCGATCATTATAATATCGTAACTCAATTTAAGTTGGGCAATCAATCCATTCATTCTTTCGGAATGTAATAGTTCTGATGGGTTGGGAGGTATTGGTCCTGAAATAATAAAATCAAGATTTTCCAGATCTGAGTGATTTATAATGTCGTCAGCCTCGCATTGGTAAGCAAGGTAGTTGCTTAAACCGACATCATTTGGGGTGTGAAAAGTTTTATGCAACTTCGATCGGCGCAAGTCGGCCGCGATCAATATCACCTTTTTATCAATAAGCGATAAGGTACTCGACAAATTAATCGCTACAAATGATTTTCCTTCACCTGCAACTTCGGACGTGATACATATTACCTTGTGCTCTTTTTCAGAAGCCAGGAAACTTAAATTTGTACGGACTGAGCGAACCGATTCGGCAAAGATAGATTTAGGCTTGCTGATGGCTAATATCTGACTGCTAAACTCGTCAATCTCTCCCGGAAACTTTCGTATCACCCCTATTATTGGTATTGATGTGAGGCTTTCGATTGTTTCTTTATCATATATATACGGGTTTAATATTCTAATCAGAAAAATTAACCCCAATCCAATTATCAATCCAAAAGTAACAGCCGAACGACGGATCGCATATTCATTCGGCGCCACCGGCCCTAAATTAGGTTGGGCTCTATCAATTATAGTTGCCCCAGGTAGTATTCCTGCGCTGCTTATCTGTGCATCCAGTTTTTTTTCCGACAAAAAGGAATAAACTTTATCATTGATTTCAAAATCGCGCTGTAAATTAACAAGGTCGCGCTGTGTAGATGGCAGGTCTGATATTTGTTGGCCTACCGGCGCTAGCTGGTTTTCGATATATTTTATTTTATTTTGGATAGATATCCTTGTTGCATTAATAGTAATTAATGTATTATTTTTAATCTGTAATATCTGCTGGTTTATCTCCTGTATAGGCTGAGAATTATCGTTGTAGGTTTTTGACAAAGCGTTTTTTTCGGCGAGCAGGGTATTAAGTTTATTAATAATTTCGCTCAATGGCTGGTTAACCACACCGCCCAGATCGAAATTCACGTTCACATTATCTTTTTTATTCACTATATCCTGCTTGAGCTGGTCCATTTCAAGTAACTGAACCTTGAGCAACGCCTCTTGCGTCTTAAGATCGTTTTCCTTGTTAAAAGCGAACCCGGCCGCTGTGCTCAAATCCAATATTCTTTTATGTTCTTTATATTGTTCTATTGAATTCTCCGACCCTTTAACTTCAGTTGATAGAAATGCTAATTGAGTATCAATAAAGTTAATCATTTGCGAAGCCGACTTGGTCCTCTGATTTTTATCATAAGTTAAGTATACGTTCATTAACGAATTCAAAACGTCGGCAGCAAACTGGGGATTTGAGTCGGTTTCCTGAAGCGATATGATATTTGAGTTTTTACCCGTTTCCGCGATGTGTAATCCCCCTCTGACACGCCCAACAAAATCATCGGCGGTATTTAGTTTAAATAAAAAAATGGCTGTTCTGGGCAGGTCTCCCGGATATTGTATACTAAAAACAGTAGGCCCCATATTAAACGGGACATTGTAATGAAAAGATTTTTGGACATCCTTCCCCCCACTTTTATAGCTTAAATTAAACGTGTTTTTGTCAACAGGTTTAAACGTAAGCATATCATGAAAAAAGTTTAAACTATCAAACCTTACAAGCTCAACATCGAGCGGTTTTTGAGGATATAGTTCGTTTGTTCGATTAAGAACCCGGCCTACGATATAAAAACTTATCCGATAATCCAGATGCTTTACAGCATTGAGCAAAAGCGGGCCGCTTTGCAGCACAGTTATTTCAGTTTGAACCCTGGACAGCCCTCTGTCGGCACTACCTACTACGCTTATCAAATCTGACATCTCAGATCTTTTTTCCTCAAATTTCATTGAGCCGGACGTTGCATATATTTTTGGTGTGTACCATAAATACAAATTGGCAATAATCAGGGCTATTGCAACCGAACCGGCTATCCAATACCACCGGCTTAGAAATATTTTAATAATTTTAAAATAGTCGATCTCCTGGTTTGGAAGTTTATGCTGTATCTTTTCTGTTTCTTCCATTTAATGACGGATGAGCGTGATAATGATCAAAGCGGTATTAAACAACAAAATAGCGGGTTGAAAGATCGACGAAAAGTTTTGTAATTTATCATTGCGTATGGCCCGCCTGTTTTCAGTTATATATATTATATCTCCGTTTTGAAGCACAGCCCTGGGATCATTAATCGATTCAATATTGCCAAGGTCAATTTCAGTTATCTTCGGAATTTTCTCGCTACCCCGGATGATTTTAATATTTGCTTCATTCGCCCTTTCGGTAAGCCCGCCAGCTTCGCCAATAAGTTCAATCAGCGTTGTTTTGTCCTTTGTTAAAGGAAAAGCCCCGGGAGTTTTTATCTCTCCAAATATTGTGACCTTAAGATTTGTGATTTTTAATTCAATTACCGGATTTTTCAGAAAGGTTTTACGATAAAGGTCCTCAATAAGTTTTTGCGCCTCAAATCTTGTAAGCCCTGTAACTTTTACATGCCCTAAGCCAGTTAATGCAATTGTACCATCGTCTTCCACCTGGAACGTTTCTATCCCACCAGAGGTGCCCCCCTGCAAAGCGCCATTTGTACCCGGATTCAGATCGGCAATGTTTTTACTGTTCTGAAGATTCCTGATTTGTAAAATATCCTGTGGTTTTATCCGGTAATATGTACTACTGCCCCCGGTAGGTTGGGATAAACTATCGGAAATTGCTCTTTTTTTTTCAAAAAGAGCCTGATACTGCTTATTAGAACAGGACGCAAAAAAAAGGAGCGTTCCTAAAATTAAAAAAGTATAGCCTAAATTGCACTTATTCATGAGTACTGTTAATTAATTAGGTATCGATTTCAAATTTACATAATTTTGCGACTATAAATAGTGTATTTCCTAAGTGCAGGATTTAAAAATTTCGCTCATCACCGTAGTTTACAATGCCGAAACTACCATCGGACGCTGTATAGAATCAGTAATTTCTCAAAATTTTAAAAATGTTGAATATATAATTATTGATGCCTGTTCAACCGATAAAACAAAGCAAATTATAAGCCGGTACAGTAACTACATCAGCATTTTCCGGTCAGAACCTGATAACGGAATATATGATGCAATGAATAAAGGCATCAAATTGGCACACGGCGATGTGATAGGCACACTTAATGCTGACGACTTCTTTGCCGATAATAGCGTATTAGATGCGATAGCAAACGCATTTATAATACATAATCCAGATATTGTTTATGGCAATCTGGATTATGTTAATCCCGGCGGGAAAGTTATTCGCAGATGGCGTTCTGATGATTACACGTACGGAATGTTTAACTGGGGTTGGATGCCACCTCACCCGACTTTCTATTGCAAAGCCGGTTTATTTAAAAAATTTGGTGAGTATAAGCCTGAGTATGGTACGGCCGCAGATTACGAATTAATGCTTAGATTTATGCATACGCATAGAATAAACGCATTTCATCTTAACAAAGTTATAGTGAAAATGACTATTGGCGGAATAAGCAATAAAAGCTACAGGAACCGTTTACAAGCATTCGCTAATGACTCAAAGGCTATGCGTAACAACAATATTTTATTTCCGGTACTAACCTTAGTATGTAAGCCTCTTCGAAAACTCTTCCAGTTTCTTTAATACAACATTGGCACGCTTAATGCAAATAGTTTTGCAGAATCTGCTGTAGTTTTTGTTGGTATAGGGCAAAACAGCCCACAACATTAGTCTCCGGGAAATCGTATACACTTCACAAACCGGGCAATTTTTTTCGCATATGACGAAGAATATTACCGACTTACTATTAACGGAAAAATTAGAGATGCATGAAATTCTGTTTCACTTTTGAATGGACAATAAATAAGTTGACGCATATGTACAAAGAGGTTTCTTAAACGGCAAGTACGCCGACCTAAATAAGTTAGCATTTAATCATTGTATAATTTTTTTCAAATTTTTTGTTAATTAATATGAAACGAATGTATATCTTTAAGACGTTTTAAGTACATGTATATCAGCCCCTAATAAATTTACTATGGATTTTTTACATACCTATACTTTTATCTATTATATTTTTGTAGTTATTTTTTCTTTTCTTATCACGTCATTTGCTATCCCATCAATTTTACATGTGGCGCGGTCTCGCCATTTATATGACGATCTTGGGCATTTCAGAAAGGAGCATGATCACGGAATTCCGCGGCTTGGGGGAGTTGCCATTTTTGTTGGCTTCACAATAACTTCGCTGCTATTTTGTATGACCAATAAGTCTCTGCCAACCAATTATTTGCTCACGGCCTGTATCATTTTATTTTCAATGGGAATAAAGGATGATCTTTCCGGAGTAAATTCAAGTACCAAGTTTTTAATCCAATTTATTGTTTGTTGTATCCTGGTTATACTGGGTGATATAAGAATCACCAGTATGTATGGTGTATTTGGGGTTAATGATTTGTCGTACTTTGCAAGTGTTGGTTTATCGATTCTGATAATTTTACTTATTGTTAACGCCTTTAACCTGATCGACGGCATTGATGGCTTAGCCGCTACGACAGGTATTGTTGCAAATGGCGCTTTTGTAGCGTTATTCATCTACATTCATAAATATGAATTAGCAGGTGTTTCATTAGCAATGGTTGGCGCAATACTCGGATTTTTGAGATTTAATATCACGCCAGCCAAAATATTTATGGGTGATACAGGTTCGTTATTAATCGGACTGATAACAGCTGTAATGGCTGTAAAGTTTATCGAGGTAAACAATAGTATAAACGGAAGTTCTCCTGAAATTTATTCAGTCCCTGCGTTGACCTTCGCTATTTTGGCAGGTCCTATTTTTGACACGATACGCGTTTTTATTTTGCGTATCGCAAAGGGCATTTCGCCTTTTGTAGCCGATCGCAATCATATTCACCACCGCATGTTAAAGCTGGGTTTTAACCATTTACAAACCACGCTGATTTTAACAAGTATTAATATTGTCTGTATCGGGCTCGTGCTTTTGCTCAGAAATTATAGCAATTCCATTCTCATCATCCTAATTGTCGCTATTTATCTTGTATTCAACGGAATGATCACATTATTCCTTCGCTCAAAAGAACGGGAAAGTTTTGCCGCTGGCAGTTTAACATATAAAAAAGTTAATTCGTAATTATACGCGGCTGCAGCGTGGATTAAACGGTAGTGCTTCGGTTCCCTGTTCGCCTTAATTTAAGTACATTTGCACCCTTATATTCTGAAAAATGAGGATTGCCATAAATGGATTTGGCCGGATTGGCCGGATTTTTTTAAGAAACATATTAAAAAGGGCAGATATCACAGTAGTAGCTATAAACGACCTTTCGGACACCACCACACTTGCTCATCTTTTTAAATACGATTCCGTTCACCATAGTTTTAAAGGTAAAATTGACTTTGACCAGCAACATTTATACATAAATGGTCAAACTATAAAAGTATTCGCCGAACGAGAGCCTTCAGACTTGCCATGGAAGGACCTGGACATCGACCTTGTTATTGAATCAACTGGAAAATTTATCTCCAGACAAGGTGCCTCTCTTCATTTGGAAGCCGGCGCAAAACAAGTAATTATTTCAGCCCCTGCAACCGATAAAAGTGTACCTGTGGTGGTATTAGGGGTAAATGAAGACTCTATTGATCTGCGGTCGCCAATTTTGTCGAACGCATCATGCACAACCAACAACGTTGCCGCCATGGTAAAGATTTTGGATGACAACTGGGGAATTATTGACGGCTATATTACCACAGTACATTCAATGACCGGCGATCAGAACCTGCATGACGGGCCGCATAAAGATCTGCGGAGGGCAAGGGCAGCGTCGGCATCTATTATTCCCACCACAACCGGGGCAGCCAAAGCAATAACTGCAATTTTTCCGCATTTAGAAGGCCGGCTTGGCGGTGCCGGCATCCGCGTACCGGTATTAAACGGCTCATTAACTGACTTTACCTGCAGCTTAAAAAAACAGCCTACTGTTGAAGCTATTAATTTAGCCTTTAAACTGGCAGCTGATGGCGACATGAAAAACATTTTGGAGTACACTGAAGATCCCATCGTATCAACTGATGTAATCGGCAACACGCATAGCTGTATTTTCGATGCCCAACTTACTTCAATCGTAGGCGGCCTGGTTAAAGTAGTTGGCTGGTATGATAATGAGATGGGATATTCCAGCCGCCTGGCCGACCTGGTGGAAAAAATAAACCGGTTACAGCCATGATAAAATTTGTTGATGCTGAAGATGTATTGCCTATCCGTAAACAAGTATTAAGGCCGGGGAAGCTAACGTTAAATGAATGCAGGTTTCCAACTGACAAATTACCGGGCGCCTTTCATTTAGGTTTATATCTGCGGGGCCAATTGGTTTCTATCGCATCATTTCACCCGCGAAGTTACGGTGCATATACCGGTGATGGTTTTCAGTTACGTGGAATGGCGACCATAGAAGAATACAGGGGACATGGCTTAGGCAATCAATTACTCAATTTTGCTATAGTTTACCTGAGGGGTCAAAAAGTAAATTACCTGTGGTGCAACGCACGCAAAACTGCTCTTCAGTTTTATTTAAATATGGGTTTTGAGCAGATATCGTCCGAATTTGAAGTCCAGGGTATAGGCCCGCATTATGTACTGTACGTTAAGATATCATGATATTTTAGCAACCAGCAAACACCTTTTTATTTTTACGTTCCAAATTAAAAATTAATTGCTGAATTTGGCCCCCCGCAATTACCTCTATCTGAAATTATGAAAACAATAGATCAAATTAGTTTTGCCGGAAAAAAAGCGCTTATCCGTGTTGACTTTAATGTACCCTTAGATAAGGATTATAATATTACTGATGATAACCGGATGACAGCCGCGCTGCCAACGATCAAAAAAATATTGAAAGACGGCGGCTCGGTGATACTGATGTCGCACCTCGGCCGGCCAAAAGGCGGCCCCGAAGAAAAATATTCATTGAAACATGTAGTACCGCACCTGGCGGATCTGCTTGGCCAGCAGGTTGAATTTGCTGACGATTGCATTGGCCCGGATGCAGTTAAAAAAGCCAAAGAATTGGGAAAAGGCGAAGTGCTTTTGTTAGAAAATCTGCGTTTTTACAAAGAGGAAGAAAAAGGAGATAAGGACTTTGCCGAAAAACTATCAAAGCTGGGTGATATTTATGTAAACGACGCGTTTGGCACTGCACACCGGGCGCACGCGTCCACAGCCATTATTGCGCAATTTTTCCCTAAAGCCAAATACTTTGGCTACTTAATGGCTGCCGAGCTGCAAAACGCCGAAAAGGTGCTGAACAACCCGGCAACACCGTTCACCGCCATTATGGGCGGTGCCAAAGTATCCGACAAGATAGAACTGATAGAGCGGTTGCTGGATAAGGTTAATACGATTATTATCGGCGGCGGGATGGCTTATACATTTGCTAAAGCACAGGGCGGCAAAATCGGGAAATCACTGGTTGAAGAAGATAAGCTTGACCTGGCAATCAGCCTGATAAAAAAAGCAAAGGAAAAGCACGTGAATTTATTGTTACCAACGGATTCAATAATAGCCGATAATTTTTCAAACGACGCCAATACTGATAAAGCGCAGAATGATAATATTAAAGACGGATGGATGGGTTTAGATATCGGCCCTGATTCGATAGCGGAGTTCACCAGGGTAATAGAAACTTCGAAAACCATTTTATGGAATGGTCCCATGGGAGTTTTTGAAATGGAAAAGTTTGAAGAAGGTACAAAAGCTATTGCTGAAGCAGTAGTAAAAGCTACTGAAAAAGGCGCTTTTTCATTAATTGGCGGCGGTGATTCTGCTGCTGCGGTGGCCAAATTTAATTTCACCGGCGATGTAAGCTATGTTTCAACAGGTGGTGGTGCTTTACTTGAATATATGGAAGGTAAAGAACTGCCCGGCGTGAAGGCGATAAATGAATAACCCCTTAACGTAACGATTTTGTGAAAGCCCTGTTAAATCAGGGCTTTTTTATTTTATTCCGTATTTTTAAAGCCTAATACCTTTTTATGAAATCATTTTTTCTTATTGCGCTTAGCTGTATGCTTTTAGCGTTCACCTCTTCAGCTCAACCTGGACAAGGCAGTTCCGATGCAGCTTATATAAAAGATAATTACAAAAAATTTGAATACCAGGTACCTATGCGCGACGGGAAAAAACTATTTACGTCGGTATATGTGCCGAAGGACCAGTCAAAAAAATATCCTATCATGATGGACCGCACACCGTATAGCGTGGCGCCTTATGGAGCAGATAAATACAGAACCAGCCTCGGTCCGTCATCATTATTTTTGCATGATGGCTATATTTTTGTTTACCAGGACGTACGGGGGCGCTGGATGAGCGAGGGGCTTTTTGAAGAAATGACACCCGAAAAGGAAATCCACAAAACCAAAAATGACGTGGATGAAGGTACCGATACTTATGACACCATCGACTGGCTCATAAAAAACATATCTGGTAATACCGGCAAAGTTGGCGTATGGGGCATATCCTATCCCGGATTTTTTACAACGGCCTCGCTGTTAAGCCGGCACCCGGCGTTGGTAGCGGCATCGCCGCAAGCGCCTATGGGCGACTTGTACCGCGACGATGCCTTTCATAACGGCGCTTTTATGCTGGCTGCCAATTTTGGTTTTTATCCCGGCTTTACCAATCGGCAGGATGACAAGCCTACCCAGCGTCCCGGTTCGCGCCTCAATTATGGAACGCAGGACGGTTATGCGTTTTATCTCAATATGGGTTCGGTAAAAAACTCAAACGATAAATACTATAAGGATACCATCCGCTTATGGAATGAAATGCTTGACCACCCAAACTACGACCAGCACTGGAAGGACCGCAACATTTTATATCACTTGCACGATATTAAAACCGCTGTATTGGTCACAGGTGGCTGGTACGATGCCGAGGACCTGTATGGCGCCATAAATACCTATAAAATATTGGCAAAAAACAATCCGTCTACGCCTGTTTACTTTACGATGGGCCCATGGGTGCACGGTGGCTGGGCCCGCGGCCCCGGCGACCATTTAGGCGATGTTGACTTTGGCGGGCCGACCGGCCCTTTTTACCGGGAGAAAATTGAATTCGCATTTTTCAGCCATTACTTGAAAGGGACGGACATAAGCCTGCCAAAGATATCGACGTTTGAAACCGGCGTTAATAAATGGAAAAACTACGACGTATGGCCGCCAAAGGAGACGATTGAGAAGAACATCTATCTTTTGCCTGGTGGAAAACTGTCGTTCACTCAACCTAAAGCAGTAAATAATTCTTTCGACGAGTTCGTATCCGATCCCAATAAACCGGTACCATTTATCAACACCATCGACCTGGATATGAAACGGGAATATATGACGGGCGACCAACGTTTTGCCGCGCGAAGGCCCGACGTTTTGACTTACCAAACCGACATACTGGATAAAGATGTTACCCTTGCGGGGAACATTTGGGCCAACCTGAAAATATCTACAACCGGCACCGACGCGGATTGGATAGTAAAAGTAATTGATGTATATCCCGATTCGGCGAAAAACAACCAGTGGACCGGGAAAGACGTCTACATGTCAAATTATGAGCAGATGGTGCGGAGCGAGGCTATGCGCGGTAAATTCCGCAATGGCTTTGACAAGCCTGAACCCTTTGTACCCGGGAAAGTGACACCGGTAAATTTCGAGCTGCAGGACATATTGCATACATTTAAAAGAGGGCATCGTATCATGGTACAAATACAAAGCACATGGTTCCCGCTTATCGATCGCAATACACAGCGATTCCAGAATATAATGAAAGCCAAGAATACCGATTTCCAAAAGGCAACGCACAGGGTTTATACTTCGTCAGCAAATCCAAGCTATTTGAAAGTGAGGGTAATGGATGACAATCTATAGACGGCTATTTAAAAACAATTTCTTTGCATCCGTATAAATTTGCATTTTTACGACCGCTTTAATCAACCAAAACTTAAGCAATGAAAAAAGTAATTCTCGTAACCGGTGCTTCATCCGGAATAGGTTTAGCCTGCGCCACTGCGCTCCAGGCAAAAGGGCATACCGTTTACGGCTCGTCACGCGATATTAAGCGTATACAGTCTGTTTCTTTTAAACCGATTGAAATGGATGTTACCGATGATGTGTCAGTAAAGGCAGCCGTAGACAAAATTATAAAAGCCGAAGGCCACATTGATGTGTTGGTTAATAATGCCGGCAACGGCATAACAGGCCCGGCTTATGCCATGCCTGTTGAAAGCGCAAAGAAGCAATTCGAAGTAAACTTTTTTGGCGTGGTGCGCGTGAGCAGCGAAGTAATTCCAAAAATGATAGAGGCCAGGCAGGGTTTGGTAGTAAATATGAGTTCGCTGGCGGGGCTATTCGGCTTGCCATACCAAAGTATGTATAGTGCATCTAAATATGCCATTGAAGGTTATTCGCAGAGCTTGCGGATGGAACTGCGCAATACCGGCATTAAAGTGGTGCTGATCAATCCCGGCGACTTTAAATCTGATTTTACCCAAAACCGCGAAAAGGTTAGATTCCCGATCAAAAACGAAATGCTGGAGAAAGAATATAACTCAGCCGTGGCCAGCATGGAAAAAGATGAAAGCGTTGGCGCCAATCCCGAAGTGATCGGCAAAAAGCTTTGCCAGATCGTTGAATCTTCCAGCCCGGCGCACCGGTACCTGGTAGGCGCTTTTGGCCAAACCATTGCCGCAACCTTAAAACATATACTGCCCGGCGGTTTGTTCGAGAAGCTGATGAACGATCATTACGGCATAAAATAGATCAGGCAAAACATTTCATAAGGCCTCTCAAAAATTAGAACACTGACATCCATTTGTCAGTGTATCAATTTTTGAGAGATACAGCTGATACACCGACAAAATCTTGTCAGCAAAATAAAAATTAGCTGCATTGGAGCCCTCTGCTTGCAGTAAATCGGCCTTGCTCCGGCCGCTCCTTCAGCGCCGCCTGTGTTCATTATAGTGTCACAAAAGCGCCCCGGTACGCACACAGCATTAATTTTTCAAAACATTTCGCCAACGCTTCTATTTAATAAATAATAAAAATATTGCATTATGAAAATCGCGGTCATCATCATCCGCTCGTTGCTGGGACTGATCTTCCTGGTATTCGGGTTAAACTTTTTCTTTCACTTCATGCCCATGACGGCCCAGCCCACCGGCAAAGCCGGGGCTTTTTCGGGCGGCCTTTTTGGCGCCGGTTATTTTTTCCCGTACATGAAAGTTATCGAAACGGCAGGCGGGCTTTTCTTACTGATCAACCGTTACACTACATTTTTCCTGCTGCTGCTGTTTCCCATAACGGTCAACATCTTTTTGTTTCACGCCTTCCTGGCGCCTTCAGGCCTGCCATTGGGGGCATTAATGCTGCTGATGCATTTGTTTTTAGGCATTGCCTACCGTAAATACTACAGCCCGATATTCACAAACAAGCCGGTTATTCCCTGAAGTTACCAGATTAGCACAAAAAAGCCGGGGCGCATAAACGCCCCGGCTTTTAATCTTATAAAACCTACTGTTTAAAATGAAACGACAGTAGCCGGCAATATCGAAGCATTAATATTAGCTCCCCATGCATTTGTGCTCCATCCTGCAGGTGTTGCTTCCCCGCCGGCCAGCCAAACGCTGTTTTGAACGCCCTGCGCGTTGGTAAAGTTTACCTGGTTGCCGCTAACGGTACTATTTGTAATAGAATGCCCGCCTTGTCCCCAAACGTATAACCCCACATTTGTAAACGACTGTGCCCTGGCATAAATGCTGTTATTGATCATGGAAATGTGATCGCCACCGACAATGGCCATACCATGTTGTCCCGGATCAACTATTATATTGTTTTGGGCAATCTGGTAAGCGCCACCCTGGTCGCCTAAGTTGATACCACCGCTTGATCCGGCCGGGCCGCCGCCGCGTATCCAGTTACCTGTGATATTGATCGGGCTGCCGGATGTGCCATAACATTGATTTAAATGAATTGCTGTTTCGCCATTGCTTGCGCCGGCAATATTTTCGAGCTTGTTATAACCGATGTTATTGCTGCCGTTCACACTGCTAAACTGCACGAAAGAACCATAGGGGCCTGTCATATTCCGCATCTGGTTCGAATAAATATTAATGCTGCCGCTTGGACAATTGCTTACCACTATACCCGATGCCACATTCGAAATGTTGTTAGCCTCCATTGTTACGTTGGTACAATTGCTTAGCTCAATACCATTTGCGGTCGAATTCGACAGGTTGCATTTGGTGATATAAATATTGTAGCAATTTGTTAATTTGATGCAAGATACATTGCCGCCGCTGATGGTTTTTCCGCTGATGGTCATGTCATGCGCGCCATTTAAGTTGATCACGCCGGAGGAAGCAGTAGTTGTTGCCGGAACTACCGTCGCGGTGGTTGCAGGTGACGGGCTGGCAGCAGCGGGGGTTGCCGTTGCGGTGCCTGGATCCGAAACAATTACCGAAGGCAGAACATTCGCATCGATAGCTGCGTTCCAGGTATTTGAACTCCATCCTGTAGGTGTGTACTCGCCTGATGCCAGCCAGTAATCATTCTGGGCACCGGACGAGCTTTTAAAGTTTATCTTGTTACCGCTGATGGTTGCATTCGTAACTGAGGCCCCAGCCTGTCCCCATACCACAACACCAACGTTAGTAAAATATTGATTCTTTCCATACACGGTATTATTAACTGCCGAGATATGATCGCCACCCGAAATGGATATGCCCATCTGCCCCGGGTTAACCAGTATATTATCGGAAGCTATTTCATACGAGCCGCCGCTGTCGCCTAATTGGATGCCGCCGCTTGCAGATGCCGGGCCGCCGCCCAATATCCAGTTACCAACAACCTGTATAGGGCTTGCAGCCGTACCGTTGCTTTTGTACAGGTTAATGCCTTCCTGCGGGTTACTTTGGCCCAAATTGTTCTGGCATTTATTATACGTAATGGAGTTGTTGGTACCGCTTACCGTGTTAAACTGCACAAACTGGCCCCGCGGCCCGGGACCTTGCATGTTTAAAAATTGATTACCGGTAACTATTATACCGCCGCCGGTTGAGTGATCAACATATACACCGCAGCTTACGTTGTTAATAAAATTGTTATCAATGGTGATGTTGTAGCAGTTATACAGGTTTATACCAACGTTTGATGAGTTGCCTAAACTGTTGGCGGTAATATGTACATTATAACAATTGCTTAAGGTAATAGCGGGAACAGTGCCCCCGTTGATAGACTTACCGCTGATGGTAACATCGTGCTGTCCGTTTAGGTTAATTGGGCTTGACGCCGTGTAGGCCGCTAAGGTTTTGGCATGAAAATTGGTTGATAAAGTTGAAGGGGTATTAGGACTGATACCTGTTTTAGAACAGGCAGACCACAGTAATACACCCACACTAAGTAGTGCTAAAAGTTTTCTTTTCATAGCAATAGTTTAATCAATAGTTTTAATTAATAGGTAATTTCGTTGCTCACAAATATAACGGAAAAGAATTTTTATTTCCTAATTATTTTTATATTTTCTTTCAGAGAGAAAAAATTACAATTCATCTAAATCTCATTTAACCGATTAAATTTTTTCGTAACATTTTAAAAACCAGCGAATTACCACATAAATGTTACATAATCCAGGTAAAAACAGTTTGTTAGAAAAAAATGACTGTGACTTTTTTTAAGGTACTAACCGTCCGGAATTAAGCCCTTTTATAACTTCCAGCAATCTGTTTTACTACCCGCCCACGACGTATAAGCCGGGTAAACCTGTGCCATTTCAATTTCTATTCAAGAAGGTTTGATATAGGGAAACCATGCAAACCGGTATCTTTTTTAAGACAGAACAGTCCTGTATAAAGGATTTAGTTGCCACCGCAAGCCGATCTGTAAATACACCAGTAATTATTTTGATAATATTTTGCGCCTGAAGAAGGTGGTTTGGAATGAGACAAAAAAAGCTATTTTTAAAAAATCTTTCGCGCTACCATGTCTCCCGCCAAAACCGAAACCATCAGCTGGATAAACAATTTACGACTGATTGCTTTATACGCTGTTATTATATTGCACTGCGCGGCACCCTTAATGATGCAATACGGGAAAGTTCCCTTATCAGACTGGTGGATGGCGGATTTTTTAAACGCAGCTGTGCGTTTTGCGGTGCCTGTTTTTGTAATGGTAACCGGCACCCTTTCGTTGAACAGGGAATATGAATTAGGCGATTTTCTTAAAAAGCGGCTGGCCAGGATATTGGTTCCGTTCCTGTTCTGGAGCCTGGTTTATATCGGCTATTCGTGGTATAATGACGAAATTACTTTTACCGGCGATGCCTGGGCTAACATAAAGCTGGTGCTTCATGCACTAAAATATGGCAGTTCATATCATTTGTGGTATGTTTATATGCTTATCGGGCTTTATTTCTTTATACCCGTTATCGGCAAGTTTGTGCGCAATTCCAACGAAAAAGAAATACTGTATTTTTTAATCGTATGGTTTGTTGTGATGATGCTGAGCCAGCCTTACTTATCCAGGTTTAATCCGGTTGTCGACCTGCATTATTTTGCTGGTTACGTGGGGTACCTGGTACTGGGATATTACCTGGCCTTTAAGGATTTCAACATAAAGACACTGCGTTTGTGGATGATATTACTGCTTGTTTTTAGCGTTGTGCTGATTGCTGCCGGCACATGGTTCATTATTCCCTACACCAAATGGCCGGGAACGCTATTCTATGAGCCGCTAAACCCCGCAGTGCTGATGGTATCCGTAAGCGCATTTATGATCGCTAAGCGAACCGTGATCAAAATGCCGCCCATACTTACACGAATATCCGGGTTTGCCGGCAGGTATAATTATGGCATTTACCTCAGCCATGCCCTTGTGCTATACTTTCTCGAAGACCCTTTTGGTATCAACTATAAACTTTGCGTGCCGATAGTGAGTATACCGCTTACCGCATTAATATGTTTTATATTATCGTTGCTACTGGTATGGCTCATCTCTAAAATACCTTTCGGGAAATGGATATCAGGATAAGATTATTTTCTTATCCTATCGCCCGGCCACAAGGATTTTAATTTTGGAATTGAGCATATCTGGTCTTTTTTCACTCAATTTTTTGATATTTAGTGTAACGATTTGCCTGGCGCATCCGTAATGTTTAGTATATGAGTAAATAAATACTTCCATTATGAAAAATTATAAAAACATGTCAAAAGCCTTGTTATCAATTATTGGTATTATCGGCTTGCTTTCATTCTCTTCCTGTCTTAAAAACAATGACAGCCAATATTATAGCCCGCCCGCCGCATTATTAACTTTTATACAAGCCTCGCCTGACCAGCCGCCATTGGATTTTTCGCTTGATAATAACCATATAAATTACTGGCCTTTAGCTTTTGGCGATAATATCGATTACTTCCGCGCCTTTACCGGTAAACGAAATGCCAATTTTTATAATCACGGCACCGGGAATGTAATTTTGTCGGATACCATTCATTTGACTCAAAATAATACTTATTCGCTTTTCCTTGTAAATACGCCGGCGCATCCGCAAATTTTATTGCTTACAGATTCACTTATTAAGCCCCCTACCGGAAGTGCCGGTATCCGGTTTGTTAATTTAAGCCCTGACGCGCCGGCAGTTGACCTGGCTATTACAGGCGGAGCGGTGCTGGTTGCAAATAAAGGATTTAAAGGATATTCGTCGTTTGCGAATATTGGCGGGAATGCAAGCTATAGCCTTGAGGTTCGCCAGGCAGGAACAACCACGGTTTTAGCAACACTGCCAAATGTTACGCTTAACAACGGTTTTGTTTATACCATCTGGCTGCGTGGATTGGCCGCGTCAACCAACAACACCGACCAATTAGGCATTAGTGTTTTGGCGAACGCTATTTTTTATTAAGCAGGGCCGACCTAATCTTAAATGCATCAATAAAAAGGGCCTGTTAACCGCGGGCCTTTTATTCGACAGCAGCGGTCCAGTTTAAATCTTTACAATGCTGACACTTCGTTTTTTCGGGAAACGGCTTCTTTTTTGTTGTACCGCAGGTTTGACAAACCATTGTATCATCAGAGGGGCGCAGCCTGGCATTGAACTCGACGTCCCAGGTCGGAAGAATAGAAAGCCCAGGCTGTGGTTTCTGATATTCAATTATGGTGAAAATCCCGTTCGCCTCCAGGTAAACCCGCTTAATTCTACCAAGGTGTTTGTACCCCAATGAACGCAACTGTGCCACCAACCGCTCACGGGATACGCGTACTTTTTTCATGGCCTTAAAATCTATAACCGAATCATTAACCAGTATATCAAGGCTGCCATACACATATTTATCAAATTTCGCATTCTTGTAGGCGATTGATGATATCTGTCTTTCGATATAGACCACCAAAAAGGCAATAATAAATGCTGGCAGGATTCCCCTGTCGGGCGCAGTTAACGGGATACCTACCGCGGCCGCCAGTGCTACCATGGCTACAAGCTCGTTGCGGCCCATCAGTCCGCTCATCCGTTTGCCCATTAGCCGCATTGAAACCATCAGCAGCATATAAATAATGGCAGACCTAACCAGCAACTCAATATAAAAGCTGCCGGGCACCTCCCCGACGAAAATTCTTTGCCAATCCGATAAATTCCATTCTCCCGGTTTCATTTCAATCAAATTATTGCTTTAGCCCATTCGGAATTGCCACAGTCTGGACATGCGGTTTTATTATCAGCAGGTTTTACATATCCGCAATGCGCACATACCATCAATTCACCGTGTATATCGGCAGCGTGCTTCATTTGGTCGTTAATCTCTTTGTCGTCAAGCGGCAAAACCGATAAACCAGGTTTTGGCTTCTCCATCATAAAAATGCTATAGAGACCGCTTGCCTCCAGGTAAATTCTTTCAACCGATCCCAGGTTAAAAACCTTAACTCTTCGTAATTGTGCAAAAAGCTGCTGTTTTGAAATGCGCTCCTTTTCCATAACCTGCAATTGTAATATACCGTCCTTTACCAGTAAGGCAACCTTGCCATGTGCCATATCCTCAACGGGTTTGCTTAATACGCCGCCCAAGCTCAGGCTTCTTTGAAAAATTAAGCCGCATAGCAGCAAAACAAAACCCTGCAGAATACCCCTGTCGGGGATTTGCATAGGTACGCAGACAATCGCCCCCAGGGTTAACATCACCGCCAGCTCCATAATCGACAGCCCGCCGCTCATGCGCTTGCCCAGCCAGCGAAGTATAAACAAAAGGAAAATGTACAATATCAGCGTGCGAAAAAATACCTCGATCAAAAACAGCGGCGGTGTTTGCCCGAAAAGGATACGGTGTATATCAAAAAAGTGTATATCCTGCTTTTTCATGATCATGAAGAATGACTATTTTAACGTCTTAAACGGCTATTTCCGAAAAGTACCTGTTCAATGCATCATCCAGTGTTGGTAAAATATTTCCGCGCCGGCTTGATAAAACGCTGTAAAGCGGCCGTTTCGCCTTGAATTTAAATTGGTTAAGCGGCTTTGGCAAAATAAGGCTTGTGTTGTGGCCTCCCCGTTCGGCAATAGCAAAGGCGAGACCGGACCACGATATTTGTGCTTTATTGCTCAAATGCCATATTCCTGATTCGTCATCAATCATTAGATCCAGGCTTGTATTTACAAGATCGGGAACATAAGTAGGCGAAACCACAACGTCATTTATCGCTGTAAACGCGTTGCCTTGTTTCAAGCTATTCAGTGCAACGGTAATAAAGTTAGAATTATCCCACGGGCCAAAAAATGCCGATGTTCTTATGATCAGCGCGTTGCTATTGAGGCGCATCACTTTTTCTTCGGCAAACGCTTTGCTGCGACCATATACGTTTAATGGACTTTTGCCGTCATTCTCCGTATAGGGGTATGATTTATTGCCATTGAAAACCAGGTCGGTGGAAAAGGTAAGTAGTTTGATATTATACTTATTACAAAGAAGCGCCAGGTTAGCCGCGCCATGGGTATTTAGCGCAAAACAGCTGCCCGACTCCATTTCGGCATCGTCCACCCGCACATATCCTGCCGTATTCACTATAGCCCACGGGTTTTTCTCCAGGATCGTTTTTTCAAGCTGCAGCAAATCGGTAACATCCAATTGAGGCCGCCCCAAAATTTCGTAATAAATGCCCCGGGCACTGCATATTTTTGCAAAGGCATTGGCCAGTGTGCCGCTTTTGCCAACTATCAACAGCGGCTGGCCGCTTTGGCTGCAGCTATCGGAACTTATAAAAGCGTTTTTACCATAGATCACCCGCGTGTCGCGCTTCCACCAGCCATCGCTGCTTATCAATGGGTGCGTATAGCTTTGATTGTGGCTGTACGAACGAATCATTTTACCGAGCACTGTAGCACGCGGCTGCCCTGTGCTTAAATCAAATACACCGGGCTCATAACTGCCCTTCGGAACAGTAAGCAGCCGGTTCCAGCCGAAGGCGCCCAGAAATGCCCATGGCGTGATTGCTTTAATGGGAATGCCGTCATTTTCAAGTTGTAGAGCGGCCTGCCATAGCGTGCTTAGCCAACGCATTTGCTCCTCGCGGGTGCAATGCAAATGCACCTCGGTAACAGCTATGGGAATTTTATACCGGTTCCAGGCGTCTTTAAGCAGTTTGTACGGGCCATCGGGTTCGATGTGGCCAACCCGCACCGCTTCTACATCGGCATACCGGTGCCTTGCGTTGCCCCCATGCGTATGCGGCGGATAATTGTTTATATTTTCATCAAGGTACCGTTCGCTGGTCAGGTAGTGATTAAAGCCCATTATATCGGGCGCGCATTTGTTTTCAACAAAAAACTCCAATTCTTGGGGGTTTATACCCGCATCCACAAGGTATTGCCACAAGGCGTGCCCCGGGGTTACTTTTCCGGCTAACAGGTCAAACCCGAGCCACCTTCTTTGATTTTCAAAGTCGGCCTGGTATTGCAGCACCGGCGTGCTGTGAACCCTTCCCAAATCTTCGGTTTGTACCAACTTTGCGGCCGGATTTATTTTGCGTATCGCCTGCATGGCCAAAACAGTTGCCCGGCATTCGTTCACCAAAATCCGGCAAAAGCCATGGTCGTCGCTGCGGTGCGGATACCATATACCATATAAGCCGCAAAAACGGGCGGTGGTGAGCGGCTCGTTAACCGGCGTATAATGGTCTATCCACGGGAACTGGCCGGCCACCTTAAGGGCATAGCTTGCCAGCCCCTGTACAAATGTTTCATCGTCCATGCCGACAAACGCCGGGCCACTGCCATGATGCACCAGGCCTGCGATTATGTTAATATTTTTTGACCTAAGCAATTGCAGGCGTTTAGCCGTATGCGACCAGTCTATCTGCATATGCTGGTCGGGCTGATGCCGTTCCCATAACAGCGGGTAGCGTATTTTTTTTACCCCGAGCTCTGCAAAAAGTTCAATGTCCTCGTCGCGCAGGTAATGACCTGCGTAGTCGAGCTGGTCAAAGTATTGGTCGTTCACCCGGTTTATGGTACACTCAATGCCACCCCAAATTTCAATATTCGTCGCCGACGCGTGTTTCGCTGTACAAGGGTTCATTTGCATTTTCAGACTGAATTTTTTTGAAGGTTGCCAATGCCTGGGCAACTACCTGGTCCATATTATAATATTTATAAGTAGCCAGCCGCCCAACGAAATAGGTACCCGACTGCCCGGCCAGCTCCTGGTATTTTTTATATAGTGCGGCATTTTCGGGCCGCGGTATAGGGTAATACGGATCGCCTTCTGCCTTCGGGTACTCATATACAAGGCTTGTTTTTGCATGCTTTTGCCCGGTGAGGTATTTAAACTCCGTTATACGGGTAAATGCATAATCGTTTGGATAGTTGACCGTACCGGTTTGCTGGTACTGCTCCTGGTCGAGCGTTTCGAATTTGAACTTCAGCGACCTGTATGGAAGTTTCCCATAGCAATAATCGAAGTACTCATCAACCGGCCCCGTAAAAATCATTTTCTTAAACGGGATGGCATCTACAATCTCATGATAATCTGTATTAGTCATGACCTTTATATTGGGATGGTCCAGCATTTTTTCGAACATCTTTGTATAACCGTAAAGCGGCATGGCCTGGTAGGTATCGGTAAAATATCGGTCGTCCTTATTGGTTCGCGTTGGCACCCTTGCCGTTACCGAAGCATCAAGCTGCGAAGGATCCAGGTCCCATTGCTTTTTTGTGTACCCTTTAAAGAATTTTTCGTACAACTCCCGGCCAACGGCTTTTAACACTACATCTTCAGAGGTACGGACCTGCTGTATATCTTCGGCTTTTGAAGCTAAAAAATCTTCAACTTCGTGGCTGCTGAGGCTTAAACCGTACAAACTGTTAATAGTGGTCAGGTTAATTGGTATGGGTACCTGCTGCCCGTCAACACATGCCAATACCTTATGCTGGTAATTACGCCATTCAGTAAATTTTGACAGGTAATTAAATACATCCTTGCTATTGGTATGAAAAATATGGGGGCCGTATTTATGAATTAATATCCCGTCGTCGTTATAATAATCGTATGCGTTTCCGCCTATATGATTGCGTTTGTCGATAATTAATACTTTTTTATTTTCGGTGCTGGCCAATCGTTCAGCCAGCACACTCCCGGCAAAACCGGCTCCTACAATTAGATAGTCAAACATATCACTGTGCTATAGAGGTTAAAGAACGGTTTTCGATTGTTTCATTGATCTGGCGCAGCATATTGCTGCAAGTTTTGTCCCACGAGTTTTGTGCTAAAAAGGCATCTACTTTATTCAGCCATTTATCGCGGCCTTTGCCTGCCAGGATATGCTCAGCCGCTTCGATAAAGTCAGCCGCGCTTTCGCCAATGGAAACCAATTTATTCTTTCCATACGGGTTAACCACGTCTTTGATAGGCGTTGAAACCACCGGAAGGCCAGCGGCCAAATATTCGGGTGTTTTTGTAGGACTTATAAAACGGGTTGATTCGTTTAATAAAAACGGTATCAGCGCAATATCCCAATCAGCAATTAGCGCGGGAAGTTCCTGGTAGGTTTTTGACCCGAGGTATTTAATATTGGCATTTTTAGGTAATGTAGCATGATCAATTTTTACGACCGGGCCAATCAAAATAATTTGCCAGTCGGGCCTGCTGCCTGCAATGCTCCTGATCAGCTCAATGTCGAACCGCTCATCGATCACGCCATAAAATCCCAATTTGGGCTGCCGGTTGTTTATTGAACCGGCTGTGGCCTTTCTTAATTGGCGGGCCTTTTCGAAATGGGCCTTATCAATGCTGCTGGGAAAAGCATACATATTGGCATGCTGATTTTTCTTGGCCTCGTAAAGTGACTGCCCCCCGGTAAATACAATATCGGCACGTTTAAGCAATTCCTTTTCAAGCGTTTTTAATTCTTCGGGCGCAAACTTAAACGCCGACAATTCGTCCATGCAGTCGTAAATGACCAGCTCGGGCAGATGCTTCCTGGTAAATTCAAGCGCCATAGGCGTATAATACCAAAACGCATAGTCGGCCAAATCCTTGTTTTCTATAAAATAGTCAAACAGGGATTTTAGGCGGGCTGTAACCCCTAACGGGCTACCGCCGGGTACCAGGTGAGGCACCAGTATTTGTATATTTCCATCACGGTTGAGATAGGAATAGTAATCCTGCTCCGAAGCATCAAAAATGGGTTCTTCTATAAAAAATATGCGGAATGACTGCGCGAATCTGGTTAATAAATGCTGCGGACGCTGAAATACAAAATCCCATCGCAAATGCGAAAAGCATACAATGTTTGCAGGTAAATTTTTATATAAACTTTTAACCTGTGTTGAAGCGGTGGTTCGATTCAGTAGTTTCATTCCTTATTGTTTTTTTATGAAATGTAAAATGATAAAATTTGTTTTTATAATATTAAAAAGATATAAATTAATTTAAAATGATATAAATTTAATTAATGTGACAATAAAATCAATAATTAAGCCAAGATGTGGTAATCGTTATTAATTATTTTTTTATTTTTTAGTTAAAACCGGAGCATAAATTTGTGGTTATAGCTATTTAAGCCGAACCAGTATGAATAAGAATAAATTTATGTTTGCCACCGGGATAGAGAATAGCTACCCGATGATAACATTGCCCGACGGAACCCGAAAAAGAGTTGATGAAATGGAAAAATGCGGCCATTATAAGTTCTGGCGACAAGACTTTGACCTGGTTAAGGAAATGGGGATCGATACGCTCCGGTACGGCCCGGCATATTATATCGTGCACGAAGCACCAGGAAAATATAACTGGAGCTTCCCCGATGATACATTCGCTTATTTGAAGGAGAAAGAAATCACGCCTATCGTAGATCTTTGCCATTTCGGTGTCCCGGATTGGCTGGGAGATTTTCAAAACCCTGACTTTCCTGAATATTTTGCCGAATACGCCCGGGCGTTTGCACGGCGTTACAGTTATATCCGTTTTTATACCCCGGTAAATGAAATTTTTATAGCCGCCGCTTTTTCAGCGCAATATGGGTGGTGGAATGAGCGTAAATCCGACGACCGCTCATTTGTAACAGCCCTGAAAAACTTATGCAAAGCCAACGTTTTGGCGATGCAAGCTATCCTTGAAATTCAGCCGACTGCCGTTTTTATTCAAAGCGAGACTTCTGAATATTTTCACCCGGAAACGCCCGATTGTGACCCACTGGCTTCGTTCCTGAACCAAAAGCGCTTCCTCTCGCTTGACCTGAGCTATGGCTACCCGATAAGCGTAGTGATGTATGAATATTTGCTCGAAAACGGGATGACCAAAGCCGAATACCGCTGGTTTGAAAATAGCCTGATCAGGGGAAGCTGTGTGATGGGCAATGACTACTATGTGACCAATGAGCATATGGTTCATGAAGATGGGACAACATCGGCCGCGGGAGAAATTTTCGGCTATTATGTCATCACCCACCAGTATTATAACCGCTATAAATTACCGGTAATGCATACCGAGACCAATATAGCCGAGCCTAATTCAATCAGGTGGCTGCAAACGCAGTGGGCAAACGTGAGGCGATTAAAACGGGATGGAATACCTATTTACGGCTTTACCTGGTATAGTTTAACCGACCAGGTGGACTGGGATTCGGCATTGCGAAACGATGCCGGAAATATAAACGCGCTGGGTCTTTACGACCTTGACCGCAAAATACGGCCGGTTGGCGAAGCATATAAAACACTGATCCACCAATGGAAAGAAGCCATTGAAAATGAAAGCTATGTGCTTTACTTAAAACCGCCTTATTATAAATAAGCAGCCCTATTTAACGGAAGCCGGATCATTAACCGTTTGCGAAATTGAAAACGATTGCGCAGTCGTTTTGCGGTTAGATTTAACATTATAGCTTTGATTTGAGTACCGGCGTGAGGTGGGGATACCCGACTCCGGCGAAATTTTCATTAGTCCGGGGTCAACTGAATACATACTTTTCATGGTTTGTGCTTTATATAAATACAAACGCTGGAAATAATTGTTCTTAAAAAGATAATTTAGCTGCCCCGTAACTTACAATTCATTACCTGTTAAACCTAAATAGTTGCGCATTTTCATTTTTTTTACCTGCAACCATGTCGTGAATGATGTCGGCAGCTACTACGCTGAATGTGATGCCATTGCCGCCAAAGCCCAGGGCAAAATAAGTATGCGGACGTTCGGGAATTATACCAATATAAGGCAACCCGTCTTTGGTAACAGCAAAGGCGCCCGCCCAGCTAAAGTCGGGCTTTAGCGGGATATGCGGCATTTTTTTTTGAAATGCCTGCGTTAATTGTTCAGTTTTTCTTTTGATATGAGAAGGAGGAATATGTGGCAGGTGGTATGGATCATCACGCCCGCCCACTAATATCCGGCTACCGTCCACCACCCTAAAGTATAAATAAGGCGTGGCTGTTTCCCATACCAGGCTGCTTCGATGCCAGGTATATCTGTCGGATATTGGTTCCGAAACGAGCGCATAAGTCGAATATATATCAGCTATCTTTTGGGGAATATATTGCAGGCTTTCGTAACCACAGGCTATCACCAGTTTCTTTGCTTCAATTTTTAGCCCATGATGCGCATGCAGGGTAACCCCGTGTTTTAAATATTCAATATTAAGGATAGGCGTATTGTTATACACCGTATGCCCGCTTTTTTCAAAATCTTTTAATAAGGCATGTGTTAATAGGTAGGCGTCCACTTCGCCGCCATCTTCCGAAAAAATGGCGCCGGATGCTTCGAAGCCGAAGGTTTTTTTAAGGTCGCTTGGTTCCATCCATTCCACATTAAAGCCGTGCTGCAGGCGCAGCTTATACTCCTGCAAAAGTTTATTGTAATGCGTTTTGAAGCTCGCATATTGTGTGCTTGGCCGGAAGTGAAAACCGAATTCGGGTTTTAGCTTTTTGCAGATGTCACTAATAGCATAAATAGCTTCGCGGCACAGCTCATAACTTTTAACTGCATTTTTCTCGCCCACATATCTGCACAAGTCCGTTAACGGCGTATCAATTTCGTATTGCAAAAAAGCGGTGCTTGCTGCCGTGCTGCCCATGCCTGCATGTCGCCGGTCAAAAACAGCAACCGACAATCCTGAGTTTCGCAAATGCCAGGCGGTTAACGCCGCGCTGATACCCGCGCCCATAATGGCTACATCAATTGCCAGGTTTTTATCCAGGGAAGGGTATGAGGCGACAATGCCATCCTTCATCAACCAATACGGGTGCTGTTCATATAAATTCATGCGCTGCTTTAACAATACCAGTTGCGGTGATTTTGTTTGGAAAGCAATAAAGGGAGATGATAACGTAGCTATTTTTGTTAAACTTTTTTAAATTGCATTATAATACTGTCGTTATGTATAAAGCATTTCATTTAAGCCCCATGATACCGTCGTATGATGTGAGGGCGACCAGGCTTTTTTTTAAGGATCTTTTTGAATTTAGCGATGTGCGCGACGAGGACAGCTATGTGATCATGCAAAAGGATAATTGCATGATACATATTTTAAACGCCGGTGATATCGGCGAAATGGAATTTTACCTGGCGGTAACCGGTATTGACGAACTTTGGAATAATATTAAAGATAAACTTACTGGTATTAAAACGAGAGAACCATTTGACCGGGAGTACGGCATGCGCGAATTTCACATCATCATTCCGCACACCAAAACGCTGATGTTTGTAGGCCAGGAGATAAATGCATAATAGCCTGCCTGGAAATTACCGTTCTTCTAACACCGATAAAATGTTGCCGGCCGGGTCTTTAAACCATGCGATGGTTGGCCCTTGTCCGCGAATGATCCCTTTTTTATCTGTTTTCATCTGCCCGAAATCATACTGCTCAAATTGAACACCGCGACTCGTCAGCTCATCTACCGTTTTTTCGACATCGGTTACCGGGAAGTTTAAAATGGTGAAACTAGCCGCTGTATGATTTGGTTTGGGATAAATGATGATTTTACCGCCGCCGCTGATATGAAGGGTTAAAATACCCATGGCTTCTTCGGTAACTTCAAGGCCAAGCGTCTGGCCGTAAAAGTCTTTTGCTTTTTGGATGTCATTTACTGAAAATCCGCTAAATGCTTTCGTTTCCCTGAACATAGTATTTTGGTTTAAAGACAATTGCATAACATGGTTACGCCCAATTTGTTGGCTTATTAACTGTTTCTGATCCCTTCGCTTTCAAGCTTTATTAATCCATAAAATAACCCGGTGCAATGCATGGCCTGGGCAATTTTATTATCGGCCAGCAGTTGTTTTATTTCAGGAATAGTGTATTGTTCAACTATGATCTCTTCCTGGTCGTCCAGCGACTGCCCCTGCACTTTTTTGCCGCCACGAGCCAGGTAAGTAAAAGCCTGGTTGTTGCCGGTTGATGGATTAGGATAAACTGAACACAAAAATTCAATATCATCAAAAAGATAGCCGGTTTCTTCGAGCAATTCGCGACGGATGGCCTGCTCCGGCGACTCGCCATTGTCAACTACGCCGCCGGGTATCTCGAGCGAGATGATCTCTGCGGCGTGCCTGTATTGACGTACCATTAAAATCTTGTTATCTTCGGTCACGGCAACCGCGTTAACCCAGGTGCCATATTCCAAAACGTAATAATCGTTAACGATGCGCCCGTCGGGCATTTCGCACTTGTCAATCCGCAGCGTTGCCCAGCGGCCTCTGTGTATATATTCGGATGAAAGTTTTTTCCAGGTAAGGTCGTTATAGTTCATAGTTGATGGTAAAACGTGAAAGTAGTCCATGGTCGATAGTCCATAGACCATAGCCGGATGGTGTATATTAAGCAGATATATTTGATTTTGTTTGACTATCCATGGTCTATGGGCTATCGACCATGGACTAAAACTACCAGCTTCCGCTTGAGCCGCCGCCGCCGAAATCGCCGCCGCCGAACCCGCCAAAGCCGCCGCCGCTGTCACTGCCGCCCCCTTCAGAGAAACCGCCCCAGCCACCGCTGCCGCGGCCAAGCATAGCGCCGCCCAGGAACCACCACATCGGGCTAACACCGCCACGGCCGCCAATAACATGGCCGCCGCCCCCTCCGCTTCCGCGAATAACAATAATGATGATAATAATGACGATAATGAAAAGAATACCATAGCTTCCGCCGCCATTCTTTTTAGCGTAATGAGGTTTATTCGGGGCTTTATATTCACCCTTCATATACTTCATCAGGTCGTCGGTAGCAGCGCTTATCCCGCCGTAATAATCGTTTTGTTTAAAGCGGGGTGTAATATCGTTTTGAATAATTTGGTGTGTAATGGCATCAGGTACTGCGCCTTCGGCGCCGTAGCCGGTTTGAATGGAAATCTTGTGGTCGCCCATAGCGATAAGCACAAGTATGCCGTTGTTTTTTCCTTTGGAGCCGATCCCCCAATCGCGGCCAAGTTTTTGACCGTATTGGTTAATATCGTATTCGCCGACAGATTTAAGGATCACCACCGCAATTTGTGTCGACGTTGAATCGTTAAAGGCCACCAGTTTGTTTTCAAGCCGTTGCTTTTCATCTGCGGAAAGCGTATTGGTATAATCGGTAACCAACGTGCCCGACTTTGGCGGCAACTGCTGTGCAAAAGCCATAAGGCCGGCAACAAACAGCGCGAAGAATATTATGAGTTTTTTGAACATGAGTTTAGGTTTTATTCGCCGTCCATAAAGGCTATATCATCGGGCAGCTCATTCGTGTCGCCTGATTCGTGCGGAAAGAATTTTTGAAGGTGGTCGCCGGCAATTTCAAGGCCGGTAACAATGCCCTCCACTATGTTACCCTGCTTAAAGTGTTCCAGCATATCCTCTTTGGTATCATCCCAAAAATTTTCCGGGACAACTTTATTTATGCCCGCGTCGCCAATAATGGCAAATTTTTGGTCGGCAGTAGCCACATATATCAATACGCCGTTACGCAGCTTGGTTTTATGCATATCCAGCTGGTGAAAGTATTTGGCTGCCCGGTCGAGCACATTTTCGCTGCATGTTTTTTCAATGCAAACCCGCAGCTGCCCCGAAGTATGCTTTTCGGCGCCCTCGATGGCTTTGCGTATGCGCTCCTGCTCGTCGTCGTTAAATATTGCCATAATTGGTAGTGATTACACTGGTTATTAAGAATGATTTCACCGATTGGTTTGGATTGCCCGATAATCGGTGTAATCTATCGCAATCGGTGAAATCATTATATTAAAAGGATACTTTCGGTGCTTTATCTGCCCCGGCTTCTGCCGCGAAGCTTCCCTTTTGATGAAAACCAAAAAGCCCTGCGGTTATATTGGCAGGGAATGAACGGATCGTCGTATTATATTGCTGCACGGCATCGTTAAAATCAAGCCGGGCTACATTAATGCGGTTTTCGGTACCTTCCAGCTGCACCTGCAAAGCGCTGAAATTATCGTTAGACCTTAATTCAGGATATTTTTCTGATGCCACCATCAAACGGCCTAAAGCGGTGCTCAGCTGGCCTTGTGCAGCCTGGTATTTTTGTATGCTTTCGGGTGTAAGCTTGGTGGGGTCAACCTGTATTGAGGTAGCACGCGCACGGGCGTTGGTTACGTCAACAAGGGTGCTTTTTTCGAAATTGGCAGCCCCTTTTACGGTGGCAACAAGGTTGGGTATCAGGTCGGACCGGCGCTGGTATTGCGATTGTACCGCCCCCCATTTAGCTTTAACCGTTTCATCTTTCGACACCATGCCATTATAGCTGCATGAGCCCATTAAAAAGATAACTATTACAATACCTACTATTATTAAAAGATTTTTCATTTTTTTATTCTTTGGGTTTATGTATGTGAATTTACAAAACTTAGATGACAAACGGCATACCGTTGTTACAAATGAACGCCTGGTATGCCATTTTGGCAAGCCGGCTGGTTGTAAATGTAGATAAATCCAATGAATCTGTAGCGATTACGGCTGAGCAGGTCAGTGAAATCGTTTTTAAAAACCCCACACGTCATGCCGAACTTGTTTCGGCACCTCTCAGGACATTCACGCGCGTAAGTCTGCGCTTTTGCATGTCGCAGACCTTGCTATCGTATATCTTTCCGGTGGGGTGCCGAAACAAGTTCGGCATGACGTCTGCTTTTAACTTTCGCTCCCCCCGGGAAGCCACTATAACTTTTAAATGCGATTTCCCTGCTGAACAGGTGTTACCCCGCCAAACAATGCTCTTCGTTTGCGGTAAGCCGGCCTATCATTTCTTTTAAAATATTGCGCGCACGGTGCAGCGTGGTGCGTGATAGCAGTTCAGTCATCCCCAGGGTTTGCCCGATCTCCTGGTGCGAATAACCTTCCACAGCGTACAGGTTAAATACCGAGCGATAGGTTTCGGGCAGCTTTTGTATCATTTTTAGCAGGTCCTTTACTTCCAGGCCGTGATCGTTGTAGCTATTATTGAACGAAGTATTGTCTTCGTAAAAATCTTCCACCAAAACCATGGGCTTTAGCTTGCGGTACCTTGATATGGCGCAATGCACCATAATGCGGCGTATCCATCCTTCCAGGTTGCCCTCGCCGCGGTATTTGTGTACGTTATTGAACATTTTTATGAAGCCTTCCTGCAAAATATCCTGGGCTTCGTCTTTATCGGGTGCATAGCGCATGCACACGGCCAGCATTTTGGGCGCTAATTTTCTGTATAAAAGCTCTTGTTGCTTGCGGTCGTTTCTTAAGCACCCCTCCCACATTTGAGCCAGATCATTATCGGCGGTCATCATCTTGTTGTATTTGATGAGGCTATGCCAATGCAAGTGCCAAACTGTAAAATATTGATTGTTAACAGTTTATAAATTAGTTAATCTACGAAACTGTTCGTTTTCGAACGGTAGATGTATGAAGGCGGACAGTTTGTTTGTTAGTTACTACATTTTTACACACAACAATCTGTTATAATACCAATCCCATTAAAGTTTCATTTTATATTTGGCGTTTATAAGTTAGCTATACTCCAAACACGAATGAAAAGAATACTGATCGCGCTTTTAAGCTGTGCCCCCATAATTTCAATAGCACAAACAAGGACTTCCGAGAACTTAATACAATACGTAAAGCCGATCATCGGCACACAGCGTATGGGGCATACCTATCCCGGCGCTACGGTGCCTTTTGGGATGGTGCAACTGAGCCCGGAAACAGATACTGCCGGTTATGAACGCGACGGTAAATACAACCCCGATGTGTATAAATACTGCGCCGGTTACCAGTATGATGATAAAACCATTGTCGGCTTTAGCCATACGCATTTTAGCGGGACCGGACACTCGGACCTCGGCGATTTCTTAATTATGCCAACTGTTGGAGCTTTGAAATTAAACCCTGGTACCGCCGACAAGCCCGGCAGCGGCTACCGGTCTGCATTTTCACATCAAAACGAGGTGAGCGGGGCAAACTACTATAAGGTAAAACTGGATGAAAGTAATATCACCGCCGAATTGACCACAAGTGCAAGGGTAGGTTTTCATCAATACACTTTCCCAAAATCAAACCAGGCACATATCGTGCTCGACCTGATGGCGGGTATCTATAATTATCCTGACAAAAACGTGTGGACCTACTTAAGAGTAGTGAACGACAGCCTGGTAGTTGGCTACCGGCAAACCAATGGCTGGGCACGTACCCGCACGCTTTATTTCGCCATGGCTTTTTCCAAAGCGTTTATTGCGCATGGTTATCGCAATTATTCAAAAAGAGAAGTTTACGGTGGGTTCTGGGGGCAATTTACCCGGGTTAAAAATTTCCCGGAAATGGCGGGGAAACAGCTGCGCGCTTATTTCGACTTTAAAACAGAGGAGGGTGAAAAGATAAAAATAAAAATGGCTCTGTCGCCGGTTAGCATGGATGGCGCCTTAAACAATATGCAGGTTGAAATCCCCGGCTGGGACTTTGACAAAGTAAAAAATGACGGGCAGCAACTGTGGGAAAACGAACTCCATAAAATTGTAATCGAAGGCAGCAAAGACGACAAGGAGAATTTTTATACATCCATGTACCACGCCATGATAAACCCTACCCTTTACATGGATGTTGACGGGCAATATAAAGGGCTCGATCAGAACATACATAAGGCAACAGGTTTTACCAATTATACCACCTTTAGTTTGTGGGATACCCACCGGGCGCTTCACCCACTGTTTAATATTATCGAAACAAAAAGAAATGCCGATATGGTGCAGAGCATGCTGGCCCATTACGACCAAAGCCCCGAGCATATGCTGCCCATATGGAGCAATTCGGCCAACGAAAACTGGTGCATGAGCGGCTTCCACAGCGTTTCGGTTGTTGCCGATGCTGTTGTTAAGGGTAACGCCCCGTTTGACGCCAATAAAGCGTTGGACGCAGCAGTTATGACCGCCAACCACCGGGATTATGAAGGCATCGGCTATTTTAATGACCTGGGTTATATACCGGATGAAAAAGACGGCAACTCGGTTTCCTCAACTCTGGAATATGCTTATGACGACTGGTGTATAGCGCAGATGGCTAAAAAGCTAAACCGGACCGATGTTTACGATGTATTTATTAAACGCTCGCAAAATTATAAAAACGTTTTCGACCCTAAATCGGGTTTTATGCACCCTAAGGAAATGGATGGAAGTTTCCGCAAAACTAAATTTGATCCGTTTACCACTATCGGCATGGGCTTTATTGAAGGTAACGCCTGGAATTATACCTTGTACGTTCCGCATGACCCTGCCGGGCTAATCAACCTGATGGGTGGCAATAAGCGTTTTGTAACTTATATCGACAGCCTGTTTAGCTATAACCTGCCGGATAAATATTTTGCAGAAACAGAGGATATCACCAAAGACGGCATCATCGGCAATTATGTGCATGGCAACGAGCCATCACACCAGGTAGCTTACCTGTACGACTGGACCGACAAACCCTGGAAAACGCAGGATAAGATACGCATGATCCTGAAAAAGATGTACAAGAACACCCCGGACGGGTTAGGCGGCAATGACGACACCGGCCAAATGAGCGCCTGGTATATTTTCAGTTCTTTAGGCTTTTACCCGGTTGCCCCGGGATCTGATCAGTATGCTATTGGCAGTCCGGCGGTATACCACGCGGTGATCAATTTAGAGAAAGGCAAAACGTTTACCATCAATGTAAAAAACCAAAACGATAATAATGTTTATGTGCAAAAGATATTATTGAATGACAAGCCGCTTACCGGCTACTTTATCAATCATGCGGATATCATGAACGGCGGTGAGATTACGTTTGTGATGGGGGCGAAGCATAGGTAGGCGGGAGGAGAGAGATAATCCGCGTGCACGTCAATATGAAACAGGGGGTCGCGTGCCGGAGCCCTGCGGAAACGAGAACCAGAAATGGGGCTTTAAGTTATGGAACAAATAATATATATAAAATTACTCGATGAAGGGTCAATTGCTTATCGACCAGTTAAGGTACTTCGACTGGATAATAACCTTTTTAAGATACTCGATAGCCCTTCGGCTGATGAAATTTGGGAATTTCAGTTCAATGACATTGTGCAGTGTAAGGAGTTGAAGCTTTCTGACGGATTTGAATTGGTAGCTATTAAGAGAATTTGATAATCTTTTGGGAGGAAGCTACATCGCCATTAAATTAAATTCGTTTTCATATTTTTGCCCTATCCGGGATAAAAACCCGGCAGCTACATGATCAAAGAAATAGAAATTGTTTGTCCGCCCGGGCAGCAGGAAGATGAAGGCGCGTTAAAAAAGATCGCGGCTTTATCGCTTAATATATCTCCGCAAAAAATATCAGCATTAAAAATTCTCAAACGGTCAATAGACGCGCGCGGCCGCAAGGTGGTTTACCGTATGCTGGTGCAGATTTTTATCGACGAGGTTTTGGTTCCCGAAACTTTTACTATTAAATACCCGGATGTAAAAACGGGCAAGCGGGTGATTATTGTCGGCGCAGGCCCGGCTGGCTTATTTGCAGCATTGCAGTGCATCGAGCTGGGATTGAAGCCGGTTATTTTAGAGCGCGGCAAGGACGTAAAGCAGCGCCGCCGCGATTTGGCCAATATTAATAAGCAGGGCATGGTTAACCCGGAATCAAACTATTGCTTTGGCGAGGGCGGTGCGGGGACTTATTCCGACGGTAAATTGTACACCCGCTCAACCAAGCGCGGCGACGTAAACGCCGTGCTTAAAACCTTTGTGGCCAATGGTGCGACGGAAGATATTTTGATAGATGCACGCCCGCACATTGGCACCAATAAGCTGCCGCAGATCATCACCTCTATCGCTGAAAGCATATTGAATGCCGGCGGCGAGATCCGTTTTGATACGAAAGTTACGGCTTTATTGGTTGAATTCGGTAAGATAAAAGGCGTTGAACTGGCAACTGGCGAAAAGATAAATGCTGATGCGGTAATTTTAGCCACCGGGCATTCGGCGAGGGATATTTTTGAAATGCTGCACCGCCAGGGGATTCTAATTGAGGCGAAACCCTTCGCTTTAGGGGTGAGGATAGAGCACCCGCAGGAGATCATCGACCAGGCCCAGTACCACTGCGAACATCGCGGCCCTGACCTGCCTCCGTCATATTATAACCTTGTTGAGCAGGTGGATAACCGCGGCGTATTTTCGTTCTGTATGTGCCCCGGCGGCATCATCGCGCCATGCGCTACGGAAGCCGAAGAAATTGTGGTGAACGGCTGGAGCCCTTCCAAACGGAACAACCCCTTTGCCAACTCAGGAACAGTAGTACAGGTGAATCTTGAGGACGTGGCAGGGGACCATGGCGACCCGCTTAAAATGCTGCGCTTCCAGCAGGAAATAGAAAGGCTGGCATTCAAGGCTGGCGGCGGAAAGCTGGTAGCGCCCGGTCAACGCATGGTGGACTTTGTGGAGAACCGCATATCTGCCACTTTGCCTGTAAACTCCTACCTGCCCGGAACAAAAAGCGCCGCGCTAAATGAAATTTTACCCGGCTGGATCAATGAACGACTGCAAAAAGCCTTGCCGGCCTTCGGCCGTAAAATGAAAGGATACTATACCAACGAGGCCATTTTGGTGGGCGTGGAATCGCGTACTTCATCGCCTGTTAAGGTGCCGCGGCATAAAGACACACTCCAACATCCGCAGGTATCGGGCCTGTTTCCCTGCGGGGAGGGTGCAGGGTATGCGGGTGGCATAATTTCTGCTGCTATTGACGGAATAAATTGCGCGGTAGCGGCCTCAAAAGTAAGTATATAAATTACTTTCAATATTAAAAGACATGATGAATATATTTTAATATCTCATCCAAGCCTCCAGTTAATGCCTTTTTAATAATTTGTTTTTTGCCTCATCTAAAATTTGGGCACTATATACAATATGTTCTATTAAAAAGCCAATTTCAGTTACGACAACAACTATTACAATTAAGTTAGATACATCAA
Organism: Mucilaginibacter sp.; assembly: GCA_028288025.1. Classification (GTDB taxonomy): domain Bacteria; phylum Bacteroidota; class Bacteroidia; order Sphingobacteriales; family Sphingobacteriaceae; genus Mucilaginibacter. The sequence goes on along the minus strand of JAQBOM010000009.1, from coordinate 23,042 downwards.
GATCGTGGTCAACAGCAAATCAGAAATTCAATTAATAGAGATTATATTGGCAACCATTTTCTTAATAATTGAGGGTTTAACTATATATATTATAGTACGTTCATCATCGGCATTTCCACCCGTAATAGAACCACCAAATACCAGCTTTGATTTTCCTTTATTCCCATTTTTAAATGAATATTTCATAAAAACAGGCGCACCAGAGTAACCAGGCCCGATTCGTTCACTTGGATTGCTTTTGGCGATATAGTTTATTGTGTCTAAGTAAGTATTATCCCATTTAAAACTACTTCTTAAATTATTACTTGTAACAGTTTGAGCAAGTCCTTTTTCTGGTTTTAATCTTATCATATCAAATTTTGAAAAGGTAGATGCACAAGGGGAAATCCCCATATAACTATTTCTTTTGCCTCGTACTTTTCGTCGTAGTTTAAAATATACTTTTCCATTGAAAAAATTTGATCTTCTTTTGGAATTTTGATTTCATAAAAACAGATGTCAGGTCTTTCAAATAAATAAAAGTTGTAATTTCTATTTTTAAATTCATTTATTACAATAGGTAAAAAATCGGGTTTCAAATCTTTTTTGTTATATAATCTAACGACATTGTATCGGGATATACAGGTGCTTTATAATGTTTAAAACAATTCCAACCCGTCAATACATGTAAGGCGGTTACTAAATATATTTTTCTTTTAATTTTAATAAAATAGCAAGTACCCTTTTCAATGCTCGTTATAGAAGCGTTTCCATAAATAAAGTAAGAATATTTATATAACGAATCTGGTTGAATATCGTCTTGAGAATAGCAAGTCTGAATAAAAATAAATGAAGTGATAAAAACAATAAGGAATTTCATTCATCAATTTTACCCATTTATTAATTAATGGAGGTAAACCCCCAAATAAAAAGGAATTTGAACTCGTAACTTCGGGTAAACCTTACTCAAACGCTCTAATATGAATATTTATCTTTTAGCAACACCCATTGGTGCGAACAATCCAAAAGCTGAATTTGCAGTACTGGTTCTTTTTTTAATTTTCTTTGGGGTAAGTTATTATAGATCAAGAAATAAAAGGTAGATAATTTTTTCTTGTCCCATTGGCATATAGTGCCCATTTATTTTACTTTAAATCATACCAGCAAACATTAATTCTTAGCAACAGTTATAAATTTAGATATTATTTCTTAATGACCAAATCGGAACAAATTAAACAAAACCTGGAACAGGTATTATGGGGCGAACCCTGGTACGGACAACCTGTTTATACCATCATTGACCAGGTGAGTTTCGAGGCAGCTTATGAAAAACCGCCGGGTTCGGTGCATAATATAGCCGGCATTGTGCTGCACATGCTGGCCTGGACCGAAGAAGTGCTCGACCGCATGAATGACATGGCAGCCAATATACCATCCAGCGGCGACTGGCCCGATCCGGGGAAGTCGGATGAACAAAAATGGCAGAATTATGTCAATGACCTGAAGCTGGTTAACGTAAATTTGCTGGGCGCTATTCAAAATTTCCCCGAAGAAAAGTGGGACGAATTAATTAACGATACACGCGAAGGCGCGCCGACAACTACCTATGAACATTTGATCGTTGGGTTCATCCAGCATCAAATTTACCATGCCGGGCAAATCGCGTTATTAATAAGGATTATACAGATTGGAGAATGATTACACCGATAATCGGTGAGATCAAAAACAAATCGGTGCGATCAAAATATACATGATATGGCTGATAAAAAAACTTTAGTACTAGGCGCTACGCCAAACCCCGGGCGTTACGCAAACCTGGCTGCGAACAGGTTGGTGCGGAGCGGGCATAGCATTGTAAATGTGGGCCTTAAAACAGGCGAAGTGGCGGGTGTGGCTATCGAAAAACCGGAAGCTATTCATAACGACATTGATACCATCACATTATATGTAGGCCCCCAGCATCAGCCGGAGCTGTACGATTATATACTGGATACCCATCCTAAACGCATAATTTTTAACCCCGGCACCGAAAATTCGGAACTGCGCCGCATGGCGAATGAAAAGGGCATTGAAACGGAATATGCTTGCACGCTGGTATTGTTGTCGATAGGGCAGTATTGATAAATGCCAGATACGCAAAGCATTGCGTCTCTACGATAGACTTACACAAACTTCTTTTATCGTATCGCTTATTGGTTTAAATTCAATGCCGATGGCATTTTTGATTTTTGAATTGTCGTAGTTGCGGATAACTGTGGCAGCTTGTGCCGAGACCTTATCGAGAGCCGGAACTTTCCCGGTTAACCACCCGATAATTTTAGCGCCGCGCCAGGCCAGGCCCATCATCCAGCCGCCCGCATGGTTAGCCGGGGGCGGAATGTTAAAGCAGGCCGCAATTTCAGCGGTTATTTGTTTGTAATCACGGTTTTCAGCGCTGACGATAAAACGTTCAGCATGTATATCGCTATTCATCAGGCCGATCATACTTTTGGCTACATCCGCCACATCTACAAATCCGGAACTGCCGTCGGTGTAAAACTTCAGTCCTTTTCTTACCGTTTCGAACAATTGCCCGCTGCCTTTGGTGCCGGCATCGGCGCCGATAATGATCGAAGGATTTACGATCACGGCATCCAGCCCTTCGGCAATGCCGCGCCAAACCTCCATTTCGCTTTCCAGCTTTGAGATGGCATAGCCATCGGTTTCCATTGCCAGTTCGAGATGGTGATTTTCCGTAATCAGCTCGCCGGGTTTCGCGAGGCCGATGGCCGCTACCGAACTCACATGTACCATCCTAACGGGCTGCAGCAGGCATAAATTAACCAGGTTGGCAGTGCCGGCTACATTGGTGCGGATCATTTCCCGTTTGTCGGCCTGCTTTAGCGATACCCATGCAGCGCAATGATAAACCTGGGTAACGCCTTTGAGTGCGTCTTCCAAAGCAAACAGATCCATCAAATCGGCATCTACCCATTCAATTTGTTCCCGGAAGGGCAATAAAATTTCAGGAATTACTGAATTGGTGCGTTTGGTGCACCGGATGCGAATACCCTGCTGTGCCAGCTGTTTAGCCAGTTCTGCCCCTAAAAAACCTGTCGCGCCGGTAACTAATATCATTGGTGCAAATGTGTTCACAAATGTGCAGATGTGCAAATGTGCGGATGCAGGGGGTATGCAAATGTGCGGATTACAGCTGTGTAAATATTTTGTGGCGCAAGGTGTCGCAGTTTTTTGTCGCAGGTGTCGCACCTGTCGCAGTGCGACAGCCGGTAAAAAAGCCAGCTTCTTTTTATGCCTCTAAAATTCCGCTTCAACTAAAAAATCTGCACATTTGCACATCTGAAATCTGCACATCAATAATCTGCACATCAACAAAATGTCCTTATCTGATTTTTTTACACCTGTTGATCTAAAAAAGATAATCCCCGCAAAGGGCTATTACACCAGTCAGCTGGGCAGTAAGATCAGTACTTTCTTTGACGGATTTCCCGATCTTGACCAGCAAACAGATATTGCATTGATCGGCGTGCAGGAGGACCGCAATGCCACCGACAATTCGGGCTGTGCATTAGGGCCCGATTATATCCGCGAAAAACTTTATCAATTAAACGAAGGTAATTATCCTACAAAAATCGCCGACCTGGGTAATATCACGCGTGGCGAAACAGTGACCGACACCTATATCGCGCTGAAAACGGTGGTGAATGAGCTGGTTAAAAAAAATATCATACCCGTTATTTTAGGCGGCGGGCAGGACCTCACATACGCCCAGTACATGGCCTATGAAACGCTTGAGCAAAAGGTTGACCTGGTGGTTATCGATTCGCATTTTGATTTGGATGATAGTGACGGTGGCGAAAGCATTGAAACCACTTCCGGCTCCTATCTCAATAAAATATTTTTGCACCAGCCCAATTACCTGTTCAATTACAGTAACCTGGGCTACCAGGTATATTTTGCCAGCCAGGACAGCCTGCGGGTAATGGAAAAACTTTATTTTGATATACACCGCCTGGGCGAGATCACTGGAAATATCGCTGTAAGCGAGCCGATTATCCGTAATGCCAGCATCATCAGCTTTGATATCGGCGCTATCCGCTCGGCCGATGCGATGGGCAATGCCAATGCCAGTCCGAATGGGTTTACGGGCGCGGAGGCCTGCCAGCTGGCCAGGTATGCCGGCTTTAACGACAAGTTAAGCTCCATCGGGTTTTATGAATTTAACCCGGCTTATGATAGCAACGGCCAAACAGCCTTGCTGATGGCCCAGATGATCTGGTACTTTATCGATGGCGTTTATAACCGTAAACGTGATTTCCCGCTTACGCCCAAATCGCAATATTTAATCTATAAAACCAGTTTGAAGCACGACGGGCACGACCTGGTGTTTGTAAAAAGCAAAAAATCCGACAGGTGGTGGATGCAGGTACCATATCCTACAGGCGGTTCGCGCAATGAACGTTTTCACCTGGTTTCGTGCCAATATGAGGATTATAAGACCGCGGTTTCGGGCGAAATGCCCGACCTTTGGTGGCGCACGTATCAAAAATTAAACTGATACCGAATAATTGATTGGCGATTTTAACGTTATCACAGGTTACTATTTAAATAATAAATGAAGAAGATATTTTTTTATATCATAGGGTTTTTACCGCTTATAACTTTTGCCCAAACACCTGAAACATTTGTGATTAAAAGCAAAGTGGGCACCTTAAACGCGCCTGCTAAAGCTTATTTGATTTACCAGCTGGGCGCAAACCGGGTGGTTGACTCAGCGCAAATTACCAATGGCAATTTTGATTTTAGCGGGCAGGTGATGAGCCCCACCAGCGCCTTCTTGGTTGTTGACCATAAAGGGATTGGATTTACAAAACTCGACAGCACAGCCGATGTGTTAAGTTTTTATATCGACAAAGGCGAGTTCGCGGTAAGCAGCCCGGACCGGGTATCGAACGCTCAGATCACCGGCTCGAAGATCAACGATGATAACAAAAAATTAATGGCGCAGCTAAAACCTGTTATCGACCAGGCGAAAGCCTTGCAGGCTCAAACGAAAACGGCTTCGCCTGCACAGCAAAACACGGTTGAATTTCAGAATGCCATGCAGGCCAAATACAAAGCACTGCAGTTAGCACAAAAGACTACGCTCAAAAACTTCATTTTAGCGAATCCCGATAGCTATTTAAGCTTGTTGGCGCTAAGCTCGGTTGGCGGCCCTTCGCCCGACCCGGCCGAACTGGAACTGCTGTATAATTCGTTATCACAAAATGTAAGGAATACCGAAACAGCCAAACTTTTAAAGAAATCACTTGACGGATTAAAAAGCACTGCCAACGGGGTTACCGCGCCTGACTTTACACAAAATGATGTCAATGGCATACCTGTAAAGCTTTCTTCCTTTCGGGGAAAATATGTGTTGGTTGATTTTTGGGCATCGTGGTGCGGCCCCTGCCGCCAGGAAAACCCAAACGTAGTAAAAGCCTACAATAAATTTAAGGATAGAAACTTCACCATACTTGGGGTATCGCTTGACAGATCAACAGGGAAATCGGACTGGATGGCAGCGATCAAAAAGGACGGCTTGGTTTGGACACAGGTATCCGACCTTAAATTCTGGCAAAACGAGGTTGCGGTGTTATATGACGTCAGGTCTATCCCGGCGAACTTCCTGATAGATCCCAATGGAAAGATCATTGCCAGGGACCTTCGCGGTGACGATCTCGAAAATAAGCTTGAACAGGTTTTGGGGAAGGCACATTAATCATCAAGGCTGCGCCTAAAAATTATTGATAATTTAGTTATAACATTCTATCTTGCAGGATAATTCACCTGCAATGAAAAGAATAGTTTTAGTTATGCTGGCTTTTTTGCCGGCAATAGTGTTCGCCCAGGGCGGGCAATATATCGTAAAAGGCACTATAGGTGCTTATAATGCCCCTGCCAAAGTATATCTGCGATACAGTAGTGACGGCAAAACCGCCACTACGGATTCAACTACGCTAAAAAACGGCGCATTTGAGTTTAGCGGCAAAGTTGGCGCGTTACCTTCAAATGCATACCTGTTGTTTAGCGAAAAAGGAACCGGGCCTGCTTACAAGGACTACCGGATGATCTACCTTGAGCCGGGAATCATCACAATTACTTCTCCTGCCAGTGATCTAAGGACAAACGCCATTGTTAAAGGCCCAAAAACCAATACAGACAACGAAAAATTTCAATTGGCTTATAAACCGATCAACGACGCGCAAAAAATTATCGACGATAAAGAAAAAGCAGCCACTCCGGAACAAAAGAATTCGCCTGAATGGATCAAACAGGATAAACTCGAGCAAAAAGAACTCGACAACCGGGAAGTTGCTATGAACAAAAAGTTCATAAAGGACAACCCTGATTCATACATCAGCCTGAATGCCCTGGAAAACTATGCCTACAGCGCCGACTATGTGGATATTGCGCCATTATTTGAAGGATTAACCCCGGCGATAAAGCAATCGGAGAGCGGCAAAAAGTTTGCAGAAAGGCTGCCTAAAATTAAGGCCGTTGCTTTGGGCGCCACGGCGCCGGAATTTGCTGAAGCAGATACCAGCGGCAAAATGATCAGCCTGTCCTCATTCAGGGGCAAGTATGTGCTGATAGACTTTTGGGCATCATGGTGCGGCCCGTGCCGTCATGAAAACCCAAACGTGGTGAAGGTTTTCAACCGATATAAAAATCAAAAATTTACCATACTCGGTGTCTCGCTCGACCGGCCGGGAGCAAAGGAAAAATGGCTGAAAGCGATCCATACCGATGGCTTAACCTGGACACATGTATCCGACCTGCAATTCTGGAACAGCAAAGCGGCCGGCCTGTACGCTGTACGTGGCATCCCGCAAAACTTTTTGCTTGACCCTAATGGAAAAATTATCGGCAAAAACCTGAGAGGCGACGACCTTGAGGATAAATTAGCTGAGATTTTCGGTAAGGCCGGAGGTTCCGAACCTGGTAAATCAAAATAATTTACAGAGGAGTAGAGATCTGCAGTTTCTTTCGGATTTACGGCTTAAGCGATTGTTTAAAGATTATAGTACTTTAGCATTATGATAACGCTCAAAGACATTTATAAAGAAGACCCTACTCAACGCATTATTGATGAGGGTTCGTATTGGGGCGCTGAACAGATGCTCAAATCGGGCGTCCCCATTTTCTATCGGAATGAAAAATATCCTGAAACATTGAAAGGAAATCTTTTTGTTAAGGAATATCCGAACGGCGCGAAATTTTTGGTTAAAAAAGATTTAACACCAGATCATCGTTTATTAGAAGAAATTATTAAACAATTGAACTGATAAATGCCTTCATTGATTGTTATTGGCGGACCTAATGGTTCCGGAAAAACAACACTTACTTCATATTTAATTCAAAAAGGAAAAATTAAAACGCCTGTTATTAATCCTGATGAAATTGCTCTTAAGGAATTCGGCGGGTATAATTTTCATATTAAGGCGGCTAAAATTGCTTTGGAAAGACGAAAACAGGCGTTATTCCAAAATGCAGATTTTGCTTTTGAAACTACCTTTTCAGGAAATTCGGAAATTAGTGGGGTTTTGGCGGCAAAATCCGCCGGTTATGAAATGATATTGTACTATGTTGCGTTAGAATCAATGCTCGATAATGTGATACGAGTTGAAGAGCGCCGGACGGGCTTAGGACATCATGTTGAAAAGGAAGATATTTTAAGAAGGCACGATAAAAGCAAATTAAATTTGTTGAAATATATTGGCTTATTCAATAGGGCATACCTGTTTGATAATTCAGACATTCAACGTTCCAGGGTGGCAATTTTTAATAATGGGGAATTATTATGGTTAAATAATAAGCACAAAAACCATCCTTTTTATGGTGATTTGTTTAATAGTTAATTCACATTAAACCTCACGGTAAACGGCCTCAGTTTCTCAAGCACTGTAGCTTCTTTCGGACTTTACTGACTTTCCCGACCTTACTGACTTCTCCCCTACAACAAATCAAACCCGATATCCTTCCTGAAATACATGCCGTCATAATAAATACGGCTGGCATCGGCGGTAGCTTGCTGCAGGGCGGTAAACAAGTCGTCCTGTAAAGAGGTAACAGCCAGTACCCGGCCACCTGATGTTTTTACCAGTTCGCCCTCGTGGTAGGTGCCTGCATGAAAAACCTGCGAACCGCGGACGTTTTCGATACCGGTAATGGTTTTATCTTTCAAATATTCTCCCGGGTAACCGCCTGCAACCATTACCACCGTAGCGGCAACCTGCGGCGATATAGTTAACTCCCTTTTATCCAGGTTCCCTTCGGCGACGCCGGATAGCAGGTCAACAAAGTCTGACGTGATCCTCGGCATCACGCTTTCGGTTTCCGGATCGCCCATGCGGCAATTGTATTCGATCACGTAAGGTTCGCCGTCGCAGTTCATCAGGCCGATGAAAATGAAGCCCTTGTAGGGAATGTTTTCTTTTTTTAAACCCTCAACGGTTGGGATGATCACCCGCTCTTCCACCTTTTTCATAAATTCAGCATCGGCAAACGGCACCGGCGAAACGGAGCCCATACCCCCGGTATTTAACCCGGTATCGCCTTCGCCTATTCGTTTGTAATCCTTGGCTTCGGGTAAAATTTTATAGTGGGTACCGTCCGTCATTACAAATACCGAAAGTTCTATCCCCTGCAAAAATTGTTCAACCACAACCTTCGAGCTGGCTTCTCCGAATTTTGCTTCCGTCAGCATTTCCAAAAATTCCTGCTGGGCCTCCTGCAGGCTCATGCAAATCAATACGCCTTTCCCGCCGGCCAGGCCGTCGGCCTTTAAAACCACCGGTAATCCCGTTGTAGCCAAATATTCAAACCCTTCCTGTAAAGTCTCTCTTGTAAAAGTTCTTGATGCTGCTGCGGGTATATCATGCCTCACCATAAACTGCTTCGAAAAATCCTTGCTGCCTTCCAGCTGTGCGGCTTCGCGCTGCGGCCCTATAACGGGGATGCTTTTCAGCTGTTCATCCGCCAGGAAAAAATCATGTATGCCTTTAACCAGGGGTTCTTCGGGCCCCACCAAAACCAGGTGAATGCCATTGTTCAAAACAAAGCGTTTGATACTTTCGAAATCAGTTACCTTGATGTTGACGTTGGTACCATACTGGCCGGTGCCTGCGTTTCCGGGCGCAATAAAAAGCTGTTCGCATTTTGGGCTTTGTGATAGTTTCCAGGCAAAGGCGCTTTCCCTTCCGCCTGAACCGAGTAGCAGGATATTCATGTGCCAAAGATAGTTTTTTGTTAGTATCTAGTATCAAGTCGTTAGTATCAAGATTAAATTGTGAAGAGAAATAGAAATTATTAACACTCCCTGTCTTGATACTTGATACTAGCGACTTGATACTACTCAAAAATCTGTAACTTTGCCTGTCATAATGGCTCATAATTACTGATGGCGCAATTGTTGAGTTTGTAGCACCATATAAATATAATATGTTAGATTTTATAAGTAAGCTTTTTGGAAACAAGTCGGAACGGGATGTTAAGAGTTTATTGCCGTTGGCTGAAAAAGTAAAAGCAGAATTTGCCAAACTGGACCAGATAAGCAACGACGAGCTAAGGGCTAAAACGATAGGTTTTAAAGAAACCATTGCCGAAGGGTTAGCCGCTATTGACAGCGAAATACAAGCTATTAAGGAGCGTACTGAAAATAATCCTGACCTTGAAGTCAGTGAAAAGGTTGAGCTTTATACTCAGCTGGATAAGCTTGAAAAGGACCGTAACAAAGAACTGGAAGTTATCCTGCTGAACATCCTTCCTGAAGCTTTCGCGGTGGTAAAAGAAACCGCGCGCCGCTTTAAGGAAAATAAAACGATTGAAGTTACCGCTACCCAGTTTGACCGCGACCTTGCGGCCCGTAAATCAAACGTGGTGATAAAAGGTGACAAAGCTATTCATCATAATACATGGCTGGCAGCCGGCAACGAGGTGACCTGGGATATGGTACACTATGATGTGCAGCTGATAGGCGGTATTGTATTGCACCAGGGTAAAATTGCCGAGATGGCAACAGGTGAAGGTAAAACGCTGGTAGCAACGCTCCCGGCTTACCTGAACGCGCTGGCCGGGCAGGGTGTACATATTGTAACCGTGAACGATTACCTGGCACGACGCGACTCCGAATGGATGGGCCCGTTGTATGAGTTCCACGGTTTATCGGTTGATTGTATCGATAAGCATGAGCCGAATTCGGAAGAACGCCGGGCGGCTTATATGTCGGATATAATTTTTGGTACCAATAACGAGTTTGGTTTCGATTATCTGCGTGACAATATGACACGCAGCCCCGAAGAGCTGGTGCAACGCAAGCTGCATTATGCCATGGTGGACGAGGTTGACTCCGTTTTGATCGATGATGCCCGTACCCCGCTAATCATTTCCGGCCCGATACCACGCGGCGACGAACATGAATTTTACGAATTAAAGCCGCGCATCGAGCGCCTGGTAAATGCGCAAAAAAATTATGTGAACGGCGTTTTAAACGATGCTAAAAAATTGATCGCCGAAGGCAAGACCGGTCCTGATGAGGGCGGTTTGGCATTGCTGCGTGCCTTTAGGGGGTTGCCAAAAAGCAAGGCATTGATCAAATATTTAAGCGAAGGCGCCAACAGGCAGCTTCTGCTAAAATCTGAAAACTTTTACATGCAGGACCAAAGCAAGGAAATGCATAAAGTAGACGCCGAGCTATATTTTGTGATCGATGAGAAAAACAACCAGGTTGAACTGGCTGAAAAAGGCATCGAGTTGATCACGGCTTCCGGCGAAGACCCGGGCTTTTTCGTGATGCCGGATGTAGGTACCGAAATTTCGGAAATTGAAAAATCGGCACTTCCGGCGGAAGACAAGATCGCCCAAAAGGACGAGCTGATGCGCGATTTTTCGATCAAATCGGAGCGTATTCACTCGGTAAACCAATTGTTGAAAGCTTATACGCTGTTTGAAAAAGACACCGAATATATCTTAGATGACGGAAAAGTAAAGATCGTTGACGAGCAAACCGGCCGTGTGCTGGATGGCAGGCGTTACTCTGATGGTTTGCACCAGGCTATTGAGGCTAAGGAGAATGTGACTGTTGAGGATGCTACGCAAACCTTTGCCACCATTACGCTGCAAAATTATTTCAGGATGTACCACAAGCTTTGCGGTATGACCGGTACAGCCGTTACCGAAGCAGGCGAGTTTTGGGAAATATACAAGCTTGACGTGGTAGAGATACCAACCAATACCCCGGCCAGCCGCGATGACAGGCAGGATTTGGTTTACCGTACCGTGCGCGAAAAGTACAACGCAGTATCCGAAGAAATTGTAAAGCTGACCCAGGCAGGCAGGCCGGTGCTGGTGGGTACCACCTCTGTGGAAATTTCGGAATTAATAAGCCGGATGCTTAAGCTGCGGGGTATCAAACACAATGTATTGAACGCCAAGCTGCACCAGAAGGAAGCCGATATTGTTGCTGAAGCCGGACAGACCAGTACCGTAACTATTGCCACCAATATGGCGGGCCGTGGTACGGATATAAAATTAGGGCCAAACGTGAAAGACGCCGGCGGTTTAGCCATTGTGGGTACCGAGCGGCATGAGTCACGCCGTGTTGACCGCCAGCTGCGCGGACGTGCGGGCAGACAGGGCGACCCAGGTTCATCGCAGTTCTTTGTTTCGCTTGAAGATAACCTGATGCGTTTATTCGGATCGGAAAGAATATCGAACCTGATGGTGCGTATGGGCATCGAGGAAGGTGAAGTGATACAGCACTCGATGATATCCAAATCGATCGAGCGGGCACAGAAGAAAGTGGAAGAAAACAATTTCGGTATCCGTAAGCGTTTGCTGGAGTATGACGACGTGATGAATTCGCAGCGTACCGTTATTTACGCGAAACGTAAAAATGCCTTATTCGGCGAGCGATTGGATGTCGATCTGAACAATACCATTTTTGATGTTGTTGAAGATATTGTAACTGAATATAAAGAAGCAAATAACCATGAAGGTTTCCGCCTGGAAATGATACGGTTGTTTTCGATAGATATTGATATTTCAGAGGCTGATTTCGCCAATACGTCCCTTAATAATTTGGTTGACAATGTTTTCCATGAAGTAAGTGAGTTTTACAAGCACAAGCAGGATGCAATCGCCAAACAGGCATACCCGGTTTTAAAGGAGGTGTTTGATACCCGCGGCGAGTATGTTGAAAATATCGTTGTGCCGTTTACCGATGGCATACATGGCTTGCAGGTTTCGGTACCACTAAAAAAAGCCATTGCCAATAAAGGCGTGGAGGTGTTTAAATCCTTCGAAAAAAATGTGACCCTGTACCTTATCGACGATGCCTGGAAAGAGCATTTGCGCGAAATGGACGAGCTGAAGCAATCGGTACAAAATGCCGTATATGAGCAAAAAGACCCGTTATTGGTTTACAAGTTCGAGGCGTTCGAATTGTTCCGCCAGATGCTGGCAACTGTTAACAAAGAGCTGGTAAGCTTCCTTTTCAGGGGAGGGATCCCGGTTCAGCAGCAGCCTGATGATATACACGAAGCGAGGCCTCAGCCAAAGCTCGACCTTAGGAATATGCGTACGTCAAAACCGGAGTTGGTAAGCGAAGCGAACGGCGTACCCATGCAGGATATGCGCGAGCTGCAAAAAGCAGCACCTGTAAGGGTCGAGAACAAAATAGGCAGAAATGATCCTTGCCCTTGCGGCAGCGGTAAAAAATATAAAAATTGCCACGGGGTTGGGCAGGTGTAAGTTTAATTTTAAAGCGTCATTGCGAGGAACGAAGCAATCTCTACATAGGCAGGTCAATTATGTAAGATGCCTTTCTGTTCGCTCTGTACTGCATAGAGATTGCTTCGTTCCTCGCAATGACGGTTAGTTTATTTTTGATATGAAACAAGCAAAATCATATTCCACAGCTAAATTCAGCCTGGCGATAGTTTGCTTTTTTTTTATGGCGTCCCTCCTTCCAGCCCTATCCCTCGCGCAAACACGCGGCAAAGTTGAGGTGGTTAAAGACCCCCTGATTGATACTCTTATCGCCCGCAGGCCAAACCTCAACAAAGCCATTCTTAATATCGGCGAAGAGACCGTTTACGGTTACCGCGTTCAGATATTTTTTGGCTCGAGCCGCCAGGCGGCGTATGACGCGCAGGAAAAATTCAGGCAGGAGTATCCCGACCTGCGCACCTATATCAGTTATACGGAACCGAATTTCAAAGTACAGGCCGGTGATTTCAGGACACGCCTGGAAGCCGAAAAACTCCGTAGCGAACTGACCCAAACGTTTCACACCCTGTTTATCATAAGCGGAAAAATAAATCCGCCAAAAGCCGACACTTCCAATGATTAAAGAGCAGATACAGCAGTTATCAAAAAATATTTTCAACGATGTGATCGGCAACCGCCGCCATCTGCATGCGCACCCGGAGCTTTCTTTTCATGAAACCGAAACATCGGCCTTTATCGCTGGCAAGCTGGATGCATTGGGTTTAAAGTATCAAAGGATGGCGGATAACGGCTTGGTTGCACTAATAAAAGGCGACAAATCATCGGATAAGGTGATTGCGCTGCGCGCCGACATGGATGCCCTGCCCATCACCGAAGCGAATGATGTGCCTTATAAATCCCAAAACAATGGTGTGATGCATGCCTGCGGGCACGATGTACATACCTCGTCGCTGCTGGGTACTGCAAAAATATTGACGGAGTTGAAAAGCCAGTTTGGCGGCACGGTGAAGCTTATCTTCCAGCCGGCCGAAGAGAAATTGCCGGGCGGCGCCAGCCTGATGATAAAAGAAGGCGTACTGGAAAATCCAAAACCACAAGCCGTTTTGGGCCAGCATGTAATGCCGTTTATTGATGCGGGTAAAGTTGGGTTTCGTGCCGGGAAATACATGGCCTCGACCGACGAGTTGTATGTTACCGTTAAAGGCAAAGGCGGCCACGGCGCACAGCCCCAGCAAAACATCGACCCTGTGATCATTACCGCCCATATATTAACCGCCTTACAGCAAGTGGTAAGCCGCTTTGCCGATCCCAAAAGCCCGTCGGTATTGTCGTTTGGCAAAGTGATCGCCAATGGCGCAACCAACGTTATCCCGAACGAGGTTTACCTTGAGGGCACATTTCGGACCATGGACGAGCAATGGCGCAACGAGGCCCATATCAAAATTAAAAAAATGGCCGAAGGCATAGCCGAAAGCATGGGCGGCAGTTGCGAGTTTAATATCATGAAAGGTTATCCATTCTTAATTAACGAGGAAAAACTGACCGCATCGGCACGTGGTTTTGCAGAAGATTATCTCGGCAAAGAGAATGTGCTCGATCTTGATATCTGGATGGCCGCCGAAGATTTCGCCTACTACTCCCAGGTTGCTGATGCTTGTTTCTACCGTTTAGGCACCCGCAATGAAAGCCGGGGGATTACTTCTTCTGTGCACACACCGACTTTTGATATAGATGAGTCTGCGTTAGAGTTGAGTACGGGTTTAATGGCGTATATCGCGTTGAAGCAGTTGGGAAATTAGTTTCTTTATACAAACCTCTTCATATGAAACTTTTACTTTTTTCGATTGCAGTAATTTTTGGGCTAAGTGTTGCCAAAGCGCAAAATGGTTGGATAGTCTACAAGATCGACAATAAATTATCTGTTAAACTTCCAAGTAAGCCAATACAATCAAATGAGCATAGCTTTTATGTAAAAGATGAAAGTGCTAAAGACACAGCTACATACGTGATCACTTATGTCGATTTCTTGCAAACAGATGGCATGGATTCCGTGCAACTGGCCAAGGTAGCGCCAACTTATGGATTTGCTGACAACTTAAAGAACAGATTGCAAGATCAAACGAAAAAGTTTACTATTGGTCCGGTTATGCTCGATACATGGAATAATTACATTTGTTACTACATGGTTGGGGTTAGTCCTTCAAAAAAATCAATCCTTTATGCATTTTCAGTAGTTATTGGGACGAAAGTTTATGGGCTAATAAAGATCTCTTCCAAAAACTTTGATATGAAAAATGATTATTTCTTTTCTTCACTCACCTTAAACTGAGTTTTTTGCGGTTTTTTTTATCACGTCATTCTGCTCTTCGAAAAGCTTGGTCATATAACTTGAATCCTACTTCCTGATTTCCTTCAACATCTCTTTCACAGCGGCCTCCAGTTGCTGGTCCTCGCCGTACAATACTTTGTTATAATCATTGCCCACTCTGATATCCGGATCAAGCTGGTGGTTTTCGGTGGCATGGGTTTCGTTCATACCATAAGTAGCGATCATCGGGATACCAAAATACATCGTATTGTCAATCTGCGTTTCCCACCATACGGCGGTGCCCGTACCGGCAACCGGCATACCTATTAATTTACCCAGGCCAAGCGCCTTATAAGCATACGGAAATATAAAAGCATCCGAGTAATTACCCTCGCTCATTAAAACGCAGCTTGGTTTTGTCCATTTATTAAATGACTCCCCGCCCAGCGTTTTATTTCCCTGCGGGTGCATGGTTACATATTGCTTCCCGCCTAAAAATGTAACCAGGTCATCATGCAGCCATCCGCCCCCATTGAAACGGGTATCAACAATCAGCGCTTTTTTATTCAGGTTCCGTCCCAATACTTTATCAAATGTAACACGATAGCTAGGGTCGTCCATACTCCTCACATGCACATAGCCGACTTCGCCATTCGAAAGACTGTCGGTTAGTTTCTCCATTTTCTTTATCCACCTATTGTAAAGCAGCGTACTGCTTTCTTCAGCAGGGGTAATAGGTTTTATATTTTCCTGGTACTGCGCATCCGATTTAGGGTCGTGGAAATTTACCAGTGTAAATTTCCCGGCTTTATGATTTAATAATTTAGCCCAATCTGTATCATCGGTTACGGTTACGCCATCTATCTTATCAATAACAAAGCCTTTCCGCAATTTAGTCTGCTGGATATCAAACGGCCCGCCCGCAATAATATCGGTTACCCTGATACCATTACCCCCGCGTGACTCATCATACAGTAAACCCAGCGAAGCCGTAGCATCGCCGTCAGGGAAACGGGCACGATACCCGCTACCCGTATGCGAGCCATTCAGTTCGCCCAGGAACTCACTTAACAGAATATCAAAATCATAGTTATTGTTGATATGCGGCAAAAACTTAGCATAGTTGTCGTGGTAATACGTCCAATCCACACCCTGCAGCTTAGGGTCGAAGAATTTTTTGGTTACCTGTTTATGGATATGCTCAAAAATATACGACCGTTCGGCAAAGGCATTTAGATCCATGCTGGTGTTTATTTGTATCGGTGTCACCTTGCCATCACTCACATCCACCTTCATAATATTTCCGGACGCCATTACAAACAGGGTTTTGCCATCCTTGCTCATCACCAGCGAACCGTTTGGCGCCTTTAGGTCGGCAAGCACCTTGGTTTCATTTGTGCGCGGCATAGTAACCCACAAATTGTAGCCCTTTTCGTACCGGGCAAGGTAATACAGCTTTTCGCCGTCGCGGGATAGACTGGCATCAGCTATATTGGCCGAACTTATTGTCAGCCTTTCGGTACGTATGTCAAGATTATCCAGGTTAGGCACAAACTCAGGCGTTTTTACTTTTACGGTATCTTTACCCTTTTTTGTAGCTGCCTCTTTTTGGGCTTCCTTTTTTATTTCAATCGAATCGCGTTTTTCCTGTTCATTTCTTAACGTCAAATCTTCTTTGCTCAACCTGTATTTATCCCATGTCGCCTGGTCGAAAAACATACCGAATATATCCGTCTGGCTGCCACGGCTTAAGTTTTTCATGCCGTTTTTATCCGAAAACCAGTACATCATTTTACCGTTCATGCCCCATTGCGGTTTGCTGTTACTAAAACCGCTTTGCGTTAAATTAACACGCTCGCCCGAACCGTCGGCTTTAATTAACACCACCTGGCCAAGCGCCCATCCGCCTTGTCCTTCGCTCGAATGAGACAATATATATTTCCCGTTTGGCGACCAGGTAAAATATTGATCCCCGTCGGAATATGAATAGTTCACACCTTCGGGAAGCAGCGTTTTTGATGTTTTACTGGCAATGTCATAAACCCTGAGCGTGTTTCGCTCCTCCAGGTATGCTATCTTTTTGCCATCCGGCGAGTAAACACCCTGGAATTCGTCTTTACCTGTTGCAATTACGGGCTCAAAATTTAACGTGGTAGAGGCGTAGAAATACGGTTCGTTTTTATTGGCGATGGAAACTTTGTAAATATCCCATGAGGTGCCGTTTTCAACAGAGTACAAAATACTGCGGCCATCCGGGCTGAATTGTATCATCCGCTCCTGGTAAGGTGTGTTGGTAATCCTTTTAGTTGAGGAGCCATCAGCAGCCGTAACAAATATTTCGCCCCGGTACACAAAGGCAACCTCTTTCGCGTCAGGCGATACAGCCATTTCAGTCGCCTCGCCTTTAACAGGGATATTTTTTACCTGGTCGCCATTAAAATCGGCGGTTTCGGTTATGATAACCTTTTGCGGCTGCTGGCCTTCTTTCAGCGTATATATTTCGCCGTTCTGTGTAAAAGCGAATGTGCCATTGTCGGCCCGCGATAAATTGCGCACCGGATCCTTTTCAAAATTAGTCAGCTGCACAACCGTGCTGCTATTTGATTCCGTTGATCCGTATAAATTCTGGTTGCCGTTGCGTTCGCTTAAGTAATAAAACTTATCACCGTCGCCCCATACCGGCTCGCGGTCCTCCCCTGTAAATGGAGAAACTTTGGTGTAGTTGTTCGTCTTTACGTTATATGTCCATATGTCGCGTGTTATAACTGATGTATGGTGCTTGCGATAGGGATTTTCGTAGCCCTTCCTGTCCTGGAAAATAAATTTATCCCCGGCTTTGTTAAAGTGTACGTATTCGGTTCCGGCCGAATTCACCATCAGGCTGCGGCCGCCCTTTGCGGGGACTTTATATAGCTTTGTAAAATAACTATCTCCCGGAAATCGTACAGATGACGTTATATCATAGCGCTGGGTGCCGAAATAAACCGTTTGGTTATCGGGCGAAAAATCATAGGGTATATCCTTTGTCGAGTTAAAGGTAAGCCTTGCGGCTGAGCCACCTGATGATGGCATAATAAACACATCAAAATTGCCATAACGGTCGGATGCAAAGGCGATAGACTTTCCATCATGGCTCCATACCGGGTAGCCATTATAAGCGCTGTTTATGGTTAGCGGAACAGCCGTACCGCCCGTTGCCGCAACTTTAAACAGGTTGCCCTTATATTCAAAAGCGATCCAGCTGCCATCGGGCGAAATGGCGGACTGCTGCATCCACAATAAATGTTCCTGCGCTGTTAGCCGGCTTAAAACAATACCAATAAAAACAAGGGTAAGTAAGAGTTTTTTCATATGATCATTTTGACCACTAAATATAATCAGAGATTTGAATGATTTGTGCGATTTCGCAGATTATCAATCAAAATATTACATTCAGGCTAATGCGCGGCCCGCTCAGCCGCCGCTTTAATCACCTGGTTTCGCGTTTTCAAAAGATTGGCCATATAGCGGCGTAGAAAAAGAAAGTTAGCCAGCCGGCCGAATATACCCAGCGGCGATTCAAACATAAAAACATCCTTCATCAGCGTTCCGCCATTTGCGGGATAAAAAAGATGCTCATGCCTGATGCTTTTGAACGCGCCATCAACCATTTCATCAGTAAACGAATTGGGATAATCAAACACAGCAATTTTTGAAGTAAGATTTTGCCAGATACCGAAATGCTTTGCCCGCCAGGTAACGGTTTCGCCCAGTTCTATCAACCCGCTGATACGCCCGGCGATTGCCTTCTCGCTGGTTTGTTTGGTTGACTCAAGATGCAGGTCAATGCTTCGTGCAAGATCAAAACAGCGTTCGATGGGTGCATTAATAGAGGTGGTTAATTCTATTCTGTCCATGGACCGTCGATTATGATGATTGTTGGATTGCACCGATTGTCAAAACTCCGCGTTCTTCGGGAACCTTGGGAAAGGTATCACATCCCTTATGTTACCCATGCCGGTAACAAACTGCACGAGCCGCTCAAAGCCCAATCCAAAACCGGCATGCGGACAAGCGCCGAACCGGCGGGTATCTAAATACCACCACAGCTCATCTTTAGGGATGCCCATTTCGTCCATGCGTTGTTCCAGTTTATCCAGGCGCTCTTCACGCTGCGAGCCACCCACAATTTCGCCGATGCCAGGGAATAAAATATCCATTGCCCTTACCGTTTCATGCCCATTGGCATCCACCTCGTTCTGGCGCATGTAAAAGGCTTTTATCTGTTTGGGATAGTCCGTTAGGATAACCGGTTTCTTGAAATGCTTTTCAACCAGGTAACGCTCATGCTCCGATTGCAGGTCGGTGCCCCAGCCTTCGATCGGGTATTGAAATTTCTTTTTCTTATTCGGGGTCGATTCTTTTAAAATATCTATCGCCTCGGTATAAGTTAAACGTTCAAAATCATTATCCAAACAAAACTGCAGCTTTTCGAGCAGCGACATTTCGGAGCGCTCCTGCTGCGGCTTTTGTTTTTCTTCGTCCTCCAGGCGCTGGGTTAAAAACGATATGTCTTCGGCGTTTTTATCGAGCGCGTATTTGATAACGTATTTCAGCAGCTCTTCTGCCAGATCCATGTTATCATTCAGGTCGTAAAAAGCCATTTCGGGCTCTATCATCCAAAACTCGGCCAGGTGCCTGGTCGTATTTGAATTTTCGGCCCTGAAGGTGGGGCCAAACGTATAAATATCGCTCAATGCCATCGCGCCAAGCTCGCCTTCCAGTTGGCCGGAAACGGTTAGATTGGTTGGCCGGCCAAAAAAATCTTCCTTAAAATCAATCTCGCCGCTCTCCGTTTTTGGCGGGTTAAGCAGGTCAAAATTGGTGACGTGAAATGTCTCGCCTGCACCTTCAGCATCCGAAGCAGTGATGATCGGCGTATGCAGGTAAATAAATCCGCGTTCCTGGAAAAACTGGTGCACCGCAAATGCCAGGCTATTCCGTACACGGAACACCGACCCGAAGGTGCTGGTGCGGAAACGCAGGTGTGCAATCTCACGCAAAAATTCCAGGCTATGTTTTTTGGGCTGCAACGGGTATTTTTCGGGATCGCTGTCGCCTAATATTTCAATTTCCTTTGCCTTAACTTCTACCTTCTGGCCTTTGCCCAGGGAGGCAACGAGCAAACCCGACACGCTGATAGCCGCGCCGGTGGTTAGCCGCTTTAAAAGCGCCGGATCGGTGTTTTCAAAGTCGACAACTACCTGTAAGTTATTGTTGGTTGAGCCGTCATTCAAAGCAATAAACTGGTTATTCCGAAAGGTACGCACCCATCCTTTTACAGTTACGTTGATATCGGTTTGTTCGCTTTCCAGTAATGCTTTGATCTTGATCCGCTGGCTCATAGAGGTGTTTTTTTAAGCGGCAAAAATACAACTATTTATGCAAAGCGATGTAGAATTGGCCGCCTAAAAAGCTAATGTCGGCAGGCTTGTAAGATGGCGCTTTAAAATCAACAAATTTTATATTGAACGTGCCTTTCATGGTAACGGCGGTTTGATCGTATGCAGTGATGGTTAAGGTATTGGCGTACAAAGTGTCAAGCGTATATTTGTCTACCGGCGCGGTGCCACCGGCCCGGCTATGGTAGGAAACCTGGCTTTTTACTAATTTGTAATCGCCTGTACCGGTATATCTTACCCGCACATTAAGCGTATCCTGGAAGGGCGCCTGGTTGATCCCGATGGCCTTTATAGTGATGGTATCATTACGAAAGGTATTGTTTCCGGGAAAGGCATTCCATAACGTATCGTTCCTTTTCGCATTTATAAACATGTTTATAACAGGCGGAACCGGTACCTTACCAGGGCTACAAGCTGTATTTAATAAAGTAAAAGCTGTAAATACGATAAATAAGAAATTTTTCATGTGGCTGGCTGATAGTTATTGCTGAGCAGCAAAATACAATTATTTACGCAAAACGAGATTGAAGCTGCCGTTTAAAAAAGCGATATCCTTTGTAGTACCTGACGGCATAGCCGGGTACATGAACTTCAAATTAAAACTGCCCGATATTGTTCCACTGGCCGCGTCGTAAAAAAAGACATTTACCGAGTTGGCGAACAAACTATCTAATCTGCGCCTGAAAACCGGCGTGCTCAGGCCGGCTGTTGTATAATAAGAGGTTTCGTTGCTAAGCAAATTATAAACTCCCGATCCCTTGTTTTTTATCTTGATTTCCAATGTCTCCTGCAACGCTCCGGGGTTTTCGGTTTTTCCGATAATCGTGATGGTATCGTTGCGGATTGTACTGGTTGATGGATTTGCCTCCCATTGAACACTATCTTTTTGTGCCCTGATATAAGCCGGTACTTTGGGAAGAAAGCAGCATTTATTGTTGCACGCCATGTTAGCTAATGCAAAAGCCGTTAAAACAAATATTAGTTTTTTCATCCCGCTCAGTTTTATTGATATTACGAATGAATTACCCCATGTGCTACATGCAGAACAAAATTAAGTATAGCAACGAAAAATTGAATATTAATTGCCGGCTATTTATTTAAGTTTGCCACCTGACATTTTTTTTAATGAACCCTAAAGCAAGCCTTGTTATTGGCATCCTGTGCATCTCGTTTTCGCCGATCTTTGTAAAACTTGCCGGTGTGCCGGCGCTGCCGTCTGCCTTTTATCGCATCGCCATTGGCTGGCTTTTCCTGGCACCCTATTGTATCGCCAAAGGCAATTTAAAGATCAGCCGGCGCGACTTGATCGTCGCTGTGATCGGGGGCCTTGTTTTTGCATCGGATATAGCGGTTTGGAACCTGTCACTTTTAAAAATATCCGCGACTGTCTCTACCCTCCTTGCCAACCTGGCGCCGGTATGGGTCGGGTTGTTAAGCTTTTTACTTTTCAAAAAAAGGGCAGGCAAGTTATTCTGGATAGGTACAGCTATCGCAATAGCGGGCATGGTTATTTTGGTGGGCTATAAAAACGTTGCCGGTTTGAAAATTAACGATGGTGTTTTACTAGCCCTGCTGGCCAGCTTTCTGTATGCCATTTACATTATCATCACAAAGGGCATTGTACAAAAAATAAAAATATTGACCTTCATGTTTTATAATATGCTGGCAGCAAGCGTGTTTTTGCTTATCATTTGCGGTTTCCAGCAGTCCAACCTTACCTCGTTTTCACTAACGGCCTGGCTCTGTTTCTTGGGCCTGGGGCTGGTTTGCCAGTTAACCGGCTGGATCACGATTAACCATTCCCTGCGTTTTTTGGAGTCAACGAAGGTTTCCATAGCCTTATTGAGCCAAACGGTATTGGCCGCTTTTTTGGCGATCATATTCTTGAACGAGAAACTGGAACTAAATGAAGTTATCGGGAGCGCAGTTGTATTAGGCGGGATAGCGGTAACTTTTTTGTAGCACCATCATTAAATAAATTAGTATATTAACTTTTGTAAATGAGGTTCGCCGAATTGGCCTACATTTGCAGTTACGCATGATCACTAAACCCACCATCGACCGTATTATGGAAGCCACCGACATCGTAGAGGTGATCGGCGAGTTTGTGCAGTTGAAAAAGCGGGGGGCCAACTATGTAGGTCTTTCTCCATTTGCCAACGAGCGTACGCCATCGTTTACGGTTTCGCCGGCAAAGGGTATTTTCAAGGATTTTTCATCAGGCAAAGGCGGCTCGGTAGTCACTTTTTTAATGGAACTGGAGAAGTTTACCTATCCCGAGGCATTAAAATGGCTGGCAAAAAAATACAGTATCGAGGTCGAGGAAACGGTAGAAGCCGTTGAAAACCGCGAAGAGGAAAATCATCGCGAAAGCTTAATGATCGTTACCGGCTACGCGGCTAAGTTTTTTCATGAGGCTTTACTGGAAACCGAAGAGGGCAAAAGCATCGGCCTCAGCTATTTTAAAGAGCGCGGTTTTACGAACGATACCATCGCCAAATTTGAGTTGGGCTACTCGCCCGACCAATGGGAAGCCTTTACCG
>JAQBOM010000039.1 GCA_028288025.1 Mucilaginibacter sp. | reverse complement strand
CTGAAGAATTTCAAAGTAAATTAGATCATATCCCTGCCCTGAGAACCGCTTTTGAAGCATTGACGCCGGGACGGCAAAGAGGATACCTTTTTTATTTTTCTCAACCCAAACAATCCAAAACCCGGGAAGCGAGGGTTGAAAAATATATGCAGCAAATTCTCAATGGAAAGGGGTTGGATGATCAGTAAATTTGATGGGAGAATAAATTAACGAAACTTCAGGATACTATCGCACGCCGCGTTTATTCGAACACCTTTTTTCCATCGCGCCATTTGACGGACTTCGAGTATTATATTTGCGATAGCTCCCGGGCCTAATGGTTTATGAACTAACAAGTTGCATATCTATGCGACTGGGTAATTTGATTTTGCCGCTGACGATACTTAGAGGCAACACCTTGTCACAACAAAATCGCTATCTTTAACTATCAGTAATAATTTCACGCGGAGAGACAAATGATAAATTTCCGATTCGTTCCAGTCACCCCTCATCCTTTACTAAGCCCATACGTTGCGAAAATGTGTGTGTTCGAAAGCAGCGGGCGCCTTCCCGCTGTGGAAAAAAAACTGATAGTGCCAAATGCAAATTTTAAATTGACGCTTACCTACCGTAACGGGATCGTGGCCCGCATTGGCGACAAGGCCTTTATTCAAGGTGAAAATAAACTAAGTTTAACAGGCATGATCGATTCCCCAGTTATGCTTGATGCACAGGAAGATGCGGAGACTGGCGCCATAATCATCGAATTCAACCCGCTCGGAGCATACCGGTTTTTTCATTTATCGTACGCTGAGGTTAAAAATCAAATCGTGGAACTAGGGGACCTGATCGGCAACCAGGCAGAAGAACTTCAATCCCATCTCGCAGGAGCAAATGCAGTAACGCAAAAATTGCAGCTTCTGCAGAGTTTTCTGATCAAACGTCTGGAGAAAACCGCGCCTGACCCGATCTACGATTATTGTATCAATAGAATATCCGGCTCCAAAGGCCTGATCAGCGTGGCAAAGCTTGAAAAGGAGACCGGCTACAGCTCGCGCTGGCTTCATACAAAATTCATGGAACACCTGGGTACGGGCCCCAAAAACCTTTCCGAGATCGTCCGGTTCAAGCAATTTTACCATGCGTATTCAACCGGCGCCGAATTAACCAGGTTAAAGGAACAAATTTATCATAACTACCACGACCAATCTCATTTCATCAGGGCATTTAAAAGGTTCACCGGATCTACCCCAACCGATCTTCAAAACAGCATGAACGAACTTAGCACTAAGAATTTCACCAGCTGAGTTCCGATTTGTACAATACTTATAGCGGTCTTCCACCCACCTTTGTTTAAAAATTAAATAAAATGGCAAAGAACAATTTTAACAGCAGTATCTCTGCAAAAATTACCGCGGGCGAGGCAATCAAAAAGATCAGCAATGTACCCGGGTGGTGGGGAATAACCTTTAGCGGAAGCTCCGAAAAACAAAATGACAAGTTTACAGTAAAGATGGGAGGAGATTCCTTCTTCAACTTTACGGTAACAGAATTAATTCCCGGTAAAAAGGTGGTTTGGTTAATTACTGATTGTTACATGCCCTGGTATTCGGATAAAAAGGAATGGGCCAACAACAAATTAATTTTTGATGTTACTGAAAATGATGGTGTAACCACGGTGAATTTTACGCATGAAGGCCTTACACCGGAAGTTGAGTGCTACAAGGACTGTGAACCAGGTTGGACGCACTGGATCAAAACTAGTTTATTTTCCTATTTTACAACAGGGAAAGGCGTTTTCCGTGAGCCCACGATTTAACACTTACGGGAGGTTTTCACATATATAGTAAGCGACGTTTAAAGTAGCGGGGAAGCAAAGACCCTGATTGAATCACTGATTATCCATACCCAGCTCAAATTCACCTATGATGGGGGTGTCGTCAAGATGGAATCTGGCAGAATAGTTCAGATATGTGACATGACCGTTAAAGGATATTCCTTCTTATGTCGAGATATCTTTCTTTGAAATTTACCGTGCAGCCAACATAATGTTTGCTGTTGCTAAGTTCATGGATATAGATATAGTACCACATTCGGTACTAATATAACAAAACACGTAATACAACAAAGGCCCGATTATTTTACCGGGCCTTAAATTTTCATATCGCCAAAACCGTCCACGGCGGGCGAAGCTCTCATTCGCGGCTCCAGCGGACTTCGTCCTCCATAGCACGCTTCGGCGAGCTATGGAGGGAACGAACAATGTATAATTGCATGCTCTAACGCAACAATTTATATTTTATAATCTAATTAGGTCACCGAATAGGTCACCTTCAAAATAAATCAAAAATCGCTAAGCTTATAGGTAAATATATTAAGTTAAAATCAAGTTTTCAAAGTTAATTGATGATTTTAACAATCAATTTGGCCTCTTACCGCGCCCTCCGCATCCCGCCCGATGTATTTCACGCAACTGCTTTAATTCCTCTATTTGATAAAAATAGCAATCGATTGCAAAAAAAATTAAAAAATTCACTTTTTGACCAATTAGAGTTAAATTTTAATTGATTTTTTATTTTTTTTTAATAGTAGCCTATTCTTTTGTGTCATTATTATAAACCAATTATAACATCTGTTGCCCCTCATTAAGCATTCAGATGATTTATTAGCCAACCAAATAAGATCATGTTCAATTACGATCCTAACCCGCCGTAAGTACTCTGCTGTAACGCAATATATTTTGTTACAAAAACATGTAAACCAAACCACTTAAACTTAAAAATCAAAAGAAAGACAATATGAAAAAATTAAAATACTTACTTATGCTTTTCTTGCTTTTCCCGCTTAGTTTGTTAGCCCAGCAAGCACCGATCAGCGGAAAAGTGATAGACTTAACGGACGGGGCAGCACTTCCGGGGGTAAGTGTACAGATTAAAGGCACAACCACCGGTGTTGTTACTGATGCTGGCGGAAAGTTCCGGCTTACAGTATCCGGGCCCGATGCTATTTTACAGGTATCGTACATAGGTTATGAAACCCGGGAAATTGCCGTTAAAAACATAAAGGGCGGTACAATCGCCTTAAAAGCTACAAATAAAGGCCTTGATGAGGTCGTAGTTGTAGGTTACGGCGTACAAAAGAGGGCAACTGTAACCGGCTCTATAGCTACGCTTCAAAATAAAGAGATCGTTACAACGAAGAACGAAAGCGTTGTAAACATGCTGACCGGTAAAATACCGGGTGTACGTATCCTTCAGAAAACAGCCGAACCGGGATCTTATGCTAATGATTTGAATATCAGAGGTTATACGTCAGCTCCTGTAATTGTAATTGATGGTGTAATTGGCGGTGATCAATCAACATTAGGCAGGATGGATCCAAATGAAATTGAAAGTATCTCTGTGCTGAAAGATGCTGCTGCGTCTATATACGGTGTAAGGGCTGCTGGCGGCGCCATTTTGATAACGACCAAAAAAGGATCAAAAAACGGACAAGTTAATATCAATTATTCAGTTAACGATGCGGTGCAAACATTTTTGGGAATGCCCCAGGGCGTAGGCGCTGTAGATTATATGATGCTGACAAATGAGAAAGCTAAACGGGATTTCCAAAATAATTTTGTTAGCAACGTAACTCCGGTATTTTCTTATGCCGATATGTTGCCCTGGCTTAAGGGCACTAACAAGTCAGCCAATTGGTCGGATATGGTCTTCAGGAAAACAGCCAACCAAATCGACCATAATTTAAATATTGATGGCGGAAATGATAAGATAAACTATTTTTTCAATTTTGGCTACCAGCGTCAGGATGGCGTTTTTAAAACCGGGGATTTAAACTACAACAAGTATAATTTCCGCTCAAACGTTACCGTTAACGTAGCCAAAGGGTTAAAAGCGCAGATATTAACATCGGGCTGGATGGATCAGAAAAACCAACCTTACACCGACGAGTGGACCGTTTATAAGTACACCTGGAATCAGATCCCTATAAACCAGATCTATGCTAATAACAATCCTTTATACCCTGCCGTAATGCCTGACAACATGAATCCTGCCATCATAACTAACGACAGCAAGGTAGGTTCAAAGGTGGCTAAGAATAAAAGCTTTACCAGCCAGTTAAACTTACAGTATGATATACCCGGCGTACCAGGGCTTAGCGCAAAGGCTTTGTTTAATATTGATTACGGGGTTTATGACTACAATCAAATAAAAAGCACATTTAATTTATATACTTACGATGCAGCTAATAATGTTTATATACCAAGCCCGGTAAATTCACCTTCTGGTATAACCCGTCAATATTATACGCATTTTAATACGTTAAGCCAGGTATCATTAAATTATGCGCATACTTTTTTCCAGGATCATAACGTAACCGCCATGGTTACCTATGAGCAAAGCCATAACACCGCTGATAATTTTAATGCTTACCGGGACACTAATATACCTATAGACTATTTATTTGGCGGCCTGGCAAATACAAATATGTATGGAGGCCAGGATGCCGGTGCTTTACAGGATAATTCGCACAGGAGTTATATAGGACGGTTTAACTACGATTTTAAAGGAAAGTATCTTGCTGAATTCAGCTTTCGCCGTGATGGTACTAGTTTGTATCAGCCGGGTCCCGATCAATGGGGCTTCTTCCCAGGCGCATCAATAGGCTGGGTTGTAACCAAAGAAAGTTTTTTTCGCAAACTGATCTCTGAAAACATTCTTTCCAACCTCAAGTTCAGGGGTTCTTATGGTCAGGTTGGTGATGAGAATGGTGCGGCATACAATTATGTAACAGGTTACACCTACCCCGTAAACTCTTATATTTTTGGCCCCGGTCCAGTGAACGGCTCATCGCCAAAACTTGGAAACCCGGGTTTAACATGGCCGGTAAGTACCATAAAGAATTTAGCACTTGATTTCGGTCTGTTTAATGGGAAAGTTGACGGAACTATTGAAGTTTTCAGGAACGACAGAAAAGGTTTGCCAGCCCTACCTGCCACAGCCCTACCCGGCACGGTGGGTGCAGCTGTGCCGCAGATCAATTACAATAGCGACAGGGTGCAGGGTTTAGATTTTAGCTTATCTTACAGGAACACATTTGGCGCACTGGGCGTAAACGTTACCGGTAACATAGGCACAACCCGCCTGGAAAACATGACAGTTCTGCAAGGTAATTTTGGCAACCAGTTTCAAGCCTGGCAGTCAAACCAAGCCTACAGATATCAGAACCAGTGGTGGGGCCCTCAATATGCCGGGCAATTTACCAGTTACAAACAAATATATAATTATGGTGTGAACACGGGCGGAGGCAATAATAATGTGATCCCCGGTGATTATTATTATAAGGACTTGAATAATGATGGGGTAATAGATGGTAAGGATAGCCAGCCTATTGCAACTTCTGATATTCCATTATATAACTATGGTCTCACCCTTGCCTTAAGTTATAAAGGATTTGACATGAATCTGCTTTTACAAGGTGCTGCCGGGGTTTATGTGCAATACGGCGAGCAATTTGCGTCGCCGCTGATGTATGGCAGAAGCGCGTTAACACGCTTCCTCGACAGTTGGCATACGGCAGATCCTACCGCGAACGTTTTTGACCCTAACACACAGTGGGTGTCGGGATTTTACCCTGCAATGGGCTCGCCAGATGCACAAGGTTCAAAAGCAATACAAGATGCCAGTTACCTGCGTGTAAAAACACTTGAATTTGGTTATTCCATATCCCCTTTAGTTTTGAAACGTATAGGCGTTAAAAAATTCAGGGTATATGTAAGCAGCTACAATCTGCTAACATTCACCGGGCTGAAGAACTACGACCCTGAACACCAGGGTCCTAGTCCAAGGGACGGTGGTAATTTCGGTGTAGCCTTAGGAGGATACACATACCCAATGAACAGAACTTTTAATCTGGGAGCTAACGTTTCCTTTTAAACCGCGGAGCATCTCATGAGTGCCTTTAAAAGGCAAATTATTAACGAATAATTATTGACATATGAAAAGTATAAAAAAATTAATTATTGCGATATCCGTCGCTACAGGAGCTTTGGCAACCTCCTGCCAAAAGTTAAATATTCCGCCAACAAATATCTTCACGTCTGATGTTATATTTAACAGTCAGGCGGGCATTACATCGTTTTTAGCAACTATATACCAGGATTTACCCATTGAGGATTTTAAATATGGGCCCAGCGGAAATGATGGTGGTCCTGCAGGCTTTTTACACGGGGGTAATGATTGGACGGAGTTTTATAACGAAGCCGGAGTTATAGGAGAAGAGGTTGGCCCTTACAGTGGCTTTAATATTGGCACGGGCTTTGGCTTCTGGCCATACGGCGATATCAGGAATGTTAACATAATGATAGCTGAGCTGCCTAAGCATGCTGCCGGACTAACCCAGGCAGGTGTAAATGCGCTTTTGGGCGAGGCCCATTTTTTAAGGGCTTACTATTATTTTGGTTTGGCTAAACGTTATGGCGGCGTACCAATTATAACAGTTGCTCAAAATCCGGGTGCACCATTGGCAACATTGCGGGTACATCGCGATAAGGAACAAGCCGTTTGGGATTTTATCGGCGCCGAGCTTGATCTGGGTTACCAAATGATGCCCGCAACCAGCGATGCCGGAAGGGCTAACAAATATGTTGCAGCGGCGTTAAAATCACGGGCAATGTTATATGCTGCGTGTGTTGCCAAATATGGTTCAGTAAATTTTGTTGACGGACAGGCACGTGCATCAGGTTTAGCAGGCATCCCCGCCTCAGCAGCTACCGCCTACTTCCAGTCAGCTTATGATGCCGCAAAATTACTCGATGGTGTGTACAAGCTTTATACTGCAAACGCGGATAAGGTACAGAATTATGTTGATCTGTTCCTGAAGCCCAGCCCCGAGAATATATTTATAAAACAGTATTCTATGGCTAACAATACAGCCCATAGCTGGGATGATACCATGTCGCCGCGTTACTTTACAGCTAATGCACTTACGCGCTCATATCCCACACTGGATTTGGTAAGCCTTTGGGGTACCTTGCCGATAACCAACCCCGATGGTACGCCTACGCGTTTTGATAACCGGGCACAACTAATGCAGGGGCTTGAACCAAGATTGCTGGCTACTATTTATTTCCCCGGCGCAACTTTAAGAGGGCTTACCTTTGATATGCAAAGAGGTATTTATCCATCTTTTAGCGGAACAGCTGCCGCCGAGGTCGCAAAACAGCCTAACGCACGTTCGTACATACTTGCAGGCGATACAAAGACCTTGTACCAGGGTTTACAGGTTATTGGTTTTACAGGCCCATGGACAGGCGGTGATGAATTAACGCGGACAGGTTTTTATGTGCGTAAATATGTTGATTACACCAGGCAACAGGCAACAGTTAACCTGAACACGAGCGTACAGCCCTGGATAGACCTTCGTTATGCGGAAGTATTGTTGAACCGGGCCGAAGCTGCTGTTGAATTAGGCAATACTGCTGATGCGTTAACCGACATTAACCTGATAAGGGACAGGGCCGGCGCTGCACTTTATGGTTCTATCGACCTGACTAAAGTGCGTAATGAAAGACGCATGGAGCTTGCCTTTGAAAACCAGTATTACTGGGACCTGAAAAGATGGCGTACTGCTGATGTGGTGTTGGACCGTGCGCATTTTAAAGGCCTGATGCCATACTATGTATTTAACGAAAACAAATACATTTTCCTGGCCGAACCCGAATTGTTTAACCGGGAATATACTTTCCAGAAACAGTTTTATTACGAACCGATTCCGGGTGGAGAAATTGGAAAGAACCCTAACTTACTGCCTAATAATCCTGGTTATTAAAAATTTAAATATTTAAGATATGAAAAAACTAATTAGTAGAATCTTGGTTGGCGCAACGTTACTCGCAAGTTCTGCGTGCACAAAAATAGATAATTATCCCGGCCCAAACGCTTCATTCCAGGGTAACATAATATCCTCCACTGGTGGTAATTTACTTACATCAGGGGGTAGTACACAAATTTGGATGCAACAAATTGGCTGGACCGCTCCGCAAACTATCCCAAGTAAATTCGATGGGACGTTTGAGGATACCAGGCTATTTAGCGGAGGCTATAGGGTTTTACCTACCGGAGGTGCCTTTTGGCCTATTTATGACACTATAACCGTCAATCTTGGCAAGGGTACAAGGCATGATTTTACCGTTACGCCTTACCTGGTTATCAAAAATTTTAAGGCGACCTTAAGCGGCACAACGCTAACCCTGACGTATGATATTGATGCGCCGATAGTGGCGGGCTTGCCCACGATTAAAGACACGCAGCCTTATGTTAATACTACCAGGCTGGTAGGTACGGGCGCTTCTATAAGGGATTTTTCGGACGTAAATAGCGTAACTATCAATAAAAACTTTATAGATATGAGCACGGCCGAGAAATCGAGGACATTAACGGTGCCTAACCTTATTCCGGGCCGTACATTTTTTGTACGTGTTGGGGTACGTTTAAACGATAGCTTCAATAGTTCCAATTTTTCGGAAATAGTACAAGTGGATATTCCTAAATAATTAACCTAAAACAAAAGGAAATGAAATTCATTAAAATAATGATGGTATGTTCCATCTTCGTAATAGCACTTGCAGTTATTAGCTGTCAAAAAGTGCAATATAAATCCAGAGACACCTCCACGCTGAAACCACCGCCTCCGGATACAACACGAGTGGTAATTGATACCTCGGCTGTGCTTAGCAATTGTGATCAATTAGATGGCTGGGGCATAGTAAATGGAGGGTCAGAAATAACAGTCGCCCCAAAGGAAGGGAAAGGTTTTATTCAGGGAACCGTTGCAGTGGGGGGGAATTTTATGCAGTTTCAGCTGGCACTAACTACCCCTGTTAATACAAAACAAACCAAAGAAACCGGCGAATTAAAATTCTGGTTTTATATTCAGGATGTTACCCAGTATGTAAGTGGTGGCCAGATACAAATTAGCAGTGCCAACAATCCGGATAATTACCACCTTGGTTGGGGGCTGGATGGCATTATGCCAACATTAAAAAATGGCTGGAATCACTTAGAGTTGAGATTCGTCGATGCATATGGGTATAACGATGCAAATCAAATTGATTTAACCAAGTTGAATTATATGAGGATATTCTGGAACGTCACAAAGGCAACGGCAACTCAAACGTATGGTCTTGATGATGTAAGGGTTGATGTGGCGGCTCCTGTTATGATTAATAATTGCGATAAATTAGATAACTGGAACGTAGTAAATGGCGGGCAATTACTAACAAAAGGCCAAAAGGAAGGGACGGGCTTTATTCAGGGAACCGTTGCAGTGGGGGGAAACTTTATGCAGTTTCAATATTCACTCCCTTCCCCTGCTTTTATTGATACAAAAGCACACAAAGATGTCGGCTATTTAGAATTCTGGTTTTATATTCAGGATGTTACCCAGTATGTAAGTGGTGGCCAGATACAAATTAGCAGTGCCAACAATCCGGATGATTACCACCTTGGTTGGGGGCTGGATGGCATTATGCCAACATTAAAAAATGGCTGGAACCACTTAAAGCTGAAAATGACCGATGCATACGGGTACAACGATGCAGATCAAATCGATTTAACAAAGTTGAATTATATGAGGATATTCTGGAACGTCCCAAAGGCAACGGCAACTCAAACCTATGGTCTTGATGATATCGAAGTTCATGTAAAATAATTTTCTTCCCTAACCCTATCAATTTAAAAACTATCGAATGACGGAGAGCATGTTTCTCCGTCATTTGATTTCTACATTTTATACTCAACAACACGATAGAGATTGAAGGCGAAATGCAAAAAATGGAAGGGCTGGAAGATTTTCATGAAGCAACCTGGGTGCATAAAAGAAATGGTATTTATTATCTCTCATACTCAGATAATCACGATGTTAAAGGCAAACATAATCACATGCGCTATGCCACCAGCACAAGCCCTTTAGGCCCGTGGATTTATAAAGGAATCTACATGGATCCTACCGACAGCTATACCAACCATGGTTCAATAGTAAAATTTAAAGGCCAGTGGTATGCATTTTATCATAATAGTTCTCTTTCAAATCAGGATTGGCTAAGATCAATCTGTTTTGATGAGCTTTATTATAATGCCGATGGCACGATTAAAAAGGTTGTTCCAAGCGGCGCGATAAAAAGCAAGTAAACTGGCATTATACAATAATAAAACTGTTTGATGAACAAAAAGACAATTCATATCATCCTTTTTACCGCGTTGGTT
Organism: Mucilaginibacter sp.; assembly: GCA_028288025.1. GTDB lineage: Bacteria > Bacteroidota > Bacteroidia > Sphingobacteriales > Sphingobacteriaceae > Mucilaginibacter. The sequence goes on along the minus strand of JAQBOM010000039.1, from coordinate 101,806 downwards.
ATAGCAACAAGTGCGTGTTCAAAGAAAGGCAATGCCAGCAAAGGTACACCTGAACCCGTTATTGAAACTGCGAATGGCGACGGCCTTAAAAATCCCTTTGTTACACAAATCTATACAGCAGATCCATCAGCCCACGTATGGGCCGATGGCCGTTTGTATGTGTACCCATCACACGATATAGATCCGCCCCGCGGCTGCGACCTGATGGACCAATACCATGTTTACTCAACCGCCGATATGGTGACCTGGAAAGATGAGGGCGAAATACTGCGTGCCAGCGATGTTGCCTGGGGAAGGCCTGAAGGGGGATTTATGTGGGCGCCGGATTGTGCCTATAAAAACGGCACCTATTATTTCTATTTCCCGCATCCAAGCGGAAGTGATTGGGGCAATACCTGGAAAATAGGCGTGGCAACCAGCAAAAGCCCCGCAAGTGGTTTTAAATCGCAAGGATACATCGCGGGACTGGAATCATTAATAGATCCCTGTGTATTTGTTGACGATGACGGACAGGCCTACTTTTATTACGGCGGCGGCAACATCTGCAAAGGTGGCAAGCTAAAAGATAACATGATGGAAATTGACGGCGGGATGCAAACCATGCAGGGCCTCAACGATTTCCACGAAGCTACCTGGGTACATAAAAGGAACGGCATTTACTACCTGTCATACGCCGACAATTTTAACGAAGCAGGTAAACATAACCGCATGAAATATGCGACCAGCAAAAGCCCGCTTGGCCCATGGACATACCAGGGTGTGTACATTGACCCAACCGACAGCTTTACCGACCATGGTTCAATTGCTGAATTCAAAGGTCAATGGTATGCCTTTTATCATAACAGCTCCCTTTCGCATAATGATTGGCTCAGGTCCATCTGTGCAAATAAGCTCTACTACAACGCCGATGGTACTATTAGGAAAATTATTCAGACTGATATAATCGGAGAGAAAAAATAAAAGATCAACATAAATAAATTTATTAACTATAGCATTGAAATACTAAAAAAACATGAGAATAAAAAACATGAATGCGTTGTTACTAATTGCGCTGTTACCCGGGGTAATAAGCAGCTGTTCAAAGAAAAAAAGCATTACGCCACCTCCCAATACGGACCCAGTAGTTGTTCATACCCCTTCGCCCGTAGGTGATGTGGTGGGCAAGGTGATAGTTGGTTACCAGGGCTGGTTTGCAGCAATAGGCGACGGATCGCCGATTAACGTGTATTGGCATTGGACCCAAACCTGGGAGCAGCAGCCGTCGCCTACCAACCAGGGAATTTCATCGTGGCCCGATGTGCGCGATTATACCAGCACCTTCCCAACAAAATATGCCAATTTAAATAATGGCCAGCCGGCAAACGTTTTTTCTTCGTTTAGCGACCAAACGGTTGATATACAATTTAAATGGATGAAGCAGTACGGAATGGACGGCGCTGCCCTGCAAAGGTTCAACCCCAATGGTATTGAAGGCCCTATACGCGATGCCATGGCTGCTAAGGTTAAAATTGCCGCAGAGGCAAACGGGGTAAAGTTCTATATTATGTACGATGTAAGCGGCTGGACAAACATGGCTACCGAAATGGAAGCTGACTGGACAAACAAAATGTCGGCGCTTACTGCTTCTCCGCAGTATGCTAAACAAAATGGTAAACCGGTGGTATGTATATGGGGCTTTGGGTTTAGCGACGATAACCACAATTTTACTGCAGGTGCCTGTATTAATGTGATCAAATGGTTTCAAAGCAAGGGCTGTTATGTTATTGGCGGCGTGCCAACGCACTGGCGCGACCAGAATAGTGACTCCCGCCCCGATTTTTTAAGCGTCTATAAATCTTTTAATATGCTATCACCCTGGATGGTTGGAAGAATTAGCAATGCAAATGATTCGGATGGCTTTTTTGCAAACGTAAACAAAGCCGATGAAGCATATTGCCGCGGCAATGGCATTGATTATCAGCCATGCGTATTACCAGGCGACCTGAGCGCCCGCCAAAGGGCACATGGCGATTTAATGTGGAGGCAATTTTATAACATGACAAGAGCAGGCGCCCAAGGTCTTTACATTTCGATGTTTGACGAGTATAACGAAAGCAACCAGATAGCTAAAACAGCCGAAAGCCAGGCATTTGTACCCGCAGGCTCAGGTTTCAAATCGCTTGACGAGGATGGCACAGCCTGCTCTGCAGATTATTATTTAAGATTAACCGGCGATGGCGCCAAAATGTTCAAAGGAATAACCCCCATCACTGCAACCCGGCCAACCAAGCCAATGCCTTAAATAATTACAGAAACAAACCAAACTCTTATTTATCTCAAAACGGGTTGATCGAAAGAGCAACTCGTTTTTTGTATTGCCCTTTCCTTTTATTCGTTGATCTTAATAGCATAAATTTATCGAATGCATAGCAGGTATCACTCCAGGCTATCAAAGGCAGCCCGGGGAGAGAACTTCCCGGCGTACCAGGGCTTAGCGCCAAGGCTTTGTTTAATGTTGATTACTAAGTTTATGACTATAATCAAATAAAAGCACATTTAATTTATATGCCTACGATGCAGCTAATAATATTTATAACCAAGCCCGTAAATTCACCTTCTGGTATAACCCGTCAATATTACGACATGCTAAAAATGTGTCTAGGTAGTTGTATTGTTTTATTTTTCCAGCTATGCAATCAAATATAGCTACTCATAAAAATATTTTTAAAAAATGTTGTTAAGCCTTAGAATGCAGCATGTCTACGCATGCAAAAAAAATTGAAATTTGAAAAAAGGTAATTGCCTCGATTCAATAAGAAGTTCGTTTCCAGGGCATATTTTAATACTACCAAAATACGGTATAAAGCACAGTTAAAATAAGGCATACAGCTATTGCGCCAATCGTGAAGCTACGGTTGGTTTTAAACATTGAAGGATCAATTTCTAATCCATGTGTGCGTAAACCTTTTGCGTTTTCAACCATTGATATAATATACATCCCGACCAGACATATCGCAAAAACAAACCCCATCCTGTCTAAAAAAGGAATTTCATATACGCCATATGCATTTAGCTTTGAAAAACCAAGGTGCGACATAAACGAAAGGTCGGTCCAGTAAGGCAGAAACTTGAATATTATAGCGAATGCTAAACCGCCGATGGTTGCAAATAATGCGGCGTTTGAAGTTGTCTTTTTCCAAAAGAACCCTAATATGAACATGGCAAATATACCGGGCGATACAAAGCCGGTGTATTCCTGTATATACTGGAAGCCTTGCTTGCCCTCACCCATTAACATGTCGCCAATAACAAAAGACAAGCCAACCCCAAGTAACATCGCAACAACAACCGATATTTTACCGACATTGACCATGTTCTTTTCTGAGGCTTTTGTATTTATGGCCTTTTTGTATATATCCAATGTAAATATAGTTGCAATACTATTGGCCTTACCTGCTAAAGAGGCCACAATAGCTGCTGTTAAGGCGGCAAATGAAAGCCCTTTAAGGTAATTTGGCAATAAATTAAGTATGGAAGGATAAGCCTTATTAACATCTAAAACGCCTTTTGTGCTTAACATTTCATGGTGGAACATGCCCTTTTGATAAAGCACATACGCGGCTATACCCGGCAGCACTACAATAACCGGCATCAGTAATTTCAAGAAAGCTGCAAAGAGTATACCTGCACGAGCTGTTTTGAGATCAGCTCCAAGAGCCCTTTGTGTAATATATTGATTGCAGCCCCAATAATTTAAATTGGTGATCCACATGCCACCAATAAGTACTGTAAGGCCGGGTAAGTCGAGGTAATTCGAGTTCTTCTTGTCGAATATCATGTGGAAATGGTCACCAGCGTCTGCTTTCAATAACTTCAGCCCGTTCCACAAACCGGTTGTACCGGATTTTTCGCTTATCAAATGCAGCGCGATATAAGTAGCGGCCAACCCGCCTAATATCAGGAAGAAAACCTGTATAACGTCGGTATAACCAATAACTTTCATACCGCCCAAAGTGATGATTATAGCGAAAAGTGCCAGCAAGCCGATAACTAATCTGAGGTCTAGCCCGGAAATTCCTGCAATGGCAACGCCGCCTAAATACAGTATCGACATCAGGTTAACTACGATGTAAAGCATTAGCCAGAATATCGCCATGATCATAGCTACAGTACCATTATACCGCTGGTTAAGAAACTGCGGCATTGTAGCTATTTTATTTTTCAGGTAAACAGGTATGAAAAATATGGCTACAATAACGAGCGTTGCAGCAGCCATCCATTCGTAGGTGCTGATCGCCAGCCCCATTTTAAAACCCGAACCGCTCATCCCAACCATTTGCTCGGCCGAGATGTTTGACGCTATCAGTGAGGCTCCTATCGCCCACCATGTTAACGACCCTTCAGCTAAAAAATAACCTTTTGAAGTGCCGTCATTTTTATTTTTACGTTTATATATCCACCAGCCATATAGCGATACAATTACAAAATAGATCAAAAACACAGCATAATCGCCGTAGGATAGGGTTTTCAAGTTCATATTGGGGTTCTTCTTGCGGTTTAATATGTTGGTTTGATAATTATAATGATATTTTAGTTAAAAGTTGATTTAGTTAATTAGGTTCGGAAAATTCAAGGTGCACCTCTTTTTTCCTTAATCGACCACTCACAAAATCAGCTTAATCAACTATCTATATAAATCTGTTTATTAAATTTTCCAGGTATTCTTGTCTGCCGCTGGTTGTTGCAGGTTCGCCGCTCTCAATGGCATAACTTCTCAGGTCTTCGAGGGTTAATTTCCCTTCTTCAAAAGCTTTTCCCTGGCCAGTGTCGTACGAGGCATACCTGTCGCTGCGCAGTTTTTTGTACTCGGATTTTTGCAGGATATTATCAGCTGTGATAAGGGCTCGTGCAAAAACATCCATGCCGCCGATGTGCGCGTAAAACAAATCGGCCGGGTCGGTCGAGTTTCTACGGATCTTGGCGTCAAAATTTATGCCGCCGCCCTGGAAGCCGCCGGCTTCGAGAATGATGAGCATGGCCTCGGTAACGTGGTTGATGTTATTTGGAAACTGGTCGGTATCCCAGCCGTTCTGATCGTCGCCGCGGTTGGCATCTATCGAGCCCAGCAAACCCGAATCAGCTGCCACCTGCAGTTCGTGCTGGAAGGTGTGCCCCGCCAGTGTAGCGTGGTTTACTTCGATGTTGAGTTTAAAATCATTTATCAGATCATATTTCTGTAAAAAGCCAAGTACCGTTGCCGAATCATAATCATATTGGTGTTTGGTGGGCTCACATGGTTTTGGTTCGATAAAGAACGTGCCTTTAAAACCTTGCTTACGTGCATAATCCTTAGCGGTATGCAGAAAGCGGGCCATGTGTTCCTGCTCGCGTTTCATGTTGGTGTTGAGCAAGCTCATATAACCCTCGCGGCCTCCCCAAAATACGTAGTTCTCCCCGCCCAGGGCAATCGTCGCATCCATCGCCGCCTTAACCTGTGCCGCCGCATGGCTCAGCACGTGGAAGTCGGGATTGGTAGCGGCGCCGTTCATATACCTGCGGTTACTGAACAGGTTGGATGTTCCCCACAACAGTTTTACACCGCTCGCCGCTTGCTTTTGTTTGGCATATTCAACCATAACCTGTAAGCGGCGGTCGTTTTCCTTAACGTCGCTGGTATAATCCACCACGTCAACATCGTGAAAACAGTACCAACCAATGCCCATTTTGGTAATGAATTCAAACGCGGCATCCATTTTATCTTTTGCCCGTTCAACAGCATCTGTTTTTACGCCCCACGGAAACAAATGTGTCGGCTCGCCGAATGGGTCAGCGCCATTGCCGCAGAATGAGTGCCAGTAAGCGCAGGCAAAGCGCAGGTAGTCGCGCATGGTTTTTCCCGCAATTATTTTATTTTCATCGTACCAGCTAAACGCCAGTGGATTATCGGATTGCGGGCCTTCGTATTTTACCTGGTCAATGCCCTTGAAAAATTCCTTTTCTCCTGTAACTATCATAATAATTGGTGAATTAGTGATTTAGTGAATTAGTGACTGTTGGGGTGCAGACTTTTGTAATTGTTTTTGAAGCAAGGCTTTCCATTCCTGATAAGCGGGTTCAAGTTCTGTGCCTTGCGGTTCAACCAATTGTACCGGATGCATGTGTTCAAAAGCTTGTTCGGGTGCCGAAAAAATATTTGCTCCGATACCGGCGCCAAGCGCGGCGCCAACGCTGCCGTCGTTTTTATATAGCTCAACGGGCACGCCTGTTATGTTCACAAAGATTTCGGTAAATAATTCGCTTAAAAACAGATTGTTTTTTCCTGCTCTTATCACAGTGGGGTTCATGCCGTTTTCGCGCATAATGTCCAGTCCGTAACGAAACGCGAACGCGATGCCTTCCTGCACGGCGCGGATTATATGCGCCCGGGTATGAATATTCAGGTCGATGTTGTGAAATTGCGCGCCGATGATCTCGTTGTTCAGCATACGCTCAGCCCCATTTCCAAAAGGCAATATACGCAACCCATCGCTGCCCGGCGGCGCCTCAGTTGCTTTCCGGTTCATCTGTAAATAATCCGCCGCATCGCCAAATACGCTTTTTGTCCAGCGGTATAAGCTGCCTACCCCGTTTATGCAAAGCAACACCCCGAGGCGTTTTTCCTGTTCGGCGTAATTTACGTGCGCGAATGTGTTGACACGCGATTGCTGGTCATAAGTCAGCTGGTCGCTTACACCGTAAATAACACCCGAAGTACCTGCGGTAGCGGCCACTTCGCCGGGATTTAGCACATTTAATGAGAAGGCATTGTTGGGCTGGTCGCCGGCTTTATACGCAACCGGAATGCCGGGTTTTAACTGAAGCTTTTCGGCAATCGATGCCAGCAGCGTTCCATGTGATGAGAACACGGGCCGAATGTCAGGGAAAAGCGCTTCATTAAAATCAAAATAACTAATAATATCGTCCGACAACCGGTTGTTTAAAAAGTCAAAAAATATACCTTCGGATAAAGCGGAAACTGAAGTGGTTATTTCGCCGGTTAGCTTCATCGCGATGAAATCGCCGGGAAGCATAATTTTATCGATGCGGCCGTATATCTCCGGCTCGTTTTGTTTAACCCAGGCCAGTTTCGACGCTGTAAAATTACCCGGGGAGTTCAGCAGGTGCGATAAACATTTTTCTGTTCCTATCGCCGCAAAGGCTTTGTCACCGATCTCAACCGCCCGGCTATCGCACCAGATAATGCTGTTGCGCAATGCCTGCTGATTTTTATCAACTAAAACCAAACCATGCATTTGGTAGGCAATGCCGATCGCCGAGACATCCTGCGGATTATACCGGCTGGTATTGTTACATTTTTCAATAGCCGCCTGCGCATGTGCCCACCAGGTTTCGGGCGATTGCTCGGCCCAGCCGGGCTGCAATACTATTATGGGCGATTCCTCATCCGGATATTGGGCCGACGTGATGGTCTTCTGCGTTGCAGCATCAACAACCGAAACTTTTACGGACGATGTACCTATATCGATGCCTAACAATAACATTGCTGCTTGAATTGTTGTTTAATTTAAAAGACGTTTATAATCGGGAAAGATTTACGGAACGAATTTAAATTAATTTTTCGAATTGCAATCGATTGCGTACATTTATTTTGTCATTTTTGTAAAATAATGCAAAGCAAAAAACGCACTACTATTTATGATATTGCCCAAAAGCTCAATATAGCGGCATCTTCCGTTTCACGGGCATTAAGCAATAGCAGTCATGTAAACGAGGCGACCAAAAAACTGGTGCTAAAAACAGCCGATGAACTGAATTATAAGCGAAACAACCTGGCTTCAAATCTCCGTAAAGGCCAGTCGAAAACCATTGGGGTAGTTGTTCCCTTTATTAATCAAAACTTTTTTTCGAATGTGATAGCCGGTATCGAAGATGCATCCTATCAAAAAGGCTATAACCTGATCATTTGCCAGTCGAACGAGTTAGAGAGCAAAGAGATAAAGTGTGTTAATACCTTAATTAACCAGCACGTTGATTGTATTGTGATATCGCTGGCGGCTGATAGCTCCGACCACCGGCACCTGCAAAATATCATCGACAACGGCATACAACTGATCCAATTTGACCGCGTTGCCGACGAACTGGAGACACTGAAAGTTATTAATGATAACGAGCAGGCATCGTTTGAAGCCGTTTCGCACATGATAGCCCAGGGGTACAAACGCATAGCGCTGCTCGAGGGCCCACAAAACCTGCATATATTCAGCCAGCGAAAAACCGGATATTTAAATGCGCTTAAAAAGTTTGATATGCCCATACTTGATGAGCTGATAATCGAAAATGCCTGGACCAAAGAGCTTGGTGCGAAGGCCACGCGTAAACTGCTTAGCCTTGCCCGGCCGCCGGGTGCAATATTTGCCTCCACTTCTGACTTTTCGGCTTTGGGCGTATTAGAAGTGGCATCGGCCATGGGGATAAAGGTGCCGTCTGAGTTGGGTATCTGTGGCTATTCAAACGAAGCTTTTACTGAAATTACCAGCCCCTCAATCACCACCATCGATCAGTTTAGTGTGTATATGGGACAAACTGTTGCCAACCTTTATTTCCAGGAAATGGCGAACAAGGACACTGAAGTTGTGCCCAAAACGATCAGTATCAAACCAAAGCTGATCGTGCGGTCGTCGACGCTTAGAAAGGGGTAGTGTGATTTTTACTTGTAAATCGTTAATTTTTTTATAGTATAACCAACCTTCCCATTTAAGTTTGCACCTTGCAAAACGATCGTATACGTTGTTGGCTGATCGGCAGCATAAAAAACAGTCCTTGCCTCACCTTTTTTGTTGGTTACGATATTTGGTTCCCAATGAATTGTTGACCGACGGTCCGTAAAACCGGGATACATATTTTTAACCGGATATTTTGGCTCATAAAATTGAGCCGGTATAGTAACGGGCGCCGGCCTGTAAACAAAAATACCATTAGCCCTGTTAGCGAACGGCCCCTGCCCGCTCCTTGTCGTAATTTCCAGGTACGCGATATCCTGTCCGGCATGGGCTGTCGCAGCAGCAACTACAAGTTCGTCTGTTGATAATAAATTCCTATCCTTATATAAAGCATTGTATCTTGAACTGTATATAACCTCTATTCCAGTTACATCCTCTGCCGAAAAATAATCGAGTATTTGCTTCTGATAAACATAATGTTCGTCCGGGAGACCGTTATCTGATGGTTCATAAAATCTGTCCAGGTCAATCCCGTCTATTGAAAACCGTAACTGTTTTTCCCTTAGCATAAAACTTATGTTGCCAGCTTTACGGCCGTAACCTTCATGAAACCCTTTCACTTTTTGCTCGATCAGCTTTAGTAAGGATATTTTGCCGGCCTTTTCAATTTCGTCCTGTGTTATGGCCTGGTCATAATTACCCGCGCCATTCAAATTTTTTGAACCCTTAATAATTACCTTATCCCTGATATCTACCGTTTTTAACAGATGCGTGTCCGGACCGTATTTTAACCGTTCCACATCGTCATGATAGGCGGCGCTGGTTTTAACATAGTTCAAAATAGTACTGTCGCCATTAACATACCACGGTATAGGTTGCGGGAAATAAGGCAAAGCAACCTTGGGTACACTTTTATCATCTTCAACCGATATGCCTGCATTAATTACTCGCCCTTTAGCTTTACGGGCCTCCAACACAAATGCTGTACTGTCGGTTATAACCGGGAAATTTTTAAAGGTGAACTGCCCACCGGCATCGGTAACCGTATCCTTAAATATCTTCACTTTTCCCGTACTCAACAAGGTAACATTTGAATTGGCGATAGGCTTATTTAATAAATTTACAACCTTGCCCTTTATCATATAGCTGGGTTCGGCAGCAAAAGCCGGCCGGGCAGGCGCGTTTAAAATCTCTTTCCAGCTATAACCTTTCCATCCCTGGGTCAATAATAACATGTCAAGCGCCTTAGCTGCGTCGGTACCGGCATTAAAATAATAAGTCGGGTTTTCAACATACCCTTTCAATTCTGATGACAATAAAAGGCTGGTAAATATATTTTCTTTATTAAGGTCAGTCGTTTTTACTTGCTGGTCATCAGTAACCGACAATGAAAAACTGCCCGCTACAGGGTTACCTTTGTCATCTTTTACAACTATATGCAGCGGGATGCTATCCCGGGACGTATAGGTTGCCTGGCCTGCATTAATGTCAATTTTAAGGTTATCATTATGATTGATAAAACTCAATCGATCGTTCAAAGGCTCATTCCGGGAATTGAACAAAGTGAAGTGCGCCACTCCTGTGGGGAATAAATTTTCAGGCACATAGAATTTAGCATAATCCTTTTTCAGCTTAAAAGTTGCAGCATAACAAACTGTCCCCCTTGATTGACCTATAATCGTATAATCGTCCGTAGGGCTTTGCATGTCTTTGGTCGCAAAAACAGTAATTTCAAGAGAATCCGCATGGCCATTTTTGATTTTTAGCAATGTCCCTGATTTTTTTATCGCCGGAAGGTTTACCATTTTGAATTCCCCATTCGGCAACGTAATTTTAGCCGTGTATATTTCATCAGGCTGGGGTACAAAATCAAATACCCCCATGCCATTATGAAATGATTCAAAATCCACTTCTTCATTTTTCTCCTTATCGATCAGTACCCCTTTTATATCCACACCTTTTCCATTCTCCCCGATAGCCTTAAACCCAATATGTGCAGGCAACAATTCCACCAGCGGCCCGCTTTCAGGCATAAATTGTATGTCAACATCAAGCGGCCTGGTAATGTTAACAGGGATTTTTTCTGTATTGTTACTTTTTCCGTCCCGGGCAATAAGTGTAAGGTTTTTAACGGCAGTATTTTCAGGAAGGTCAAAATCCAGGTTTAAATTTCCGTTTGCGGAGGTCAGGGAATTATTACTATGTAAAGTTTTTTTATCATTCATTACGCTAACCTGCATATCTTTAACATCTGCAGCCTGGTTGTTAAGCGTTGTGAATGCTAAATTGACGTTAACATGATTTTTTGATAAAGATGATTTTGTTTTAACCAGAAATGATTTTTCGCCTGGTTTGGCGACATAAAAATTTTTATAAAAAAACTGGTCTGGGCTAAAATTGCGCATCCAGTGAGTATATGCCCGGATAGTATAAGCCCCTTCATGCACCAGTTTTTCGTCCAGGTAAATATTACCAACTGTTAAACCGATAGACACCGGAAATATAAACCGCTGCACAACACGGTTGCTGTCGTTTATCAAATCGATATATACCCTGCTGCTTAAAGTTGAATACAATAACGTTGAATTCAAAATATACCCTTTAAACCAAACGGTATCACCTATCGCATAGTAGGGTTTGTCAAAATGAAGGTATAATCTTTCTCCCGGTAAATTTTCATTGTAACTGCTTGTTTTGTCAATGACCGATTGAGATTGGCTTGTTGGGGTTTGGGCCTTGGTATAAGTTCCCAAAAGCAGCAGGTTTAAAAACAAAATAATGGCTGTTGCCCTTTTGTTGTGCAAAATAATGTTCATTATATGGTAGGTTTATCTAAAATCAAATCAATAGATGACTATTAATTTTTCTTAATAATATTAACTCTGGACAGACAGGCGTCAGTTTGCAATTTTGATGACCGGCAAAAAAGCATTTCCCGCTCCCGGGAAATGCTGTGTTCAACTAAATCTCAATAAAGAACGACGAGTAACTACCATTGGCGATAATAAAAGCGAAGGCATCATTAAACATAATAAATCGGCACTTCTCCGCTGTTATTCCAGCCCCCAGCTTTTATTGGGCTTCGGCCCCATTTCCAGTTCCAACGTGCCGCCATTCACCAATTGGCTATGGGTAAACCAAGGTTTATTAAGCGGCTGCCCGTTCAGTTTTGCGCTCTGGATATATTTGTTAATAACAGAGCAGTTATTGGCTCTCATTGTAAATTTTTTCCCGTTATCCAGGTCGATCGTTACCTTGCTAAATACCGGGCTGCCAATTGTATAAACCGGTAACCCGGGAGTTATTGGATAAAAACCCATCGATGAAAAAACAACGAATGCCGACATGCCACCACCATCCTCATCACCAGGTATACCGAAGATATTGTCTTTGTACCATACGTCTAACAAAAACCTGATCCGCTTCTGGGTTTTCCATGGTGAATCGGTAAAATTATACAGGTATGGTATATGAAAGCTGGGCTCGTTACCCATAGAATATTCGCCAACCAACCCCGTGGCATCCGGAAATTTTGCCCAAAACTCATGTTTGCTTCGCCCCAGCGGTTCGCGAAATAATTGGTCGAGTTTGTTTTCAAACATTGACTTTCCGCCCATTAGGTTAATCAAACCGGGTATATCTTGCTGTACCTGCCAAAGATAGGTCCAGCCATTATTTTCATCATAATAATCGCGGCCGCCCATGCCACCATCATACTTGGGGTCAATGTTTATCCAGCTGCCATTATTATCCTTCGGCATAAACATTTTCACATTGTTATCCCATAGATTTTTGTAATTAGCTGCCCGAATGCTAAAGTCTTTTTTATCATTTACTTTTCCCAATTCACCTGCCATTTCGCTTAGTGCCCAATCATCGTAACTGGCACCTAATGTAACGGCAACGGATTGCCGTCTTTCTATCGGATCTACCAGGGATATTGTTTCTGTCTCCCCTTTTTTTAAAGCAGGATAATAACCCCTGGCATGATAGAAATTCTCAAGGCTTGTTTTCGGCCCGTTGCGCCAGGGGAGCATTGTAGCTTCAGTAGCATTCTTAAGCATCCCTTCGTAAGCTTTATTTACATCGAAGTTCCGCAGTCCCTTGCGGTAATCATCCAGCAGCATTATGGTTGAATGGAAGCCATTCATACAGGCATGGTCGCCAAATAATACCGGAAAAGTAGGCATCCAGCCGCCCTGCTCGTACATGGTTACATAGGAGTTCAGCATATCCTGCTCCATTGCCGGGTTAACAATCGCCCGCAAAGGGTGCAATGCCAGGTACGTATCCCAAGTCCAGTCATCTACATAAAATGGTCTGGTTGCTTCGTGTATTTTTTTGTCGAAACCACTGTAATATCTCCCGTTTTCTGTTATATCAACCATGCGTTCATTACATCGGTAATACGCTGTGTAAAACGATCTCCGCTGCGCATCACTACCACCTTCAACCTGGATATTATTAAGGGCCTTTTCCCAGGCCATCTCGCCATCGGTTTGCATAGCGCTAAACGATTTCCCTTTTATTTCCTGCTCGAAATTAGTGTGTGCCTGCTCCTTACTGATGTAAGAAATCGCGTAACGGAATTCAATAGCCACAGGTGAATTTTTATCAAAGCTGATCCACGACTGTACCTTGTCACCCTGAACCTCGCCGGTATTGGTTAACTGATTGTTTTTTATAGTACCTGGCTGCCCCTTACTGCTAAACTCGCCGTACATGTACACTTTGATGTCGCCGTGATACGTTTCCGTACCTTCAACACGGTTACCATCAATAAATTTCCATGAGCCGCCACCGGCATTGTACAAACCAAACAGCAAGCTTTTATCTGGTTTTTTTTCAGGGAATGTAAAACGGTAAATGCCGGTTTTCTTACCGGCCGTAAACTCAACTGTTATTTCATCATCAATTAAATAGGTGGAATAGTACCACGGACGGGCTATTTCCAGGTCATGATCGTAAGTTTGCTTTTGTTTCCAGGCATTCAGGGAAACTGCCTTATTCCAGGGTTTTAAGGCAAACACTTCACCTAAACGATGCGAAACAATGGTTAGCGGGAAACTTGATATCTGGTCATCTATATAATCAATCCGCTCAGGATAAACCCTGATCATTTGATTGGGCATTTGTACCGTTGGGCGCGTTGGCTGTAACAGCTGCCCGACGTTGCCTATCCGCGGATCAACATATTTCAAGTTGCCTTTACCGCTGTTATCTGTTTGTATGTCCTGCGCCTGGGTGTGCCCGGCACCTAAACAGCAGTAAAGCATAAATATAAATAGTATATACTGGTTCAAGCTCAACAATACCAGCTTTGAAATATTTTTTAGCATTAGAAATAAGTTTTTGACGGTAAAAAGCCGGATATTAAAAATTTAAGGCATATTAATCCCGACAGGATTTGGGTATTCCTGCCGGGTAATTATTAATTTGTCTTGAATGCCGTCCGTGTCAAATCAAGGAAGGTGGTACCATAGGCCTGAGTTGATTCAATTTGCGTGTCAAAGGAGTAATTGTTAAATGAATCCACAAAGATCAGCCTGCTTTTTGAGGCGTTACGCTTGGCTATATTGGTAAATGTATGGTAAAAACTACCATCATTGGTTCTTACAAAACTTAAAACTGTACTGGTCGGACTATTCACCTGGTTATTATAAGCAGCCTGTATACAAGGGATAAATTCCATGTTCCATGATTCGATCATTTGTTTCCAGTAGGCGAAATTTTGATCGCACATGGTTGGAAATTCAAAAGCCCGGTCAGTATCATTGTTTACATTGCCCATGTTTGCCTCGTACATCGCGTCCACACAGTTTTTAAAACGATAATAATAACGCTGCGGCGGAGACCACTGTTGTTGCATCCCTACAATATACAAATCAAAACCTAATGCTGATAAGTTGGTCCTTACCTGTTGATATAATGCCACATTATCTTTCGAATTTAAGTCCTGCGCATTATTAATAATTAGCATGTACTTACCATTAACTTTTTGATAATTGCTTTTGGTCATCCAATACGAAAGCCTTTTAATGTCGTTATAAAAACCAAGCAGTTTTGCTGCATTTGTTTCCAGGGTAACTCCATTACCGGTTGTCCCGCCCGAATTGGTAATGCCAAGTGTACCGGTACTTAAATTGTACGACACAGCAAAATGCATATTTGCCGCGTTTGGCGCAGCCAGAAATGAAACAATTGTATTAGAATCGGTTTTGAAATTGCCATTATCCAATGTAGGTGAACGTAAGGAAAAGACTAAATAATCCAATTTGGCCACGCCGGCCTGGTCTATTTGCGCCTGCATAACCGCTGCCGGTGGTGTACCTGAGGCAAAGCCGTATTTACCTACAGTGGGTACTTGTATGCTATTTGCAGGAAATAACGTACCAAAATTGGTATAAAATGCGCCAACAACATAATTCTGAGTAACCGGAACCTCGGGGATGGTGTAATTCAAAAAATTATTAGCTGCTGAGGGTGTTGACGCCTTTTTGCAGGAGCATAATACTGTTGATAAAAACAATATCATGCAACCATATCGGTATATATATTTATTTTTCATTTTTATTTTTTTTACTTCAATTAATAGGTACTTGTTTGCACATAAGGTTTTAATCCGGCTGCTGCCAGGCCTGCTGCTGTACTTTGTGTAGTTGGTCCAAACCATTTTTCAACATAAGTAGGATCAAGGAACACGTGCGCAGTTAACCAATTTACAGGGGTATAAGCCGGTTCTATTTTTAAATTAGTGAACGGGCTGTCACCAAATACGTTCAATGTGCTTCCCAATAATTTAACTCCGTTGGTATAACCTATGGGATTATTAGTAATTTCCACATTCGGGTATGCAAATCTGTCGGGAAGGGTGGCATAACCAACAGTAGTCAGATAGATCGTTTGCGCATTAGTATGCGCCGGAAATACTAAATTCTGTGTCCGTCGTTCCAGGCACCAGGCTTCAAATCCGTTGTCGTCAAAGTAGTTTATCCATTCCTGCACCCATATTCTGCTCAGGTTGTTGTTCGGGATATTGGAACTTATGGCGCCCAGGTAATAATTAAAGCCTTTGCCTGCTGTATTCCATTTAATTCCATTTTGAGCTTCATAAGCTGTGGCTTGGGCCGGGGTTAGGCCCCAGAATGCAAAATTGGCATTTATACCTGCGTAATAATAAACATCTGCTGTTTGCGCACCGCCATAACCCCGCGCAACCGCTTCAGCTTTCATGAAGCAAACCTCCGCATAATTCATAATGTAGAACGGGCGGGTGGCCGCAATCAATGCCGGCTGTATGGCGCTGTAGCTTGCTTTTCCGAGAGTTGTCGTTATACCATTATATAAAGGAGCAGTGGTTAAACTCCAATTACTCAGTAAAGTTGGAGATTTTGGTGAACCGAAATAGGGTATTGTATAAGTTACAATATGATGCAGGTTGTCTGCTGTACTAGTCAGGGTATCTATTATGGCATAAGGCACGGCAGAAGGTGCAAAGTAAGCACCTTGCCTTGGGTCATTATACGAGCGGAAATAAGTAGCAACATAGTCGCTCATGTAAGGGTACTGACCCGGGTTGCTATTTACCACATATTGCGCATAATTTTGCGACTGGCTACCTGCAACAGCAGAAAAAGTGAGCTTCGGGTCATCCGCATCTGAACCTAAAAGCATCGCTTCATTTGCCATTAACTCCGTTGCGTTTGAAGCCGAAAGGGCAGGCAAATTGTTACTAACCCTTAATGCAATTTGCAGCCTTAACGAGTTGGCAAATTTTACCCAATTTGTTAAAGTAAAATTCAGCACGTCCGGGTTCATTTTGTCACCACTCATATTCATATTATTGGCATCTGCCTTTAAGCGGGCCATTAAATCAGTATAAACGGTATTCTCATCATCATAAGGAATAACTGTGATGGTTGGGTCGCCTGCATGTGAATAGGGAATAGGCCCATACATCCCAACTAAAACTGAATAAACGTAACATTCCCATATATCCACTATCCGCATTCGATTTGCATACCCGGGTTTGTTTTGATACATATTCTTTATCTGATTAGCGTTTCCCAGGACTGTTGCATACAAGGTCTTCCATGAGTTATCATCCTGTGCGTTATATCTTTCTGAAAGCGGTTCAATAAGATGCCCATATTCCCAGAAATAGATTTGGTTAAGAGTTTCCATCTGGTTGATGGTATTCACCACAACACCGGTAAAAACCGGCTCCGGATCTGGAGTAGTATATTGAGCAGGGTTTGTATTCAGTGCTGTGAAATTCTTTTTACACGAGAGTGTGCTACACATCAGCATCACACTTAAATAGATTATATATTTTTTCATAATTTTTACAATGTGAATTTTAAGTCAATGCCATAGCTTGCGTACGGAGCCGATCCTCCGGCTTCAACACCTTGTGTATTGTTGGAGAATGCCGCCGCCTCCGGATCAATCCCTTTAGGAGTTCTCTGGTAGATGAACCATAAATTCCTGCCAACCAGTGAGATTGAAGCATTCTTAAATATGGTCTTTCTTAACAGTGACTGGGGCAATGAATAACCTATTATTACCTGAGAAAGTTTAACATAAGTGGCATCAAACGTTAGCAGATGGGTATCATTACCTGTTTGTTGCCAATAGGTTTGTGGAAGTACCCACCGGGTGTTAGGCTTGGTCAAATCAGCTATCATATTGCCTTTTGCATCTAAAAGAGGTTGACCGTTCGACCCTAATACGGGGTAATACCCGGGTACCAGCATGCCTTTGGCCCGGCTGGCATCCGGGTAAGCCAGATTATATAATGTGGTTGTTCCGGCAAGTTCGTTACCTGTTTCACCCAACACGCCGTTACTGAATAAAAAAGCATCCCTGCCGCCTAGTGATGCTACAGTTGCACCTGCTGTATTAGCTCTCCAGTATGTGGCTGAAAATAACTGACCGCCAATACGGCTGTTAACCAAAAAGTTTAAACTAAATTGCTTATATCTGAATGTGGAACCGAACGACATAAGCGCGCGGGGATTGAAATTACCAATGATTTGGTTTGGAGTTTGATATTCAATACCTGTTGATGCCACTATAATAGGCAGGCCATCAGATGAATAGGCCTGGTCTTTACCCCTCAAAACACCAAGCGGCTTCCCTACTTCGGCATTCACATTTACAGTAGTTTGACTGCCTATTGTAAACGAGGTTATTCCGGGTGCTAAAGAAACAACCATGTTCCTGTTCATAGAGAAGTTGTAGGTGGCGTCCCAGCTAAAATTTTTTGTTCTTATTGGCGTACCTGACAGTGTTAATTCAAATCCTTTATTGTCAATTTCACCGGCGTTAATAACCTCAGTCAAATAACCAATTTCAGGAGCGATATTGCCGGTTAGTATCTGATTGACTGATTTTGTTTTATATACTGATGCATCAACAGACAAACGATTATTCAGAAACTTTAATTCAACACCCATCTCTGTTGAAGTGGTTTGTTCGGGCTTCAAATTAGGGGATTTGAGTTTGTTTTGGTCAATTTGAACATAAGGTAAGCCATTAAAATTGTTACCATAGCTAAATTGCGAAAATAAATTATAGGGATCCGGGTCATTACCTACCCTGGCGATAGATGCCCTTAATTTACCGAAGGTTAGGATGTTCTGAGGTATTTTAAACAGTTCGGTAAAAACAAAACTGCCACTAATTGAAGGATAAAAGAAGGATGAGTTTTGCGGGGCAAGCGTAGACGACCAGTCATTACGGCCGGTTACGTCCATGTATAAAAAGTTTTTATAGCCAACTGATGCGGTGCCATAAACAGATTGTACCTGGGATGCAAGAGGTGTTTCCGTGCCTGTTACAATACCCGCATTATTAGATAAATTTTTAACATCGTGTACCAGTAATTGTGATACGGTTGCTGATGAATTATAATAATTAGTATTGCGCAGGTTACCGCCTAAGTTTGCCGAGATAGAAAAATCAGAAATATGTTTATTATACATTAACAGGCCCTCGGTATTAAATACCTTGTTGTTTTGCTGAAACTCGCTGTATGACCCTGTTGGTGCTGATAAGGAACCCTTTTGAATAAATACCCAGCGGTTACCCCATAAATCGTTAATAGATTCCTGGGCCCTGAATTGCAGATCTTTAGTTATCTTAAAGGTAGCCGTTATGCCCCCAATTATCGTATTACGATTATCCTGGTTTGCGTTTTCATTGATATCCCAGTAAGGGTTTTCAATATTGCCGCTACCCCCGCCGTTAAAAGCGTTACCGTTTGCGTCTTTCCATGGAATAAGGCTGCTAAGTGGAATACTGTTTACCGCATTATTAAAATAATTAAGCGGATTTTGGGGCGACTCATTCCGGAACGTACGATTATTAACCTGTTCCTGTACATATTGTAAACGGGCATCTATACGCAAAAATTTAGTAAAATCTTTTCCAGCAGTGAATTGAAAATTATTTTTGGTTGTCAGATTTTGTTTTTGCACCACATCATTACCATCAAGACGGGTATATGAAAACCGGATATTAGATTTATCATCTGCCTGGCTAATGGACACATTTTGTGTGTAGGTATTAGCCTTTTGATAAAGATTCATGTAATCATTAGGGTGTGGCGAGTAGGTTGTTGGTGTACCATTGTAAGCTAACATGGGCTGCCCAAGTAAAGGCGCCCCCCAATTACGGCCACCGCCGGTACCCGCCTGGTAAACCTGTTGGCCCAGTACACCAACTAGCGTACCTGACTGCTTGTCGTTACCACCTTCTCCGTATACACTCTGATAATCTGGATACTGCAAAACCTGGCTTTGCATCCAGTTGCTATTAACACTGATACCTAAGCTGGCGCTCTTTTTCCCTTTTTTTGTAGTAACTAAAATAGCGCCATTAGCCGCTTTTGAACCATATAGAGCAGCAGCGTTAGGGCCTTTTAATACCTCAATACTTTCAATATCATCCGGATTTAGATCTGCGGCATTATTTCCATAGTCAAGGTTACCAACCTGTCCGTTTGAATCGGTATTATCAATAGGAACCCCATCAACAACCCATAAAGGCTGATTATTACCTGTGATGGAATTGGTACCGCGTAACAACAACCTGGTAGACCCATTTGGTTGCCCGCTGGTGGTAGTTTGCAAACCAGCCACCTTGCCGTCCAGCAGATCGGTGATATTATTGGCACGCGCCTCAGTCAAATCATTTGTGTTAACACTCTGCGCCGCGTAGCCTAAGGATGCTTTTTCCCTTTTAATGTTCAGCGCTGTAACAACAACCTCTGATAAATTTTTTGAATCAGGCATCATTTTCACATCAACCGTTTGCTTTCCGGCAATGTTTACTTCCTGGGTTTGAAAACTAATGTAAGTAAGCACCAATGTTTTTCCGGCGGCAGTGCCCAGGTTTAAAGAAAATACACCATCCGGGTTGGTTACGGTACGTTGCTGCGTTCCTTTAAGGGTAACGGTTACACCTGGTAGGGGATCGCCCTTCTCATCGGTTACCCGCCCTTTAATAACCGGGTTTTGCGCATAACTGCTAAATGCTAACCAGGTTAAAAATAAAGTAAATAAAAGTTTCCTCATGTTCTAAGTTTAATTGGTTTAAAGAAATTGGTATAATTGGTTTAATTGGTATAATTGGATGGTAAAGTAAGTCGGGGCTGATTAATAAATGTTTAATAATTGATTAACAACAAGCATAATAAAGCCTTTTTTGACCATTATTATGCGCCGTTAAACTTTTTTATATGTTTTTTCAAATTTTAGATTAAAATCTTATTATAATATGGAGCCAACTCGCTCTTCTGTAATCATCTAAGTTTGGGTTGTATAACCATTTAAATGCACCTTTCTTAATAATATGATGTGTTTATCCTCCATTCTCACCTTTTAAAAGCGCGGAAAAAGCACGTCGTGAATTATTCAGTAAGTTTTTGATAAGAAAGCAGACAAATTATAGGCTGATGAGAATGCCTGTTACTCCAATACAGAATGGAAATCCTTTTTAAATTCCTCGTCGTAAATCACCTTATACTCCTTAATAAAGGTTTCAAAAGTGTTTTTGGCCAGCGAATGTTTGCCCAGGGCCGATAAAGCTTTGCACTTAATGACCATGGCCTCTTCATTAACCGGATCGAAAGAAAATATAAAGTTGGCCAATTCAATTAAAAACTCAGGATCATTGGTACTGCCCGAATGGGCAAAATGAAGATAGGTGTCTATTACTTCGTTTGAAATTTCTGACTTAAAAGTATCAAGCCATTCATATTCAATATTTGAAAGGAAATTACCACGATGTGTGATAGCCGAAAGGCAATTAATTTTCTCAATATCAAGGTCTTTTTTATCTTTTACAATATTCAGGTAGTTGTGATAATCGACATACATATGATTGTAGTCAATATCAATTTTCCAGTAACCTGTGTCTTTCGACAAATGGCAATAGCTCATTTTATCAAGCAGGGCTTTTAGTTTAGCAATATTTACAGAACGGTTGTTCCGGGCACTTTTAGCAGATTTATCATACCATAATATTTCATTCAATTTTTCCGAACTCAAACCCCGTCCCCATCTGATGGAATATAAAAGCACAACTAAAAAGAGCTCCTTAATAAGTGGCGTAAAATATTTGGTAATATCTACTCCGTCAGCATCAAATACCTGCAAACCCCCAAATAGTAATATGGCATTTTTAACATGTTCATTCTGGTTAAATTCCCTTATATCGCTTGCAGGCTTGCCAGGCTCCGTTTGCCTGCCAGTTGCCGGGCTCACTGCTTTTGTTTTCCTTTTACCCAGGAATATCCATAATATAATTATAAGCAATACTGCTATGCCAATAACATACCATAGTACTGTTCTTTTTGCCTGTAGCGGCATGGCGTTCATGCCATAAGGGGGGCTTAGTAATGTATAAATATTAACCTTTGTTTGGTTATTTTCACTCCGCAAAAGAGTTACGGCTACAAAGCGTTTACTGCCCGGGCAATAATAAAGATCGGCAAATGAGTGTACGTCATGAAAATTGTATGGTATGGTGCTGCCCATTAAATCATAAGCAGGCCTGGTTAATGAACCCCTGATCAATTGCAAGGTTGAATTGTATTTGTGCTGCGGAAAAATTAATCCGTAATAGGTTTTTGTCCGGTCGTCAATTACCAGCGAGTTGGCGAAAGCAAAGTCGGGTCCGTTTACCTTCAGCACAAATAATTTTTTAAACGTTTTATCTTTTACAGTAAAACGCATCATGTTATATATGTTCCTGGGGTCTAATATTTGCTGCCCGCTGTTGTTGCCGTATCCGCCTAAAACATATACTGTATCTCCTCTGGTTGTTGATCCCAATCCGGCCAGGTATCGCGGCATAAAAAAATCGCCCTTTGCCTTTACATCATTCCAGGTATCGTTATTTAAATGATATTGCTCGATTTTATTTTTATAAACAAGATGGCCATACCCGCCCAAAAAGTATAAGGACGTATCCGTTTTTGAGAAAAATTTATTCAGATGCCAGTAATCCGTTAAAGGGCCGGCCCTGAATTTTTTATCCCAGGAATGATTTTGGAAATTATACCTCGTAACAAATTTCCGACCCGGCAAAAAACTATAAAGGGTTTTATTAAATTGGTTGTAAACCGACTGGTTTCCCAGGTCAAGGTCTATTTTGCCGTCTTTATAAGCTTTATTGTTCCAAATAGCAGCGCTTACCGAATAAGTATACAGCGAATCGGCTCCGACAATGTAAAGTTCTTCCTTTTGCGGATCAAACGCTACACTGGCAATTCCATTCACCGTAATATCCCGAACAGGCTGCCAATCGCGGTGCATGGCGGTAACCCATACCGGGTTAAGCACAGCCCCATCGTTTTGGGCCACCGTCTCATGGGCGACCAGGCCGCTTACTTCATTTAAAGGCCAATTATATTTTAGCTGATGATTTTGAGATATCCTGATATCCCTTATTTTCATTGGCGGAATATCTGTTGTTTGGAACTGTTTGTAATTATTTATACCAAACAGTATCTTATAACAGCTGTTTTTTTTCAAATGCAGACCGGTTTCAACAAACCTTGCTTTACCTGTGTAAAGGGTGATCCTGTCATGCTCCGCATCAAACTTTATGCGCAAATTATTCCATTGCTTAAATAGCTGATCATCGGCAATATCAAAAGCAATATTTGACAACCGCTCATCCACAATGAAATTAAAATGTTTTTTACTGACCTGGGCGTTATAAACCAGGTCGATATTGCGGCCATCATCTTCAATTAGCCTGACAATGTAACCGAAATAAGTTTTATAGTCAGGTATGAATGAAAGATCAAACGAAAGATCAAAATTATCTCCGAGGCAAAGTGCTTTATCAGGGCTCAGATCAAGACCTGTTCGTTTATCCTGAAACACCTCATGACTTGAAAAGGTTATTCCATAGGATTGGCCATAACTATCATTTGCGAATATGATGGATACCAAAAGGAAGCAGAATAAAATCCTAAAAATTCGCGAAACCAATCTCATTATTATCTTTATCAACAACCATACGCAAAACTTATTGATTTAGTATGGTTCTTATACTGTACAGGCTTATAACATCGGCAAACTATTGATTTTTATCAACAGCAGATTCAGAAATTTTCAAACCAAAAATAAGAGGATAATTAACATTTTCAATACCCCAATAGTTAATTGCCTGTTTAATAATTTCCGGCCACGTTCTTTTTATACTGTTTATCCATCAAAGATATACAGTATAAAACAAAAATATGCAATCGATTGCAATCGATTGCATATTCATATAACATTGCCGGCACTGTTTTAGTTCCGCAGCGGCATTTTGTTAGTAAAAGGCAGTTTACCTCTCAGCATTTCCCCTGCTTTGCCGGTTAACCATAAATAGTGATCAGTTGGCATACCTTCGTAATCCAGTAATTTAAAATTGCCCAAAGGAGGCGTATTGGTGCATTTGAATATAGCTGTACCTTCGTCCATTTCATCAAACATGGCTACATACAGCATGCCTGCACCAGCTTTGATGGCGGCACTGATCTGGTCCCAGTAAAACTTGCCTTTTTGTCGCGGTATTTGCCCAAGCGGCGGGGCGCCACCGAATTCGGTTTTACCCAGGTTGTACCAGCTAAAGCCGGGATAAATACAGGGAACATAATCTACTTTATTTGTTTTGCACCAGGCAATATCACTTTTAACGTGAACCAAGTAACGTTCATTTTCGGCCTGTAACAATGGTGTAAAACGCTGCACCATCCATGGCAATACAATATCTGCCGAACGCATAAGCTGATGCAGGTATTCATCAGGCAAACAATCGACGTTTAAATCCCTGAAATAAGTTGGCACGCCAAGCATTACAGCGCATCCGCCGTACACAGGGTCATTCTTTAAAAAATCAATTAGTTTTTCAACGCCGATGTTCCTGATATTGTATGAACGGTCGGGGAAACCTAAACCCCAAATGGCTACCAGGGGCTTTTGATGGTGGTATAAATAGGTTTGACCTCCGCCCTGCGAGGTGATCCTCATACTGTCAACCAATTCTTTCCAATCTTCAATAATGGCCGAGCAATCTTCGCCGCTGGCTTTGATACCCGAAAGGTCATACATTATAGCAATGGCCCTTCCGTATTTTTTTGAAGCGTTCAACGCTTGTTTCAATATTACATTTGCCTTCTGCCTGGTTCGAAGTGTTCGCACATTGCCAAAAAACCGTTGCATAAAAACACCATCGATGCCATACTCCTTCATCCATTTAAAATGCAGATCGGTAGTGCTGGCATCCCACGAACTGAACAAACGGGCTGGCGTGCCATCCGCGTTCTTTATTGTTGTGGGATATGTTTTTTCATATTCGCTTACATCCGGCCACAGATCGGTATGGATGTGGCTGCTATCCACTTTCCCTGTTGAAGCATAATGCCCCCAGCCTTCGCCCGAGCCATCGCCGGCGCCGCGGAACCATCCCTGGTAGCCGGCCATCACCAGGCCGGTGTAATTGGGAAAAAGAGACGTTTTGCTATGCTTTCGTTGTGCAAAGGCAGGGCATGATAATATCAATAAAACGAACAGGGAAAATCTCGTCATAAAATACGGGTATAACTGATGTTGGTTTATAATCGAAAAAACGATTTTATAAAAAACTTTTAAATGGACCGCTCAAAGGCAGCTGAATCATCATTGCTATTTATTTGGACAGGTCAACCAGCATGTTCACTAATAATTTTCCTGCCACAGGGTCTGTTACTGTTTTATCCAGCATCATTTCGGATAACAGCACTTCGCCGTCATGATCCTTTATTTTAACAATGGAAAATCCTTTTATCTCATCAAGTCGCTTTACACGATCCTTCACCTGTCCCGGTAAATAACCATGTATCTTTGTAAATGATGCCAGCGCCTCTATATTCGGGTTGCGGTTGATACGATAAGCGCCCGAAATTGCAGCCGGGCTTTCGCGCTTATTGTTATTTAAATACCGTGTCTCCAATGGTTCAATGCCATTAAATATGTCCGATTCAGGAATATCCATGGTGGTTATCTCGCCGTTTACCTTCATCACACTCCTGATGTATTCTGGATATAAAATACGGGCCACGTCACCTGATGATGGTAACAACACTTTCCCGCCACCTGCTATTAAGTTCCTGATGCTTTTTATATCTTCAGCCGTGGTTGAAACAGAGTCGAGTCCGGATA
This sequence comes from Mucilaginibacter sp., assembly GCA_028288025.1. GTDB lineage: Bacteria > Bacteroidota > Bacteroidia > Sphingobacteriales > Sphingobacteriaceae > Mucilaginibacter. The sequence continues at coordinate 76,404 of JAQBOM010000039.1, read as the reverse complement.
ACACATATACATCCGCCTTCTGCTTTAGCAGTTCAGCCAATGTTGATGAGGGCACGTATTTAATCCCCAGGAAATCAAGCGATGGGCTTATCTGTTTACCTGCGTCATATAGTGCTATCTTTTTCCCGGCCAGTTTAGCCGTATTGAGCCCGGCTTTATTGGCCAGCAATACATCATAGTAATTTTCTGAAACGGTTTTCCCACCTGCTACAAGCTTTAGTAACAGCTTGCCGGCAATTTTATCTTTTGGCAATCCGGCGGGAATATTGATATGTGGTTCCAGCCATTGCCGGGTATAATGCTCAACCTGCGGCACAGGCACTTCACCACCAGCTAACGCATATCCGTCATTGCCAACCAGCTGCCATTGTAATTTTGATGCAGGTAAAGCCGTGCCATCCTCCTTATCATCAATTACACATATCCTTACCGGGAGTTGGGTTCCCGAATAAAAGTGACGTCCCCATAGTTCGGCCGAAACAAGCACCGGCTGAAGCGCCTTTTGCATATCATAATATACCGGAAAAGGCTTAATGCCGTTAGCCAGGTAAACATTACTGAACCAGGTAATTAAAGCAAAATGCAATATCCCCGCCGATCTGTCGTCGCTTCGGCGCAGCGCCTCGGCGAGCTCCTTTGTAATAAAGGCCTGCGGTATCATAAAATATTTAGGGTCGCAGTACTCATAGGTAAACTTACCGGCAAGCGACTCGGGGTTTTGGTGCACGTAATTATAAAACCTGGTAGCATGCCCTGTCTCATCCGTATAACCGGTAGACATTTCCTGGCTGATCAGCGGGCGCCCTTCATTTTTATTTTTTTGCTGCCATTCGCCTTTAAAATAATCAAATATGGAGTAATCATACCAGTTCAAATAAGCATGCGGGTCATCGATGTCACCGTCATCTATTGTATTAAAATAATCTGCACCAAATTTTTTAACGTTCCGCTTATAATTGGAGTCAAATACAATCGGCCTTGTGGGGTCAACCACACGCATGTGCTTTACAACATCCGATATGATATGCATTTTTACGTCCGCACGCGCAGCATCTGGGTCGTTATCGTAAAATTTCATTTCATTATTCACAGTCCAAAACAAGAGTGAGGGATGATTACGATACTTTTTCAGCAGGTCATAAAATTCCTCTTTCCATAAATTTACCAGGTTTGCTTGCGGCATGCTGCTTTGCAGGAACAGCCATGGCCATGTGCCCTCGTAACTTACGCCGATACCGTTCGCGTCGAAAGCATCCATCCAGGTTTCGGTAGCCGGTACGGTATGGGTACGGGTTACCACAATGTTCCCAGCCTTCATTAGTTTAGTGAACTTATCGGCAAGGGCAGTATCGTTAGGGGCTAAAGGCAATGCTGTTTGATTCCCGCCGCGCAGCCAGTAGCGTTTGCCATTGAGGTACAGATAATCGCCAACAGATTTAAACGTACGAAAACCCGACCTGATCATTTTTGAATCTACGGCCGTGTTGTTTCCCGTTAACAAAGTAAACTCAAAGTCATATAAATTCGGATGATCCGGCGACCATAACCGGGGCTGCAGGCCTGCAATATGATACGTAAATGTTTTTTGTTCGCCGGGCTGAATTTCCAGGCCCTTCAGGGAGAGAGCTTTATATAAAAGATCGTTCTCTTTAAAACCAGTGATGCCGGTGCCGACAGAAAAGACCGACGTTTTATCAGCATCGTTTTTCACGGTAATATTAAAATCGGCCCCGGCAAGCGTGGGTTGGATAAAAACATCCTCAATCCTTACAGGATTGGTTATGACGAGCGATACCGGCTGCCAAATACCTGCCGGATCATCACCAAAAAAGCCATGGGCCAAGTCCTGCACCATTTTTTGAGTAACCTCAACAGTCACCGCTACACCAGCCAACTTGTCGGCGTCTTTAATATTCTTTACATAATCCCGTACTACCTTTACCGTCACCAGGTTTTTACCGGGTTTAAACAGGCCGGTAGCATTCACCTCAAAATTGCCAAACATACCTATGTGGCTGCCGGCTTTTACGCCGTTAATGTATACTTCGGCCACTTTGGATACGGCGTCAAATGAAAGCTGAAGATTTTTCCCCTTAATCGCATCGGGCAAATTTATCCACTGGCGGTACCAGCCTACATTTGTTTTTTTGTAATCAAAAGTGTAGGCACTGCAACGGTCGGCTTCCTTCTGGAAGTAATTGTCTGATACGCCTTTACTGGCACTGTTATATTTTTCACCATGCAGCCATACGTGGATGGGGTTCCAGAAATTTGGGACTGTCATGATATGCCAATCCTTATCGCTTTCAACCGGGTTAATCGCTAAACTGTCATCCGTAGTTTCATAACCCGGAGAAAACAGCCATTTTCCGTTCAATGATATTATTGTACGCCCGCTATTTATGTTTTTGATATTTATGGGTTGGTAGGCTTTGCGCTGAATTTTGCGCTCCGCCTCCTTATTTTTACCGGCAACGGCATATTCCTGCACCCGCCCCGAAAGCTCATCAGCGCTGATTGACCTAATGGAAAGATTGGCAAACTCATTGGTGATCCAGCTGCCACCCAACGTCACTTTACCTTTTGGTGCCAGATCAGTCAATTTATCGATCACATCAATACGCGGCAAGTTCTCGTCATTTAAATAGATGCGGATGCGGTTACCTGCCACCTGTATTTTAAAATCATACCATTTTCCCGGCACCGGCTGAAAATCCAATTGCCGCAAGGCTAAAAAGTCGTCAGTGCCCATATAACCCAATCGCGCCAGGTATAGGTCTTTTTGTATCCCGCCTTTAAGCATCACTATATACCGGTCATCGCGGTTACCGGCACGAAAACCCGAACATATCTGCACCTGATCGGCTGTTTGAGGTACCCGGGCCCTGAATTTGATCTCGTAATTTGCCCAGCTGTTTTCACCAAAGCCGAGGTAGGCATCCCTGGTTGTGAGCAATGAGTTGGCTATAGCGGCCTCTCCCCGGCCGATTTTTTCATATTTCGCGGCAGAAGACCCGAAATTCTCAGTTAAACTAAAATTACCCTGTGCGTGTACATTTGTGATTGTGAAAAAGGCTAATAAGATTAGGGTAACCAGGTAGTTCGTTTTTTTCATTGGGATGGATGTGATGCTCGATTTCTTTAATAAACTAAAGTATATGTAGCCCCTGGCTGTGTAGCAAGATCATACATCTGTGTTGTTTTAATCTGTACAGGTTTCAATTGGGCTCTTGCCGAAATAATTGGCTGCGGCGTTTCGGTTATTTTGAAAAACGGATTTGCATTTGCTCCTTTGGCCATTTTTAAGCTTGTTCCGTCTGTTATTTTTAATGCATTTGGCGCCCGTAAGCGGCAATTACCGCCTAAAAGCGACTTTATTTGCACTTTTACCAGTTTCCCATTCTTCCATTGCATATCCATAATTTCAAAACCTCCCCGGGCTTTTAAACCGGTCACTTCGCCGTTCGGCCAGGCATCTGGCAAAGTCGGCAACAGGTTGATAGCGCCGTCCTGGCTTTGCAGCAGCATTTCGGCAATACCGGCTGTGCAGCCAAAATTTCCGTCAATCTGGAACGGTGGGTGCGCATCAAACATATTGGGATAGGTACCGCCGCCGTTATTTGCACCCCCTTTGTTCAATCCGGCCGGCGTCAATTGATTTGTGATCAATTTATAAGCATGGTTTCCGTCCAGCAGCCTCGCCCATAAATTCACCTTCCAGCCCATTGACCACCCGGTAGATATATCAGTCCTGTAAATCAGCGAAGTACGCGCGGCATCGGTAAGTTCGGGCGTGCGGTACGGCGATATTTGGTTGCCGGGATATAATCCGAATAAATGCGACACATGGCGGTTGTGATCAGTCGGGCTATCCAGGTCGTGAAGCCACTCCTGCAGCTGGCTGTATTGGCCAATTTGCATAGGCGGCAGGCGGTTACGCGCAGTTAACAATTTTTCTGAAAATGCCTTGTCGAGATTTAAAATTTTCGCTGCATTAATTACGTTTGAAAAAAGTTCAAAGGCCAGCTGGTTATCCATGGTAACACCGGCATCGATAGAAACACCGTGGTAAACTGCAGGGCCGTTTTCAGGCGATAACGATGGCGAAATAACGAGCCATTTATGCTCGGGTTCCTCTATTAAAAAATCAAGGTAAAATTGTGCCGCGCCTTTTAACGCCGGATATACCGATCTTAAATAGCCTGCATCACCGTTATACAAATATTTGTCCCATAAATGACGACTCAGCCAGGCGCCGCCTGAAGGCCACATACCCGAGAAAACACCGTCCACTGGACCAGTTATCCGCCATAGGTCGGTATTATGGTGCGCAACCCAGCCGCCAACGCCATACATTTTTCGGGCTGTCTCCTGCCCGGTTACAGCAAGCTCTTGCACCATCTTTATCAGCGGTTCATGCATCTCCGCCAGGTTGGTTTCTTCAGCGGGCCAATAGTTCATTTCGGTATTGATGTTGATCGTATATTTACTGCCCCACGGCGGGTTTTGCTTGTCGTTCCATATGCCCTGCAAGTTGGCAGGCTGACCGCCCGGCTGTGATGATGAAATAAGCAGGTACCTCCCAAACTGAAAATATAACGACACCAATTGCGGGTCGTTATCACTGGCAAAATCCCGGATGCGTATATCGGTAGGATTTTTAACCGAATCGGTGCTTCCCAGGTTTAATTTTACACGGCCGAAATATTTTTCATAAGCCGATATGTGAGCACTCAGCAACTGGCTGTAGGGTTTCAGCATAGCTTTATCCAGGTAAGCTGTCGCCCGGCTTTCTTCATTACCGCTCACATCCCGGTAATTGATAAAATTTGTGGCTATTGATATATAAATAGTAACAGCGTTAGCGCCGGTAACTGTAACCGTTGAATCTGTTGAGGCCGCTTTGCCGCCCTCCGTTTTGAGTTTTATAAGGGATTGAAACCTGATTTTACTTTTCACACCATCCTTATCGCCGCTGATGCCTGAAAGTACCAATTCGTCCTTTTCTTTTGTATGAACAGATGAACGCTGCGTGCTGAACGTGGACGCTGTGAATGTTATGCTTCCGGGGTTATCAGAGGTTAAATGCATTACGATAACCTGGTCCGGCAGGGAAGCAAAAGTCTCCCGTTTAAACCGCACGCCGTTAACCGTATATGCGGTAGTAGTTACCGCACGTTTCAGGTCGAGCTCTCTATAATAATTAGTAAACGACTCATGACCGGGAAAATAAAGATTGAGATTGCCAACGGGTTGAAACTGCATCCCGTTTATTTTGTTGGATTTTATCTTTTTTGAAGCCAAATCCGCCGCTTCTTTATTTTTTCCCTCAAATATCAGTTCGCGTACCTGTGCCACTGCTTCCAACGAGGTTTCACTATCGTTACGGTTGGGGCCGCCACTCCAAACAGTGGCTTCATTGAGTTTAACACTCTCCTTCTCCGGATTACCATACACCATGGCAGCCAGCCGGCCGTTACCCAAAGGTAACGCCTGTTCCCAAACATTGCCCGCCGGTTTATTATACCACAGCTTCAATTGGGCATCCTGGGCAGTTGCCAGGCCAGAAAAAGCAAGAAAAACAATAAATATTAATTTTCTCATCAGTTTAAAAATCAACTTATTCAAATATTATAACCCGTCGCTTTCAAAATAAAATCAACGATCGGCGCCGGGTTAGGTAAACTATGCGGGTGATGTTTAAACCCTGGTTTATGGATCACTGTAATGTTGCCGTTCAGTTCTTTTACTTTTTGTTCAAAAAGTAAAGTATTTTCTCGTGGGGATACTGCTTCATCCGCATCGGCGCACAAAATAAGAATGGGGTATTTGCCTTTTACAATTTGCTTCACTTTATCAACCGGGCTGTCCTTAAAGTTCAGTATATCCTCGTCGCTAACTAAATTGAAATCCTTTTTAAAAGCCAGGAACATAGCATCCTTTACCTCTGTTTTATGGGTAAATTGTGCCGCCCACGCGGGGAAATTCAACAACGGGTTATCCAAATAAACACATGCAACTTTACCCGGATTTACGGCGGCCCAGTTAAATACATATACACCTCCGCGGCTCATGCCTACGAACACTGCCTTTTTGCCAAGCCCTGCTTTGCGCAGCAGCTGATAATAATTATCCCAATCTGTAATGGCTTCGCTATTGCCTAACATTTCAGCCACATCACAATACACGATATGGAACCCCTGCTGCAGCAACGCAAGGTCTGTTTGCGGTTCGTGACCCCAAAAACGTGCACGCCAAAGCCATGGATGTCCTTTGGCCGCAATTTTAGGTTTTGCAATTTTACAGGCACGTCCTTTATAAATAAAATCCGCGCAGGCATAACCGTAAAATGAACTTTGTTTTATGGGAACGTGCAAGTTGTTAAATATATTAAAATCCATATCCCGCTTTTGTGCTATCACCCTGTAAACGTTTTGAGCCATAATAGTCGCACCTTCTTTGTCGGGATGTATTTTGTCAGGCATGTTTGCCTCCTTATTTATAAAAGGCGAATACATATCTATAACCTCCGCCTGTTCTGCGAAAGCTACATTCTGTATCCGGGGATTTATCTTTTTAACAATTACAGGGGTCCAGATACCGGTTGTGTCTTTTACAAAAGAAGGCATGGCCAGCAATAAAATTATACGCGGGTGGGACGGGAGTTGCGCAAAAGAATGAATAAAATCAGCGTAATCCTTTTCGAACTCGTCAAGGTGTATCCGATTGATCAATTTGCTGTCGTTGCCCCCCAGATCAATAATAACCACATCCGGGTTATCAGCCAAAGCGTCCCGGTATTGTTTGGTATGCCAGTAGGGCATGTCCCCGTTACGCAACAAAGTACAGCCGCTTACGCCGTAATTTTCGACCTGGTATTTATTGCCCAGCATTTTTTGAAGCTGTGCCGGGTAAGAATTTTGCTCCCTGTCCGCTATTCTTGCGCCGTAGGTAATACTCGCGCCTATACAGGCCACCTTTATTTTGCTATCAGTTTGTGCAAAAGTTGTTAGCCCGCTAAAAACAAGTGCGGCAAAAATTAAGTATTTCATAGTTGTCTATTTAACTTCATCCTGCTTTGATTGCAGACTATTGGCCAGTAAACGCTCGCAAATGGTCCGGTTAATTGCAAAATCGCCTTTTGTTTGCAGGCTTTGTACCAGTTGCGGTAAACAATAAAGCACTATTTGTCCCTTGCCATACGGAATTACACAGCCTGAAATACCTACGTTTGGATTATGGTCGGCGCCATAGCCTATGAAGGCCTCAACGCCTTTTCCGTCCAGTAACAATCCCTGGGTATCTGTACCTTTTGGACTTTCTTTCAGCCATTCGGGACCGCCAAAAGCGCTTATTCCATAACGCCAGTCCATAGCACAGTCGGCCGGCAGCCCGCTAAGCAGCCAATGTTTGCGTACAAAGAACCATGAGCCAAACCAGGGGGCGTTAAGATTACCTGCCTTGCCTGCGTATTTTACGATATTTCGTTTAGCCAGCTCTTTGGCAAAAGCATCGGCGCCGCGCTCATTGTCCGGCCACAGCACGAGGCGTGTACCATCATTTTTCACTCGTTCCAGCGCCGCATCAAATTCAGTAACCGAAATACCCGATTGCATCGGCACAGCAAGGGCAACCGTTTTAGCCTGGCCTGAAGCTGCCTGTCCTTCCGGTATTAAATTTGCGGATACAGGTGCATTGTTCATCACTTTAGATGCCTTAAACAATTCGTTACCCGCCATTTTGGTTGACAAAACAATAACGTCCAGCCGTTTATCCGGGGCTACATCAGTTAACTTTTGAGGATCAATGTTCCATTTATCTTTAAGTGTGCGGGTTAGTTCATTATCCGACTCAGCAACAGCTACATTTTTGAAAAACGGCGCCAATGCTACGTCCACTACGCTTATCTCTTCCGAGCCGGCCAATGGTTTTATACCTGGTTGCTTTGGCGTGATGATGGCTTCTACTTTCAACATGCCGCTCGCATCAGCAGTAAATTCAATACCTCCCGTTAATAACTGGCCATAGGTATCCCCTCCGGCAATGGTCACTTCTTTTTCTGTTTGATAGGCAATAGACCCATCCGGACGCTTAACCGTCAGCTTTAGCTTGTATGCACCATTGCGGTTAGTTTCATTTACCAGAAAAACGTCGGCAATATCCTTATCCCCTTTTGCCACGATCATGTGCCGTGGTTCAATAACCAATATTTCCGGCTTGCAAGCCGCCGCTATTTCGGCAGGGTCGCCCTTCAGGAAACGGTGATTATCTACCAAACCTGAATGATTATCAATGGTAGTGCTTTCCCACCCGCTAATTACAATGTAATCATTGTTATTTTCAATCCGCGATTGTTCAACCATCCTCTTCCAGAAATAATACGTCCGGTAACCAATAGCGGTAAACAGGGCCGAATCTGTAGGAAAAGCTTTGCGGAAGCCCCATTTATCTAAAAACTGGTGGTAACCGTTAAGCACTTCCGTTGCATCATCCTTTTCATAGCCATCGGGATGCTGTTTATTGAATGAATGTACGAGCTGATCATAGTTATCAGGCGTGGCAGCGCCAAGCATTTCGCCCCACATATTGATATTGGTATGTGCGGATGATTTTTGCTTTTGCCTGAAGTTTGCCGGATCTGTATACAAGAAATCAAGGTAATTACACGGGCCGCCGCAGGTATGGATATCCTGCCATCCTGCGTAAGGGTTAGATGTACCGGCATAACTGATATTGTTGCTGTAAGGCAGCATCAATACCTGTGCATTTTTTGGTTCGCCGCCGGAGTAAAAAGCGATGATACGGCTCGGATCAAGCGCATGCATTTCTCGAAACAGCCTGTAAATACGCGGGTTGCGTAAATCCAGCTCGCTTGATTCATTCTGGATGGTATACATGATCAATGAGGGATGGCTACGGTCCCTTTTAACCATTTCCAAAATCTTTTCTTCCTCATATTTTTCCCAGAATGCCTGGCCGTCACCATCGGGGCCTGCACCACTTGTGTTTACTGTATCAGGTTGTATGTAACTCTTTTTTGGCTTAAGTGCATTTAACAACTGTTCATCTTTACCTAAAAATTCACCATTGGGGCCAAATGGGCCGCTTGCGTAACGCGCTCCTACGGCGAATTTGCCGCCGCCGGGTTCCTCGCATCTCAATAAACCTTTCTTATCCTGAACATCGAGCACAGCGGGCCTGCCAATGTTACGATGGAACTGAAGGCAGTTCAAACCCATTTTTTTTGCGGCCATTACTTCGCGGTTAGCCATTTCGGCATCAGGCCAAAGACCATTTCGGCCCCAGTAGCCCCATGATATCGCTGATATCGGCACAATACGTTTGTTATTAAATACTAATTTAGCGTTGCTGCCTATGCCCGTGGCTGTCATGTACCTGAAACCAAAATTAACCTGGCGGTCACTTGCTGATAAGCCTGGCAGAGACGCCTTTGCTTTGTATAATACCGGGTGGTCAAGCCCCCATGGCATGGCTGAATTTAGGTGTGCATCCAACTCAACTGCCTTCATTTGGCCGGCAGCGAGACTAACTTGTTTGTCACCGCTCCAAACTACTTTGCCATTATAAAGAATATTAAACTTAACCGGGCCATTATATGACTTTCCAATACTATTTACTTCGGCCACTAAATGCACCTCGTGCAAGTCGGGCTTGTTGATAGCCGCCAGGTCGGTGATTGAAACGTTATCACGTACACGCAATTGGATATCATTATCCAGGCCGCCAAAACCATGGGAGGGGGGTAAAAAGTACTTGCCCCATTGTATGCGCATCTGGGCAAAATCAATCCAGTCCAAATGCCCGCCAGGGTTGGTGATCCGAACGGCGAGCCGAGTTGTTTCTCCGGGTTTTACCGCATCCGTAATGTCAGCCTGGAAAGGCAACTCACCCATAATGGAATAGCCGCATAATTTGCCATTGCAATAAACCTCCGACCGCAGCCTGGCACCGCGAAACCATACGATCACACGCTGGCCGGGTTTAAATTGCGGCACTTGTATATTACGCCACCACCAGGATACACCCAGGTAATTGCCATTTCCAAATGCAGTCCCCTTACCTTTCTGTGCCTCATTTTTAGTATACGGCCTGCGCCCAAACTTTCCCCAATAATGCTCCTCAACTGTACTTGGTAAGGTTACGTTTATCCCCTCGTGCGTTAGCGCCTGCCATCCGCCGGTAGGCAGATTAACCTTCATCTTACTCAAATTAACTTCTGATGGTAAATAAATATCATCGTCCTGCCAGGTTGCATCCCGATCAGGCCATAAACGCCAGCCTGAATCGGAAATATCAAATGATGTGGTTGGTTTTTTTATTGCCGTACCGGACTGGGCATAACTTTGCAAAGAGATAAACAATACCGCTAAAACAAACGGCAATCTTTTTAACAGCATCGATTTTGTAATTAGGTTATAAAAATTAATAATTGGATGCTGCAAAAAAACGCACTCATGTTAATTAGTGATTAATAAAAAATTAATAAGCGTATTGATTTTAATATTTATCTCACTTAGTTTTAGTGTTCTGTTATTTTCCAGCGCAAATTGTCATTATCTGCATCGGTTACCTGCACAACTGGAGAACCCGTTGTTACTGATCCGTTATTGCTGATAGATTTACCGCCAGTTTTGCTTTTTATACGGCAATAACCTGTTCCGTCCCATTCCAAATGCCATTTTATATCATCGGCATTTGCATCACGGGCCAATATCAACTGGCCGGTATCTGATGATGATTTGCCGGTCCCGAGAAATTTCCCGGTTAGTCTGTTTTTTATTTTAAAATATCCGGCGGCATCATAAATTAACTGCCAATCGTTACTATTGTTATCGCCGGCTGCCTGCACAACTTGCCTGCCCTGAACATCGAGCTCCAATTGGCTGGTCCTGTTTGTTATGGTGTACCATTTATTGGCATCAAAAGGGGATATAGGTATAATCGGTGTAATAGCAATATGAGCTTTCAGCATTTTGGCGCCAATGCCTACCAAACGCAGGTAATAATCGCTTGTCGCACCATCATAAGTAAGGAAAGGAGCCTGGATAGGCGGTTTAGTTTCGATCTTCATAATCTGTGTGCCTTCATTAATCTCATCAAACATGGCTACAAATGCGCTGTTGATCGTTCGGGTTTTTGAAGCCGCTACAAACTGTTCCCAAAGATAATTGCCTGTACGGCGGGGCACACTTGGCCCGGCTGGGGGCGTAGGCGGCAGCCCCGCTATATGGGTACCCGAATTAAATACCGGCATAAATATTACGTTGTTCGCCTTACATTTTTCGATATCGCCCGCCCATTCAGATGTGTTTTGTACCGAATAACCGGTGATGGGGTCTTTTATCTTGCGGCCCACACTCCAGGGCTGCAAACCCTGCATCCGCATTAGCATAGCCTGAAATTCGGGTGTGCCTTTTGCGCGCCAGTTATTATCCACCCCACCCACTAAAGTAGCCTGGTATTTGCCCGGGGCTAAAAGAAAGTCGATCACCGGGTTCATATAATCGGGCTGTGACGCGGGACGGCCGGGGAAGAATCCCCATATCAACAGCACCGGCTTACCATCATGGTGCATATATCGCGGATCACCGGTAACACCATCATCAACCATTTTTTTCCATTGATTTACAATAATGTTGTAAACCATGGCTTTAGTTGTTTTGACGCCAATTCCGCTCATATCCCACATAAATGCCCAGGTACGTCCGGTAGCCGTTGCCGCCCGCCTTACATTCTGCATAATGGTAAGTACTGCCGTACTGTCGCGCTCCTGGCCCCCACCCGGAAAATGGCCGCAAAACTCGGATAGCCATACGCCATCAACTCCATAGGTTTTCATCCATTGGAAGTGGCGTAATACCGTTTTAGGATTTTGTGCGCTGTATAAGTAAGCCTGGCTTCCGTCAGGGTAAGTGAACCCCGGAACGGCGTATTTTTCGCCAGAAGTTAGTTCACTCATGTCCGGCCAGGTATCAAACCCCAATTTTGCAGGACCCGGAACAGATGAATTAAACAAATGTGCCCAGCCCTTGTTTCCGCCACGGTCGCCCGGGGTGCGGAACCAACCCTGGTAGCCGGCCATTACCTTATTGTTCATTGTTGTGGCATCTACCGTTTGCGCACTTAACTGCGTTACCATGCCAGATATGAGCATTATTGCTGGTATCAGCCACCGCAAAAATGAATTTGACTTTTTAATTTGAGATTCGTCTTTAACTATCATGATATGTTTATTTAATAGTAATTATCGCACTCATTTCGGCCTGTTTGCCTGTAGCTTGCCAAATTTATAATTGGGTTTACCGCCCATAACAATTTTGAGTAAGCCACCATTCATAATATCCCGGTGCAGAATATAACTTTTTGTGTAGTTTTTCCCATTTAATGACAGGCTTTGTATAAAGATATTTGCAGCACTGTTATTTACAGCTTCTACCTTGAATTTTTTACCATTATCGAGGTTAATGGTAGCCTCGTCAAATAGAGGGCTGCCAATAACATACGCTTCCGAAGCGGGAAACACTGGATAAAAACCGAGCGACGAAAAAATATACCATGCCGACATTTGCCCGCAATCCTCGTTGCCGATAATACCATCCGGGTTATCCAGGTAAAAGTTTTTCATAATATATCTTACCTTTTCAGCGGTTTTCCATTGTTCGCCACTGTAGGCATATAAGTATGAAACATGATGGCTTGGTTCGTTTCCGTGCGCATACTGGCCTATTAATCCCGTAAGGTCCTGTAGACCATCTTCCTCAGTCGATTTAAGCTGAAAAAAGTCGTCAAGCCTGGTGTTAAATGACTTGTCTCCACCTAACAGCGCGATGAGGCCCGTCACGTCCTGCGGTACCAGCCACAAGTATTGCCAGGCGTTTCCTTCGGCGTATAAGTTGTTTTTACTTTTAAGCGGCCCAAAACCTGGGGACCAGTTGCCATCAGATAATTTGCCTTTAAAAAACCGGTCGGCCGGGTCAAAATACAACTTGTAGTTTTCGCTTCGTTTTTTGAAATAATTATAATCCACCGTTTTGCCCATTTTTTTTGCCATAAGGGCGATACTGCCGTCACTCACGGCATACTCAAGGCCTTTGGCCACCGGCCTGGTTTGTCTATCGGTAGGTATCGGCTCAAAGTTCTTCACGTACATCATACCTAAAGAATCAGACATAGCCGTACTTTTTACCGCGTCGTATGCCCTATCAATATCAAAACCCTTAATACCCTTTAAATACGCTTCGGCAACAACCTGCAGGCTGCTTATACCTACCATGGTGCCTGTTTCATTACCCATCAAATGCCAGATCGGCAACTTTCCCTGTTGCTGGTAAATAGCCAGCATCGTATTGATCATGTCACCTGCTCGTTTAGGCTGAATAAGATTAAACAGCGGGTTTTCGGCACGATAGGTATCCCAAAGCGAAAAAACGGTGTAATTATTAAAAGGCGCGCCGGTATATACCTTCTTATCGACACCGCGATAATCACCATTGTGATCATTGAACAAAGCCGGATCTATCATGCTATGATAAAGGGAAGTATAAAAAATGCGTTTATCAGCAAGATTTTTTGTGCTGATAGAAATTTTGGATAGTTCTTTGTTCCATTTTGCATCGGCTGCCTCTGCTACTTCCCGGAAATTCCAGCCCGGGATTTCGGCAGTTATGTTCGCCAGTGCATTTGCGGCACTTACCGGTGAAATACCGACTTTTAATTTGAGGGTCGCCGGCGGGTTATCAAAGCTGATCAGCCCCTTTATTGCAGCTCCTTTACCGCTATTCCCTTCCAAAAGTTTATCATCATCATACACATTAAATTTGGGCAATGGCCGGGCTGACCGTATGGCGAAGAACAGCCACTGATTTTTTGCCCAGCCCTTTGAAAACCGATAACCTTCAATGGTGTATTGATCGGTTTGTTTTATATAAGTATCCGTGCTTTTGTCGTTAATTCCTTCTTTCAGGTCAATTATAACGTGCGCCTCTTTCCCTTGCGGAAAATGATACTGATGAAAGCCGACCCTCTCCGTAGCAGTCAATTCAACACCGATGCCCGAAGCATCCAGCTTAACGGAATAATAACCGGGCCTTACCTGCTCATTTTTATGAGAATAATGGGAAGCATACCCGCTGCCCGGAATCTTCTCCTGTCCCTTGTCTGTTTTGACCGGGCCGGTGTAGGGCATTATGAGTATATCTGCCAGATCGCCTATGCCTGTACCGCTTAAATGCGTATGCGCGAACCCGATTAAAACACTGTCCCCATAATTATAACCGGAGCACCAGTCCCAACCTTTATAAAAATTCTCCGGACCCAGCTGCACAGCCCCGAAAGGCACGCCTGCCCCCACGAATACATGCCCATGCCCGCCAGAGCCTATATATGGATCAACAAAAGAAGTTAAATTCCGGCCCGGATGATGCTGTGCATTCGCACTGATACCGGTTAAAAAAGTAATAGCAATGGCCAGGCTAAAGCGTATTGTTTTTTTATAAAGAAGATTCATATTTCGATTAAAAACTGGTCGCAAGAATTATTGTCATGGCTCAACCATGAGCAACAAACCACGTTTTTAATATTAATAAGTTACTAAAAAAACATTAACCAGGGTGGTTGATACAGCAAATTCTGTAATGTATCATGTTCTTTACGTTACAATAACTACGTAATTTTAGATTCGATATCGAATGCCTGGCGGCATTATTTTTTTAAGCTCTTTAAATATTTTATACTTTCCGGAACTTGTGTGATTGAATTACTGCTTTCGTCTTCGATATAATAATGCTGAATACCTGCTTTAATAGCAGCATGGATTATTTCGGGAATATTGATTGACCCGGTTCCCAGTACAACATCGTTTTCGCCGGACGTACCACCGGACATGTTACCGGCGACGCCATGTCTCAAATCTTTGAGATGCAACGCCTTGTACCTCTTTCCATATTTTTTAATTAGCACGGCCGGATCTTGTCCGGGAAAGAAAGCCCATAGCACGTCCAGTTCATAGCTAACATATTCCCGATCTGTATTTTTAACGATATAATCATAGAGCGTTCCGCGCTGGTAGGGTTCAAATTCAAATCCATGGTTATGATAGATGAATTCAAGCCCATATTTTTCCTTTAAAATTTTCCCATATTTATTAAAATCTTCAATGGCCATTTGCGCATTTTCAAGTGTAAAGGTGCCTTTATGCGGTATGCCGGCAACCCGCACATATTGCGCTCCCAATATCTTTGCCTTTTTAGCCACCTCGTCAGTCTTGTTTACAAGGTCGTCATAGCCCACACCAAAAGAGGAACAATGAAGCCCTCTTTCATCAATAAGCCGACGCATTTCTTCCGCTGTTTTTCCAAAGAGATTGGAAAATTCAATATCAGTGATACCATTGTTTTTAATTATATCCAGCGTACCGGGCACATCTTTTTGGAAATTATTACGATAAGTGTACGAAACGACCCCGGGGCTGCCGTGGAACAATAGCTTTTTATTTTGTGCGCTAAGGGTACTAAATGCAACGAGCATAATAACCGTGCAGGTAAAGAATTTATGCCGGGGTATATATTTTTTCATCAGGACAGATTTAAGTTTCTTATTAGTCTAAAAATAACGCCTTATGTTTCGACAAAAATAACTTAGGCGGTGACATTGTTTTGTCAGTGTGTTCAGGTGTATCCACGTGTACCGGTGAACACAGTGTACCTGCTGTAGCATTTGTATTAGTTGTATCTCTCTTACAAAATGATACAGTCTCCATTTTATCTTATGCACACTCCGTACAACTAAAATTATTAAGTTATATAGAAGTATAAAGCTACGGTTTTTCAAGCGCTGATACCAGCTGCGTTAAAAACCCGGGCTGATTACAATTTAATTGGCCGGAAAACTGCCATCTTCCGTTGGTTTGGATAAGCTTGATCAGGAAATGGTTCCATCCCTGGTGCAATTTAAGCGCATCAGCCTTCGCCTTTCCGCTGTCTATATTTCCATTGCGGATATTATTAATGATCATTTTCCCATTAAGGTACACCTGTACCGAGTTACTGGCAGCAACTTCCATATTTACTACGGGGATATTGGGTTCGGTAAGCAGGTCTTCCAAAGATCGCGGACTTGATACCCAGAAGCTTAAATAAGCGACGGCATTATTCTTTGGGCCATCTGCTTTTAATCCCGATAAGTCCAATATCCCGTTTTCATTGGAAACCGGTACCCAAGCTTTTCCCCGCACTGCAGCACCGGCGTGGATTTGCCCGCCGGACGAAGGATCAACGAAGGTCCTTGCAGCACCGTCCTTTAAGGAATCGATGGGGAAGTTGCCGCAATACAGCTCCCTTGCAATGGTGCCATCCTTTAACAGCGGTTTACCTGCATCATTCCCCTCATCAAGTGGTACGCCTGCATTTGAAAGTACCTGGCGGATCAATTTTTCGGCCTTTGCAAGCCTGGGCGCGGCCGGCAATGTGGTAACGATCAAAGTACCGTTGCCAATCTTCTTTTTTATTAAAGCGACACCCGGATCCTGGCTTTCCCTTTCGGAACGGACTATCATGGCCGTTTTGGCATACTCCGGCTGACTGTTCCATTTCATCCAATCCGTATGATTTGCCTTGAGCAGTATCTTACTTTGCGCAACAAGCTGACCTGAGAGACCATGTGTAATAATTTCGGGCGGCCTTAACTGTGAAAAATAAAGATCAGCAACGGAAATGCCTGATGTCAGCGAATCCTTTGATACAGGCAATAATGAAGAGCTTTTTATCGAGGTGATCTTAAGCAGAGCGGGCAATAAGCGGTTTAAGCCAGACAGGCTATTTTCATCAACTCCCCACACCATCACGGTACCGCCTTTGTTAAATACATTATTTATTAATGAACGGCTACCCGCCTCCGGCGGATGCACACCGTCTATAAACAATATTTCCGGCACTTCCTGCACGTCAAGTTTCGCAAAGGGCACGCCTGTTCTTGTCAGTTCCGCGGTAAGTGTGCTGCCCTGCCCGCCAATTACTTTTACAGATGCAGCCGTTTTTGCCGGCTGCGCTACGGAAACGACGGCGTTACCGGGTATCCATTTATTGATGCCAGCCAACGTTTCGGCCGATGCATCGCGTATAGCATCAAACAGGGGCCAAGTTTCATATAACGGCAAAGAAGGGTCGTATCCCGGGTTTAAAGTTGTACAATACGGACCCAAACGTTCCGGCTGTACGCCCGGCTGCCCTTCTTTATACGAAGTAAAATAAATGCCATCGTTAAGTGTGGGTGCTTTTGTGGTGTCTTTTAATCCAAGTGGAAGCGGCTTAAGGCCATACCACACCATATTAAATACACTGCGATAAACCGCATTTCTTTCCCGCTCGGCCACCAATATTTTATAGGAATCTATCGCAACACCTTCCATGCGGCCTAAAAATGACTCATAGGCGCGGCCGCCGTTGGTTTCAGCTACCTGCTCAGGCGTTCCATAATACGCGTTTCCAGCTTCGCCGACTCCCCAGGGCTTTCCGCTATTTTTACCCCTGTCCATAGCTGCGGGTCCGCCATAATGAACCACATAACCGGGGAAACGTCCCTGGCCGTCGTCTTCTCCGTCGGCCGATATCCATGGCCGCGAAGGATCTAAGTTGCGGCAGATATCGCGCCATATTCCATAGTATTTAATGAGTGTGTCACGCATGCCGGGAGGGTTGCGCATCACACCGGTTACAATAGGCATAACTTCATTTGAAACACTCCAACCTAATATAGATGGATGATTGCGGTCCCTTAAAATAAGTTCAGAGACGTGCGTCCTTGAATCCTGCCAGAATGCGGGGTCATTCAGTTTCGGGCCGCCATCGCTTGCCCAAATGGCGGTTTCGTCGAGCACCAGTATGCCCATCTCATCAGCCACATCCAGGTAAAATGAAGGATAAGGCTGAGCATGAAGCCTTACCGCGTTCAAGTTAGCATCGCGCATAGCTTTAAACCACGAAACCGCGTAACGGCGTGTCATTTGGGGTATGCCCAAAAAATGCCATGAATCGCCTTTCAGGATAATTGGTTTACCATTTAGTAAAACTTTATTTCCGTCGAACGTTATTTCCCTCCAGCCAAAACGGGTGTATTTCTTATCTGTAGTTTTGCCGTTGATAGCTGCGTTCACGATCAATCCGTAGAGATTCGGCTCTTTGGGTGACCAATTTTTTAGCTGCCCATTGACGTGGGCCGACAGTAACACTTTTATCTCGCCATGAGCAGGTACATTTAGTTTAAGTGCCGGAAAACGGAGCGAAGGGGCCGAAGCGAGCGAAAAGGCTGGCACAGCCATTGCCGAAATGGATTTTCCATTGTTTGCTATACATTGCAAGGCGTTAGCGTCGAGCGAAACATCTGCGTTTGTATCTTCCTCGTTTTTAATTGTCACTTCTGCTTCAAGTCTACCTACTCCTACTAATGGTTTGATATAAACATTGGTAATGTGCACTTGCGGCAAGGCTTCCAGGTAAACATCCTGCCAGATCCCAGCAATATGCTGCCCCCAAAACGAGCCTGCCTGGTACGTTCGGCGGCCATAAGGGCCTGTTTTATCAAAAAGGGATGCTTTACGTATCCCAACGCTTACTTCATTTTCTTTTCCCGGAAGTATTAGCCCGGTAACATCCATATCAAATGGCAAAAAAATCCCAAAATGATGCCCGGCCACTTTTCCGTTAACCAAAATTTGCGCATCACCGGCTACTGCATCAAAATGCAGCACGATATGTTTCCCGCGCCAGTTTGCCGGTACAGGAAACTTTTTTTGCAGCCAGCCCATTTTTATGTTTTCCCACTCTTTTGGGTAATCCGGATAAGCCCTGAAATCTCCTCCCTGCCCTTTGTTATCAGCAAAGCTGTTCACGTTCCAGGGCGAGGGAACGCGGATCTTTATTTTTTCCCAATTATTTACTTCAATACCCGGCAAATCTGGCGCGTTATTGATTCCCTGCCTGAAATTAGCAGGCAACTCAACGGGCATAAATTGCCATGATCCATTTAGGCATATATCCTCCCGGTAAGGTTTTTCGGGCGGCTTTACCAGCATTTCGGAGGGTGCGTACACACCCTTATATTCAATATGCTGACCATAACTGAGAGAACCAAATACAAATAAGGTAAAGGTTGAAAGTAATAAACGCTTCATTTTTAGCAGGTGATTTATAAATGGCCAGGCGGGTTCAACTTTATGAAATACGCCGGCTTAATTGGTTTATGTGTTAATAATTGCTGTCGCTTAATTAACATTCACCAAAAAACACATCACTAACATAACAAAAGATTAATAAAGAATTAATTGAAACGCATACGGAATGATAATCTGTAAAAAATATGTTAAGGCAGCTTATTTCTTATAATAATTAGATCATTGAAACAATTTCTTATGCCGACAGATTTTGAGATTTGCCGCATTGGCGTCTGAGTGACATTCGCGTTACTCGTAATACAACTCCTCTTTCCCTCTTCACGACAAATATGGTCAGGTCACCGCACCGCGTTCACAAAATCCGCATATTGCATATCCGCACATCAAATCATTTCACATAAAAACTACCACTTGCCCTTAAGTCTTCCGAAGAACTGCCAATCATAATTTTAAATTCACCGGGTTCTACAACCTGTTTCAATTGCCTGTTCCATAGCATCAGCTCCCGGTTATCCAGTTTAAATTTCACAGTGCCGCTTTCACCAGGCTTCAAGCTAATGCGTTGAAACCCTTTTAATGATTTTACTGGTGTTGTAACACTGGCGATAACATCACGCATATAAAGCTGCACCACTTCGGTGCCTTCAACTTTACCGGTATTCTTTATGCCGATACTGATGTTTACCGACCCATTAACCGGGATACTCGCAGGGCTGATATTCAAGCCTGAATACTGGAATGTTGTATAGCTCAACCCATGCCCAAACGGAAACAACGGCGAAGCACCCTGGTCTACATACACGTGTCGTGAAGTAGGTTTATGATTATAATAATAAGGCAGCTGACCTATCGAGCGCGGGAATGTCATTGGCAGCTTGCCGGATGGATTAATTTTTCCAAGTAATACATCGGCAATAGCAAGTCCGCCTGTATCGCCGAGAAACCATGATTCAACAATTGCAGGTACCTCTTTGGCTACCCAGTTTATACATAGAGGCCTGCCGTTAAAAAGGACAACCACTGTCGGCTTACCTGTTTTATATACCGCTTCAATAAGTCGTGCTTGTCGCTTATTCAGGTCAAGATTGGATCGGTCCTTACCCTCTCCAACCTCGTCTATATCTTCGCCCAAAACAACTATGGCTACATCGGTATTGTTAACTGTATTTATCGCCCTTTGTAATATTTCAGTTTGTTTTGCAGCGGATGTGTCCGACGAATAGCCGGCTTCATATTTTATATCCAGCTTATCCCCGGCCCTTTGCTTCAAGGCATCAACTATGGCAACGCCTTTACCCTGCTTATTGGCATATCCCCCCAAATAAGTGCTTTGAGCTAACGGACCAATAACTGCTACTGAATGTACACCCGGCCCAAGCGGCAAAAGTTCATTTTCATTTTTCAACAAGGTGATACCCTCCTGTGCGGCTCTTAAAGCTACGGCCCGGCTTGCATCGGTGTGGTTTACTTTTTTAAGTAATTCTTCATCAATATAAGGATGATCAAACAGGCCGAGTATAAATTTAACCCTCAGCACGTTCGATACTGCCCTGTCAAGTTCATTTAAAGATAGGTTTTTACTTTTTAAAGCCTCCGTCATAGCATCTAAAAATTGACTATGCGGAAAATCATAAAACTGCATATCCAATCCGGCAGTAAACGTTTGTCCCAATGCATCAGCAGGGCTTGACGCTATCTGATGACTGTTTAAGGACATTCTTATTGCCCCAAGGTCGGACAGCACGAAGCCTTTAAAACCCCACTCCTTACGTAGTACATCTTTCAATAACCAGCGGTTATCTACGCAGGGAATACCATCTATCTCGCTGTATGCGGCCATCATCCCTAAGGCACCACCTTCTTTAACCGCCTTTTCAAACACATATAAAAACGATGAACGGGCCTCTCTTTCACCCATGTTTACAGGAGCCGTATTGCTGCCGGCCTCAGGCACACCATGCACGGCAAAGTGTTTAGGCTCGGATATTACGGCATCCGCATCACTTATTTTACTACCCTGTAACCCTTTGACCATAGCCACCCCATTTGCAGCAGCCAGGTAAGGGTCTTCGCCATAAGTCTCTTCTACGCGTCCCCACCTGGGATCACGCGACAGGCATAGCACCGGGCCCAGTATCATATTAACGCCGTGCGCTCGTACTTCTGTTGCTATAATACGCCCGGCTTTATGTACAATGGCCGTGTCCCAGGCACCGGCCATAGCCAGGGGTATTGGAAAAGTGGTGCTACCCAAGCTTTCGTAGCCGTGTAGCCCCTCTTCAATAAATAAAACCGGTATGCCTAACCGTGTTTTTTCAACGGCGTAACGTTGTATTTGGTTGGTGACCGCCGCCGTTAAAGGGTAAAGGTCGTGTACTGAACCAATGCCTTGCGTGCCGATATTAATTCTAGTGCTATCCGACATCGACACCGCTTCGTGACCGTTCATGTTTGCAACCTCATGCCCCCAATACATATCGAGTTGCCTGATCTTCTCTGTGGTGGTCATCCTGCTTAAAAGATCTGCTACCCGTTTTTCTATAGGTAAAGCAGCATTCTTGTAAGGAGGTGTTACAGGCAGCTTCGGGATGTTAAATGAACAAAATGTCATTGTTAAAAGAGCCAAAATTGAGGCATTCTTTTTCTTCATATAATTTATACTGTGATAAGATTAAATTTTATTCTGGTTGATTGGTTTGCCTGGCATCCAGGGTTATAATTGTTTACAAGGCGAAACTATGCCGGATAACTAATAAGAGATTAATAAAACATTAAAAGCATTAGTATTATGGGCTTTATTTGAATTAATGTTTTTTGCCATAAGGTGGGGGTACAGTTCCCTGCAGGGGTATTTGTTTCCGAAGCATTTTGCCTGCACAGCCTGTTAGGTATAAATAATAATCATTGGGAATATCATCTTCATAAGTAACGAAGCTGCTTAAACCAACAGGCGGATTTTTTGATGCTTTAAGGATAGCGGTACCTTCATCCACTTCATCAAACATGGCTACATACAGCATGTCAGCTCCACTGTTTATAGCCCCAGTAATTTGTTTCCAGTAAAAATGCCCCCGATTGCGCGGAATTTGATTCTGAGGGCTTCGCGGATTCATATTGTGCCAGCTAAAGCCTGGAAAAATCGTTGGCACATAGTCCAGTTTATATTCTTTGCACCAGGCGATGTCATCGGCTATCCGTTGCTTGAATGCAGGATATTTTGTTTCATCAAACCGCCCCACAAACCAGGGGTGAATAATATCAACTTTTTTTAAAAGATCATGCAGGTGCGGGTCTTTTTCAGTATCGTTCCCGAAATCGCGCCAATAGGTTGGCACACCGAGCAAAACAGCACATCCACCGTACACAGGATCATTCTTTAAAAAGTCAATGATCCGCTCCGCTTCGGCCAGGCCATATTTGCGGTTATCATTAAACCCTACACCCCATACTGCAATCAATGGTTTACCATTGTGATACAACCAGGTTTGATTGTTTCCGCGATTGGTTAATTTCATGCTGTCGACCAAATGCTTCCAATCCCTGATTACTAATGAATCACCACCGGCATGCATTCCCGAAAGGTCATACATCAGTGAAATTGCCCTATGATATTTTTGAGCATATTTTAGTGCGTTACCCAAAACCACATCGTTGTGATTGCGACCCGGATTGTGCTGAACATCGCCGATAAAACGTTGTACAAACACGCCGTCGACACCATATTGCTGCATCCATTTAAAATGCGTTTCAACAGATGACGCATCGTATGAGCTATACAGCCGGGCATAGCTGCCATCGGCCTTTTTAAATGGCGATTTATATGTTTTTTTATACTCACTTACATCGGGCCAAACATCAATATTGGTACTACCGGGCTCAAATTTGCCGTGCGAAAGGTAATGGTTCCAGCCGCGACCTGCTCCGTCGTCCGGAGTATTGAACCAGCCCTGGTAGCCGGCCATCACCAGCCCCTTATAACTTTTAAAAGCTGATGTCTTACTGTGTTTTTGCTGGCCATATCCAACAGTCCATAGCAGTAGCAGCAATATGCTAAAAGCTTGTTTTTTCATCAGAATAAGTTTTATATGTATTCGTTTTGGTTTTGATTAGATACCCCAGTTTTTATTGGGCTTCGGGCCCATTTCAAGCTCAAGTTCTCCGCCGGCTACCAGTTGCTCATGATTAAACCATGGCTTATTTAAAGCCTTGCCATTAAACTTAGCGCTTTGAATATATTTATTGATCACCGAACAATTATTGGCAACCATTTTAAACTGCTTGCCATTAGAAAGATTGACAGTGACTTTACTAAAAACAGGACTGCCAATAGTATAAACGGGCCTGCCCGGCGTAATTGGGTAAAAACCCATAGACGAAAACACCACAAAGGCCGACATACCTCCACCATCCTCGTCACCGGGGATACCAAAAATGTTATCTTTGTACCATACGTCAAGCAAAAACCTGATGCGTTTTTGGGTTTTCCAGGGCGCACCGGCATAATTATACAGATATGGTATGTGGAAGCTTGGTTCGTTGCCCATGGAGTATTGACCTACCAAACCGGTAGCATCAGGGAACTTAGCCCAAAACTCGTATTTGCTGCGGTCCAGGCCTTCACGGAATGTTTGATCAAGCTTGTTTTGGAAATTAATCTTGTTGCCCATTAAGTTAATGAGTCCGTCAATATCGTGCTGAACCTGCCATAGGTATGTCCAGCCATTGTTTTCATCATAATAATCACGGCCGCCAAGACCGCCATCAAACTTAGGATCGATATTAATCCAGTTGCCGGCCTTATCTTTAGGGATAAACATCCTTTTATCGTCGTTCCAAAGATTCTTGTAATTGGTGGCGCGCTTTGCAAATAGTGCCTCATCGTCTGTTTTATTCAATTCAGCGGCTAACTGTCCAACCGCCCAGTCATCATAGCTGCCGCCGAGCGTGACAGCAACAGCTTGCCTTTTCTCGAACGGATGCACCAGGCTTACAGTCTCCTTTTCGTCCTTTTGCAGCGCAGGGAAATAACCTTTGACATAATAAAAATCATCAAGCTCACATTTAGGGCCGTTCTTCCAGGGCAGCATGGTAGCCTGCGTTGCATTTTTTTTAACACCTTCATAGGCTTTCTCTACATCAAAACCGCGGATTCCCTTACGGTAATCATCTAAAAACATAACTGTGGAATGAAAACCGTTCATACACG
Organism: Mucilaginibacter sp.; assembly: GCA_028288025.1. GTDB lineage: Bacteria > Bacteroidota > Bacteroidia > Sphingobacteriales > Sphingobacteriaceae > Mucilaginibacter. The sequence continues at coordinate 52,012 of JAQBOM010000039.1, read as the reverse complement.
GGTTATCTCCAAACAGAACCGGGAATGTCGGCATCCAGCCGCTTTGCTGGTACATGTTTACATAGGAATTCAACATATCCGATTCCATGGCAGGGTTTAATATGGCCCGTAGCGGATGCAAGGCCAAATAGGTATCCCAAACCCAATCATCGACATAAAATGACCTTGTAGTTTCATGTACTTTTTTATCGTATCCGCTGTAATAACGCCCGTCTTCGTTTATGTTCACCATACGTTCATTGCAGCGGTATAGGGCGGTATAAAATGAGCGGCGTTGTGCAACGGTACCGCCTTCTACTGCTATCTGGTTAACCACCTTTGCCCAGGCGCCTTTAGCGGCCTGTTTTAACGCAGCAAAATCACCCCCGGTAAATTCGTCTTTAAAATTTTGTTTCGCTTGTTCGGGACTTATGTAGGATATCGCATATCTAAACTCAATAACGTCCGGCGCATCAGCTGTAAACGTGATAAACGATTTAGCGCCTTTACCTTCTATCGATGTTTCCTTTAATAAAGCATCGTTATTAACCACACCCGCTGTCCCCTTTGCATTAAATTGACCGTACACGTAAACTTTAATATCATCGTGATAAGTTTCCACTCCGGCTAGCTCGTTACCGCCGGTAAAACTCCATTTTGCAACCCCATCGTTATAGACATTAAACAGAACACTTTTAAAAGCGCTTTTAGCGGGGAAAGAAAACCGGTACACACCTACCTTTTGCCAGGAGTAAACTCAACTGTTATATCCTTATCAATCAGGTAAGTTGAATAGTACCATGGCCGGGTAACTTCTAGATCATGGTCATATGGCATTTTTTGATCCCACGAGCCAGGAGTAAGTGGTCCGTTGTCGGGTTTTATTGCGAAAACTTCGCCCAATCTGTGTGAGACCATATTCAAAGGAAAACTGGAGATTTGATCGTCAATATAATCGGCCCTTTTGGGGTACATCCTAATCATCTGATTGGGCAGGTGCATGGTTGGCCTCGTTGGTTCCAATAGTTGCCCAACATTACCAATACGTGTGTCAATGTAATTAAGATTACCATCCATGCTTTTTTGTGCATCACACTTATTTGACATGGCAAAATTTATTAAAGCGCAGAAAACTACCGGCCTTAGCAAACGGGAAAAAGAAATAATCATTCTTTGAAATTTTAATCGGTTTATAGCTCAAAATTGCCTGTAAGGCTTAATGAACTATTAATATTTGATTAATTTGGAAAGAAAAATGTTGTTTGTAACAGAATTATTCGAGAATTGAATGAAAATCCCGCTCAAAGGTCTCGCCATAAATGGCTTTATACTCTTTATTGAAATTCTCGAAAGCATTTTTTGCCAGAGAATGTTTGCCAATATGTGCAAGGGCCTTGCATTTCAAGATCATAGCTTCCTCGTTTACCGGGTCAAATGAGAAAATATCATTAGCCAGCTTTATTAAAAACTCAGGATCGTCGGCGATTTGAACGCTGTTCGCAAATTGAATATAGGAATCAATTATTTCGTTAGAAACCTCGGATTTGAAAGGATCTAGCCATTCATATTCAATGTTTGACAAAAAATTGCCCCGTTTCGTAATATCGGTAAGTTGTATTATCTTTTGTTTATTCAGTTTGTTCTTATCGGACACAATGCTCAGATAGTTGTGGTAATCAATGTGTGTACGATTATAATCGATCTCAATTTTCCAATAGCCTGTATTTTTTGATAAATGGCAGTGACCCATTTTATCCAGCAGTAATTTGAGTTTGGCAATATATACCGCCCGGTTGTTACGGGCGCTTTTATCTGGTTTGTCAAACCAAAGCATCTCGTTCAATTTTTCGGGACTTACTCCCCTATCCAGCTTCACCGAGTACAACAAAATAACCAGGAATAGTTCCTTTAGCAGGGGCGTAAAATATTTGGTAAGCTCATCTCCTTCCGGCGTAAAGAGCTGCAGGTTGCCAAATAAAAATATCGCATCCTCGTTGCTTCCCCTAATATGATCATTTTCTGCCATTATTATTTCCCGGTCTGCATCAAGAACGATTGGGGATAATTCTCTACCAGATTTTTCTAATCTAAGTGATGCTTTTGTATTCTTCTTACGGTGATAAATGAGGTATGCAGCAATAACCAGTGCTGTTATGCAAAAAGCGGCGATCCACAAAAGATAATTGACACTACTAATTGACATCAAGGTACTAGTCAATGGTTCAGGCGGACTTAACAGTGAATAAATCTTGATTCTCGTTTGCTCATTTTCCCGGAAAAGGGTAACTGTCAAAAATTTACCGCTACGCGGGTAATAGCACATATCGGCAAACGAAGTTACATCATGAAACAGAAAGGGAATGGTATCCCCTACCAAATGATAGTCAGCCTTATCCAAAGAACCTTTTATAAGCTGGAGGTTTGAATTGAATTTATGCTGCGGGAAGATAAGACCGTAATATGATCGGCCCTTTTCATTGATAACTAAGGAGTTCGCAAATACGAAATCACCATTTTTCACATCGATATTAAACAGCCTTTTAAACGTTTTGTCTTTTACGGTAAACCGCATCATATCATACAAATTACGCGGGTTTACTATCTGCTGACCAGATGCGCTGCCATAGCCCCCAATTACATAAGCTGTATCGCCGGTAGCATTGGTGCCCAACCCAGCCAAATAACGTGGAGTAAATGTGTCCCCTTTTACTTTTATTTTTTGCCAGGTATTAGTAATAACGTTATAACGTTTAACACTGTCTTTGTATATCAGCTGCCCGTACCCGCCGATGATATATATCGAGCTGTCTGTTTTATTGAAAAACTTATTCAGGTGCCCATTATCCGTTGCAGTATTTTTGAATGCCTTATTCCAGCGCTGTTCTTTAAAATCATACCGGGCTACCGCCTGCTGATCCATATAAAGATAATAGAGCATATTATTGCTGAACAATGCCTGATCCCCTGGTACCAACGATTGCCTTCCCGAACGGTAAACTGTACTTTTCAACTGCGGCGTTTTGTTCACCGAGAAAATAACCAGCGAGTCTCGAGAAATGATATAAACCACTTCGTTAACTGTATCAAAGGCTAAGCTGGCATCACCCGGCACGGTAAATTCCTTTTCCAGTTGCCAGTTGCGGTGACGGGCTTTTATCCATAGCGGGTTGGTTACAGTTCCGTTGTTTCTGTTCACCGTTTCATAAGCAACATTGCCCTGATATTCATTAAGCGGCCAGTTGGATACCAGTTTACCATTTTGCGAAATATTTACATCTCTTATTTTTAAAGGAGGAAGGTCGGTCGTTTGATACAGGCGATAGGCATTAGCGCCAAAAAGCAGTTTGTAGCTTTTACTTTGTTGTAAATGAATCCCCGATTCAGAAAATGATTCACCGCCAGAAAAAACTGTAATCTTATTCTGCTTATAATTGACCACCAACCGCAGCCTGTTCCAGTGTTCAAACAGTAACTTATCAGCAATATTGAATGATATTTTTGAAAGCCGGTCGCCTATAATTATTTTAAAATGGCGGGTATTAGCCTGGTTGTCATATACTAAGTCGATGTTCTGTTTATCATTACCAATAAGCCTTAATATATAACCAAAATAAATTTCGTGGTTGGGGATAAAGGACAGATCAAAAGAAACATCAAGGTTATCCGTTGAAGAAACATTATTCAGACCAAGATCTAAGGTTGTGCGCTTATCCTGTACTACTTCATGGCTATAAAATCCAAGTCCATATGACTGCGCATTGGCTGGCAATATGGATAGAATATTTAATAAAATAACCGCAACTGTTCCCGATAAAAAAAATCTCATAGTGGTAAGTACTAAGCACAAACTTAGTATCCGCTTTGTTTAACTTATAGTTTAGGTCAAAAATTAATTATATTTAGATGACATAATAGCTAAATTACAATAAAACAGCTTACATTCAAAGATTATGTCTGGTATAAGTAGCCGTACAATGAAAGTTGGCCCAAAAGCGAACAGTATAAATTAAACAAATATTAATATCAATTATCCTCTGAATACAAGTTAATTCACGGCATCCAGCATTGCTGAAAGCACCACCCAAACTAATTATTCATCCCGAAGATTTAATTACATGTATAATTATGTTAGAATCTAATAAGCCTCCTAAGTTTATCAATAAATAACAATATCGTTCGGCCTAAAATTTAGGCAACCAAACTAAAATCCTGTTTAGACCCTTCACATACCGGACATTTATAGTCAGTCAACGCCTCAAAAGGGACATTTTTGTCAATCCAATTTAAATCGCTCCCATATTTTTGATCATACCGGGTTAAACAATTATTACATTGATAAACTTCTGTTTTTTGTTGTTCCTGGTTAATGTCATGGGTTTCGGATGCCGCCGCGAATGATTGGCTGCTGATTTGCCTGTTATAAAATTCACCGGACAGTTCGATCAAGCACCCGCTTAATTCCGTGCGCTTAATTTGATGCAAATAGCCCACGTAATCTTTAGAGTTGGGATTAAAATCCCGGGTATGCAGCACGTCAAATAGCCCTTCCGAATTCTTTTTGATAATGACGGACCCAGGCAAACCTGTTTTTGGCTGTGTTTTTATTGCAAAACAAAGCTGGAAAGTGCGCAAGTCGGCTTCTTCAAACTCACGCACCAGTTCTCTTTTCAGCTCCAGGCCTTCGGCACAATTATCTTCTATCTGCCAGTTTAATTCATTTGCCGCATGCCTTACATTTAACCGGTATTTGCTCAATAAATATCCCCATTGATTCCGGTCGTTCTGGTCAATGCCCTTAACGATGATGGATTTCCACGGGGTCGTATAAATTTGGCCAATCCGGGTTTTAATACACAATAAACACACTTCCTTTAAAAAGCCGACCGAAAAAAGCTCGTTACGGCGATAAATACCCAGCCAGTATTTATTATTATATTTATTGAATCCCTCATAATATGGCAGATAAAAATCCGGGAGCTTCATTTCTTCTGATACACGCTGATGAAGCGCGCCGGCCTTCTTTAGCAAGGTTCTAAAAAAAGGCCGTTCAGCTATATTATCCTGGTCAGAAACCGATTCCTTGTTCCCAAGGATGAGGTCTTCTGTTGTTTTGATCATTGCCGGTATATCATCCGAGTATACCAGCGACGGGCAACAGAATACCTTGCCGGTTTTTGGGAAACGGAGATACATGAACCAGTAATTACTGGAGGGCGAAGCAATAAAATTAATATTCCCGCTAAAAAAAGGAACAAAAGTTTGTTGATTATCAACCAGGTTGATCTTCAAACGAGGTTGAAAATTCAGCATATCCAGTATATCTTTATATACACCTTCACGTAACCAGCCTTCCTGGTTGAAAATAATGTCGGCTACATATGAGCTTACAATGTTGGGATAAGCATCATTATCTATCTCATATTTGATTTCTGCCCTAAGCATATCCAACTCCATATCCTCCAAACGATCCGGGCGGACGTTAAAATAAAGCTGCTGCCGGTTGCCAAAACGAACTTCTTCAGCACCTGCACTTTCCGCGACCAACAGGATTTCATACAAATCACCGGCAGATACATACCCACCCGGCAAATTTATTTTAATGATATGCTCCATAGTTATTGTTCCTTACGCTATCTTAACCGTCAGCATACCCGTTAACGCTTCATCCAGCAATCGTTTCACCTCCGGTTTGCAAGATCCGCAGCCCATGCCGGCACCTGTTACCAAACACATATCCTTTAGCGTATTGAAGCCCTCCCCGACTTTTTTCAGGATATTTTCGCTGCCAACATTGTTACAACTGCAAACTAATTTACCCAGTACCGGATCGGTCTTGCTGCCGTTCCGCAATAGTTGTAGTCTTTTTTCACTTAATTCGGTTTTCTTTTCGATCAGGTCTCTGAATTCCAAAAATTCACTTTTGTCGCCGATAAGTATAGCCCCCACCAGCCTGTCCTGATGAATAATACATTTTTTATAATACCTTTTGGCTTTATCTATAAAAACGATCTCTTCATAGTCCTTGTCATCCGGGCATTCTGCCAAACCGATACTGCATAAGTCGAATCCATGAATTTTAATGATATTCATAAACAAACTGCCCTTATAATAACTGGCTATATCACCGGTAAGGCTGCCTGCAACCACTTCGGCCTGCTGCTCGGCAGCTGCGGTTATACCATATAAGGTACCTTCGAACTCGGCTATCTCGCCAACCGCGTAAATGTCAGGGTCACTGGTTTGAAGCCGCTCATTTACCAGCACACCCCGCCGGCATTCCAACCCACATGCTTTTGCAATTTCGAGGTTAGGCGTTGTACCTATAGCTATTATCACCGCATCACAGTTGATTTTGCGGCCGCTTCTTAAACCGATGCCTGTTAGCCTGGACCGTCCGTAATAAAGTTGCACTTCGTCATCATAATAAATATCACAGCCCTGATCTACCATTTCTTCGTGAAGCAGTTGGCTGCCTAATGCATCCAGCTGGCGGTTTAAAAACCGGGAGATACGCTGAACAATAGTAATCTTGATATCCATCTCGCGCAGTGATGCCGCCATTTCCAGGCCAAGCAACCCGCCGCCCACGATCACAACATGGCTATTCCCGGTAATATGCTTCTTAAATTTATCCGCATCAGTACGGCTTCTCATGGTAAATATGCCGGGTAATGAAGGAACATTTTTCGGGACCGCCGCACGGCTACCTGTAGCGATCAGCAACACATCGTAACTCGTTTTTAGCCCTCTTGAGTCGGTGACGATTTTATTTTCACGATCTATTTTTTCAATGCTTATGCCCCGTAATAAACGTATATTAAATGCAGGCTCATCCTCATCTTTCATTTTTACGAGCTGCTCCCATTGCTGTTCGCCGCTGATATAGTCTGGAAGCATTACACGATTATAAAACGGAAAGTTTTCTTTGCTGAAAACGGTAATTTCATCATCCGGGTTAATTGCGCGGTAAGATTTAACAAAGCCGTATGCCCCTGCTCCAGCGCCAATCACCACAATCCGCTGAAAAGGTTTTTTGTACCTGGTCACATTTACTGCACAATACTTAAAATCGGGCTCTTTGGATATTGGATCGACCCGGTCTGATGTCAAATTATTGGCCCGGTTAAGATCATTACCCAATATTTTACCCCAGTGCATCGGTAAAAATACAACACCCTGTTTTATCCGGGTGGATATTCTCGCTTTCACACGCACCTCGCCACGCCGCGATTGAATAACCGTGACATCTCCTTCATCAATTTCCAGAATGGCAGCGTCGTCCGGATGAATCTCTAAAAATGATTGCGGGTAATGCCGGTTGAGCTTATTTACCTTTCCGGTTTTGCTCATAGTATGCCATTGATCACGTACGCGGCCCGTGGTCAGTATAAACGGAAAATCCGCATCCGGCATCTCACTGGTTAGTGTGTCGGGCACCGGCTGGATGATGGCCCTTTTTGATGGAGTATAAAAACGGTTGTCGATAAATAAACGGGGCGTGCCCTTTGCCGGCCCCTTCTTTTTATAGGGCCATTGAACCGTTTTTTGTTCCTTCAGGACAGTGTAGCTCAACCCGCTGATATCGATATTGGTCCGCGCGGTTAACCGCGCATGCTCGGCGTAAATGGCTGCCGCATTCTCAAAATCGAATCCGCTGTAACCCATTTTCCGTGCAAACCGGCAAATAATCTCGGCATCGGGCAAAGCCTCGCCAGGCGGGTCAATAATTTTGTGCAGATAACTGATGCGTCGCTCGGAGTTCGTCATGGTACCTTCCTTTTCTGCCCAGGCAGCGGCGGGTAATATCACATCCGCATAAGCCAGGCTTTCCGGTTTGTTACTGATCTCCTGAACGACTACAAATCGGGCTTTCTTCAACGCTTCTTCCGCCAAACGGGCATTAGGCATACTGGTGAGGGGATTTGTGCAAATGATCCATATTGCTTTTAGCCTGCCATCATTCAATGCTTCGAACATTTCTGTGGCGGTTAATCCTGGTTTGGGATTAATAACAGTGCCCCCCCAGAACTTTTGCATTTCCTCCCTGTGCAGCGGATTATCCAAATCACGGTGAGCGGGCAGCAGGTTGGCCAGCCCGCCTACTTCGCGCCCGCCCATTGCATTGGGCTGGCCGGTTAATGATAACGGGCCGGAACCCGGCTTACCTATGTGCCCGGTAATCAGGTTCAGGTTGATCAGGCTCAGGTTTTTGTTAACACCGACCGAACTTTGGTTAAGTCCCATGGTCCACATCGAAATAAATCCTTTTGCCCCGGCAATATATTTTGCAGCAAGCCGGATATCATTTTCACTTACCCCGCATATTTTAGCTGATTCGGCCAGGCTTTTCTGAAAAACCACGGCGCTGTACTGTTCAAACCCCTCGGCATGATGGGTAATAAAATCAAGGTCGATATCACCATTTTCTATTAATACTCTCCCAATGGCATGGTTCAACGTGATATCCGTTCCCGGATTAAGTTGCAGGTGCAAATCGGCTACACTGCAGGTATCGGTAACGCGGGGGTCAACAACAATAATTTTAACACCTGGATTAGCGGATTTGTGCGCCTCCACCCGTCGCCATAAAATAGGGTGGCACCAGGCCGGGTTGGCGCCTGTCACATAAATGCAATCAGACAGTTCGATGTCGTCGTAACAAAGGGGCACCGTATCTTCTCCCAAAGCCATTTTATAAGCGGCAACCGCGCTGCTCATACAAAGACGCGAGTTGGTATCGATGTTGTTGCTGCCGATAAACCCTTTCATGAGTTTATTGATCACATAATATTCCTCCGTCAAACATTGGCCCGACGCATAAAAAGCGACAGAATCCGGCCCGTACTTATCGATGAAGGTTTTAAAGACAGCAACGGTACGGCCGAGCGCTTCGTCCCAGCTCACGCGCTGCATAGGCATCCTTTTATTATACCGCATTTGCGGGTATAATAATCTGTCGCTTTTATCATTTACCGTATAATGCAGGTTGACTCCTTTGCTGCAAAGCATGCCCTTATTTACGGGATGCGCTTTATCGCCCTCGACAAATACATTCCCGCCTTTATCTTTGTGAACGAGCACACCGCACCCCACTCCGCAGTAACAGCAGGTAGATGTAGAGGTATCAGGGTTCATCTTTTTTCCAGGCATTTTATTCTTTTTTATGATCACGCAACCTCGCCGACCAGTATTTCGCGACTTTCACCAGCTTCGTTTAGAACAGGCTGTTTTTGAAACCTGGTGATCAGCACGATCAGCGCGATTGCGATAACTGTATAGCCGATATAAGTAAAAGCCTGAACATACGTGATCGATTGTGATTTGAACAGGAAGCCAAAAAGCATTCCCCCCAGGTTACCCCCGGCGCCTACTATACCGCTAACCAGGCCGACATTTTTCGTATTTACAAAAGGAACAATGCCGTAGGTAGCCCCGTTTGACATTTTGAGGAACAGCGCGAAAGAAAGCATGGATACAATGGCCACGAGCAGTGTGCCTGATTGTGCAAACAATACCAGGCCGCAACCCTCAAGCAATAAAACACCTGCAAGTAACAGCCCCTTGCCTCTCATCCCGAATTTACCTCCTACCTTATCGGAGACAATACCGCCTAACGCCCTGGCAAACAGGTTCATAAAACCGAATACGCCCGCCCAAAAGCCTGCCTGGCTTTGCGATAAATGGAATGTATCCACGAAATGGAGCGAAGCTACATTGTCAAAGGTGATTTCCATACCAAAACACATGGCGTAAGCCATAGTCAGCGCCCATATCCGCCAGTCGGCTAAAACTGACCAATCTCTTTTTGATGAGTGGCCTTTTGTATAACCGATCTCATCATAGTTTCCGTTTGGCGTATCTTTGGTATATTTATAATACAGATAAGCAATAATAAGCATCATAACGCCCGGCACGATCATGGCATACCGCCATGCCTCAGCACTGGTATAGCCAAACCCCACAATCGCCGCAAATATCAGGGGCATGACCATATTGGTGACCCCCCCGCCAAGGTTGCCCCAACCCCCGGTAACTGCATTGGCGGTGCCTTTTATTTTAGGCCCGAACATCATCGAAGTATGAAATTGGGTGATCACAAACGATGCACCGATAACACCAATGGCCAGGCGGAACAATAAAAAGGTCGTGTAACTATGCGCAAGGCCAACGAAAAAAACCGGTAAGCAGCCTATTAATAATAGCCTGATGGCGGTTTTACGCGGCCCCCAGGTGTCACAAAGCTTCCCGATGAGAAGCCTTGCAATGATAGTAGCCGTTACTGAAGCGATAATAATATTACCAACCTGTCCCTTTGTCAGATGCAATTCAGCGCGAATGGTCGGCATTAACGGCGCCAGGCCGAACCAGCCAAAAAAGCAAACAAAAAACATAAGCCAGGTGATGTGAAAAGTGCGCATCTGGACGCCTGTAACTGAGAATATATTGAGTTTTGTGAGTTGATTTTTCATGATTGTTTTCTCCTTATTTTATTTACCAAAAATGAAATAGAATGTCAGCCTGTAAACGAGTACATGGCTGTCGGGCAAATAGCCTGTAGTTGACGAATCCCTTTGATCCTTGTATTGGATCAGCCACACATTGGGTTCGAAGTGTACATTTTTTGCCGGCGTGAAATCTAATCCCGCTGTATAAAAATGCTCCTTAGCCGATGCGCTATAGGCGGCCAGGTTGGTATTGCTAGTATAGGCATCAGTTATATGATAATCGTTATCGGGATTATACCCGTCGTACCGGATGAAGAAGCCCAATTTATCTTTATAAATGGCGCCATGAGCGTATATTGAGAAAGCCTCAACTGTAGCATCTTCTGGTAACTTGGTCACAGTGTTAGTCACCCCATTGGTTAATTTTTGGGTATATGCTTCCAATCCGAATGTTATTTTGGGCGTAGTATAAGCAACAAAGCCTTTGATCATATTGCGGGATTGCCCACCTATTGCTGCCGTTGCCGGCGCAGTCTTCATATAATCGGCATACAGGTCAAAAATCAATGTTTGATTCAGGAACTTAGCATACACGTCGCCATAAAAAGCCTTATAGAAACCTGTATTTGCGTTTGCCGCCGACCCTAAGCTGGCCGGACTTCCGGCGCTGTTATTTCCAATCAAAATATTATATCCAAAATTTTTGGCAGAGGGATCAAAAACACCTTGCAGCGAAACACCTACGTCATAAGCATTGGTCCGATGAAAATCAGAGATAGTTCTCTCGATGGAGCGGTAACCCCATATCTTTTCGGTAAGTAAAGGGAAGGCAGGTGTCAGCATTTCGCCGATCACGAAATCGGTTCCCTTCCAGATATTCTTCCACCTCAGGTCGATATTCTTGATGTAGAAAGCCATTTTATTATCGGCAAGGTTGTCGCTGTTGGATATTGATGTGGTCCCTGAAACAACTGTATTGGCATTTGGCTCGGAAGCAAGCAATATCTCCGCAGTAAACTTTTTTGTTATGTCATGTTCATACCCTAAATAGATACGGCGGAATTGAAAAGCATTACGATAAGCGGGGACTCCGTTGTAATTCGTTTCTGCACCGCGATTTGCGACGTCGACGTGGGCATCGTAATAAAAGTCACCGAAAGCATAGCCCCATATTCGTCGGACCGGTTTCCAGGCAGTGTCTGTTTCGGCTGTTTTAACTGACGTGATTACGGTCGACGGAGGATGATCTGATCTCAGATCAGCATTAGCATAACTTATTGTAGAACTTTCAGTTATATTTTGGGCACTTGCCGGAAAATATGATGAAAATAATAGAATTAAGCCAAAAGTATATCGGGTTAATACATTTTTGTACATTTGGTTAAGTTTTTTAAATTGTTAAAGCGATTGAAAACTGTTTAACCCTGTCCGGGAATGCGACCTCCCGGCAGGGCTTTTTTATTTTATTTATCTTTAAGTTTCGTCATAGGCACTTTTGTTTTGGAAAATCAATCATTTATTTGATTTTATTATCATAAACATAGTTAATATAATATTAAAAGGCAATTATACATCTGTGTTTTATACACTTTTATGATTTAAATTATATAAATAAGTATTTTTTATTAAATCATTAAAAATTCAATGCCATTATTTAGCCTAAATGTGAATTTTATAATGTACTTTTTACCATTTAATTGATTTTGATAATATATTGTCTGCATTTTTAGTAAATTAAGGGGCAATATTGTGACACAAGTCGACGAATTCTCCAAAAACAGCATATCAGTACTATAAATAATCGTAATTTTGATCTATTAACCTCTGATAATTGCCAATAACTTGGTTCAGATACGAACTTTAGCAAAAAAATTCGTTATAAATGAAGAAAAGCAAAAACGAATGTGACATAAATAGTTGCTTTATGTGCAGGAATTGCCTGAAACAATGGCAACCCGCAATAGCCGTAAATAAAAAAAATTTCAAAGTCAAAAAAGGTGAAGTGATTTTTGAAGAAGGCGACGAGGTTAAAGGCGTTTATTTTGTATATGACGGGATTGTGAAGGTTCACAAGAAATGGGGATCGGAAAAAGAACTGATCATCAGATTTGCTTCTCAGGGGGCTATTTTTGGCCATAGGGGGCTTGGCGGAAATAATGTTTATCCCATCTCGGCAACCGCGCTCGAAGATGGAATAATCTGTTATGTTGATATTGAATTTTTTGAGTCAACACTAAAAGTCAATACCGACTTTACCTATAACCTAATGATATTTTTTGCCAATGAATTGCAGGAGTCGGAAAGAAAAATGCGAAACCTTGCACATATGTCTGTAAAAGGAAGGGTAGCCCAGGCACTAATTTCCCTTCAATCCCAATTCGGCATCAAAGAGGACCATTCCATTAATATTGAGCTATCAAGGCAAGACCTGGCCTCCTACGCCGGCACGACTTACGAAACGGTATTCAGGGTTTTAAATGAATTGTTAAAAGAACAGGTAATAAAGACCTCGGGAAAAAAGATAATCATCAACCACCACGATAAGCTCTTGGAATTGACTGCAGAAGAGTTATAAAGCCAAAACTCCCCGCTGGTTAACGGAGAGTTTTTTATTCTTCTCAAAAGTAAATAGGCCCAATATGCCGCGGCAAATTGAAATTTCTTTATTTATTCATTCAGTTTATCAGGCAAAACCGATGTACACTTTTCCTTCCGTTATCATTACCGGAAATGTTTTGATCGATAATTCTTCATTTGTCAGACATTGACCGCTTAACAGGGAAAATGTATTTTTATGAAACGGGCAAGCCACCTTGGGTTCACAGCGCTCGCCGGCACTACCGATCATCCCCCTTGATAAAACCATTTGTTGTTTGTGCGGGCATAAATTTTGGGTGGCATACCATTCACCGCGGCGGGTAAAATTATAAACGGCTATTTGTTCGTCCCTTAATTTTACGCAGGCGCCGCCATTTGCCGGAACGTCATCAGCGCAACAAGCTAAAACCCATTCCATCGCAATTGCTGTTTCCATAATTTAAATTTTTAATTTTTAAAGTCAATATCTGTTGTTGCCCGCCGCAAACCTGATGTCGAATGACAAATCAGGCAATGTCCACCCTACCATTTAGCCTTCACCTGTTCACGCATCACCTCAAATTGAATCGTCGGGTCCTTTTCTTCAGGAACATTCACGAAATGACTAAAACGCTTACGTAACGCCGGATCATCAATTACTTCTTTCCATTCGCAGTGATAGGTATTGATCAGAGATTGCATTTCCTCTTCCAGCTGTCCGGCCAAGCCAAGACTGTCATTGACAACGACATTTTTCAAGTAAGCCAACCCACCCTCCATTTTATTTAACCATGTGGCCGTACGGGTTAGCGGGTCAGCTGTTTTAATGTAAAACATGAGGAACCTGTCCAGGTATTTTACAAGCATTTCTTTATCAATATCATTGGCGATCAATTGCGCATGCTGCGGTTTTGACCCTCCGTTTCCGCATACATACAGGTTCCAGCCTTTTTCAGTCGCGATGACGCCGAAGTCTTTTGCCTGTGCCTCTGCACATTCACGGACGCATCCGCTTACGCCACCTTTTAATTTATGCGGCGCGCGAATCCCCTTATATCTATTCTCAATTTCAATCGCAAACGATACGCTATCGTGCAAACCAAAGCGACACCAGGTACTCCCCACGCAGCTTTTCACGGTACGCAAGGCTTTACCATAAGCATGGCCGCTTTCAAATCCGGCGTCTATTAATTCTTCCCAAATGGCAGGCAGGTCGTTGAGGTGGGCGCCGAACATATCGATTCGCTGTCCCCCGGTAATTTTGGTGTACAAGCCATAGTGTTTGGCAACCTGCCCCAAAACAATCAATTTATCAGGGGTAATCTCGCCGCCGGGGATACGGGGCACGACCGAATATGTGCCCCCTTTTTGAATATTGGCTAAAAAGCGATCGTTACTATCCTGTATGGTATCCTGCTTAACGATCACATCGTTCCACAAACTGGACATGATGCCAGCAACAACGGGTTTACAAACCTCGCAGCCATCGCCTTTACCAAAATGGTCGAGCACCAGGTCGTAATTTTTAAGTTTATTGATCTTTACCAGGTCATATAATTCCTGACGCGAGTAGTCAAAATGTTCGCAAATCACATTTTTAATATATTGGCCGTTCGCTTTCATGGTGCCGGATATCAGGTCTTTTACCAATGGCACACACCCTCCGCAACCGGTTCCGGCCCTTGTACATTTCTTTATACCATCAATGGAAGTAAGTCCCAGATCACTCACAGATGAACAAATGGTTGCCTTATTCACCGCCTCGCACGAACAAATCAGCGCATCATCCGGAAGATTCATTACACCGGCGCCTTCGTTTTCGGCACCGCCCCTCGATCCCAGTATCAGGTCCTCAGGGTTTGGCGGAAGTATAATTTTATTGTTAACTGTTTGCAATAGCATATTATAAGCATCGGCATCGCCAATTAAAATACCGCCCAATAATTGCCTGCCATCCATGCTGATGTTTATTCGCTTATAAATACCTTTATGCGTGTCTTCAAATACTATGGTGCGACACTCCGGCCCGGTCACAAAAGCATCCCCAAAACTGGCCACATCTACGCCGATCAGTTTCAGTTTAGCGCTCATATCATAACCATAAAATAGCTTACTGCCGTTTGTTAATTGGGTTACAACGATATCGGCCATTTCATAGCCCGGTGCTACCAGACCATATATCATACCCTCATATAACGCACATTCACCGATAGCGAAAATGCAGCTATCGCTCGTTTGCATTCTTTCATTAACCACAATTCCACCACGGGTACCGGTTTGCAAACCTGACAGCTTAGCCAGCTCATCGCGCGGCCGTATCCCTGCAGATATCACCAGCATATCAACCGCCAATACGCTTTCATCAGTAAAATGAAGACTTTCGATTTTTTCCTGCCCGCCGATATAAGCCGTACTTTTATTTAAATGAATGCTCAACCCCAATTCCTTCAGCTTTGATTGAAGCATGCTACTACCTGCCGAATCGATCTGTCTTGGCATTAAGCGCGGCGCAAATTCGATGATATGGGTTTCGGTAATGCCAAGGTCCATTAATGCCTTTGCTGCTTCCAGCCCAAGGAGGCCTCCCCCCATTACCGCGCCGCTGTTACATCCTAAGGCGAATGATTTTATCAATTCAAGATCCTCAATGGTGCGATAAACGAAAACACCATCCTTTTCCACACCCGGAATATCGGGCACAAAGGCAGCGGAGCCAGTGGCCAGCACTAGAAAATCATAATGAAAAACAATACCCGATAAGGCATGAACTATTTTAGCTGAACGATTTATATCCTGGATCGGGTCACCAAGATGCAAGGTGATGTTATTTTCCTCGTACCACGAAAAGGTCGACAAGGAGAGGTCGTCTGCCGATTTTCCACTAAAATATTCACTCAGGTGTACACGGTCGTATGCATGGCGAGACTCTTCGCCAAATACGATTATATTAAAGTCTGTTGACCTGGCAACGAGTTTTTCACAAAACTTGTAACCCACCATGCCGTTCCCCACCACGATTATAGTTGGCTTAATCATACCGGATTTTCTAAATGTTAAAGCGTTTAAATCAGTAAATACAAATAAGAGCGACCTGAATTGTATTTACAATAGCAATTCTAAGTAAATAAATTTACTATTCCAATAATTATCCTTATTTTAGTCATAAATAATTCACCTTTTCAGCATTAAATTCAATTATTACATGATTTTTATCACATTTATATTGAATTTTTCGAATTAAATAGTCTAACGATTGAATTATTTTGCTTTTTAAGTCCACAAAACCATATTTTTTTAACAATTTATCAAAAATAATGAACATATTAGAGCGAATTCCGGAATTATATGTTTTAGGGGCCGGGCCGGGCGATCCGGAATTAATTACCGTTAAAGGCTACCGGATATTGCAGAAAGCCAAAGTTGTATTGTATGATAATCTCGCTAATAAGGAATTACTTGAACTAACTCCCGAAGATTGCGAAAAAATTTATGTCGGGAAACAACCCTATGGCGACTATACACCGCAAGAACAAATACATGAACTCATCAAACACTTTGCATTTACAAAAGGAAGTGTAGTTCGCTTAAAAGGCGGCGACCCGTTTATATTCGGCCGTGGATTTGAAGAGATTTTGTTTGCGAGGGAAAATGGGATTAAAACATATTTCATTCCCGGAATTACCAGTATGCAGGCTTCAGGATCGGTGGATATACCACTAACGCACCGTGCCATGAGCGAAAGCGTATGGATGGTTACGGGAACCAAAAAAGACGGCCTGTTATCTGCCGATTTGAAACTGGCTATCCAAAGCAATGCAACTGTGGTGATCTATATGGGTATGAAAAAACTGGACGAGATTGCCCGGGCTTATATTGAATCGGGTAACGGTAACATTCCGGCGGCCATCATACAAAACGCTTCGAAACCCAATCAAAAGTCGGCAAGGGGCTTCGTTAAGAACCTGCCTGCAATTGCCGAAAGCAAGGCGCTAACGTATCCGGCAATTATTATTATAGGTGCGGTAACTAGTCTTGCCAACTGAAACATTATGAAAATTCGTATAAAAGGCAATTCTATTCGTTTTCGTTTAACCAAAAGTGATGTTGATCGGTTTTCACAAAATGGAGCTATTGACGAAATAACACGTTTTGGTAATGATCTATTGATTTACTCGTTAAAGCAATATTCAAATAGCAATTTGTCGGCTATATTTAGAGATAATAAAATAACGCTTTTTATTCCCGACATCCTCGCAAGAGAATGGGTTTCTACAGATCGCGTTGGATTGGCATATAATGAAGAAGGTTTAGAGTTGCTCGTTGAAAAGGATTTTAAATGTCTGGATAATGTCGATGAAGATCAAAGTGACAATTACCCCAACCCACAGGCAGGAATTAAAAAGTAATCATATAAGCAATAAATTTTGCCACTTGAGCAATTTTGGTGTGGATAGCCTTATTTACAATACAAATTTGTTTTCTAAAAACTAATCTTTCTTAATAGAGCAGTTTATATTGAAGTTGATAAAGTATTTGTTTTAAAATTATAGTTTTTTAATTCCACATAGTACCATCATTTGAAAATTCATGATCAATAAGGTCACAAAACATTACTTTATAGATCATGAATTTCCGATTATATAATTGTGTATTTCTGTTTTAGCAAAGCATATCCCAGCAACTTATAAGCTTTCCGGTGACTGTCGGTCATTTGACCCCAATAGGTCATCAGAATGATGCGATTGTTTGGTTTTTTTGACCTCGGTTAAAACCAAAAACGCCTTAAACCATTGGTTTAAAGCATTTTTGGTTTATTATAAAATATAATTGGCGGAGAGAGAGGGATTCGAACCCCCGGTACCTGTTACAGTACACCTGTTTTCGAAACAGGCACATTGAACCGCTCTGACATCTCTCCGTATTATTATCGCGTTACGCGCCCGATGCCGAACTGGTCGCCGGCACTTACGGCTTTGCCGTTGTTAAGGTCGACTTCGAGCATTTTCTCGCTTTGTACGGTATTATCAAATTCATCTTTTAACGTTAAAAGCACCTTGCGTGTCTTAACGTCGATAACCTCCCCGCTCGACGGGTAAGCATACCTGCCATCCCGGCTAAAGGTGATCCACCCAGGCATATCCTGCAAAGGGATGGTGGTTAACTGCTGATAGGGCGCGGAAGCGCTGAAAACATGCATCCGCATATTAAAGCCGTCGCAAACCCAAAGTTCTTTTTCATCAGGCGTAAGCCCGATGCCATGGCTCGGATCGCCATGCCGGCGTACTGGGCCTTTATCCCACCCTTCAACCACTATGCGGGCAAGCTTTTTTCCCGTCTTAATATCGCCAACCTCAAAGCCAAGCAAGCTATCGATGGTTACAAAGGTACGTGTTTCGGCGCCGTTAACCGTAAACGGGCGGATGAAATTTCCAAATGGCCCAACTTTGCCAATAACCGTATGTGTTTTGGTGTCGGCAATTTTTAACCAGGTCGATGCCAGGTCATCCAGGTAAACATGATCGCCTGATGGCCCGTAAAGCGTATTATGCGCCCTGCCGAAGCCGGGTATCGTCTTGATAACTTCGCCGGTTTTGCAATCCACCACGTTCCATATTTTGCCTTCGAACGAGGGCAGATACATCGTTTTGCCGTCGGGCGATACCGACATGCGGTCGCAGCCGCCGGGAATGGTTTTTTCCCAGATGAGATTCCCGGTGGCGAGGTCGATTCTTTGGAGCGTTTCGACGGTGCTGATATAAATGCTGTTCAGCGGAACACTTACCGCAATACCTTTTACGTTTGACGGGCGGTTATTGGCGTGAAAGCCGCTTGTTTGAATACGCTTGACGAAGCGGTGCTGATGGTCCATATCAAACACCAGCAAGCCGTGACCGCCATAGCCCATGTAATCGCGTATGCCGGGCACTGCCACATATAAAAAGTGACCCGTGGCCGGGATGGATTTCTTTTGAGGGGGCCGCTCTGCATGCAAAGCCATTGCCTGAAATAATATGCATACAACTGCAAGCACTAAAAGCAATATACCAAGTCTTCTCTTCATGATTTTGGGAAAGCCTTCAAATATAAAAAATGATATCGATTAGTTTTAATTGACTTAAGGGAGACCCGAACTCTCATTAGACATTTAACAAGGATGTACGAGTTCGAATCTCGTTCAGGGCTTAAATAAATTATAGCTATAAACGCCCCATTTGCACACTAACCACCAATAAGACAGCACTTTTGCCAATAATATTTTACAACGCAGCACAAACAAATCCGGATGTTTTGCTATTTAGAGGATATCAACCACGTGTATATGCACCTACCTAAATTATGTCGTTATTTTTTACTGGCCATCGCGTTGGTGGTGTTAAGTCCAACGGCCTCAAAAGCCTACTCGGTACTTGCCCATGAGGCAATGATCGATGCCAACTGGGACAAGTCCATCTTACCTTTATTAAAACTAAAATATCCAGATTCACCGGCTGATTCGTTGAAAAAAGCACGCTCGTACGCTTACGGGGGCTCGCTTATTGCCGATATGGGCTATTTCCCATTGGGCAATCCGTACTTTACAAACCTGGTGCATTATGTCCGCAGCGGCGATTTTATTACCGCTTTGCTAAATGAATCTCAAAATTTATATGAGTATGCTTTCGCCCTTGGGGCGCTGTCACACTACGTGACCGATAAATATGGCCATTCGCTCGGCACTAATGTAGCGGTACCTATTGTCTATCCTAAACTGCAAAAGTTTGGCAGGGTGGTTACTTACGATGAGGACAATACTTCGCATAAACAAATGGAATTTGCTTTTGATGTGCTGCAAATTGCGCGGGGCAACTATATACCGCAATCATATCATAATTTTATCGGTTTCCAGGTAGCCACACCGGTGCTCGAACGCGCATTTTTAAAAACCTATGGGCAAAACATTAATGACGTGTTTGTGAATTTTCCATTGGCCGTGGCCTCGTTCAGGTGGTCGGTAAAAAGTTTGCTACCTGCGTTAACCAGGACAGCATGGGTCATTAAGGGCCAAAACATGATCAAAACCGACCCCACGACGACGAGTAAAAAATTCCACTACAATATGAAGCGAAGGGAATACAAGGCCGAGTTCGGCAAGGGCGGCGAAAAACCCGGAGTAACTGCCATAGCGCTCTCGCTTATTATCCGCGTTGCGCCCAAAATAGGACCCCTGAAATCATTTAAGTTTAAAGATCCCGGCCCCGAAGGCGAGAAATTATTTATCAAAGGATTTGATACAGCAGCCTATCATTACGCCGCCGCATTGAACAACCTGCAGCATCATAGAAGCATGGCGTTAGCCGATATTGATTTCGACACGGGCAGGCCCACTGCACCCGGTGAATACGGCCTGGCCGACAAAACCTATAGTGATATGCTGATCAAGCTCAAGACTAAAAACTTCGACAAACTTACATATCCGTTAAAAGAAAATATCCTGCATTTCTATCGAAATCCCGCCGCGGCCGAAAGTATAAGAAAGCCAAAATCGGACAGGGTAAACCGCGAAAAAACAAACGCAGCATTACAGGAATTGAGATCGGCTAAACCGGTGAACGCTGACAGCTTAAAAACCCGGTAAAATTAAACCGGAGAATATTCATACGCATTACCACTACAAACCGGCGGCTAATTCCTCAACGTGATGCAGGCTGTTCACCAGTGCAATTGTAAATTTTGTGCCGTAACCCGGATCGCTTTCTACCTGTATCGTTCCGCCATGAGCTTCAATTTGATTTTTGGTAATGAACAAACCAACGCCCTTACTGTCAAAACCCGAATGAAATACTTTGTTGAGTTTAAAAACATCCTTCCCGTATTTTGCTAAATCTATCCCTATGCCATTGTCTTCAAAAACAAGAATGGTTTTTTCGCCGTCTTCCTTTGAAGAAATTTTTATCTCAACCCGAACATTGTCGCGCCTATATTTTAAACTGTTGCTTACCAGGTTATAGAAAATACTGTCAAGGTATATCCTCGGGAAGTTTATCCGCTTAACGTCGAATTCAGATGTTATTATTGCATTTGCTTTTAAAATATCCCCTTTCAGCAACAGCGAAATATTAGCTGTTACATCCTGTAACACGCAACGATCTGATTTTATCGTTTTGTCGAGTTTTATTTCTAAAACTTTCAATAAGTCGTCGAGCGTACCATTTAGCGAGTTGCTGATCTCCGAAAGCATGGCCATGTACTGTTGCTTTTCATCTTCCGACTCTTCCTCGGCAATCAATTGTAAAACGTACTCGATAGTTTTAACAGGCCCCCGTAAATTGTGCGCCACTATGTTATTAAAATCCTCCAGTTGGGTAAGCTTTTCGGTTAGCTGGCTGGCCGTGTGTGAGAGTTCGGTATTTTTTAACTCCATCCTCCCCATTAATTCTTTTAATGCAGAGATATCAATGACCTGCGAAACCGCAAAAGATTTACCCTGCAAATTGTGGATGATTGAGATATTAACCATTACCCAGATAGGCATACCGTCTTTGTGGATCAGCCTTTTCTCTATCTGAAACTGGTTGATTTCACCGGCCTGTACCTTTTTTAATAACTCCAGATTACGTGGTATATCGTCGGGATGAGTGATAGCGATGAAGGTAGTTTTGTATAACTCTTCCTTCGAGTACCCCAACAGCCGTTCCAGGTAATTATTTACTTCCATCCATTCGCCTTCAAGCGACACTATAGCCATGCCCGACGCTGAATCGCTGAACGCGCTGGCAAATTTAGCCTCGCTTATCTTCAGCTTGTCGGTTATAATTTGTTTATCCTTAAAAGTCTTTCTAATAAAGAAGTATAATCCACCCAGGAAAATGATGTCCAAAACCGAACTAAAAAAAATAATTTCGAAAGCGAGGTTACTGTTGCCCTGGCTCAATTGTTTACGTTGTGTCAGCAGTGTCTTTTCGGTATTAATTATATCGTCAACGATCGCCTTGCAATTTTCGGAAGCTTTAACTGTTTCCTGCAAACGGGCAGTGATTTCAGCTTTGCCGAAACCTGCCTGGTTAGGGTTGATGTAAGCCAGGAGTTGCTGTTGCAGGCAATTGTTCAGCAAGTCAATACGTTTGGTTTGCGATGGATTATCGTTAGTAAGCGTTCTCAGCTTTTTAATTTGGGTTTTTAACTTACCGGAGCCGCTTTTTATCGACTTTAAAATTTGCTGGTTTTGGGTTTGGTTAAACAAACTTTGCTCTACTTCGATATCGTGAAAGCTATCAGAAACAAGATGAGTTAGATCGATAACTTCATAGGTATGAGCAACCCAATCATCCGAAGTGTTTAATTTTTTAATGATCCCGATGCCTACAGCCATTACAGTGATCAAGATGGCGAGCGAAATAACGAAACCAATTAAAAGCTTCTTATAGAAGTTAAACGATAGCATAAACTGCGGCGATGATATCCTTGCACGAAATATTAACACTAAAGTTGTTCGTTTAAGGCTAGGTAAATTTACAAATAAAAACCTATATACCTGTTAATGAATAAGATTTAAATATGACTATTGGATAAAATCGGGTTTGCGGAACAGTTGGTTTTTAACAAAAGTTAATTAAAATTATTTAAATCAATTTACCCGGAACGGTGTTGTGTTTATAATATTACCTCTTAATTAAGTTATTCCAGAACCCATATGACGCAATCCGCAGTTGTTTTTACCGAGTTAAGCGATGGTTATTTAGCCGGACGTGAACTTGGCCGTAAGATCATTGAAAAATTAGTTGATAAAACCCCTAACGTAGTGATCGTTTTCGCCTCGTCGGTTTACGAGTACACCGCATTACTAAAAGCATTAAAGGAAACATGCAGCCCCGGAATATTGGTAGGCAGCTCGTCGGCCGGGGAGTTTACTTCCGGCGATTTCGGAACCGATTCGGCCTGCGCGGTCGCTTTGTATTCCGATGAGCTTAAATTTACCGCCGGCGTTGCGCAGGGCATCCAGGAGAACCGTGAAACGGTGGCTGAAGAACTATTCAGCGCGTTATCGCCGGTACACGAATACCAGTACCAATATTATTCTGCCATGATTTTTGCCGACGCCCTATCGGGCTACACCGACGAAATGATTGAATTGCTTACAGAAAAAACCATGGGCAAATACCAGTTTTTTGGCGGCGGCGCGGGCGACAATGCAAACTTTCAAAACACACATGTTTTTTACGACACGGGGGCTTATACCAACTCCGCAGTAATATTGGAAATATTATCAAATAAACCAATCGGGGTTGGCGCGGCACATGGATGGAAACCAACAGGCATACGCATGCGGGTAACCGAATCCGATGGTATGAAGCTGGTTAGCCTAAATGCGCGTTCGGCGGTTGAGCTGTTCATAGAACATGCGCAGGCTACCGGGCAAACTTTTAACCCTGCAGAGCCCATACCTTTCTTCCTCCATAATATCATAGGGATAGAAGTTGCCGGCGATCATAAACTGCGCGTTCCTTTGGGCGTATTGCCGGATGGTTCCGTCGCCATGGCCAGTGATATCCCCAGCGGCGCTTATGTAAGCTTTATGACCACCGATAACGACTGTTCGAAACAGGCCGCTATGGAAGCAGCAATAGGCGCTATAAAACAGTTGGGCAACCATAAGCCCAATGTGGCCCTGTTTTTCGATTGCGTGGCGACGCGGCTGAGGATGGGCAAAGAATTTGACTTTGAGCTCGATAAGGTTACCGAAACACTGGACGGGGTAAATTATGCAGGCTGCAATACTTACGGGCAAGTGGCCCGTGTTAACGGCCAATTTAGCGGATTTCAGAATTGTACAGCAGTTGTTTGCGTAATACCGGAGTAATGTTGTTAAAACTGATTGCTGGCTTAACTGACCGGGCGAACCGGTTCCAGGCGGCTATCAAATTAGCGGGCTACTTCAACTGCAGCTACCTGTTTATATTTATTATCGACCAGGAGATCGGTATTTTATTGCCGGCTCCCGGTTTCCCGCCGACTTTACCCGATGGCAGGGCGTGGCAGGCTTTTATAAACAGTTGCCCGGCAACCGGCCATTATTCCGGCTGTTTACCCTTTCCCGAAAGCAATAACATGCTCGCTGCTACAGGAATTTCGGGCCCGGAAAGATCTATTGCTATCTTATTAGGCGGCTCACCATCAGAAAAAGAAATAGAGCCGTTGCAGGCGGTTTTACCTATGCTGGTGGATTTGTTCACCCAGGAGCTATTACTATCCACTGCAAAAACACGCGTCGCGCTGGCTGACAAAGCGGTAGCTAAAGCCGAAAAACTGGCCGCTACTATGGATGTAATGCGTTTGCATTTAAAGGACGCACTTATTCAAAAGGAAAAGGACAAAAAGGCGATAGAAGAACTCATGAAGAAAAAGGATGAGTTTATGAACGTGGCAAGCCACGAACTAAAAACACCTATTACAACCATGAAGGCCTATCTCCAGATACTGCAAAAAATGGTGCCGCCCAATGGAACGGCCTCTGCCGGCGATTTTATCGTGAAAGCCAACAAGCAAATAGTTAAATTGACGGGCCTGGTTGACGACCTGCTTGATGTGACTAAAATATATGCCGGTAAAATGGTTTACCAGTTTAGCGATATTGACCTGGCAGCGCTGATAGAAGAAATAGTTTCACAAACGCAATTGACGGTACAAACGCACCGCATTGTGATCAAAAATAATGCACCTGTGATCGTTCACGGCGAAAAGCACCGGCTTGAGCAGGTGCTCAGCAATTTCCTATCTAACGCGGTAAAATATTCGCCCGGGGCAAATGAAGTCGTCATCAGCAGCGACCTGGTAAACAATGAAGTTAAAGTATCGGTTAGAGATTTTGGTATAGGCATTCCGCCGGACCAACAGGAATATGTATTCGACCGGTTTTTCCGGGTACAAGAATCCTCAAGAAAATTCTCGGGCTTAGGCCTCGGCCTTTACATATCTGCAGAGATCATAAAAAGGCATGGCGGAAGTGTCGGTGTAGAAAGCGACGGAAATGGCTCTGAATTTTATTTTAAGATTCCGGTGGTTAAGGTGCTGCAGCCAGCTTAGTAAGTCGTCCTCAATACGCGGCAAACATTTAATCTTTTTACGAAACGGTAAAACTCCAGGCATTAAATGCTATCAGCCAGCACGGCATATCCTGCATTTTCCTTTGTAGTAGCCGGCGGCTACTAACCTTTTCTTTCGTTTATATCGCGTTCCGCATCAATATTTTTGAAAAATTAAACAAACTGTCAGTTTTGTTATCATTATAGCGCTATATACAGTCTTTTTTTACAAAAAATCAGATAATAATATCTCTCTCTACTTGATTTCATTAATTTTACATTAAATTCGTTTTAAATTTAAACTATTGTGAGTGCTACTCATTTATTTGATGATGAAAAGTTAACAGCTCTTCTGCGGAATGGTGATGAAACGGCATTCACTCATATTTACAACCACTACTGGGATAAATTATATTATATAGCGCACAAACTGCTAAAGGATACAGATGCTGCTGAAGAAATTGTGCAGGAAGTTTTTCTTACTTTGTGGAAAAAAAAGGAAACCTTAACCATTCAAAGCATCAACCATTATTTAGGTGCGATGACAAGGTATGCCGTGTACCGGCATCTCTCAAAAGAGAAGCAAAATAAGGCTAAAGAGAATTATGTTGCTCTGGCAAATAGTTCAGCCATATCAGAAATTGATATAGATAATAAAATACTGTTCGAAATTATCACCAAACTTTCCAACAAACTGCCTGAAAAATGCCGCCTGGTATTCCAATATAACAAACTGCAGGACCAGTCGCTTGCTGATGTAGCGGCCCGGCTCAATATTTCGCAAAAAACAGCTGAGGCGCATTTAACCAAAGCTTTACGTATCATCAGGACAAATATTGGCACTACCAATGATGTGCTGCTGGCGATAGCCATCCTGTCCGTTTTAAAGCGATAATTCATATCGTACCCGCAATTATAAATTGACTTATCCCCACCAGGCCAAATATTTTTTTATTTGACTAAGGGTATTCCGCGCCCATTTGACTCTATAGGTGTAAAAGGATCTAAAAATCTAAAGATGGATAGGAATGAACTGAACAAATTGGCGCAAAAATACCTTGACGGCACCGCCACGCCCGAAGAGAAGCGCCTGCTTGATCAATGGTATGATACTATACACACGGGCTGGCCGGAAATGGTTGACCTGGAGGAGCCGGAAACCGAAGCGGATATACGGCGGCGTATGTTCGACAATTTAAGAAATGAACTTTTTGTTAAAACGCCCGCGAAGGCTGAGCATACTCCCCTATTTTCCATTAAACGTATGGCTAAATGGGTTGGCGCCGCTGCGGCAGTGCTGGCACTGATATATTTTGTAAGGCCGGGGTATGACCCGGGCATTACAACCAGGACGTTGGTAATTGAAAAAAAAGTCGTCCAGGTTCCGTTAAATCGGGTGATGCGGCTTACGTTACCGGATAGCTCGAAGGTGTGGCTAAATGCAGGTTCCGTATTGAGGTACCCCAAAAGCTTTGCAGGCAAAACCCGCGTAGTTGAACTGATAGAAGGACGGGCATTTTTCGATATCAGGCACCAAAGCCATCATCCTTTTATCGTAAAAACCAACAACCTGAATATTACTGTGCTGGGCACCTCGTTCGATGTGCGCAGTTACAAAAAAGAAGGCACTACCCGCGTGAGTGTTGTTACCGGTAAAGTTGGTATCACGATGCCAAACCGGGCAAACGGACAGGTAATTATGCTGCTGCCTAAACAAGCCGTCGTTTTGAGTAATATAACCAATCAACTCGTAAAAGAGCCTGTGCAGGAAGCCGAAATTAACGCCTGGTGTAAAAACAATTTTGTGTTTGAGCAGGAAAGTTTAAATAATGTATTTAAAGCATTAGAGAAGGAATACCATGCAAAAATTACCGTGGATGACAAGAAATTACTTAATGAACGGATATCAATAAAATTAAATAACCAGCATTTAGACACCATAATGGAAATATTAAGTTTCACGAAGCACTTTAACTATCAAATGGCCAATGACAGCACGATAATCATAAAATAATTGCTTCCTGCTTAGCAGCTAAGAAAGGAAAAAACCGGGAACATTATCCATGCCCCCGGATAAAAGATTAGCCACTGTACATATGCTTGAGACCCATATACAGAAGGCTTTGGTTTAACTATAAAAATTAAACAATACAAATATGACGAATTTTTACGGCAAAGTATTGCCCATACTCCAAAAATGCATGCGCATTTCGACAATTATCATTGGCATACAAATATGTTGTACTTCAATCCTGATGGCGAACAGAACCCGCGCCCAGGAAATGAACCTGGATGTAGTTAACGGCACTGTTAAACAGGTTTTTAAGAAAATAGAAAAACAAGCAAAAATAACCTTCGTATATGACGAACAGGTTATTAATTCAATCCCGGCTCTTACCTTACATATAAAAAACCAGTCGCTCGACGCAGTATTAGAGCAGTTAAAAAGCACAACGCAGCTGCAGTTTAAAATGGTCGGTAATTTTATAGGCGTTGCACAAAACACAGCGGGCATGCCAAACCTATCGGTATCGCCGATGCAAGGCATACAAGCTGTTAACGTAACCGGTTTTGTACGGGATGCTTCAGGCCAGGCGCTGGTTGGGGTTAGCGTAAATGTTAAGGGTACCACCAAGGGTACGCAAACAGATATTAACGGCCGTTTCAGCCTCCCGGTAAACACCGGCGAAGTATTGGTATTTTCTTATATCGGTTATGTTAAAAAAGAAGTAACAGTAGCCGCTTCAACCGAGCTTACTATTCAGCTGGATGAAGATTCAAAACAACTGAGCGAGATCGTAGTGACCGCGTTAGGTATTAAAAAAGAGCGCAAATCATTAGGCTACTCTGTTACCGAAGTAAAGGGCAGTGAATTTACAACAGCCCGCGAAACCAACTTTGCCAACGGATTGGTGGGCAGGGTTGCCGGTGTTAACGTAAGCTCTGTTTCGGGCGGGCCGGCTTCATCGGTAAATATCAACATCCGTGGCGCGGCAAGCTTATCAGGTAGTACGCAGCCTTTATATATTGTAAACGGTGTTCAAATAAATAACATTGATAACACCCAGATTATGGGCTTATCAATGAATAGTGGCGGGCAATACACCAACTCACCCGACCAGGGCGATGGTATAGGTAATATTAACCCGGATGATATAGAAACCATCTCGGTACTTAAAGGCGCAGCGGCAGCAGCCCTTTACGGCTCAAAAGCAAAAAATGGCGTAATACTTATCACCACGAAAAGAGGCAGCAGTAAAGGTACTGTTGAGTTCAGCTCGAACTACCAGGGAGAGAAAGTTATTAACCCAACCGATTTCCAATATGTTTACGGACAGGGAGCTAACGGCGTAAAACCAACAACGGCTTTGGCTTCGTTTACCAGCGGCAATTCAAGCTGGGGCGCTAAGCTCGACGGCTCATCTGTTATCCAGTTTGATGGCGTATCGCGCCCTTATGTTGCGCAAAAAAATAACTTTGACGAGTTTTACCGTACAGCCGGCACCTTTACAAATACCGTAGCCTTCAGTAAAGCCTATGACCTGGCCGCGATCCGTTTTTCCGCAAGCGATTTGCACAACGATGCGATCACACCAAACTCAGGTTACCAGCGGCAAAGTTTTACCTTTTCGGGAAATTTTAGCCCGGTTAAAAGGTTAACGATCGACGCCCATATCAACTACACCCTTGATTACGGTAAAAACAGGCCTATTTTAGGCGATGGCGCCGGTAACTCAAACTTCCAGGTAACATTTTTGCCAACCAGCTTAGATGTAAGAACGCTTAGCCCGGGCACCCAGGGCACAAACGCTGCCGGTAACGAGTTACAGTTTGTTCAAAATAACTATGCAACAAACCCCTATTTTGCGGCCTATAAATTTGTAAACAACAGTAGCCGTAACCGCCTGATCGGTTCGGCAAGCGCGCGGTATACATTTGATAATGGTTTGTTTGCGCAAGTTCGCATTGGCCAGGATTATTATACCGAACGTTATACTAACATTGTACCTAACGGGGCGGGTTATTATGCAGCAGCATTCCAAAACCTCGGCGAGACCTATGCAACAGTTTCG
This sequence comes from Mucilaginibacter sp., assembly GCA_028288025.1. Taxonomy (GTDB): domain Bacteria; phylum Bacteroidota; class Bacteroidia; order Sphingobacteriales; family Sphingobacteriaceae; genus Mucilaginibacter. The sequence goes on along the minus strand of JAQBOM010000039.1, from coordinate 22,879 downwards.
GAGTTAAACACTGATTTCATTGTTGGCAAACCTTTTAAAGTAGGCCACGATCTGACTATAACCCCCAATGTAGGTGGTAACCTTGAAAAACAAACTACTGAATCAACCACCGAATCGGGTGTGGGCTTTGTAATACCGTATGTTTATACTATAGGTAACACAGCGTCAAAATCAATAGCATACGGAAATTTCAGAAGTGATATCAATTCGCTGTACGGAACATTGGAAGTTGCTTATAAATCGTTTTTATACCTTGACGGAACTGCCCGTTCTGATTGGTTTTCAACCATCGCATCTTCTGCGTCTCCAAACAATAAACTAAACATCGTATATCCATCAATAAGCAGTTCATTTGTATTCAGCGAGCTGTGGAAACCAAGCTGGATGGATTTTGGAAAACTGAGGGTAGGTTATGCAACTGTGGGCAGCGCTACCAATCCGTATCTAACCTTATTAAATTACGGATTATTGCCATCGCAATTAAATGGTATGCCGCTCGGCACTATTACAAACACATCAACGCCAAACAGCGACCTGAGGCCATCGCAAGCTACCGAGCTTGAAATTGGTACCGAAATACATACGCTGAATAACCGGTTAAATTTTGATATAACATGGTACGATAAAAATTCCAAAAACGAGATCGTGCCTGCCCCGGCGTCTGTAACCTCGGGATACCTGGGCGCAGTTTTAAATATCGGTAAGATCAGAAACCGCGGCGTTGAGCTTTTAATTTCGGGTGTACCTGTTAAAACGAAGAATTTCACCTGGAATACATCATTCAACGCTGCCATGAACGAGAATACCGTTCTGGAACTGGCAGCAGGACAATCAAGTTTATTAGTTGCCTCGTCACGTACAGGCGGTGGGTTTACAGCCAATATAGTTGGAAAAGCTGCTGACCAGATCGAAGCCTTTGATTACTCACGTGATGCAAGCGGCAATATTGTTGTTGATGCAAACGGGGTACCAAAACAAGGCGCTTTAAAATCTTACGGATCTGCTTACGGCAAATGGACCGCTGGTTTTAATAACGAATTTAATTTTGGCCGGCTTAATCTATCGTTCCTGATTGATGGTAAGTTCGGCGGTAAAGTATTTGCCGGATCGGAGTATTATGCTTTCCAGAATGGTTTGTCCAAAGCTACATTGCCGGGTCGCGAAACCGGGTTTGGACCAGGTAACGCAACAACCGCGCAAACCTATTACGGCACTTTTGGCGCTAACGTAACCAACCAGTTTGTTCAAAATGCCAGCTTTATTAAGTTTCGGCAGGTAACACTGGGGTATACCTTCCCGGGTTCAATGTTTAATAATGTTATACAAGGTGCAACAATCAGCCTGGTTGGCCGTAACTTATTTTACCTGATGAAGAAAACCACCAATATTGACCCTGAAGCAAGTTATGGTACGGTATCACAAGGTTTAGAATTGGGCGGTGTATTGCCGACCAGGATATATGGATTAAACCTAAATGTTAAATTTTAATAATATTAACGATTAATCTTAAGCAACATGAAAAATAAATTTACGATATATAGCAGTGTTCTTTCGATAGGATTACTCCTTTCAACAGGCTGCACCAAAAATTTTCAACAACTAAATACAGACCCTACCGCGTTCAGCGCCACAAATTTTGATCCGAATTACCTGCTTACTACAGCACAGCTTGATTACACCGGAAGCCAGGATTTTAGCTATGACACATGGCGTGCCGACCTTATTTATTCGTCGACACTGATACAAGGCTTTGCCACCTCGATCGGTTATTGGGCTGGTGATAAATACCTGTCGAACCCAGGTTATCTTGCTGCATACTGGCAAAGCGATAACGGGGCCGACGGCGCTTATTACGAACAGGTAAAACCTATTGTTGATGTGGTTAATACCACAAACGGGATAGCCAAGTATAATAACCTGCACCAGGTTGCCAGGATAATGAAGGCGCTGATATTTGAGCGTATTACCGACCTATACGGCGATGTGCCTTATTCACAGGCAGGCCTTGGTTATTACACAAAAATATTATTCCCGGTTTATGACAAGCAAAAGGACATCTACACCAATTTAATTGCAGAATTGCAGGATGCCACAGCAAAATTAAACACATCGGGTGATGTACCAACCGGCGACGCGTTTTACCATGGCGACATAAGCAAATGGCAGCGTTTTGGAAATACTTTATTGCTGCGCGTTGCTATGCGCTTAAGCAAAGTAGACCCTGCTACTGCCAAAACAGTTGTACAAACCCTTATTGGCAAAACCTTTCAAAGCAATGCTGATGACGCATTTCTTTCACACGATGCAGCTGGCGGCCGGCCTACGGTTAACCGCGTTAGCCAGGTGTTGAGAGGCGGCCCCGAAAATCAATATGTAAAATGGTCTCAAACGTTTATTAACCTGTTAAAAGGAAGCAATGACCCGCGTTTACCTGTTATATCCGTTATTAATGCCAATATTGGCGTTGTAGGCGGCGATAACACCCCTGCTAAACAAAAAGGACAGCCGAATGGCTATGACCTTAGCGGGACGCCCGGTTTAACACTGGGATCGGCACCAGGATTTACCACACTTGGCGACTACTCGAGCCCAAGCATTTACCTGGTGCAGATGAACTCGCCTACGTTTATATTGACTTACGGCCAGTCGGAACTTTTATGGGCTGATGCGGCTGAAAGATTTAGCATTGGCGGATTAGCAGCAACACATTATGCCAACGGGGTTATAGCAGCTATCACCTACCTTAGCGAATACGACCCGGCTGCTACTGTTTCGGCAGGAGCTGCGGCAGCTTACGTTGCGGCAAACCCATATGTTGCCGGTGCAACGGGCTTGCAAATGATCAATACCCAATACTGGGAACTTAGCAATACCATGATGGACTTTTATGAGTCGTGGGCAAACTGGAGAAGAACCGGGTACCCGGTATTGACGCCGGTAAATTACCCGGGTAACGCCACTAACGGAACCATTCCGCGTCGTTTTCCGTATCCATACCAGGAAGCTGCTAATAACCCTACAAACTATACAGCTGCTCACGGTGCTGTCTCCGGCGGCGACACTATGGCGGGCCGGGTTTGGTGGGATCAATAGTATTTGTTTTGTTTAGTTAATTTTAATTGGTCCCCGCAAAATTTTGCGGGGATTTTTTTTGAGGTTTAATTTCGGGACACAGGTCCAAATCGATATTTGATAGATTGTTATTATCTAATGGTGTATTTATTTTCTCTAAAAGAAAATAAATATTAAAAATTCAGAACCAAACCGTACAATCGGTTGTTAAGAAATAAAACGAAACGTCATGGATATCCCATTTATAAGAAAAAATAACACCGGCACCTGGATAGCTGCCGGCGTTGCGGGTACAATTATAGCCGGTGCAGCCGCCTTTATGTACTTTTCAAAAAGAAATTTTGCATTCTGGAACTGGAATTCGAACGAAGGGCAGAATGAGCAGCCGGAAGATCAGACACCCCCCTACCTGCATCCCCACGGTTTAAAGCGGAAGCAAAAAACCGATCTCAAAGACCTGGAGGCGATCGTGCACCACGAAGGATAACAATTTGCCGCCAATAATTTTAAATCACAACAACAAATTAAAGCCTGCGATCTTTGATTGCAGGCTTTAATTACCGGGTCGTCAGACCGGGTGTGCCATTATTCGGAATTTACGCTGGACTGAAAATTAACCTTTTTCATAAAGTATTTCTGCTTTTTTTACAATGTCACGTATTATTTCATCCAGTTCGGCAGTCGACTGATCAAGGTGCTCCAGTAACTCCTTTTTTGTTATTTCATCGCAATCGGGATGTGCCAGCAAGTTGGCAACCCCCATTATCCGGCACAACGGTGCCCGCACCAAATGGGATTGAACCCAGGCAATTTCGCGGAGCTTTGTATTTTGATCTTTAATTTCTTTAATATACTTCTCCCGTTCAGTTACATCCTGCATGGCGCCCAGCATACGGATAGCCCGCCCTTCTTTATTGTAGATCACAAAGCCCCGGTCAAGAATAAACTTGTAATTCCCATTAACATCCCGAAATCGGTATTCGTCCTGCCATTTTGATTTTTTATTTTTTATATGAAGCTGGATTTTCTTTAAGACCCGTTCTTTATCTTCAGGATGAACAAGATTAGTCCACCAGTCGTTTGTAAATAGTTCCCGTTTATTATTGGACCCTCTGCTTCTGATTACCGTATTGCTTACAAGATCCCAATCCCAGATGGTATCGCTTGTGGCCTTTAAAACGATATCAAAACGCTCTATGTTTTCTTTTAACTTCAGTTCGTTTTCTATTCTTTGTGTAACATCCCTTGAATTGACAACAATACCTGCAACGGCCGGGTCATTGGTCATATCCGTTATAATGGCTTCAACCCATTTTAACCGATTATTAGCCTGAAAACGGAATGGTGAAATTTTAACGCGCTTTTGAGCGGTTAACAACGCAAACTGGTCAATAACTCCTTGTTTATCGTCCTCATGAATAAAATCAAATGCATTTTTACCAATGAAATAATCGGCTGCAACTCCCAATACAGTTTTTGCTGTTGGGCTTACATATTGATAAATACCGTCGGCGTTTAATATGGCTATTAAATCAGATCCTTCCTGGATCAGGCTTCTAAAACGCTGCTCACTGGCTTTTAAAGCTTCGTTATAGTGATCCAGTTTTTCTTGCTGAGATTTTAACTCCAGCTCGGTTTTTATCCGTAGCGTTATGTCTTTGGCAACGGTATAAATCCCGATAGCTTCATTATTGATAATTATTGGAAGATACGTAATTTGAATCATCCGGGAATTGCCTTTTGCAGTTATGATCCGGGTATCAAACTGTTGTACTTCGCCTTTAATAGCTTTTTGAAAACAGCGGAAAACTTCATCAAAATTTTCAGCCGCTATAAAGGGGATAAATGATAATTTAAGCAGATCTTCCAAATTGCATTCGAGCAGGTCAACCCAAACTTTATTGGCGCTTATAAAGTTACCTTTTAAATCAAGCGTTGAAATGGCATCGGGGTATTCGTTAAATAAAGGATGCTGAAAATTTTTATCAACCAGTAACCTATTGTCAAATGTGATATTGGATTTATCCGATGCAACCATTTGGGTTACATCAACAGGGTTTTGAACGATGAATTTTACTTGTCCGGTATCATCCAGGATAGGATAGGTGTCAAAATTCCAAAACCGCACACCGTGGCCCTTCGCCTGCTTTACAGGCATGTCGTACCTTAAAAGTGTTATTTTGTGCGCTTTTTTCACTAAGAATGCGTGCACAAGCGAGTTGTATATAATTTTTTTCCTTTTTGACGAGGAGTCATCAGCCTTTTGGGGAAAAGCATCAAAAATCCGTTTACCTATAATATGATGTCTTTTGCTGTTGGTCAGATGTAAAAATGCCTCATTTGCCTCCGCAATAGTAAAATCGGGCGCATTGGCATTCAATATGAGAGATGGCGTTGGTGAGGCGCTGATAATTGAGAGCACATGTTCTATCATTGGATCGGCATTATACTGTTATATTAAGCAGGCGGACTAAAAATGTAACATATCTTTTGCTGTTTTTAAGAAAACGAATTTAAACAAATAGCGCCGTAGTTAAATAAATGCGTATAAATTAATAGTACTTTTTATACTGTAAAAATGCTTGAAAGGTTGCGTTGTGGTGTGTATTTGCAATTAAAAAGGTCAGAAAGATTTAATGCAGGGTTAAACTCCCTTGTTAGTCAATATTTGCGATCCCGGATAAGATAGAATTGCAAATACAAATTGCTGGGGTTATGGATTGTAAATGCCGGCCAGCGATAATAAGCTACCAGCAAAAAAGCTTTGAAATTATTGATTTTGTCCGTAACTTAGTATAGCACTTGCTATAAACCAATTATAAGGAGAAAGTGTCATGACAAAAAAAGCTACTTTAGTCAATCAGGCCGATAACGCCGGAGCTACTAAACCCGAAGAGTATGTCCGCCAGGTTTCTATCCAAAAACTTTACCGTGACCATAAGTTTTGCGACCATTCACATGGCCGGGTTAATAAGAACCCGATAGGCATTAATCATGAGCCGGGCATTTTTTAAATTCCAGCGCGGTCCCGTTAGTAAGAATTTGCAACCCCGGACTAAATAGCCGGGATATGCAATCCATGTATTTTTTAGTGCGTTATATACCGCTCAAAAAACTCATATATCCGCAGCATTTGGTCGATGCGCTGGCGTACGTTGCCGGAGCGGACAAGTTCGTGCGTGGCGGCGGGGTGTTGTACATATTCAACAGGCCGGTTTAACACTTTAAGGGCTTTATACATCATTTCGCCCTGTACAATTCCGGTGCGCAAATCCGTTTCGCCATGCAGCATCAAATAAGGCGTTGTGATCTGGTTGACATAAGTAAACGGCGATTCGCGCGCCAGTATGGGTTTGATATTCTCATCCCACGGATAACCGCCGAAATACATCGGCACCAGTATCCAGGCGTTGCCTTCACCAAAAAATGTGGTTAAGTCGTACACGCCACGCTGTGATGAAATAGCGGCAAAGCGCTTGGTATGACCGGCAAGCCAGCCTGTTAAATAACCTGCGTACGAGCCTCCCGTGGCAACGGTGCGCTTGCTGTCGCCCCAGCCTTCGGCTAACGCGCCATCGAGCGCAGCCAGCACATCTTCGGTTGGTCCGGTGCCCCAGTCGCGGTAGTTGGCTTTCAGGAAATCGATGCCATAACCGCCGGAGCCGCGCGGATTGCTGTAAACCACGCCATAGCCCTGCGCGCAAAAATACTGGAACTCGTGCCACATGGTGTTTTCGCCCGGGCCCCACATCGCAGTCGGGCCACCGTGTATCTGCAACATAACCGGGTATTTTTTGGCCGGATCGAAATTGGTTGGCTTCATTACCCAGTACTCGACTTTCAGCCCTTTGCTATTGGTGTAATATTTCTTTTCGGGGAAGCTTAGTTTTTTATCCTTCAGCCATTCCGCGTTAAACGAGGTAAGGCGCTTAGCCGATTTGTTGCTTAGATCGCTTACATACAATTCAAACGGATTGGCCACTTCTGTTTTAACATAAACCAATTGTTTTTTACCTACGTCGAGACTGCTTAAGCCGTCGTCGTACGTTCCCAGTTGTTCGGTTTTAAGCGTGGTTATGTTTACTTTATAAATGGGAACGCCGCCATTGGATTGCGCGGTATAATAAAGGTCTTTGCTATCGGGGGACCATACCATGCCGGTAACGCTGCGGTCGACCGGGACGGTTTGTTTTTTGCCCGACTGCAAATCGAAGATCACCATTTGCGGGATATCGATCTGCGCCCGTTTTCCCGAAAAGTAGACGAGGTATTTACCGTTTGGCGATACCGGCCCGTTGCTCAGCATCATACCATCTTCGGCTACCACTGGTTTTAAAGCGCCGCCTGCCGCGGGAATGCTGTAGACAGCGGATGACAGTGAACGGTCGGGATTAAGAATCGTATCGGCCTGGGCAGCCAGGATGATCTCCTTGCTGTCGGGCGTGAAAACCGCCCCGGCATAGCTGTGGAAACCGGAAGTTATTGGCGCTGCTTTCGCACCGGCTTTGGCATCGATTATAAAATAATGATTGAAGCTAAAGTTAGGCTCTGTTGTAGCCTCACCTTCGAAATTCAGCTTGTTGAATACTTTTACTTTATTGTCGATCTCATCCTGCTTTAAAAATGCCCGGATCGCATCAAGATTGCCATCGGGGTTCGATTTCACTTTTGACTGCGGCAAATTGGTTTTAAAGCCGGGTGCTTCCAACGCCCAGTATGGAACTGCCTGGTGCGGATTCAAAACCGAATCCTTCAGCATTTCGGGGTACGATAAATGTACCGCGTATAAAATATGCCGGCCATCCGGCGACCATTGCGGCGAAGCGGCGCCATGCGAATCGTTTGTTAGCTGTATTGGTTCGCCGCCATTGAGAGACAGTAAAAATATTTGTGATTTACCTTTTACTACCCGTGCAAAGGCGATCTGCCCGTCGTTCGGCGACCATACCGGCTGGGTGCTGCTGACCATTGCCGAGGTTAACGGCCGGGCTTCGGCGCTGCCATCTGCCGGCACGAGCCATATTTGGGTGCGGTAAAGATATTCGCCTTTGGCTGCTTCATCCGGCTCGACCGAAGTGACAGTAAACGCCACCTCCCTGCCGTTATGCGATAATGATGCGCTGCTTAGTTGCTTAATACGCGTCATATCAGTTACTGTGACCAACTGGCTGCCGTTTTGAGCTCTAACAATGAATAAACTAAGAATAAGGAATAGGGATAGTAACGTTTTTTTCATATTGGGTTATTTGACCTTTAAATATAGAAAAATTTCGGGCGTTTGTCATATCCAATCGATTGTTAGCTTTGTGGAGGCAGAGATGACAACAAGCACACACATGGCCCTTTCAATTTACCCCATCAGCGAAAAAGCGGTGACTATTGCGTTTGGCGACAGCATTAGTGAGGCGCTGATGCATCGTATTACCAACTTCGATAAATTGATCCTTGAACGTTCGCTTCCGGGTTTGCAAACTACCGTGCCGGCATATAACACCCTGAGTATTTTTTTTGACCCTTTACAGGTTTTAAAAAGCAACCTTCCGGGAAAGACCTGCCGGGAAAAAGTGAGCCATTACCTGGAACAATTAAATGAAACAGAAACGACGGCTATTAAATCTGAATCTCAACTCATCACAATCCCGGTATGCTATGGCGGAGCGTTAGGGCCGGATCTGGAGGATGTAGCGGCATTGAACAAAATAACTACTGGGGAAGTGATCAATGTGCATAGCTCGGCAACATACCTGGTTCACATGATAGGCTTTGTGCCGGGATTTGCCTATTTAGGCGGTATGTCCGAAACGATTGCGGCGCCCCGGAAAGCAACGCCGCGCGCTGCTATACCTGCGGGTTCCGTTGGGATAGCCGGCATGCAAACGGGCATTTACCCTTTACAAACACCCGGGGGCTGGCAGCTTATCGGGCAAACGCCGGTTAAACTATTCGATCCGGCCCGACCGGTACCTGCCTTGTTAAAGGCCGGCGACCGGGTGCAATTTAAAAGCATCGGGGTAAATGAATTCAAAGATTTACAAAACAGGGCAGATGCGGGTACGGATAATTAAATCAGGCTTGTTAAGCACCGTCCAGGATATGGGGCGTACGGCGGGATTGCCTATGGCCGTACCGGTTTCGGGGGTGATGGATGCATACTCGGCACGTATTGCCAATAAAGCTGTGGGAAACGCCGGCGAAGATGCGGTGATAGAGTTTACGTACGGCGGCGCGGTATTAGAGGTGGAAACCGATATTTTGATTGCTTGTGCAGGTGGTGGCGCTCGTCTTGAGATCGATAAACAAATGTTACCATCCGGCAAGCCCTTATTTATCCCGGCAGGGACTATAATAAACTTACTTAATAAACCGGGTGGCTGCCGTACTTATTTGGCTGTAGCGGGTGGCTGGAATGTGCCCGATGTGCTGGATAGCAAAAGCACTTGTTTAGTTGCCGGCTTTGGCGGTTTTGAGGGAAGGGCTTTGCAGCCGGGGGATGTATTATCCGCGTCAGGCAACCTGTCCGCATTATCTCAAAAAATATTGAACAGTTTAAAAAGAACAGTAGTGAACTGTCCAAAATGGCAAATACCCGGCCGGGATGCCTCTTCTTCTGAGCGTAAGATCATCCGGGTTATCCGGGGCCATGAGTCCGGGTGGTTTGACGAGCAATCGGTCGGCGGTTTTTTTGCTGAACCTTATAAGCTCAGCCTGAAAAGTAACCGGATGGGATACCATTTGGAGGGGCCTTTGATGGCGCGTATCAATAAACAGGAATTACTCTCCACGGCCGTAACGCCCGGCACCATACAGGTTACCGGCAACGGCAGCCTGGTGCTGCTAATGGCCGATTGCCAGACTACAGGCGGTTACCCGCGTATTGCACAGGTGGCGGCTGTCGATATGCCGTTATGCGGGCAGCTTCAACCGGGTGATGAGCTGTATTTTAACGAAATTAGCTGGAATGAAGCCGAAAGGCTCTATATTGAGCAGGAAAAACATTTGCACCAGCTATCGGCAACTATTGAAAATAAATACTTATAAATATGCAATCGATCGACCTTAATTGCGATATGGGCGAAGCATTTGGCAATTACCCCATGCCAAATGACGAAATATTAATGAATTACATTACTTCGGCGAATATTGCCTGCGGTTTTCATGCCGGCGACCCGGAAGTGATGCAGCAAACGGTGGCAATGGCGATCAAAAAAGGCGTGGCTATCGGGGCCCACCCGGGTTTGCCCGACCTGCAGGGTTTCGGCAGGCGCGAGATGAAAATATCGGCCAGTGAGGCTTACCAGATGACGCTATATCAAATCGGAGCATTGTCGGGTTTTGTTAAGGCCACGCAGGGCAAACTGCACCATGTTAAGGCGCACGGGGCTTTGTATAATATGGCAGCTAAAGATGCGAGCCTGGCCAAAGCCATTGTGGAGGCCGTGCATGATTTTGACCCCTCGTTAATTGTATACGGACTTGCTAACAGCGAAATGATCAAATGGGCCAAACAGATCGGTATGCGTACCGCATCGGAAGTTTTTGCCGACCGCAGTTACCAGGATGATGGCTCCCTTACGCCGCGCTCGCAAAGCAATGCCCTGATAACCGATGAACAGCAATCGATCACCCAGGTAATGATGATGGTTAAGCAGCAGCAGGTAATATCCGTCAATAAAAAAACCATACCCTTAACCGCTGAAACGTTATGCCTGCACGGCGATGGCAGCCATGCGGTGGAGTTTGCCAAACTGATCAGTACCAAATTAAAGAGCGAAGGGATCAGCATCAAAGCGCCGGGTATATGACAAAAAAATTTAGCTGGAGTATTTTATTGGGCGCGGCTTTCCTGATGGCTTCCTCGGCTATCGGGCCGGGTTTTTTAACACAAACCGCAGTATTTACCGCGCAGCTTGGCGCGAGCTTTGGCTTTGTTATCCTATTGTCCGTTATCCTTGATGCTATCGCCCAGCTCAATATCTGGCGCATCATCGCCGTGGCCGACCAACCCGCGCAGGATATCGCCAACAAATTGATGCCGGGACTGGGTTACTTTATGTCGTTCCTGGTTTTTTTGGGCGGGATGGCATTCAACATCGGCAACATTGCCGGGGCAGGTTTGGGCCTTAACGTATTGCTGGGCGTAAGCGTTGGCCAGGGCGCAATTATGAGTGCAATCATTGCCATCGGTATATTTATTTATAAGGAGGCGGGAAAAGCGATGGATACCTTCGCCAAAACCATGGGACTACTTAAGATCACGCTGGCGCTGTATATCGCCTGGATCAGTAAACCACCTTTGGCCGAGGCAGCGATACGGGCTGTTAATCCTACGCATTTCAGTTTCACGGCCGTATTAACCATCGTGGGCGGAACAGTTGGCGGCTACATCACCTTTGCCGGCGCCCACCGCCTGCTCGATGCCCGCCAAACAGGCATACAAAACCTGCCTGCTATCAATAAGGGGGCGTTAAGCGCCATCGGGCTTGCTTCGGTGATGCGGATATTGCTGTTTATTGCCGCTTTAGGCGTTATCAGCGCAGGCGGCAAACTCGACCCGGCCAACCCGGCGGCTTCGGTATTCAGGCTGGCGAGCGGCGCGTTTGGGTATAAAGTATTTGGTTTGGTGATGTGGTCGGCAGGAATTTCGTCGGTTGTGGGGTCGGCTTATACGTCGGTTTCATTTATTAAAAGCTTCCACCCGGTTATACTTAAATTAAACCGGCAAATCATTATCGGTTTTATTATTGTTTCGTGTATTATTTTTGAGATCGTGGGCAAGCCTGTTAAAACCTTGCTGGCCGTTGGCGCTATTAATGGTTTTATTTTGCCGCTTTCGCTGGGTATTATGCTGGTGGCCGCTTATCGCTACAAGATTATATCCACCTATAAACAACCGCTCTGGCTCACTATTTTAGGCGCTATGGTAGTGATCACCATGGCCTGGATGAGCGTTGGGGCGATTATCCAAATGATGGACCTTAAATTCTAATTTTTAAATACAATAAAGAAAATGCGACTGAGATTTTTATTACTTATAACATGCGTTTGTACCACTGCCTTCGCGCAGCCCAATACCCAACCCGTACCCGTTGAACCGGGCGTTTCATTGCGGCTTGCCATTTACCGGCATGCGGTTATCAGCAACATACAGTATACGCTTAATTTTGATATTCCGCCGGTAAAGAGCGGCGACATTGCAGGTTTGGAGTCAATAGCATTTCTGCTGAAAAGCAAGGATCAGTCGCTGCAAATTGATTTTAAACAGCCGGCAAGCCAGGTCAGCAGCATACAGGTAAACGGTAAAAGTGTCCCCGTAAGGTTAGTATCTGATCATATTATTATTGAACCGGGTGTATTGCTCACCGGCAACAATAAGATCGACATACAATTTATGGCAGGCAACGGGGCGCTCAATCGCAACGACGATTACCTGTACACCTTATTTGTGCCCGACCGCGCGCGGACCGTTTTCCCCTGCTTTGACCAGCCCGACCTGAAGGCCAATTTTTTACTGACCTTAACCGTGCCATCCGGCTGGAAGGTTTTAGCCAATGGCAGCGTTAAGGATTCTGTCGCACAAAGCACACAAACAACTTACCATTTTACCAACTCGGATAAACTGAGCACCTATTTGTTCGCTTTTGAAGCGGGTAAATTCACTTCGGTTACGCAGCTGTTGGGCAACCGGTCCGCGCAATTTCTTTACCGCGAAACAGACACTGCCAAAATTAGACTCAGCGTTGGCCCGGTATTTAAAGCCCACCAGGATGCCATTGAATTTTTACAGCAGTGGACCGGCATACCCTACCCTTTCCAGAAGGTGGGGTTTGTGGCGATACCCGATTTTCAATTTGGCGGTATGGAGCACCCGGGCGCGGTGCAATACAAGGCCTCGTCGTTGTTTTTAGATAACGGCGCGACAAAGGATATGATCATCAGCCGCAGTAACCTGCTGTCGCACGAGACGGCGCATATGTGGTTTGGCGATATGGTAACCATGCTCTGGTTTAACGATGTGTGGATGAAGGAAGTGTTCGCCAATTTTATGGCGGATAAAATAACCGGCAAGCTGATGGGCCGCGAAACGTTCGACCTTAAATTTTTACAGGATCATTATCCGGCGGCTTACGGTGTAGACCGTACGCAGGGCGCCAACCCCATACGCCAGGACCTGGATAATTTGCAGGATGCCGGCTCGATGTATGGCAATATTATTTACCACAAAGCGCCGATCATGATGCAGCAACTGGAACTGCTGATGGGAAAGGAAAAATTCCAGCTGGGCATGCGGGAGTATTTGAAAAAGTATGCCTACAGCAATGCTACCTGGCCGGACCTGATCGCTATTTTGAGCAAACATACCACCGCCAACCTGTACGCCTGGAACAAGGTTTGGGTGAACCAGCCGGGGCGGCCGGTGTTTGACGCGGAGATTACTTATTCGGGCGGCAAGATCAGCCGGTTTGCGATCAGTCAGCACCCTGAGTTTGGCGGGCCGCGCACCTGGCCGCAAACATTTGCCGTTACTCTGGTTTATCCCGATCACAACAAGGACATCACCGTTAATATGAACAGCAGCCAGGTCGAATTAAAACAGGCCGCGGGGCTGGCTAAACCATCGTATATTATTTATAATTCCAACGGGATAGGTTACGGGCAGTTCCCTGCGGATAAAGACGCTGTGGCGCACATCTTTACGGTGGCTAACCCTTTACAACGGGCATCTGTTTATATCTCGGCTTACGAAAACATGCTGTCGGCCCGGTACTTTAAACCGGCGGAACTGCTGAACGCCTTTATGGCCGGGCTCGCGGTGGAAAAAGAGGAAACCAACCTGCGCCTGTTAACCGGGTATATCGGTACCATTTACTGGGAGTTTGTATCGCCCGCAACCCGCAGCGCCCTCGCGCCCAAACTGGAAAGCAGCCTGTGGGAAGCCATGCAGCAAAACACCCTGCCCAACAACAAAAAGATATTGTTTAACAGCTACCAGCATATTTATTTGAGTCGTGATGCCAACAGCCGGCTCTATGTGATATGGCAACAACAGAAACCACCCGCCGGTGTAAAGCTGAACGAGGACGATTATACATCGCTGGCCCTTACCATTGCCCTGAAAACGGATACGCCGACAAGCATCTTAAAACAACAGGAAAACCGCATCACCAATGCCGACCGCAAAAGACGGCTGGAATTTTTGATGCCCGCCCTCTCGTTAAACGTGCAGGAACGGGATGCCTTTTTTAACAGCCTGGCCGATAAAAACAACCGCCGCAAGGAAGCCTGGGTAACCGCCGCCATGGTTTACCTGCACCACCCCTTAAGGCAGCAAACCTCCGAAAAATACCTGGCCAAAAGCCTTGATTTGGTTGAGGAAATACAAACCACCGGCGATATATTTTTCCCGCAAACCTGGCTGCAAACCATATTTGGCAATTACCAGGGCAAGCAAGCCGCCGACATTGTGCGCAATTTTTTAAACATACATAAAAATTATAACCCCAAGCTGAGGGCGAAGATATTGCAGAGTACGGATAATTTGTTCAGGGCGGAGAGGTTGGTAGAGTAGGAATATATATCATACATGAGGTATATCACATTTGTCATTTTTAATGCTATTAGACAGCAAATCATAAATTTTTTAATCGTTTGATTAGCTATATTCGTAAACAAACTCCGAGTCATGCCTGTCACAGACATCTGCATTTATTTTATCATAGCTATTCTTGGCCTGGCTTATCCAATTTCTTTCCAAACGATCACGCGGCTGGACGAAAAATATAATTCCATCAATATCACTAGTCTGTTTGAAAAAAGTGCCGAGTGGATATGGTTCGGCCGATTGTTGCCATTGTCCCTGATTTGCGTGCTTATCGAGATCGTTTGGACGATAAATTTCAGGAGTCCGGCAAATCCTAATTCTCCTTTCTACGATTGGATAGATATCGTGTTAATCATTATTACTGTTTTAATGATCGCTGCATTTTTGTTTTATACAAGGAAAGCCTTTGTCTATTATGTTCCTCACAGACTTGCAGAATACTTGAGGCAACAACGTGAAACAGAGGAACATTTATACTTTATCGCTATGGCTGATCTTTTATACACGGGTATCCGGGTCAGGGATGTTGCACTGATTGAAACAGTCTATCGTTATGTCAATCAGCAATTCGGGCGATACCGAAATGAGACTGGCAACGGACCGGTTCAATACCCGGCGGTTTTTTACGACATGGCTTACAAGACTATCCAGCAAGCAGGAAGTTCAGCGGCAAAAGAGATCCAGTTTATTGGCTTTAGCGCCGCCAGCGGTAGGTGGCTTCTTGGGGGGACGGAATACCACCCAATCGATGAGCAAACCTATCAGTGGTTATGGGCAAACATGAGACTGATAGTTGAATTACAGCAAGATGATTATTTGTTTGAGTTCTGGAAGAATTCGCATCAATATTCTTATACTGGTTTGGAAAGGATTGCAGAAAGAAGAGATCCCGATAATCCACTAACTATTCTTAATAACGAAGAGGTCAACCAGCGAGAATTAGAACGCGACCGATTTTATGAGTTTCATTTTGCACTTGGCGGCATGCTTTTGTATGCCGAGCGCCAAACCTTGCTGCGAAGGATTTTTAACCATACAATGAGCATTCCAGCACGTTATGAACTGTTACCGACAACCATGGCTGAAATATTTAACTTATTCTTCCGATTCTGGAACCCTGCAGCGGGTTTCTATATTGGCAATTACGGTTTCCCTGGTCTGGATGGCATTGATGGTGAGCAGCAATCACGTGCTTGGATCTGCCGTTATATAGCTTTGCTTATGATCCGCCAGTACCACATCCGGTCACAATGGTATGGTTATGAACCTGTCGAAATCCCGCATGTTCCTCGTACACAAGCAGAACGCTATACTTGGATACATCAATTAAGGTTCTTGAAAATGTATGTACTCGAAATTCAAACAAACCAAGCCTTATTGAAGACATTAGGTTACGAACGCATCGACGAAGAATGGGGCCGGAAAAATAACAAACCTATTCCTGAAGAACTAATCGCTCAGGCTATCGTAAACGCAGAAGCTGCCTATGCCAATGGAGAGGCTGAACAGGAGACTGATCCTAGAAAGATCAGATTCTTTTTAACTAGATCCGCACAAATTGTCGGGCTTAGGATCGATGCCTATCAGAACATTCTAAATGAAGAATCCATTGTCGAGAATTATAATTTAGGATTCATCACCGGTAATTCCGTTTTATTTGAAAAAGCCGCTTTTGCACTAGACCAACCTATCTCGCATTTGAACTATGATACTTTTCTGGCTTCAGAACTGGCCACTAAGGTCACCCATAACTTGACCGGTATGTTTCAAAGTAAAGTCAATATAAGTTATTTGTTTAAGGCAGCACAGTTGTTTAAGGCTATTGATAAGATGAGGTTAAATGGAGAAGAGCATGTTCTGCTAAATTTCGGGATTGACGTCGATGTCGTCAACCACAAACTTAAGCTTCCAAATTTGAGCTCTGAAAATTACGGCGGGATTCCGATTATCAAGGTCGCCTACAGTGACCAACAGTTAATTAGGAGTTCGCTCTTAGTAATGAGGAAAACGTCTTTACCGGAATTTGAGTTTGGTGACGTCGAGGCTGAAGATATAGAACGTTTTTCGCTAGAACATATTAACCAAGTGATCCATCTTTATGGCTCCGTGATCGACCTCAACGAAAACCAGGAGGTCCGCTCTCTTTTCCCGAATGAGCGTGAAGAAACCTTGGATAAATCAGTGTTTTTAAAACTGGATTTGATGCTGAAAGTGCGCTGGCGGAATGCCATAAAAATAGTTCAGTTGGGCCTTTACTCTGAGTTCTATCAGCAAGGTGATGTAAATGATCTGACAGAGGTAGAGACATTTTAATTTTTGTCCCGCGGGTCTCTTGAAAAGGACCCTGTGCAGGATGGATGTTTGAAGGACGAATATTCTGGGATTCAATCCAAGTAACAGCATTGTTAAGCGCAGGGTCGTCTCCGACAGACCCTGCTGGGACGGAAAAGACGAACAAAAAAAGACGGTAGATCTGATATTTTTGATAAGCCCTCGGATGCCGGTAGGGATTTAGGAGATCGAACAAACCCTAAGGATATTCTTAATTTATTTCCGGTAATAGGTGATGTTAAAATAAATACATCTGGGCAAACAGGTAGAAATCCACAAAAAGATAAAGGAAGACCAAGCGCAAAGGTAAAGGAGAATAATAATGAACGTTTTAAGCATAAAAAGAAATACCTGTGTATTCACATCGGTTCTGGTTGTCTTATGTTGTATTTTATCATGCAAACATGATACTAAGAAGATTATTTATTTTATTCCCAAGGGGTACAAGGGCTGGGTAAATATAGTTTACACAGATACTGCAAAAAGTGTGCAGCCGTTTCGTTTTAATGATGGTTATGTTTATATGATCACCGGGGACCCTTCAGATTTTAAGATACCATACGATCAAAGTTTAGGTAATTGGTATGAGATAGATTATTATTATTACGATAAGGATAGTATAACAAATATCAACGATAAAATTTATTTTGGTACTACACTTGGATCTCCAGGAATGAGTACCGACGTAAAACAAAAAATCAATGCTTCATCCTTTTTTATTGGTGATGAGACTGAATATGATAAACATCAAGAAAATCCCATATTCGAAAGATATAAATGAGGTAGTGGTGGGTTAGTTTATCAATCCTGCTGTTAGAGATCCCCCCAATGCTAAGCCTGGTAATTAAATTGCCGGGCTTTTTTATGCTCGTATATGGCCATTGTTACATATTTATATCAAAAGAGACATATATGTAACAATAAAAAACTTTTCCAGCATTACTTTTTCAACTCATTCTTATCCTTTTCCGCCTGCAAAAGACGTTCATAAAGTTCGATGACCTTATCGAGCGGGTTAAAAGTGCATTGGTAGTTGAAGTAACTCTGATCGTGAAAGTAATTGATAATAGCATCTTCGCTAAAGTTTACTGTTCCCGCAGGGTCTCTTGAAAAGGACCCTGCGCAGGATGGGTGTTTGAATACGAATAACATCAGTCCCGAATAATTGCGTATTCAATCAAATGAACGGCATTGTTCTGCGCAGGGTCGTCTCCGACTGACCCTGCGGGCCGGGAAAGAAAAATGAACGGTGCCAAAATACTGTCAGTATGTTCATGCGTAACCAGGTGTGTCCAGGTGTAACCACCTGTACCGGGTGGTACACCTGATCTCTCTGTCCACGCAGGGACTCTTGAAAAAAACCTCGCGGGGTATGCGTGTTTGGAGGACGAATAATATCAGTCGGGAGTTCCGGTATTCAATCAAATTAACACCATTGTTCAGCGCAGGGTCGTCTACGACAGACCCTGCGGGGACGGGATATCAGTACTGCATAATTCCGGCATTCAATCAACTAAGCATTTCCAAACTTTTTATTCAGCCAGCGCCTTACAGGTTCATCATAAAATTTGAGGCAGGCATAGGCTAAACCTATGGCCGATACATACGTAAGCAATGCGAATGGCCATGCCTGGAGTAGTGTAATGCCCTTATGTTTGCTTACCCAGCCGGTATAAATATAAATGAGCGGGTAATGCGTAATATAAATGGGGTACGATATGCCGCCAAAGAATTTGCAGACGCGGGAGGCGAATGCGCCGGTTATCCGGCCGCTTGCACCCAGGTAAACGATAAGCGGGAATGCCAGGATGACGGCGAGCGAATCGTACAGGCCATTCATCCAAAGTTGTTTTTCGCCGCCGATCCGCGGTATCGCGAACACGATCACCAACAACAGGCTGCACCAGAAAAATGCGTTTTTTAACTGCGTGAGGCTGGCTGTCCGGCAAAGCAGCAATCCGGCAAAGAAAGGGAACATCATGCGCGTAAAACCAATGCGCAGCTGCAGCGAATCGAGCGACCAGCCGCCGATCACGTCGCCGGTAGAGCTGGTTACAGCGTATTGTACCAGCGCAACGGCCGCCAGGATTACCAGGACAAACAACAGCGTTTTGGAGAATTTACGTACAAAAAGCGCGTATAGTATATTGGCTATATATTCAAAAAAAAGCGACCACCCTGGCCCGTCCAGCGGATGCATTTCCTGCCAGCCCCTGATATCCAGGGATTGCGGCACAGGGATCAGCGTGAAGCCGATGAGCATCACCAACAGCATTTTCCATACCGGTACGGCACTAATGCCCGGCCACATGGGAGATGCCTGGAAATAGAAGCATGCAGCGCCCACTACCATGCCCATTACCACCATGGGCTGCAGCCTGATGAGGCGGCGTTTAAAAAAGCCGCCGGTAGTCAGTTTATTCCAGCGATCGTCATAAGCATAACCGATGACAAAACCAGACAGGAGGAAGAAAAAATCGACCGCAAGATAGCCGTGATTGATAACCTGGTCGAGGTGGCTCGTAGAATGCGCCTCGCAAATATGAAAGGCGACAACCATAATAGCCGCAACGCCGCGCAGGCCGTCGAGTATGGGATAATGCGGCTTGGTAGTCAAAGACTTGTGATGCATGGTCAAGGGTTTATGGAAGCAATGTAATCAAAAAAATTAATTTTGATATATGGTAGTGTCCCCGCAGGATGCGTCTCTGAAGGACGAATATTCCGATATTTTAACAGCATGCTCTGCGCAGGGTCGTCTCTGACAGACCCTGCGGGGACGGAACGGCATTGCTCTGCGCAGGATCGTCTTCGACAGACCCTGCGGGGGGGAGTAGAACTTATTCAGGCCGGAAAGATTGGTGTGATAGAAGCAAGTTATATTTTTTACGATAATCAGCCGGTGACAGGTCGGTGTTTTTCCGGAATACCTTGCGGAAGGCGTTGACGTCGTTGTAGCCAAGCTCGTAGATGATCTCGTTAACGTTTTTTGCGCTTAGCTCCAGTTGTTTTTTGGCGTATTCAACCTTTACCCTTTGGATATATTCGGCAATGGAGTTCCCGGTGTGTTTTTTAAACCTGCGTTCAAATGACCGGCGTGCTACGTTGAATTTGGAGCAGAGCCCGCCAATGGTGAAGGTTTGCGCAGGGCTGGCTTCTATCCATTGTTGTGCCGCCAGTACCACCTGGTCGCCGTGCCTTTTTTGACCGACGAAGATCATGAAAGGATTCTGGCTCTTTCGTTCAATATCAATTTCAAACATCTTTGAGGCCAGTATAGACATTTCCCTTCCCAAATGTTTTTCGATAATATACAGCAGCAGGTTGAGGTATGAGTAGCCCCCGCCGCAGGTATAAATTCCGTTTTCGTCCGTAATGATCGTATCGTCAATAATAACCACATCGGGAAACATGGCCCGAAACTCATCTTTTGCTCCCCAATGGATGGCACATTTCCGTCCGTTTAGCAGACCCGTTCCGGCCAGGAAAAATGAACCGACACACAGGCTTACCAGTTCGGCGCCGTTTTTATATTGGGTTAACACCCAGTCGGCATAAGGTTCATTTGCTGTTAAAGCCTTTGAGAAATCGCCGCATAGTATCGGAATAATTACCACGTCTGTTTTTTCGACCTGGTCTATCGTACGGTTTACATGTATGTTATAAAGCCCGTTATTTAACGGGATATCCTGCTTTAACCCCACGATTTCTACCATGTAAAAAGGCGCTTTGCCCTGGTACTTCAAAAAGTCGTTTACACGGCTAAGCATCTGGTAACTGCTATCAATGCATGACATTGTTGCATCATGTAATACCAGGATGGAGATATGTTTCATGGCATAAAAGTAGGCGTATTATCTGTCGCAATCAACATAGCAGATTGACGTTTTCGCCACGTGTTGATGTCGCCCTTCACCTATAGCTTTGTCTCGTCATTAATAAACATAAAGAAAATGAAAAGCGTAGAAGTTATCATGATCCCCGTTAAGGATCGACAAAAAGCAAAAGAATTTTACCTGAAACTTGGATTTGAGATCACTATAGAAGCGCCCGACCCGCATGGCGAAACCTGGATACAGATGGGATTGCCCGGCGGCGGAACTTCCATTTCCCTTGCCAGCTTCCAGGCAACTATTTGTGATACCGATGACATCGAAAAGGAAATTGAGGAACTGAAAACAAAGGGCATTGAGGCAGGTAAAATTGACAGCACGCCATGGGGCAAGTTCGCCTGGCTTAAGGACCTTGACGGGAACGCCCTGTGTTTGCATCAAAAATAAATGGGTATTTCTTTTGCCGTATTCGCGGTTAAATTATTGCCGGATCATTAAAATACTGCTACCACGCGCCCGGTTTACCCCGGGCTTTTTTTTGTACCCGAAAAAAGCAATATTATTTTACCTTTGCGTTCCTGTTAGAATTCGCATGCAAAGCGTAAACAAGCGACGAGATTGCCGCGCTATCGCTCGCAATGACATGTTGAGTATTATATAACAGGGAATACCAGGAGAGGTGTCTGAGTGGTCGAAAGAGCACGCCTGGAAAGTGTGTATACTTCAAAAGGGTATCGAGGGTTCGAGTCCCTCCCTCTCCGCAAATCAATTAAATGCCTGGCTACGCCAGGCATTTTTATTTTATGACGTTGCCAAATAGGTTTGTGCATAAGCCATAAAATAAAAATGACCAGTGAGCGATAGCGAACGGGCACTTAATTGATTTAAGCCTCCCACAAAACTTAACTCCAATGCGCCTTGTAATTTACCTGATCCGAAAGTATTGTCATTTAAATAATTCGTAAAAGTTACACCCGGAATATTTTAAAATTGTATGATTTTCGGATGTAATCCCCTATATTGTTGAACCTTTCACAACGGGATGCCATACGCCGCCGGTGGCGGTTGCCTGGTATTTATTAATGTATGGTTAAGCATTTTGTCTTCGTATTTTTCTTTATCGTTATCCTGACAGATGCGCTGGCACAGGGCGTGATCCCGGCCTGTGTGCTCGCCCCTCCACTCGCTCAAACCATAAACTATTGCTCGGCGGATCAGCAGTATAATAATGCCAACGTGGCAAAGTCGGCCTGGTTTCAGTTTACCACAACCGGGTTCGATGTTAATATCACGGTCAGCGGAGCAGGCGCGGCGGGCACGCTGACAGCCCCGCAGATCAGGCTTTTCAGCGACTGCGGCGGCACCGAGCTGGTGGGGTCGTCGGTCTCATCGAATAACATCACCAGCTTATATAAGGGCGGCCTCATTATCGGCAATACGTATTATATTGAGATAACGGGCGAAAATGATGCTACAGGTACTTTCAAACTATGCCTCAACAATTATAACCCCATCGTCAAACCCGGGCAGGACTGCGCCACATCTTCTTTCCTGTGTTCCACCCAAACCATCTCGCAGCAAAATGTAAGCGGCGCAGGGCTGAACAACGACGAAGCAAAAGGCACCTGCCTGAGCACTCCCGGCCAGGTGTCTGAATCTAACAGCATCTGGTACAAGTGGCAGGCGGCCAACAATGGTACCCTGGTGTTTACCATTACGCCGTCAAACACAAATGATGATATCGACTGGGTACTGTTTGACCTGGGACCTTCGGGCGACTGCGCCAATGTGAACCCCGCCAATGCCATCCGCTGCAAGGCTGGTTACGGCATTGCCACGCCGGAGTGCCCGAAGGATACGCCCTATTACAAAACCGGGCTGGATTTTAATGAAACCGATCTGACCGAGCCGCCGGGCTGCGGCAAAGGGCAAAACGGCAAGCTAAAATTCATCACGATGGCGGCAGGCCATGTCTATGGCCTGCTGATCAATAACTTTTCCTCCGGGGCCAACGGCTTTACGCTGGCCTTCACCGACCAGCAGG
>JAQBOM010000036.1 GCA_028288025.1 Mucilaginibacter sp. | reverse complement strand
TGTTGGGTGGTGAAATTTTTGGCAGACACACCTCCTTGTCCCGGTGGCGGAGATTCTGGAAAACCGGTTCGTCGACAGACGGGCAGGCTAACCACTCTGTGGAGGTTCGAATCCTTCCCCAACAGCTTTTCTAAGTCAGTAGTCTTAAGTCCCGAGTCTGGAGTCAGATTTGGCTTTAGACTGCAGACTTAGAACTAAACAATGTAGGATGGTGAAATTTTTGGCAGACACACCTCCTTGTCGCGGTGGCGAAGAAATTGGGAAACTTTCAGCAATGAGAATAACCACTTCGTGAAGGTTCGACTCCTTCTCCTACAGCTCTTCTCATAATTTAGGTTTATAATTGGTTAGCAAAGGCCCCTGCCCATCAGGGGCTTTGCTTGTTTATAGGCTTTTTATTCGCTATTATTCCTCTTACTTAGCAACAAGTCCCCTGTATTCGAGCATTGGGCGGATATCCGGGTCGTGGCCGGTAAACTCACGGAACATTTTGCCCAGGTCCTCAGTGTTGCCGCGCGATAAAACCATATCCCTGAAACGCTGCCCGTTTTGCCTGGTAAGGCCCCCATGTTTCACAAACCACGAATAGGCGTCGTTATCAAGCATCGACGTCCACATATATGCATAATATCCGGCGGCGTAACCGCTGCCCCAGATATGCGAGAAATAAGTAGACCGGTAACGCGGGGGCACTTGCGGAAGATCCATCCCGGTTTTATGCAGGGCATCGGCTTCAAATTTATCCACATCCGCAACCGAAGCGTCGGGTGCGAGCGTATGCCATTGCATATCAAGGTAATCCGCGGCAAGCAACTCCGCAGTTGAGTAGCCCTGATTGAATTTGCCTGCCTTATTGATTTTGTCCACCAACTGCTGCGGCATAGGTCTGCCTGTTTTGTAATGAACTGCATAATGCTTAAATACCTTTGGGTCCATGGCCCAATGTTCGTTAAACTGCGACGGGAACTCAACAAAATCGCGCGCTACGCTGGTGCCGGAAATGCCCGGGTAGCGCTGGCTTGCAAACAAACCATGTAAAGCGTGCCCAAATTCGTGAAACATGGTGCGCACCTCTTCGAAGGTAAGTAACGCGGGTTGCCCGGGTGCTGGCGGTGTTAAATTAGCCACATTGTAAATAACCGGCTTGGTGCCCATCAGGTAGGATTGCCCAACCATATTGCTCATCCAGGCCCCGCCCCGTTTGTTATCGCGCTTAAAATAGTCACAATAAAACAGGCCGATCTGGCTGCCATCCTTATCGATCACATTAAACACCCTTACATCGGGCTGGTATACCGGGAGGTCTTTTCTTTCGGTAAAAGTTATGCCGTACAGCAAATTTGCTGCATAAAACACACCGTTACGCAATACATTATCTATTTCGAGATAGGGTTTAATTTCGCTTTCGTCCAGGTCGTACTTAGCTTTTCGCACCTGCTCCGCATAAAAATTCCAGTCCCATGGCTGCAGCTTAAATCCGCCGTTTTGCTTGTCGATCACGGCTTGGTTATCCGCGGCTTCTTGCTTCGCTTTTTCGACAGTTGCGGCAACTATCTTACCTAAAAACAGCTCCACATTTGCCGGCGTTTTGGCCATTTGGTTTTGCAGTTTCCACGCGGCATAGTTTGGAAAGCCTAACAGTTTTGCCTTTTGCGCCCTGATCGATGCAATCCTTGTAATGGTTGCCCTTGTATCATTGGCGTCTCCTTTTTCGGTGCGTGTCCATGAGGCTTCAAAAAGCTTTTGACGTGTATCGCGGCTGGTAAGGGATTGCAGCTGGGGCTGCTGCGTGGTATTTTGTAATGGCAACAGCCATTGGCCAGTTAGCCCGTTTGATTTGGCACTTCGGGCGGCGGCATCTATTGCGCCGTCGGTAAGGCCGGCCAGTTCAGCTTTTTCGCTAACTGCCAAAGCCGCCTTCCTGGTGCCCGCCAGCAGCTGGCTGTTAAATTTGGTACGAAGTACTGCCTCTTCCTGATTGAGTTTCTTCAGGCTTTCTTTATCAGTTTCGGACAGGCGAGCCCCCGCCAGATTAAAGTTTTCGTAATAATATTCAACCAAACGTTTTGATTCAGCGTCGAGCTTAAGCGCAGCGCGTTTTTGATAGATGGCTTCTATCCGCTTAAATAGTTTGGTGTTCAAATAAATAGCGTCATTGTTTGCGGCCAGTTTGGGCGCTTCTTCCGATTCAACTTTCTGCAGTTCAGGGTTGGTATATGCTCCGGTGAGTACGCTAAATACAAGGTTCACCCGCTTTAACAGCTGCCCGCTTTTTTCCATCGCAACAATGGTATTTGCAAATGTGGGTGCATCAGGGCTATCGGCGATTTTTTCGATCTCTGCCCTCTGCCGGCGGATGCCTTCTTCTATCGCGGGCTTAAAATCGCTGTTTTTGATCTTATCAAAAGCCGGAGCCTGGAAAGGCAACTTACTGGGCGCAAAAAAAGGATTGGTTTCGGGCAGGCCGTCTTGTCTATCATCAGCTTTGTGCATATTCCCGGTCCATGAGGTAGAAAAAATTAAAATGACGAACAAAAATAAAAAGGAAAATTTCTTCATATCTGAAAGTTAATGTCTGCGGAAACAATATGCCCCGGCATAGATAATTTGTGCACACAAATTATAAAAATCCTGCGGCTTCCGGAAATAAAAAACCGCTTCATAATTTCTTATGAAACGGTTTTTTTTATAAGGTAATTTAACCTGTTTAAAATATTTTAAAGCCAATACTCAAAGCCCAAAGCCTTTGCCTTTGGCCATAGCTTGAGTTTACGTCGTTTAACCCGCCTTCGTAACGCAAATCGGCGGTGATCGACCCCAGATCAATACCTGCCCCGGCCTGGTAACCTAAGGTGCTATTTTTATAATGGCCGAAATCCGAGTAGGCGTTGGTTAACCCCGATGAAAAATTTTCATTTTTGCTTAAAATCGAAGTGTAAATAGGCCCTGCCATTACCCTTAAGTTCAAATTTTTAGGGCCAAAGCGTAAACCCAACAATAGCGGAACGTTCAGGTTGGTAAACTTAACATTACCGCTAACTGAATTATCGCTTGAATGGAATTCGCCGCCTGTGCTGCTTAAGTAAAGTTCCGGCTGCAAATAAACGCCACCACCTAAACGGGCGAATAAGCCCGCTTGATAACCCGCAACACTTGAGGCCTTTAAGTTGTCGCTATTGATCGTTGAATAATTAACGCCTCCCTTTATTCCTAATGAAAATTGTGCTTTCGCGCTGATGCTAACTGCTATCAACACTGCAATACTTAAAATGTACTTTTTCATAAATTTAGTTTAGTTAATAAACGGTTAGATGCAATAAATTACAAAGGTTTAACAATTGTCTTGCCAAAATTATAAACGTAACCCGCCTGTATTTTTATATTTTTGCAATAAATAAACTTTTTATATGGCCGAGATCAGTATTAGCAACAAAGAGTGGGAACGCGTAAAAATTAAAGTTCAGCGGAAGTATAATCACCTTACCGACGAACAACTAACCTATACCGAAGGCCAGGAAGATAACCTGATAACCAGGCTGATGGAACTTGTTAACCGCGACCGGAAGTATATACTATTTACACTAAAAAAGGCGTTAGTAAATATCGACAACAACCGGTTATAAATCCGGTTGTATTAAATAAAAGCAAAACAATTTTTGTAATTTTATATTTAAAATAGTAATGATGACAAAGGGTAAAGTGGTGGTAAATAAATATAAAAAAACGGCTGTTCTGGTTGGACTATTTGTACTGGCATTAGGCATTTGGAGTTTTAACGACGACCTGTTCCAGATCTCGAAGAACCTGGATGTATTCGCGTCTGTTTATAAAGAGGTTAATATTAATTATGTTGATGATATCAATTCATCAAAAATGATAAAGACCGGCGTGGATGCCATGCTGGACGGACTTGACCCTTACACCGAATTTGTACCCGAATCGGAAATTGAAGATTATAAACTGCACTATGTAAGCACCCAATACGGGGGCATTGGCGCCAGCATATTTGCCCGGAATGGCAAAGTGTATGTGTCGGATGTATTTCAAGGCTTCCCGGCGCAAAAAGCGGATATCCACCCGGGTGATCAATTGGTGAAAATTAACGACATTAACCTGGAAGGCAAGAACAACGAACAGGTTGGCTTACTGCTTAAAGGATCAAAGGGCGCTGCGATAAAGCTGCTGGTTAAACGCGAAAGCGCAGGTCAGGCCTTTGAAAAAACGCTCGTTCGCGACGAGATCAAACAACCAAACGTATCCTATTACGGCATGGTTGACGGCAACATGGGCTATATAAAGCTCGATAAATTTTTGGAAAACTCTTCCGAGGAAGTAACAAATGCCCTGGCTTCCATTCAAAAAAATAACCCCAACGGGCTTATCCTCGACCTCCGTTCAAATGGCGGCGGCATATTGCAGGAAGCTGTAAAGATCGTGAACTTATTTGTGCCGAAAGATGTGCAAGTGGTATCGCAAAAAGGAAAAATAAAAGAGAAAAACTATACCTACAGCACACAAAGCACCCCGCTTGCACCAAATTTACCGTTGGTGGTTTTGGTAAACAGCCATTCGGCTTCCGCATCCGAAATTGTTGCCGGTTCGTTACAGGATCTTGACCGTGCCATTATTATCGGGCAGCGCAGCTACGGCAAGGGCCTTGTGCAGCAAACATTTAACCTGCCGTATAATAGCCTGGTAAAAATAACCATAGCCAAATACTACGTCCCTTCGGGCCGCTGCATCCAGGCACTGGATTATACGCATCGCAAAGATGATGGCAGCGTGGTAAAAGTTGCTGATTCGCTGATACATGAATTTAAAACCAAAGATGGCCGGTCGGTATATGACGGCAGCGGTATTTATCCCGACATTTTTGTTAAACAGGAGCATTTTGCAAACGTAACCCAGTCGCTTGTAGGTAAGCTGCTTATTTTCGATTATGCCACACGTTACCGCGATACCCATCCCGCGCTCAATAACGTGCGCACGTTTGGCTTATCGGATGCTGATTATGCTGATTTCGTAAAATACCTGTCAGATAAAAACTATAGCTACAGTACCGGTTCTGAAAAATTACTGGCAACCTTAAAAACAGAGGCTACCAAGGAAAAGCAATTCGGCGAGATACAAGCTGAATACGATGTTTTAAAGACAAAAATGGCAGTCAGCAAAAAAAATGACCTGCAGTTGCATAAGGACGAAATAAAACAGGTGCTTGAAAACGAGATCGCTTCGCGCTATTACTACGAAAAAGGCCGCTTTGAAGCTAATTTTAAATATGATAAAGAACTTGCGCAGGCTGTAAAAGTAATGCAGGATAAAGAACAAATGGCTTCGATACTTAAAGGCGAGGGTGCTTATAAAGTTATAGGTAAACCAATGCTGGCCATGGCAAATAAGAAAACCGAAAAGGATACGGATGAGCAGTAATCCTGTATCAAATTTTATAGCAACTGCCGCCAATTAACTATAAATCAGCGATTTAAACTAATTTCCCCCTCATAATTCTTGTCCAGGCTGTAATAAGACCGGCACTTAATCGTGCTATTGGCATGTTAATTGTATCTTAATTATTAATTAAATAATTATTTTATGAGAAAGTTATGTTTTACGGCGGCGCTATTTGTTAGCTGCTTATCAATTCAATTAGCCAACGCACAAGTACGTGTACGTGCTAATGTAAATATCGGCAGCCAGCCGGAGTGGGGGCCTGTCGGTTACAATCATGCCGATTATTATTATATGCCTGATATTGATGCATACTATGATGTATCTCAACATCAATATGTTTATAATGATAACAACAACTGGGTACACAGCCGTACGCTGCCTGCACAGTATGGAAATTATGACCGGTACCATAGCTACAAGGTTGTAGTAAACCAGCAAAACCCATGGGAGCACCATGACGAGATCCGGTCGAAATATGAAAATTACAAAGGCCGTCATGACCAGGTTGTTATCCGCGACAGCAGGGATAACCGTTATCGTAAGCACTGGAAAGATGACGATGATAATAAAGATCGCGGAGATCGTGAACATCACGATAACCAGTAATTTTTTTGAATTTAATTTAATAACACAAACAGCCTTGTTTAAAACAGGGCTGTTTTGCTTTATAAAAAGGTGATTATTAACATTTTATTATTGAGTACCGTGGCTTTAACAATAAATAAACTAAACTATTCGGCTTGTTTATTGTCTATGTATAAAACAACGTAAACATTTATGAAAAAGTTAATTTTTACAGCAGCAATTCTAGTTAGCTGCTTATCGATCAAAGTAGCCGATGCCCAACTACGTGTAAACATAGGTGTAAACATAGGCAGTCAGCCAGCCTGGGGGCCTGTTGGCTACTCGCATGCTGATTACTATTATATGCCGGATATTGATGCTTATTATGATATCCCAACACATCAATATATTTATTACGACAACAATGTATGGGTACGCCGCACCTATTTACCGGCACGGTACAGTAATTATGATCTTTATCATGGCTACAAAGTAGTGGTGAACGAGCGTAACCCATGGGAACGTGATGATGTATATCGCTCAAGGTATGCTAATTACCGCGGCCGTCATGACCAGGCAGTTATCCGCGATAGCAGGGATGAAAGATACCGCAATCATTGGAACGGCGACGCGGGCCATTATGATAATGGTAACCATGGCGGTCGTGGAAATCAGTTTCACCCGGACAATGGAAACCGCGGCGGAGATCAGGGACGCGGACGCGATAATGGTAACCGCGGCGGAGACCAGGGTCGTGGTCATGACAATGGTAACCATGGCGATAAAGGCGGACACGGTGGCGACAAAGGCCACGGTCACGATAACTAAGCTTAGTGATATATTAATTTAAAACAAGAAATGCTTTCCTTAAACGGAAAGCATTTCTTGTTTAAGTCTACTTCTCTTGGTTCTTGACTCTCAAAGCCTACCACGCCAGTCCCATATTCCAAAACATAAAAGCCCATTTATCCACCTGTCCGCTGATCACCTGCTCGGTACTTTGGCCTGCGCCGTGGCCGGCTTTGGTTTCAATGCGGATAAGTACCGGCGCCGGACCTTGCTGGTATTCCTGCAACCTCGCCGCGAATTTGAACGAATGGGCGGGCACCACGCGGTCGTCATGATCGGCCGTAGTGACTAAAGTTGCCGGGTAGTTGTTAGGCTTCAGCGCATGGTAGGGCGAATATTTATACAGGTAATCAAACATTTCTTTTGAATCTTCTGCCGTCCCGTAATCATAGCTCCAGCCGGCACCGGCGGTAAATTTGTTGTAACGCAGCATATCCATTACCCCTACCGCGGGTAGGGCAACCTTACACAGATCGGGGCGCTGGGTCATCACCGCGCCGACCAGCAATCCGCCATTTGAACCGCCGGAGATGGCCAGCCTGTCTTTAGATGTATATTTATTTCGGATCAGGTATTCCGCCGCAGCGATAAAATCGTCAAACACGTTTTGCTTTTTCATTTTAATGCCGGCTTTATGCCATTTGCCTCCGTACTCGCCGCCGCCCCGCAGGTTGGGCACGGCATAAATTCCGCCATGCTCTAATAAAATAATGTTCGAGGTGCTGAATGCCGGTGTCAGGCTGATATTAAACCCGCCATAGCCATATAGCAGTGTAGGGTTTTTACCATTTAATTTCATGCCTTTTTTATAGGTGATGATCATGGGTACCCGGGTACCATCTTTAGAGGCATAAAACACCTGTTTGCTTTCGTATTGAGTGGGATCAAATTGCACGCCTGATTTCTTAAATACCGTTGATATACCCGAGGCTATATCGTATTTGAAAATTGTCGGCGGGTAAACATAGCTGGTGAAGGTGTAATAGGTTTCCTTCTCTTCCTTCTTGGTACCAAACCCGGTTGCCGTACCTATCGACGGCAGGACAATGCTATGTTCAAGCTTACCGTTCATATCGTATTGCAATACCAGCGAGGTAGCATCCTTCAGGTATTCAGCAAATATCTTTCCCCCGCCGGTTGAAGCGGTCAGTACGTTATCGGTTGATGCGATCAAATCCTTCCAGTTTGTCGTTTTCGGGTTTGCAGCATCAACCGTCACGATTTTAAAATTAGGCGCATACAGGTTTGTGTAGATATACAGTTTGCTGCCTTCGCTTGCCAATACATAATGGTCGTTATCAAAATTCCCGATCACGTTAACGATCTGGCTGCCGGGCTTACTCAGATCCTGTATGTAAAGCTCGTTCCCGGTTGTGGCGTTGGCCGCATTGATCACCAGGAAGCGCTCATCTTCGGTTAAATATGCGCTGATATACCGGCGCTGTGTTTTATCCCCGCCAAATATCAGCTTGTCGCTGCTTTGCGGCGTGCCCAGCTGGTGGTAAAACAACTTATGATATTGTGTTATCCCTGCCAGCTGCGAGCCCTTCTGCGGCTTGTCATAGCTACTGTAATAAAAACCCTCATCGCCACGCCAGGCTATTCCGCTGAATTTGATATCGGTAAGCGTATCGCCAACCATGCTTTTATCCGTAGTTTTTATGACGATGACTTTACGCCAGTCGCTGCCGCCTTCCGATAGCTGGTAAGCGGCCATTCCGCCGTCTTTTGTAAAGTCGATACCCTGTAACGATGTGGTCCCATCGGCCGAAAATTTGTTCGGATCAAGGAAAATTTCCGGCGCGCCATCGCCAACCTGCCGCCACAAAACCGACTGGCTCTGCAAGCCATCGTTTTTATAGAAATAGGTGTATTTGCCTTCTTTGAACGGGGCGCTGTATTTTTCGTAGTTCCATAATTGTTGCAGGCGCTGGTGCATCGCATCGCGATATGGTATCTGCGAAAGGTAATCCTGCGTTACCTTATTCTCGGCTTTCACCCAGGCCTTTGTATCCGGGGCACGGTCGTCTTCGAGCCAGCGGTAAGGATCGGGCACCGCAGTGCCGAAATAGGTGTTAACGGTATCAACTTTTTTGGTTACCGGGTAAGTTATTTTTTTTGAATTCATTTGTTGTGCACAGGCAATGCTGCAAAGTAAAACAGCTGCGGGTAAAGTGATTAATATTTTCATTGCGATCGCTGGTTGAGGGGCTAAGGTAGCTTTTTGAGGGGAAAGGTTAAAGGCGAAAGGTTAAAGGTTCATCGTTCATGCCAAGAGCTGTTTCCCTATGAGATAATATGAACGGTCTGACAATATTAATATTCTTTCGCCAATATTATTTTTATATCATTAATGATTTTCGGCAAGTAACTTTGGTCTATAATTTCTTCAAATTCTAAACACCAATCACGTGACCACGAATTGTATTTGATACCCATTTTTATTTGGCCTGGGTCATTGCTTACAAGCGACAGACTAAATTCACTGTCATCTGACGCAAATTCCACCGGAGCCTTATCGGCTATATTTTCATACAAGTTTAATAAGTCATTTAAGAACTGCCTAAAAGTAAATATTGGTGTATCTGATTTTGATGAAAACACTATGATATCTTTAGTTACCAATAAACTTGGCGTTGCTAAACGCGCAAAATCACCCTGGCCTCGTTGATTAATATAAGTATATCCCGACACCCATAATTGAAACGGGCCAATTTTGAGATCGGGCTCACGCTGTGGGATTTGGTTTACGAGTTCATCAAACATGCTCAAAATTACTTTTGACCAAAATAATGATAAGAAATGTGATTTTTATTTTTAATTGGCGGTAAACATCTTTGGGATTTATACGAAACAAAAAAGCGATGAGTTATAACCCATCGCTTAATTTTAAATGCCGCTGCTAAGGCGTTGCCGGTTAAATAGACGTTTTTAAAAAAATCCCTTTGATTTGAATTAAAAAGTAAACCAAATTTAAGTTCGTTAAGTAAATTTAAAGTCGAATGGTCGTATCTTTACGATAATGGGCGGGAATCATGAATTTACTTTCCTTAACAGCACACACTGGTGTTTGAGCATTTAAAAAATAAATTCCCGCAGCTAACCGATCACTGGGAGAAATATGCCGGGCTATACCAGCGGCAGGAAGTGGCGGCCAGAACAATTTTGCTTCGGGAAGGCGAGGTATCCAAAAAATCCTTTTTTATTGAAAAGGGCTGCCTGAGGGCCGGATTTAATCATAACGGGAAAGATATTACGTTCCAGTTTTTTTTTGAGAACGAGGCGATATCGTCTGCGGAAAGTTTCGGGAAAAATATTCCAAGCATGCTGACGATCGAAACGGTGGAGCCCTGCGTGCTGTTTGTTCTTGCAAGGAAGGATTATGATATCATTATGGATGATTTAAAAACCCAACCGGCGCTGCTTGCCGGTATGCTGGACATTGCCTTTGAGCGGCAGCTCCATTACATGAAAGAATTCCTGTCGTTTATCCGCGATACGCCGCAGCAACGCTACGCTAACCTGCTGAAAGAAAAACCACAGGTTGTAAAGCGGGTGCCGCAGCATTATATTGCCTCCTACCTGGGTATCACCACGGTACATCTCAGCCGTATCAAAAATAAAATGCTAAGGGAAAAACAATAACAAATGTTATCGTCCGAACGATGGCCTGCTATGCAATTTTGTTGAAACACTTTAAACATGAAAGCAGCAGTTATACACCAAACCGGCGAGATTCCCCAATATGAAGAAATTGCCGACCCTATAATTAAAGAGGGGCAGGAACTGGGATTTGTTAAAGCCGCCTCTATCAAAAATGTGGACAAGTCACTGGCTAAGGGCGCTCATTATGATAAAACTAACCGGCAATTTCCCGTAACGGCAGGCGTTGATGGCATAGCCGTGCTCGAAGACGGGACACGTGTTTATACAGGTTCAGTACCTCCGTACGGCATGATGGCTGAAAAAACAGCAATAATCCGGGGTTACAGCATTCCCGTGCCTGACGGACTGGATGATATTACGGCCGCCGCCCTGCCTAACCCGGCAGCTTCGGCCTGGATGGCGTTGGCTTGGCGGGGACAGCTCAAACCAGGCGACAATGTACTGATCATGGGTGCAACCGGCGTCACTGGCAAAATGGCCATACAGATCGCCAGGCATTTGGGCGCCGGTAAGATTGTTGCCGCCGGGCGGAATGAAAGCGTTTTTGAGCACCTGAAAGGGCTAGGCGCCGACCATGTGATTTCGCTGTCACAGCCGGAACAAGATTTGAAAACTGCTTTTAAAAAGGCGGTCAGCGAGACGCCTTTCGACATTGTGCTGGACTATCTCTGGGGAAGGCCTGCCGAGGTCCTGCTGGATGCGCTGACGGGGCACGACCTGCGTGCGGAAGGAAAAGTGACCCGGTATATTCACATCGGGGAAATGACCGGATCAACGATACAACTGCCGGGCGCTGTTTTGCGGAGCACCGGCCTGGAGCTTTACGGATCAGGCGGCGGAAGCATGAGCAAAAAAGCCATGTCCTCGCTTATTACTGAGGTAGTCCCTGAAATATTCCGCCTGGCGACCGAAGGTAAACTGGCCATTGATACCGAAGTGGTGCCGCTATCTGATATTGCCAATGCGTGGCAGCGGGCAGGCAGTGGCGGTAAAAGGATCGTCGTTCAATGCAGTTGAGCAAGCACGTACATGTCACTACTTTGGGTATACAACAAAAAAGCGATGAGCCCTAAAACCCGCCGCTTAAATATTCTATTAAATCCGAAATCGAACTTCCGAAATCTGAAATTAAATCAAAAGCCTTACCGGTTCTTCCAGCATGGATTTAAGCGTTTGCAGGAAGGCGGCACCTGTTGCACCGTCAACCACGCGGTGGTCGCAGCTGAGGGTAACCTTCATTACATTGCCGGGAACGACTGCGCCGTTCTTCACTACCGGCACCTGCTGTATGCCGCTAACAGCGAGTATACATGCGTTTGGTGTGTTAATGATAGCGGTAAATTCGTCAACCCCGAACATGCCCAGGTTGGATATGGTAAAAGTTGAGCCTTCCATTTCGGCAGGCTGCAATTTTTTCGACTTGGCTTTTTGCGCGTAGTCTTTTACCTCGGCTGATATCTGGCTTAATGATTTGCCATCGGCAAAACGGACAACCGGTACCAGCAGGCCTTCGTCAACAGCTACGGCTACGCCGATATGCACATGCTCGTTAAAGCGGATCGTATCACCCTGGAAGGATGAGTTTATAGCCGGGTGTTGTTTTATTGCAACCGCAATGGCTTTAACCACAAAGTCGTTAAATGATATTTTAACCGGGGCCACCTCGTTGATGCGGGTACGAGCTTTAATCGCCTCGTCCATATCAATGGCCATGGTCACATAAAAATGCGGCGCGGTAAACAAGCTTTCGGATAAACGGCGGCTGATCGCCTTACGCATCTGGCTAACCGGTTTCTCGGTATATTTTTCTTCGCCTGTATATGGCTGAATTGTAACGGCCGGTTTAGAAGAAGTTGCAGTAGCAGGGGCAGCAGCAGTTTCTTTGGTGCCACTTCCAACTGCAGCTTTCGCAGACGGCACATATTCTTCTACATCCTTTTTAATGATACGACCGCCTTCGGCAGATCCTTTTACATCGTTCAGGTTTATGCCTTTATCTTTGGCTATTTTACGTGCAAGCGGCGATGCTTTTACGCGGCTGTCATCTGCATTTGATGAGGTTGCTGCCGGGGTACCACCTGTATCGCGTGTATCACCTGTATCACTTCCGCCCGCTGATACAGCCGGCGCAGCACTGTCGTCACTATCCTGCAATAGCGGCGTGATATCTGTACCGGCTTTTCCTACAATCGCGATAATGCCGTTTACTTTAGCAGCTTCACCTTCTTTGGGGCCTATATATAACAACGTGCCGTTCTCGTATCCTACCACTTCCATTGTAGCCTTATCGGTTTCAACATCGGCAAGCGAATCGTCAGATTTTACCGTATCGCCAACTTTAAAGTTCCATTTGTTGATCACACCCTCGGTCATGGTATCACTCAGGGCAGGCATGCGAATCACAGTTGCCGGGATACTTGAGGTATCCACCTTGGGTTTAGCCGGAACGGCCTCTTGTGGTTTTTTATCTTCTGTGGCTTTTGGTTCCTGCTTTTCTTCTTTGGCAGGAGCAGCTGCCGGTGCCTTACTGCCTTCTAAAGCAGCTTTATAATCTTCGCCTTCAGCGCCAATTACAGCGATCAGGGCATCAATGGGAACGGCTTTGCCTTCTTCAACACCTATATAAAGCAACGTACCATCCTGGTACGATTCAAAATCCATTGTCGCTTTATCGGTCTCTATCTCCGCCAGCACATCACCCGATTTTATTTTATCCCCAACTTTTTTATGCCATTTAGCCAATACCCCTTCGGTCATGGTATCACTCATTTTTGGCATTTTAATTACTTCGGCCATATCCTATCTATTCAATAGTTCTGTTAAATTATTAATTGCGATTAGTCCTTAATAAAAGGATAATCTTTTTCCACGTAAACATCGGTGTATAACTCTGATGCCTCGGGCCACGGCGATTCTTCAGCGAACCTTACCGATTCGTCTACCTCGGCCTTTACTTTCGCCTCGATCTCTTCAAACCATTTTTCATCGGCATAGCCTTCGGTATCGATAACATGCTTCACCAGTTCGATCGGATCTTTAGCCTTATAGCTTTCAAGCTCTTCTTTTGTACGGTATTTTTGCGGATCGGACATGGAGTGGCCCTTGTAGCGATACGTGCGCATCTCGAGGAAAGTCGGCCCTTCGCCATTGCGCGCCCGCTGAACAGCCTCGTCCATAGCTTTGTGGACGGCTGCCGGGTCCATACCATCAACGGCTGATGAAGGAATGCCGTATGGCTCTCCTAATTTATAAATATCCGTTTGCACAGTGGTGCGTTCAACCGAAGTACCCATGGCGTAGCCATTGTTCTCGCAAATAAATATTACCGGCAGTTTCCACAGGGCCGCCATATTAAACGTTTCGGTAAGCGAACCCTGGCGTACCGCGCCGTCGCCCATATAGGTAATATTTACAAATTGAGTCCCTTTAAATTTTTCGGCGAATGCAGCACCCGCGCCCAGCGGAACCTGGCCGCCTACAATGCCGTGGCCGCCATAAAAATGTTTTTCCTTATCGAACATGTGCATAGAGCCGCCTTTGCCTTTTGAGCATCCGGTGGCTTTGCCGTACAACTCGGCCATTACCGCATTAGCAGTAACGCCTTTTGCAAGTGCGTGGGCATGATCGCGGTAAGCTGTGATCATACTATCCTCTTGTTTGATTACCGACATCGCGCCGGCTAATACAGCTTCCTGCCCTATGTATAAGTGGCAAAATCCCCTGATTTTTTGCTGTCCGTATAATTGTCCTGCTTTCTCTTCGAACCGGCGCATTAAAAGCATTGACTCGTACCACATCAGGTATGTGTCCTTGTTTATTTCGATTGAACCCAT
>JAQBOM010000048.1 GCA_028288025.1 Mucilaginibacter sp. | reverse complement strand
GGACGCCCCGATGACCACGTGCACGCCGTACGCCAGTCCGCGCTGGGCGATGTCGGTGACCAGCGGCTCCAACTGCTCGAACTCCTGCCGGAAGGTGAGCCAGCCGTCGACCACCAGGAAGACGTCGCCGTACTGCTCGCCGGGCAGGGTGCCCGCCCTGCGGCGGTTGCGGAAGGTCGCGATGGAGTCGATGGACTGGGCCCGGAACAGCTCCTCGCGCTGGTTCAGCAGCCCGGAGACCTCACTGATCATGCGCCGCACCTTGTCGGCGTCGAGCCGTCCGGCCACGCCGCCGACATGCGGCAGGCCGCGCAGCCCCAGCATTCCGCCGCCGCCGAAGTCCAGCAGGTAGAACTGCACCTCGGAGGCCGTGTGGCTGAGCGCGAAGGAGCCGACCATGGTACGCAGCAGGGTGGACTTGCCCGAGCGCGGACCGCCCACCACCATGCCGTGGCCGGCCGCCCCGGCGAAGTCCAGGTACGTCAGGTCGCGACGCTGCTCGAACGGCTTGTCGACCAGGCCGACCGGGACCACCAGCCGGCTCGTCCCGGCGTAGTCCACCGCCGACAGCCCCCGCTCGGGGGTGGCGGCCAGCACCGGCAGCAGCTGGTCGAGCGCGGGCGCCTCGCTCAGCGGCGGCAGCCACACCGCGTGCGCGGGCGGCCCCTGCCCCTCGAGCCGGTCGACGATCACGTCGAGCACGGTGTCCGCGAGCGCGTCGTCCTGCCGCGGCGGGGCCTCCGGCTCCACCTCGTGCAGCGGCACCAGCGGCAGTGCCACCGGCGAACCGGTGAACAGCACCGAGCTGCGCCGCCTGGTCCGCCCGGTGTCCTGCGCCGCCGCACCGGCCCGATAGGGGCCGGACACATAGGCGGCCTTGAACTGCGCCATCACATCGGTGCCGAACTTGAGGTAGCCCACCCCCGGCACCGGCGGCAGGTGGTAGGCGTCGGGGACGCCCAGAGCCGCCCGGGACTCGGCGGCGGAGAAGGTCCGCAGCCCGATCCGGTACGAGAGATAGGTGTCGAGGCCGCGCAGCCGGCCCTCCTCCAGCCGCTGCGAGGCCAGCAGCAGGTGCACCCCCAGCGAACGGCCGATCCGGCCGATCTGGATGAACATCTCGATGAAGTCGGGCTTGGCGGTGAGGAGTTCGCTGAACTCGTCGATGATCAGCAGCAGCGAGGGCAGCGGCTCCAGCGGGGCGCCGGCCGCCCGCGCCCGCTCGTAGTCGTGGATGTTGGCGTAGTTGCCGGCCGCGCGCAGCAGCTCCTGGCGGCGGTTGAGCTCGCCGGTGATGGAGTCGCGCATCCGGTCGACCAGGGTGAGCTCCTCGGCCATGTTGGTGATGACCGCGGAGGTGTGCGGCATGTCCGCCATGCCGGCGAAGGTCGCGCCGCCCTTGAAGTCGGCGAGGACGAAGTTCAGCACCTCCGAGGAGTGGGTCATCGCCAGGCCGAGCACCAGCGTCCGCAGCAGCTCCGACTTGCCCGAACCGGTCGCGCCCACGCACAGGCCGTGCGGTCCCATGCCCTCGAGCGCGGCCTCCTTGAGGTCCAGCATCACCGGCTCGCCGTTGGCGCCCAGGCCGATCGGCACCCGCAGCTTGTCGTGCATCGGGCGGGGCCGCCAGGTGCGGGCCACGTCCACGCTCATGGCGTCGCCGACGCCCATCAGATCGGTGAAGTCCAGGTTCGCCAGCAGCGGCTCGTCGTCGTCGCCGACCGAGGCGCGCAGCGGGGCCAGCTGCCGGGCCAGCGCCTCGGCCTGCCAGGCGGTGAGGGTGTCCGGCTTCCCGCGGTAGACGCCGCCGCCGGCCGAGGTGAGCCGCATCCGCTCGGGCGTCACCACCACGGCGAGCGCGCCGCGCGGCTCGTCCAGGTCACCGGGGATGACCTCGATCACGGTCACGCCCTGCAGGCCCTCGCCGCCGGCGAGGATCGAGTCGGCGCTGACCGACGCGCCGTCCAGGATGACCACCAGGTGCGGCTGTTCCGGGACCGGGGTGGCGTCGCGGTGGAACCGTGCCCGGCCGGACAGCTCGTCCTCGAGCAGGCCCTCCAGCTCGTCCAGGGACGGGCAGATCATGCGCAGCGATCCGGCGCCGTCGGACTCCGAGGGGTGCTGGACGTGCGGGAGCCACTTGGTCCACTCCCACTCCGGGGCCGCGCCGGGGGCGGCGGCGATGCCGACCATCAGGTCGTCCGGGGAGTGCAGGGTGGTGAGCTGGGCGAGGGCCGCGCGCACCATCCCGTACACGGCCTCCGGATCACCGGAGACGGTCAGGTGGTAGAAGGCCCGCAGGGACACCGCCAGCGGCAGGTCGGGCAGGGTGCCGTGGGCGGCCAGGAAGCTCTTCATGGCCTCGGCGGTCAGCGGCTCCAGCTCGTCGACCGGCGCGGTCTGCGGTGCGATCAGCCGGGTCGCCAGCTGCTGCGGCCCGGTGCCGAGCCGTATCTGGCCGAAGTCGGCGTCGCTCGCCCGCCGCTCCCAGAGCCGGCTGCCCTCCGCCACCACGGACCACAGCTGGTCCGGCTGCGGGTGCAGGTAGAGCTGGGCGTCGCGCTGCCGCAGCGCCGTGCGGCGGACCTGCTTGCGCAGCTGGGCCAGGTACTTGAGGTAGTCGCGGCGCTCGTCCTCGATCTCCCCGCCGCCGCCCTTGCGCTGCTGGTTGAGCTGCGCCACGGCCATGGCGACGGTCGAGGCGACCATCATCCCGCCCATGACCTTCATCATCATCTGCATGCCGGGCATGAAGAAGAACGCGGCGGAACCCGCCGTCGCCAGCATCGGCAGCAGCGACTGCCACCAGCTGCCGCTGTCGGTGCGCGGCAGTTCGGGCGGTGACTCCAGCCGGAGGTCCTCGCCGGGTACCGCGGGCGGATAGGCCCGCGGCGGTCGCTTGACAGTTACCACGCTCAACTCGGTACCAGCCTCGTCCTGTCGAGTCCCCTGTCGGGCACGGCAGCAGGTCGCCGCAGGCGTCCCCCGTGTCACCGCACTTCGCAGGGGCCGATCCTAGCCCCTGCCCGGGGGCCGGCCGGGATCAGGGCGGAGCACGAACGGTCGAGGGCTGGCGGTAGGGTGAGCGGCTGTCAGGTCACAGACACTCACAGGGGGAGGGGCTCCGGGTGAGCACCAGCACCGCAACCGGATTCTGCCGGGTCACCGTCGTCGCACCGGACAGCCGGATCGACGTGGCACTGCCCGAGGACGTGCCGCTCGCGGACGTCTATCCCGAGGTGCTGCGGCTGTCCGGACAGACCCTCGCCGACGGTGCGCCCACCGGTTTCCACCTGGTCCGTCGCGACGGCACGGTGCTGGACAGCAGCCTGCCGCTGCTCGCCCAGCAGGTCCGCGACGGCGACCTGCTCAGCCTGCGCCCCTTCGCCGACTCGCTGCCGCCGGCCGTCTACGACGACGTCGCCGAGGCCATCGCCACCGCCGTCTCCGCGGACCGCACCCTCTGGGGTCCCGGCCTGATGCGCGGCGCCGGCCTGATCGGCGGCGTGGTCCTGCTCTCGCTGCTCGGCTTCGCCCTCTGGTTCTCCGACCTCCAGCACGACATGCACTCCCTCCCGGGACTGCTCTCCGGGGTGACCGCTGTCGTCCTGATCGCCCTGGCCGGCGTCCGGGCCCGGGTCTACG
>JAQBOM010000017.1 GCA_028288025.1 Mucilaginibacter sp. | reverse complement strand
TTAGCGATGAGGAGATTGGCGCGGTAGCGGGTACGGTAAAAGTAGGTAACGAAAATAACGTGATCACCCGGTGGCAGTCGATAGAATATATTACTGCCCAGAATATGGATCGCCGGGCGTTTGATCTCATCAACAGCATCACGGTAGTTCCGGGAGCCATAGGTGGTTTCCGCAAAACAGCTATTACCAAAGCAGGTGGTTTTACTTACGATACCCTTGCCGAAGATTGCGACCTGACCATGCGCATTTTAAAACAAGGCTACATTATTAAAAATTGTGCCGAAGCCATTGCCTATACAGAAGCGCCGGAATCGATAACGATGCTGTTAAAACAGCGCTTTAGGTGGAGCTTTGGGGTAATGCAAAGCTTCTGGAAAAATCGAGATGCCTTGTTCAATAAAAAGTATAAATACTTTGGGATGGTGGGTATGCCCAATATCTTGGTGTTCCAGATCATATTGCCACTATTTTCACCGCTTGCCGATCTGATGATGATCTTCGGCTTGATGGGCGACCATAAAGAGAAGATCCTGATCTATTATCTGGCTTTTGTGCTGGTCGATTTTTTTGTAGGCATCATAGCCTTCCGCATGGAAAAAGAGAGTTACAAAAAGCTGTTGTACATTATCCCGCAAAGGCTAATATGGCGGCAGTTAATGTATTACGTTTTATTCAAATCTATTCGCCGGGCCGTTAAGGGCGAATTAAGCGGATGGGGCGTATTAAAGCGTACAGGTAACGTTACCGCTAAGTAATCAAAATATTATAAAATTTACACATTACACGTGTTTACGGCAGTTGCATTATAAACATTACTCATTATATTTGCTGTCGCTAAAAAAACACATGATTTAACACAGAATGAGAGAAATACAATTCAGAGAAGCGCTTCGCGAAGCAATGAACGAAGAAATGCGTAAAGACGATAAGATTTACCTGATGGGTGAAGAAGTTGCCGAATACAATGGCGCCTACAAAGTAAGCCAGGGCATGCTGGATGAATTCGGTGCAAAACGCGTGATCGACACGCCTATCTCCGAAGAAGGTTTTGCCGGTATTGGCATTGGCTCGGCCATGAACGGCTTGCGCCCGATCATTGAATTCATGACCTTTAACTTCTCCCTGGTTGCTATCGACCAGATCATCAACGGTGCAGCTAAGATCATGTCAATGAGCGGCGGTCAGTTCTCTGTTCCCATCGTTTTCCGCGGGCCAACCGGTAACGCGGGAATGTTAAGCTCACAGCACAGCCAATGTTTCGAAAGCTGGTATGCCAACTGCCCGGGTTTGAAAGTTGTTGTGCCTTCAAATCCGTATGATGCAAAAGGGTTATTAAAATCAGCCATCATAGACCCGGATCCGGTTATTTTTATGGAATCGGAGTTAATGTATGGCGATAAAGGCGAGGTGCCTGAAGAAACGTATTATATTGAATTGGGTAAAGCCAGCGTAACCAAACAGGGAACCGATGTTACCCTTGTTGGTTTCGGCAAGATCATGAAAGTGGTAAATGCGGCTGCAGCTGAGCTTGAAAAAGAAGGTATTCACGCCGAAGTAATTGATCTGCGCACTGTGCGCCCTATCGATTACGAAACCGTGATCAATTCTGTTAAAAAAACAAACCGCCTGGTAATAATTGAAGAAAGCTGGCCGTTAGGCTCAATAGCAACAGAGGTTGCCTTCAAAGTACAAAAGGATGCATTTGATTACCTGGATGCCCCGGTGCTGCGTATTATGGGCGGCGATGTGCCTCTGCCTTATGCCCCCACGCTGATACAGGAATATCTTCCAAACCCCGAAAGAGTGATCAAAGCGGTTAAGGAAGTGATGTACGTAGCGAAGTAAGGTATCTTATAGGTCTCTGTACTTCATATTAGGCTTTTCTGCTGTATTTTTTAAGGTAAAAAACTATTAAGGGGGAACGTCTTGTTCCCCCTTAATTTTTGCATGGCACTTAACTCCGGGCTATAAATCAA
Source organism: Mucilaginibacter sp. (assembly GCA_028288025.1). Classification (GTDB taxonomy): domain Bacteria; phylum Bacteroidota; class Bacteroidia; order Sphingobacteriales; family Sphingobacteriaceae; genus Mucilaginibacter. The sequence goes on along the minus strand of JAQBOM010000017.1, from coordinate 21,903 downwards.
AATATTCTCGTCGTAATCATACTGGTATCACCAGGTCATTAAGCTCCTGCTTTTGAGTCGGTTAATATATTTCCTCATATATTTTTTCTTTTTGTAAAAGATGTTTACATTTAAATACCAATTAAATAACCGGTAATATTCGGCTTCGTCAATATAGTTGATAACCATTTATTAAACCCTGATATTAATGCCCACCATTATGAAAAGGATCCTTTTTGCGACAGCAATCCTTGTAATGTCATTACAATCCATTGCTTTTTGCCAAACCGACAGTACTGTAATAAAAAATGCAGTTTCGAAATTACGGACATTATTAGTTGATCATATTACGGAGAGGGCATACCTGCATTTTGACAGGCCGTATTCATATTATGTGGCTGGGGATGTGGTTTATTTTAAAGCATACGTCACTATGGGGGAGCGTCATGAGCCTACAAATATCAGCGGGATATTGCATGTCGACCTGATCAATAAAAATGACGTTTTGATGCAGTCGATAGCACTTAAGTTAAACGGAGGGATAGGTTGGGGTGATTTCACATTACCTGATACACTGGAAAAAGGCAACTATCGCATCAGGGCCTATACGGAGTGGATGCGGAATACTGAGCATCCGTACTTTTTTGACCGTTATATTTCAGTTAGCACCATAAATGGTGTGGACCGGACGGTTCAGTCTTTGAAGCAGGGTACCAGGCCCAGCCTGCAGTTTTTTCCGGAAGGGGGAAACCTGGTAACCGACATTCGTTCAAAAGTAGGGTTTAAGGCTTTGGGTCCCGATGGCTTGGGTATGGATGTTAAAGGGGTTGTTTTAGATAACGAGAATAAAGAAGTAGCAAAAATAACGTCAGCGCATCTTGGTATGGGTGTATTTGATTTTATTCCGGAAGCCGACCGAACCTATAAGGCCAGGGTAACCTTTGCCGATGGATCACAAAGTGTAGTTGACCTGCCTCCAGCACAAATCAAAGGAATTGTGCTGTCGGTTAATACCGGCGATCCGGCTAAAGTATCTATTGAGATCAACGCAAACCGGGCTTATTATAAAGAAAACCTGAATAAAGATTTAAACATTCTTGTTTACTGGGCCGGGGCCATTCGTACGATTAAAACAAAGCTGGATAATTCCGTTCTTGGCCTCGACCTGCCTGCACGTAACTTCAGAACCGATATCTTACAGGTAACATTGTTATCCCAAACCGGAGAGCCATTGAGTGAACGGATGGTTTTTATTCAGAACCCCGACCTCCTGAACCTGTCGCTTAATACCAATAAAACAACTTATGGCAAACGCGAAAATGTACAGCTAAACCTTAATGCCAAGGGTGCAGACGGAAACGGAGCAAATGGTTCATTCTCCGTCTCAGTAGTGGATGAAAGTAAGATACTGGTAGATGAAGATACCGAAAACACTATACTCTCCTACTTTTTGTTAACCTCGGATGTAAAAGGATATGTAGAAAAGCCCAATTATTATTTTAGGGACGTAACCAAAGAAACCCGGGCAAACCTGGATGCGCTGATGCTGACACAGGGTTATCGCCGGTTTGTATGGAAACAATTATTAAATGATAAATCGAACACCGCAGCCACCTATAAGCCCGAGCAATTCATGGATATCTCCGGTACACTCACAACTAAAGCCGGTTTGCCGGTTGTTGATACGAAAATTATCTTACTCCCTATAGGCCAAACCGAAACAACTGACGCCCAGGGCAGGTTTCGTTTTGCAAAAATAGAATTTCAAACCGGCACCAGATTTATTTTAAAAGCACCCTCATCTGTTGGCAAAGCCACCGTTCTTATTTTGGATAAACCGGCTGCCGGGCCGCCAATAAATGCGGGAAATATTATCGATGCAAAATATAATGCAAATGCTGATATACTTGCATCTCTCCAAAACAATCAACGACAGGGTGTTTTAATGGCAAGCAACGAATCGTTGATACTTAAAGCCGATAAGGTTATAATCCCAAAAAACAACAGCAATTATCGATCGTCCAACATAGGGGGGCCAGGACACGCCGACCAGGTAGTTAGTGGTGAAGCAATTAAAAATGCATCATCACTGTCAACCGGATTAAACGGGTTGCTTCGTGGTGTGATGTTCAGTTCCGGGGTTCCGGCTTTAAATACAGGATTTACTGTATCAAACGGCGGTCAAACGTTAAACCCAATGCTGGTTGTAGTTGATGGCAACCGAATGGTAACGGGCGAAAGCATCGACCAATATAACCCGGGTTTCATTGAGACTGTCGAAGTTTTAAAGGGAAACAATGCCTCAATTTATGGCGTGGATGGGGGCCAGGGCGTACTGGTAATCACCACAAGACAGGGCATCGAGCGTCAACAATTAACAAGCAAAGAAATGTCGCCGGGCATTTTTTCAATTACTCCCTCTGGGTTATTTAAAGCCCGCGAATTTTATTCGCCCGTTTACGATGCGGCGCAAACCGCACGCAAACTTCGGGATACACGCACCACAGTTTTTTGGAAGCCGGATGTAATAACCGACACTTCCGGTAACGCTTCATTTAACTTTTTTAATGCGGATGCCACCGGGACATACCGGGTTGAAGTGCAGGGCATTGATAGTAAAGGGAATCTTGGCCGGCAGGTATTCAGGTATAAAGTAGAATAGCAATGGTATGAAAAAAACAATTCCGGTCGTACCATTATTTAGCGTTTTGTTGTGGTTTTTTACCTTATCGGCATATTGCCAAACAGGAAATGAAATCGTCACCAAACTAAAAACCTTTTCGTACAACCACATAGCGGAAAAGGCCTATCTGCACTTCGATAAGCCATACTACGCCACCGGCGATACAATATACTTTAAAGCCTACGTGACCCTCGGGGAAAAACATGAACCATCAAATTTAAGCGGCGTATTGCATGTTGACCTGATCAATATCAAAAATAAGATCGACCAGTCGATAAAACTCCGGTTACAGGACGGTATAGCCTGGGGCGATTTTACCTTGCCCGATTCGCTGCCAGCCGGCAACTACCGCGTAAGGGCCTATACCCAATGGATGCAGAATGAAGGCGAAGATGCTTTCTTTTATCAAACGATCCCGATCGCTTCCATAACAAATAACAAGATACCCGAAAGCATAGTCAGGCACCCGGCACAGATACCAAATAAAAAAGCAGATGTACAATTCTTCCCTGAAGGGGGAAGTTTAACTACAGGCATCCGCTCAAAAGTAGCTTTCAAAGCCATCGGGAATAACGGACTGGGCATCGATGTAAAAGGAACGATAACGGATAATGAGAACAAAGAAATAATGGCATTCACCTCCGAACACCTGGGCATGGGCTATTTTTACCTGACCCCGCAGGAAGGCAAAATCTACAAGGCAAAGCTGACCTTTGCCGACGGTACCCAAAACACGATCGATTTGCCAAAGCCGGAAGCAAAAGGCATTGTACTAACCATCAATAATGATTCAATTCCTAAAGCATCAGTAACTATAATAGCGAACAAGGTTTACTATGCTGAGAACAAGGATAAAGACCATACGTTGCTTATCTACTCGGGCGGCATAGCCACAACGGTACCCTGCAAGCTGGACAGCACAATGATCACTATGGATATTTTAAAACGGCGGCTGCATACCGGCATTGCTACGGTAACCCTGTTCTCACCCGCAGGCGAACCCTTGTGCGAACGACTGCTATTTATTCAAAACTATGACCAACTGAACCTGGATGTCAATGCTGACAAAATGGTTTATACCAAACGGCAAAAAGTAAACATACAGCTAAACATAAAAGACCGGGCAGGCAACTTCTCAGCGGGCCATTTCTCCGTATCGGTTACCGATGAAAGCAAGGTGTCGGTTAGTGAAAATAACGAAAACACCATACTCACTAGCCTGCTGCTCACGTCCGACGTGAAAGGCTATGTAGAACAGCCTAATTACTATTTTATTGATACGGGCGAAGCAGCAAGAAAAAACCTCGACCTGGTGATGCTGACGCATGGATACAGAAGATTTGAATGGCGGAAAGTACTGAATAGCGAATACCCGCTTATTGCATATCAGCCTGAGAAGGGACTTGAGATCAGCGGGCAGGTAAAAAACCTGTTTGGCAAGCCCATTGCAAAAGGAACAATTACCCTGCTGCCATCAAAAGGCGGCCCGCTGGTAAGCAGCATAGCGGATGATAAAGGGCTGTTCCATTTTTCGAACCTGGTTTTTTATGATACCACGCGTTTTGTATTAAGCGCGGTAAATGCAAGAGGAAAGAACTCAACCAAGCTCATTTATTTTGCCGATAAGCCCGAACCATTTATTATGCTGAATCAACAATATTATACACAAAATATTCAGACCACTGCCCTATCGGCTTATATCGACAATACCAAAAAGGAAAGAAACGAATGGATCAATTATGGAAGAGGCAAAGGGATCATGCTCAAAGAGGTAAAAATACGAGATGTAAAACTGGATGATAAATACAAAACCCAAAGCCTCGCCGGTGCAGGCCATGCAGATCAGGTGTTGCACAGCGAGGATATAAAGTATGGAGCATTATTATCTACCGCATTAAATGGCCGACTGCATAGCATAATGTTTAATGGTGGATTTCCCTTCCTGACTATAGGGAACAGTGGGCCCATGTCGGTTTATGTAGACGGAACCAGATTAGATATGGATCCTAAAACGAACCCTTACGGAATAGACCAATTAAATCCTGTTGATATAGAAACTATCGAAGTATTAAAATATGCAAGTAGCAGTATATATGGTATGGACGGCGGAAGTGGAGTTTTGGTCATTACCACAAAACAAGGCGGCGGAAGAAACATAAAAGATATTGCATCCATCGGGATTTTACCTGTTGCGCCCGTAGGTTTCTATAAAGCAAGGGAATTTTATTCGCCTAAATATGAAAATCCGGATTTGTATGCCAGGCGAATTGATCTGCGCTCGACGATTTACTGGCAACCGGAAGTACAAACAGATAGGAACGGCAGCGCTTCCTTTGATTATTATAGTGCCGACGGAACCGGCACGTATAAAATGGTGGTTGAAGGCATTGACGAAAAGGGTAATTTAGGCAGGCGGGTATATAGGTATAAAGTGAAGTAATAGAATTAAAAATTAAGAGCCCTGTGTCAGAACAGACCTGAGCCCGGTTTTCATTAAAACCGCCTTCCCAAAATGATCTTAAAAAGATTTTTATCTGTTCCGGTTGTAAAACCACGGCCATAGCCGGCATTGAACTCCCAATTTGGACTGAAATTAAGATCAGTTGCGATAAACAACTGGTGCTGTTCTTCCTGGTAAGGATCGTAATGAAAGAACGGCCCGGTACTGCCATAGTATTCCAGCCCGAGGGCGACAACTTTACTAACGTCATAACTTGCCTTAGCATTCGGAGAAAAAATAAGGCCCCTGCCGGCATCCGGCCCGGCGAAGCTCTGATCGAGCGTTGGGTTTAAAGCGATATAAATTTTGCCCCATTTCTTATCGATGATCGGCCTGATCTCCAGCGTCGACGTATTTGCTGAGTAAGCCGGCTTTTGAAATCCAAATTCAATCGACAAGCTCACGCCCACCGGCCACTTCCAGCTTTCGGGCGCCGCCACGCGCGGGCGGATGTGTGAGCCCACATAAGCCGTCCGTCCGGCATCGCCAATGGTATTAAAAATGTAAAAACCGGTTTCAAACCATGGCGTCCAGCCGTGTGTTATCTCGATAGTTTCGTGAAATACATGGTTTGTAGGCAAAACGCCATCTACAGTAGTTTTACTGCCGTCGAATGTAAAGTTACTGTGCAGCTCAACCATTGTTCGCCCTTTTTCGACGGTTTCGGATCCATAAACCTGTATCTCGTAATTGTCCTGGGCGCTGGCGGCCGTAACAATTATTAAAAATAATACACTGGCTAGTAAAGATTTAAGCATGTAATTCGGTTTTTAATTGGGTATAAAAATATGTCTTAATCTGAGAAAAAACAGAAGATATTGATGGTCACAGATATGTTACACCTCACAGTTCTGCTATGAGCTGTTCAACTTGCCCGTAATTGCCCGTCGGCTACAAACAATTTCCCGGAATAGTTATTCTATAAAAAACTATCTTAACCGCAATTAATTCAAAACAAATTACCAATAAGCATGGCAGCAATTGAACCCGTACGCAAGGATATCAACCACCCAAACAAAGTCAAAGAATATTCACCTTCCCTGCGTTTATGGCACTGGGCAAATACCGTTGTGATCAGTGGCTCGCTGATCACCGTTTTAATCAATTCAACCGTGCTGGATGAGGGGGCAAATGCAGGGTTCATAAAAGATGAGCTGCAAAAGTCCGGTGGCGCTGTTACAGCCGACCAAACCCGTTCCGTGGCCGCATCGCTGAGTGATAAGGTTTGGGCCGTTCATATTTACTTTGGTTATTTTCTTGCGGCCTTATTGCTGTTCCGGCTTATCCTGGAGTTCTTCCAGTTGGCCGATCAGAAATTGACCCGTAAAATGAAAACCGCATACCGGGATTGTTTTATCGTCAAAAAGCAACTGAAGCTTGCCCGGCACGAGCTTGTTGTAAAGCTCACTTACACGCTGTTTTATTTAGTCCTGATAGTTATGGTGATAACCGGGCTTACATTAGCTTTCAGGGATCAATTACACTTTTCAAGGTCGTTAATAGGCAATGTCAAAAATATCCATGGTTTTTGCATGTACCTGGTCATCGCTTTTATTATAGTGCATGTCGCCGGTGTCTTTATGGCCGAACGGGATGAAAGCCCGGGTATAGTCTCAGACATGATCAATGGCGGAGGGGGAAGGAGCCATAAGTCTTGAGTCTATAGTCCCGAGTCTTCACCTCGGGATCGATACAGTTCTATGTGATTAGGCTCAGGGTTATATACTACCAATCAATGGCTCAGGACTTCATACTTACGACTCAAGACTACTTCGTGATTAAATAAACATGGTCTAATGCTTTATACCGGGTGGCTTTATTTATAAAAGCGGGCAGTATATTTTCCTGCGGATAGTTTACAAAAGATTTAATGACCCTGAAATTCCCGTGATTTTGCTTCAAATAATCAAGCGATTGCTCATTTGCATAAAAAACCGGAATGCCGGTTGATTTGAAAGAATTAAATTTGTCAATAGGCGCCAAATCCACGGGCCGTTTACAATAAAACTGGTAGATATTGTTACCCGCTGTCAGGGTATATAAGTGAAAATTGTCAAACGGTTTTTGATTAATATATTCAGCAGCGGCAATCTGGCCTACATACGGCGTGATCTCGTTATATAAAACGGTGTTCAGGTAAAAGCCTGCAAATAAGGCGGCAGCACAATTTAAAAAGAAGGCGCGCAGGAACACCACCTTGATTTTAGCGACGATTAGCAAAACGATCACACCAAATAGCACACAATCAACGGCAAAAAAGGTATTGCTTGCAGGTTTCAGGAAGAAGTTTATAATGATGATGGCAACCGGCAGCAGGATCACAAATAACCATTGTGCTATTAATCTGAATTGCGCTCCAAATTTACCCAATTGCTTATAACAAACCGGCGCCATGATGATCGCGAATAAAGGAAAAACGGCATTGGTATAAAAAGGCAGCTGGAAACGGGATAATGAGAAAAGCAGCAGCAATATTAACCCGCCGCACAGGGAATAATATTCGGCATGTTTTTGCCGGTTAAACAAGCCATTTATGTTGTCAATAATCGCATAATAAAACAACAGGCACCAGGGCGCAAAAGCCCATAGCAGCGTATGCAGGTAAAAAAATATACTTCCGGATGCCTTGCGGCTTATAGGCCCGTTATTAACGAACCGGCCAAACTGACTATCCCACAAAAACCATCTTATACCCGAAACCTGGTGCCTTCCAAAAACTGTTTTTTCGGGGTGCAGGTCAAATTGCAGGTACAACGCATAAAACTCCGGCAAAGTGAATATAAAAGTTAATAACAATAGCCATAGCCACCTCAATTGAAAAATATGGCCGAGTTTTTTTCGGAATACCAGCTCGCTAAGTAACGCACCATAAATTGGGATAATAGCAAATATCCCCTTAGTCATTACAGCGCAAGCGGTAAGTATAGCCGCTAAAAATAGTTGCGTGAACGAAAAACGTTCCCTGAGTCGCGAAATATGATAGATGCCGCCGACGAGCAAAGCCATTAAATACGGCTCGGCCCGTACATCAGTGTTTGACAGAAGGATATGCTGTGCGGTCATCAGGATCAAAACAGCAATGGCGGCGATATCCCAATTGTAGTACTTCCTGGTAAACAAAAACGTATAACCCAGGCTGGCTAAAAAGAACAGCAAAGCCGGCAAACGGTAAGCCCAAACGCTAATGCCAAAGAGTTTAAAGCTTAACGCGATAACCCAGAAAGGAAAGTGCGGCTTATCGAGCCAGTCGAGGTTGTAGGTAAACAGCTGAAAAAAGTCCTTTTTGTAAACCAGGTTTTTGGCGACCGAAGCATATAAGCCAGGATCGTCGGTAAAAAACCGGACATTCAGCCCGGAAAAGTTGACAATAAGCGCCAATACAAATAGGAGAAGGTAAAATAGCTTATTTGTATTTTTCATCAAACTTATGCTGCGATCATAAACGCCTCAAATATATAGTTTATGGTGCTAATTATCCCGCGAGGGAAAACGCAAATCAGCGGAGGGATACCTTTAGAATCAAGCACAAAAAAACCCCACGCCTTAAGACATGGGGCCAAAATCACAACAATTGTTTAACCTTTCGGTCAATTCCTAACTGCAATGTGACTATGATTACTAAACGTTAAAAAGGCCAAATTGTTGTAAGATTTTAGCTATCTGCTACAAATAATATAACCGATAGTTATTTTTAAAATACGCCAATTTCAATATATCTTTATCCACAAATTAATTATAAACCAACAGAACAATTATGAAACGATTATTTAAAATAAAGGCGATATGTTTTTTTGCATGCGCCTTTTTGGCATCTGCAGTAGTCATGGCACAAACCGAAAAAAAGCCAATTCCCAGCCCGCGTGATAGTGTTAGCGGCGTAGTTGCTGGTTCTCATATCAAGATATGGTATGGAAGCCCGTCGGTAAGGGGCCGCAAAATATTTGGCGGACTTGAGCCTTACGGCAAGGTGTACAGGGCAGGCGCAAACGAAGCCACCATTTTTACTACCAGCAAGGCCATTACCGTTGAAGGAAAACCACTGCCGGCCGGCAGCTACGCCTTCTTTGTAATACCTGTCGAAAAAGGTGCATGGACCGTTATATTTAACAAAACTGCAAAGCAAATGGGTGCATTCAAATATGACGAAAGCCAGGACCAACTGCGTGTAATGGTAACGCCAAAACAAACAGGCATGCACGAGAGAATGGTTTATCTTATCGATAAAAAAGGTTTCAGTATGAACTGGGATACCATAAGCATCCCTGTTTTTATAAAATAAACCTCAACTGCTATACCTTATCAATTTTGATTGAAGCCCTGCGGTAATTCGCAGGGCTTTTGCGTAACAGGAGCTTTGTTGCTAAATACAGGCAATAGCTAACCTTTAACAGCGTTAAAACGTATTATTACGCTTTGTATAATCGTTAGATTTATTCCAGCCTATGTCAGAAAAACGGAGTAAAAAAATATTACAGGTAAGAGTCATTGCCATCGGTGCGCTTGCCGTTACTCTTTTTTTGCTCACGCTGTTTGCCGGTCATCCCAAAACAGTTGAACGGTACTACTCGAAAGGATTGTACCCGCTTATTTGCAGGGTGCTTCATCCTGTGTTCAATCTTTTCCCTTTTAGCGTTGGCGATATATTATATATCGTAATTATCGGCCTTCTCATTTACGCGCTGGTACAGCTTACCAGGCTGGCTTTTAAAAAGGAATTTAAACGCGCCGGATTTTTTTTATTGCGGATAATTATCTGTGCCGAGGCAGCGATGGTGGTTTTTTACCTGTTTTGGGGCTTGAATTATTTCAGGCCGGCGGCGGCCGAGCTGCTTCACCTCCGCGACAGCAGTTATACCACCGCAGATTTAAAAGCAGTTACTGCTATGCTTATCGACAGCGCCAATGCCAGCCGCTCGCGCGTAACACCCGCTGATCTGTCGCAGGGTAACAGCGCGATATACCAAACTGCGGTGCTCGCTATCCGGAAATTATCTAATGACTCAGTTAACTTTCGTACTTACAGCCCGGGCATTAAGCCTTCCCTATTAACCCCATTGCTGAATTACATAGGTACTTCAGGCTATTATAACCCTTTTACAAGCGAGTCGCAAATGAACTACCAGATGCCGGTATTCGAGAGGCCTGTGGTCGCCTGCCATGAAATGTCGCACCAAATGGGTTACGGTACCGAGGATGAGGCTAACTTCGCGGGGTTTATTGCCGGTATCGGCTCGCACGACCGTTTGCTGCACTATTCGGCTTATCACCTGGCAGTGGACGAGTTTATGCATGCCCTGCGTTACCGCGATACGACTGCGAACAATGAATTAAAGTCCCGCATATCCACTGCGGTTCGGAATGATTTTAAAGCCGAACGTATATACTGGCTCCATTACCAGGGAGAGGCAGATATTTTAAGCAGTTTGTTTTACGACAGGTTTCTCAAGGCAAATAATCAACCCCATGGCCTTGGCACCTACAACCGCATGGTGCTGTTGGTTATGGCCCATTATAAGCGGTAAGTTTCCATTATAGATGCTATGCCGCGGAGAACCTTACTTTGAAGTTGCCGCGTGTCCCGATTCCTCGTAGGGGATACCCTTTTGTAGAAAAATATATAATAATGCAAATTGCCCCGTTAGGGGCTACCCTCAGAGCTGCAATCATCCTGGATAGTGGCCTCTTAACAAAAACACCCTCCGCAATTGTAAATCAGCCGCCAAACCGCTTATCTTTATAAAACATAACGCCAAAAGACATGAAAGCAACATGGAACAACCAAATCATCGCGGAAAGCAATGACACCGTAGTGGTTGAGAACAACTATTATTTCCCTAAGGAAAGCGTAAAAGCCGAATACCTGAAACCATCTCCCGCTCATACAACGTGCCCCTGGAAGGGGCTGGCCAGCTACTATACCCTTGACGTTGAGGGCATGGAAAACCCCGATGCGGCCTGGTACTATCCCGAGCCTAAACCGGCGGCAGAAAATATTAAGGATTACATCGCTTTCTGGAAGGGTGTTAAAATAACCAATTAGCGTGAAGCAATACGACGCAATCGTAATAGGCGCAGGCCAGGCCGGCGGGCCGCTGGCAAAAAAACTAGCGCAATCCGGCATGAAAACCTTACTCGTCGAGAAAAAGTGGATCGGCGGTACCTGTGTAAATGATGGGTGTACGCCAACAAAAACCATGATCGCATCTGCAAAAATGGCTTACCTGGCTGCGAACAGCAGCCCGCTGGGTGTTAAGATAAAAAGCTTTTCGGTGAATATGCCGGCGATCAAAAAGCGCAAGGATGATGTTGTACACTTGTTTAGGAACGGCAGCCAAAGCGGGCTGGAAGCAACCAAAAACCTTGACCTGCTTTTCGGCGAGGCCGAATTTATTGGCGATAAAACCATTTCGGTAAAGCCGAACACAGGCAAAAAAAGGGAATTCAAAGCGGAGCTGATCTTCATTAATACCGGCGTCAAAACGGTTATACCGGAAATTGAAGGGTTGGAGGATATTGACTATTTAACCTCCACCACCATTTTGGACCTGGACAATGTCCCAAAACATCTGCTGGTGCTCGGCGGAAATTATATCGGGCTGGAGTTTGGTCAGATGTTCTGCCGTTTTGGAAGCAAGGTGACGGTTTTGGAACGGTCGGGCCGGATTGTGCCGCGCGAGGATGAAGACATTTCGGAGGAGTTGACTAAAATACTGGAAGCTGAGGAGATTAAAATTCATACCAATACTACAGCCACCCAGTTTAAAAAGAAAGCGAATGGAAAGATAATCGCGACGATATTCTGTAATGGCAAAGAGGAAAAGATAAAATGCTCGCATGTGTTAATCGCCGTTGGCCGTACGCCGCAAACCGAAGCGCTCAACCTGGCAAAAACAAGGGTAAAAACAGGCGAGCACGGGGCTATCAGGGTAAACGACAAACTCGAAACTAACGTAAAGGGCATTTATGCCCTGGGTGATGTGAAAGGTGGGCCAGCATTTACGCATATTTCATACAATGATTATACGATCGTATACCGCAACCTGGTACACAAGGAAAATTTGACTATAAAGAACAGGCCGGTGCCCTACTGTATGTTTACCGATCCGCAACTTGGGCGTATCGGGTTAAGCGAGGCAGATGCTGCAAAGCAAAAATTAAATTATAAGGTAGCCAAACTGCCAATGGCACATGTGGCCCGCGCCATTGAAACCGGCGACACACGCGGTTTTATGAAAGCAATTGTTGATGCAGACACCAAACAAATACTGGGGGCTGCAATTCTTGGACAAGAAGGCGGCGAGATCATGACCATACTGCAAATGGCGATGATGGGTGGTATTACTTACGAGCAGATACGCTGGTGTGTTTTTGCCCACCCCCTTTACGCAGAATCGTTGAATAACTTATTTATGGCCATAACAGTATAGCCGCTTATGATAAAGGTTGAACAACTGAGCAAACACTTTGGCAAAACCCAAGCCGTAGATAATATTTCATTTGAAGTTAAGGAGCACGAAAACCTCATTTTGCTGGGCACCAGCGGCTGCGGTAAAACCACCACGCTCAAAATGATCAACCGTCTTATTGAGCCAACCAGCGGTGAAATTTTTATTGATGGTAAGGACATACTGGAACAACCGCCCGAAATATTGCGCCGTGGAATTGGCTATGTGCTGCAAAATAACGGCCTCTTTCCGCATTATACCGTTGCCGAAAATATTTCAATTGTTCCGCAATTATTAAAGTGGGATAAGAAGAGAATTGAAAAACGCATTTCTGAATTGCTCGAAAAGCTGCACCTTTCGGACGATTGCCGGCAAATGTACCCGGCGGAGCTGAGCGGCGGACAGCAGCAGCGCGTCGGGTTGGCAAGGGCCCTGGTTGCCGATCCCGCGGTATTATTGATGGACGAACCGTTCGGCGCGTTGGATAATGTTACCCGCTCAAAAATTCACGCGGAATTTAAAGTGCTTGATGAGCTGAAGCGGAAAACCATTATTATGGTGACCCACGACGTGCAGGAAGCCTTTGAACTGGGCGATCATATTTGCCTGATGGATAAAGGAAAGATCTTACAGGATGGCAGACCATCCAATCTTCTTTTTAATCCGGCCAACGCGTTTGTACAGGACTTTTTGCAGGAACAACGCCTGCAACTGGAATTTAAAACCATTAAGTTAAATGATATCTGGCGATGGCTTCCCATCCTGCAAAAGGAAAATAAAACCAAAGTATTGCCGGCTGACACGGATCTATGGACCGGCCTCGAACAGTTTAAATTCGCTTCGTCAGAAACCATAACTATCCATCATGATAGTGAAACAAAATCGGCAAGTTTTGAACAACTGATGGCAGCATTTTATCAGTACAAAAAGCAGCAGGCGCATGAATGAGCAGCAAACCTTGTTTGATTTTATGCGGCAGCAGTCGGATAAACTGGCAGCGCAAACCCTGCAGCATATCGGGCTTACGTTTATCTCGCTGTTTATAGCGGTGCTGATCGGCCTGCCATTGGGCATATTAATAACCCGGCGGAGAAAGCTTTCCGGCCCGGTGTTAGGTGTTGCGGGTGTTTTACAAACCATACCCAGCATCGCACTATTGGGCTTTATGATCCCGGTATTGGGCATTGGCGCAAAGCCGGCTATTGTAGCCCTGCTGCTGTATGCCCTGCTGCCGATCGTCCGCAATACGTTTACGGGGATTACCGGGGTTGACCCCGCCGTTAAAGAAGCCGCCGTTGCAATGGGCATGAGCAAGTGGCAGGTATTGTTTAAGGTGGAACTTCCGCTGGCCATGCCGGTGATATTTGCCGGTATCCGCACGGCCACGGTAATAACTGTTGGCGTGGCTACGCTGGCATCCTATATTGCCGCCGGCGGCCTGGGCGAGTTTATTTTCGGCGGCATTTCGCTCAATAATACCAATATGATATTAGCCGGGGCTATCCCCGCCGCGCTGCTGGCTATATTATTTGATTTTTTGCTTTCGCGATTACAAAGGCTTAACATCCGGAAGTTAAAAACTGCTACTGCAACTTTGCCACTGCTACTGTTATTATTTTCTTCTTTTTATTTTATTCCTTCGGCTTACGGCGGCAAGTTAACCGCTGGATTCACGCCCGAATTCATGGGGCGGCAGGATGGCAACCTGGGCCTGCAAAGCAAATACAAATTAAAAATTCATACAATCGTCATCAGCGATGCGGTAATGTATAAGGCCGCTTATGAAAATCAGTTGGATGTGATCAGCGGCTATTCAACCGATGGCCGGCTTGAGGCATATCACCTTGTTGTTCTAAAAGATGATAAAGGCATATTTCCACCTTATTATGCTGCCCCGGTTGTACGGGAAGATGCATTGACAAAATTCCCGGAACTGGAAAATACGCTGAATTTGCTTTCCGGAAAGATAAATGACAGCATCATGACGGCACTTAATTATCGTACTGATTATCTTCACCAAAGCCCCGAAAAGGTGGCTAAAGATTTTTTACTGGATAACGGTTTATGGAAACCGGCTCGTGAGGTCAATATGGGTATAGTTCGAATCGGGTCGAAAATATTTGGCGAGCAATATATCCTGGCAAGCATGTACAGCATGCTGATAAAAGGCTATACCGATTATGATGTTGCAACAAAAACGGGCCTCGGCGGGACGAAAATATGTTTTGATGCCTTAACCAACAACCAAATCGACTTTTACCCGGAATACACCGGTACGGGTTTATTGGCTATTTTGAAGCCTTCACTTAAAACTGTAGATTCCTTAACATTAAGTAAGGACAAAACCTATAACTATGTACAAAAGGAGTTTCAAAAAAAATATAATATCAAATGGTTAAAACCGATCGGGTTCAACAATGCGTATGCATTAATGATGCGCAAAAAGCAGGCGAAAGATTTAAACATTAAAACAATTTCGAACCTTAAACGGTATTTGGAAAGCAAATAAGCCAATGGACATAGCTGCACGGTATAGAAAAGTACGTCAATACACCAACCAAATTTGCGCTCCCCTGCAAACCGAGGACTATGTGGTGCAGCCTGTGGCGGATGTTAGTCCGCCTAAATGGCACATCGGGCATACCACCTGGTTTTTTGAAACTTTCATCCTGAAGCCTTATTTTATGGGGTATCAGGAATTTAATCCCGACTACAACTACGTTTTTAACAGTTATTATGAAACCGTCGGCAACCGCGTTATCCGCACCGACCGGGGTAACTTAAGCCGTCCTACGGTTATTGAAATTTACCGTTATCGGGAGTATGTTGACGAGGCAATGGATAAGTTCCTTTGTGAGCAGCCTTCGGATGAAATTATGGAATTGATCATCCTCGGCCTTAACCACGAAGAACAGCACCAGGAGCTGCTGTACACCGATATCAAATATATTTTAGGGCATAACCCGTTGTTCCCGCCGTATTCAAAAGATTATGTTTCACCGAAAGTGGCAACACCTGCCGGTGATGCATTTATTAAGCTAAAGGAAGGTATTTACGAAATTGGCTTTAAAGGCGACGGCTTTTGTTTTGATAATGAGTTGAACAGGCATAAAGTTTATTTGAATACTTTCGAGATAAGTCCCAACCTTGTTACCAATGTGGAATACCTGGAGTTTATACACGTCGGTGGGTATAATGATTTCAGGCATTGGCATGCCGAAGGGTGGGATTGGGTACGCAACAATAAAGTTGAAGCGCCCTTATACTGGCATTTGATTGATGGCGAATGGCATCATTATACTTTTAACGGACTTCGGCCACTCAACTTAAAAGAGCCGGTTTGCCATGTCAGTTATTTTGAGGCGTACGCTTACGCGGCGTGGAAAGGCTTGCGGCTGCCGACTGAATTTGAGTGGGAAGCTGCCGCTTCGCAGTTTAACTGGGGCAAATGCTGGGAGTGGACCGAAAGTTCGTACCTGCCATACCCGGGTTTCATCAAAGCGGCCGGTGCCATCGGCGAATACAACGGCAAGTTTATGGTGAACCAAAAAGTACTACGGGGCGCTTCGGAAGTAACATCGCCGGGGCATAGCCGCGTTACTTACCGCAATTTTTTTCAAACACATTTACGGTGGCAATTTACTGGCATCAGATTGGCTAAATAAAAACCTAATCTCGCATGAAAAATAACGACGCAACAGCGCAAACACAAATAATAACGGCATCAAATAACGGTGCCGACCGCTTTTTGGATGATGTATTAACCGGTTTACAGTCGACACCCAAACGATTGAATTCGAAATACTTTTATGATGCCAATGGTGATAAGCTTTTCCAGGAACTGATGAATTGTGAGGAGTATTATCCTACCCGGTGCGAGCTGGAGATATTTTCGGAAAAAACCGCCGACATATGCGACGCTATTATGGGCGACGGAGATGCATTCGACCTGATCGAGCTCGGCGCGGGTGATGCTACCAAGTCAACGTACCTGCTTCAATATCTTTTAGATCAGCAGGTAAAATTTACCTATTTGCCGATCGATATTTCGGAAAATGTTATATCGTACCTGAATGTTACCCTGCCCGTAACCTTGCCCGGCCTGCAGATAACCGGCCTGAACGGCGAATACTTTGATATGCTCGAGAAAGCGGCATCTATCTCTAACAAGAGGAAAGTCGTGCTATTTTTAGGCTCAAATATTGGCAATATGCCTGCAGCCGAGGCTGAGGCCTTTTGCAGGAATCTTCATCGCCACTTATCTGCGGGCGATATGCTGCTCATTGGCTTCGATCTCAAAAAGAATCCAAAAACCGTACTGGCCGCTTACAACGATAAAGGCGGCATAACCAAAAGGTTTAACTTTAACTTACTGGAACGGATAAACAGGGAGCTGGACGGCGACTTTAATCTAAACCAATTTGAACACTACCCCACCTACGATCCGGAAACCGGTTCCTGTAAAAGCTACCTGGTTAGTCTTGCCGATCAGCAGGTAAAGATAAACGGATCAGAACCGATCCATTTTGCAAAGGACGAATGCATATTTATGGAGATATCGCAAAAGTTTACCGTTTCGCAAACCGATCAGCTGGCCAAAAACAATGGGTTTAAGCCGGTTAATCACTTCTTTGATAATAAGAAATGGTTTATTGATGTGATTTGGGTAGCGGAATAGATTATAACAATCGGAACGTCATCCCGATTTTATTTCGGGACCTCGCAGGACATGCAACCTGCTTAGCTTATACTTTGCAAGTGGGGTGCTGAAACAAGTTCATGACATCTAATTTTTTACCGAGCATCATTCCTTGTATAACTTTCCGATTCAGGCGGCATAAATTCCAGCTGTTTTTTGAAATACGCGTCCCAGTTTTGTTGCTGTGTGCGATTTAGCATGTGGTTGGTATCATCGTCGTAGCTTTGGTTCAACTGCTTGTATTTAGCATCAATACGGTGAAGAATGCTTTTGGCCTGCACCAGGTAGTCATCGTGAAAAACCGTTCGGCCAACCGTCCGCAACAACTCCTGCTGTTCCATGTAAGCTATATTGTAGTGCCCCTGCTCGTGCTTAAGTATTTCGGCTAGCATTTCGGGGGATGTTATTTTAGGCCTGGCCAGCCACGACTCATTCTTGTTTACGATCAGCCTGATGGTAAAATCGAGCCTATAATAACCATTATGCCACGAAGGAGTGTACCGGTAGTCGATCATTGTGCTGGTAAACGCTATCGTAGCATCGCCGTTGTTGCGCGGCGCGCCCTTAAAATCGCTGACGGTTAGCTTATGGTAAAATTGGGCCGACGCGGCCGATACAAAGAAAAAGCAAAAGGTTGCTATGCGAATCATCCGCACGAATCTTAATGTCATAAACTATTGAGTAAAAATTTTACTTTTTGACTGCGTCAGTATGTAAAAGGTTTAAACTCATCATTTGTTTCATCGTTTGCTGCATAGCATCGGTGGATCCGTCAAGGAAAATAACGTTCCCCTGCGAGTTTTCAGCGAAGTGTTTGATCGACTCCGTCCACATAGTAAATAGTATTACCGAGGTGTCCATCTTTGCCTCCTTCATTTCTTTAGCTGCTACTGACATACCTTTTGCTACCTCCTCGCGGAATAATGCCACGCCCTGGCCCCGCAACTGGGATGCCTGCCGCTCGGCCTCGGCAGATATTTTAATAGCATTTCCCTCCGCTTCGGCAGCCTTTGTTTTTGTGATCAGCAACGCCTGTCCTTCGTTTTCGGCAGCGGCTTTCAGGTTGTTTGATGCAACCACCTGGCTCATTGATTTCATGATGATCTCGTCAAACGTAATATCATTTAATTGCAGGTCCTGCAGGTGATAGCCCCAGCCCTCCAGTATCACATCAAGCTGCTCCTTAACGTGCTCAACAATATCCCGCCGTAATATCAATACTTCCGATTGCCGCTTGGTAGCCACAAAAGCACGGATAGATCCTTCAACCGTACGAATAAGCGCCTGCATCAGATTGCGGTCGTCAACAAACTTAAATGCTACGTTTTTAATGGTTTCTTCCTGCTGGTCCAGTACCGAGTAAAGCAGCATAGCCTTAAAATACACATTTGCCTGGTCGAAGGTAACGGCCTGGAACTCCAGCTCGACCGACCGATTTTGAATAGAGATTTTTGAATAGATATTTTCGATAAAGGGAAGTTTAAAATTAAGCCCGGGCGTCATTATCCGTCGGTACTTGCCAAAAACGGTAATAACCACGATAGTGCCTTGTTTTACAGACACAAACGAGGAGAATAAAATAACCAAAATAATAAAAACAACTATAAGGGATGTTATTTCAGGTGTCATGAGTGTTTAAATTAGTTAGTATAAATATAAGTTAAATATTGGTGTGCTATTTGTTTTAAAATAAACGCTTTATAAAAACAGCGCTTAACCTTATGAACTTAAAAAGAGTTTTCGGAGCTATACTTACCATACTGGGTATTATAGGCTTAATTTACACCGGCTTTGGTGTTATCAATCACAGTGGCGATATTACCGTCCTTGTTGTGGTTGGTATTTTGGCAATTATATTTTTCTTTACAGGTATCAGCCTGGTACGGACAACCAAAGACGAGGCGGAGTAGATTTAACAATTTAAAAACTAAAAAATGCTGATAGCTCTACTTATCATTACGATATTCAAAAGAAAATCCCTTCGGGTACGAAAGGATTTGTCAGTAGTTTAAGCTTTTTTAGTTTTTATTGCTGCTTTGTTTTTCCAGCTCTGCTTTAAAAGATTCAAGCATACGGCCGCCCCTGTAAAAATAACGCTTGTAATAAGCGTCGTCGAGGCTGCTGATAGCAACACCCCTTGATGAGGCGTGGGCAAAGCGGTTATTGCCTAAATATATACCCACATGTGATATGCGGCGGCTGTGTATTTTAAAGAATACAAGGTCTCCCTCCTGCAACTCATCCTTTTTAACAGGGCTAACCATGCTGAAAATATCGCGCGAGCTGCGCTGAATATCCAAGTTGAACACCTGGCTGTACAGTTCTTTTGTAAATGCTGAACAATCGATCCCGCGCTTTGAGCTTCCGCCGAAACGGTATGGAGTGCCTATCCAGTCGTAAACAAAGTGGAATAATTTCATATTGGATGTCGCCGACATGGCAACGCCCATAATTTGTGAAAGATAATCTTTAGCTAAACTTTCCTGTTCGTCAGGAACCTTCTCGTCGGCGGGCTTTTGAGTAGTTTTTGTTTGAGCCTGAACGGCTAAAACACTGAAAAATAACGCAATAGCGAATATAAATTTCTTCATTTAATCTTTAGTTTGTTGTAATAGGTCAACAAATTGTGTATTAAACAGGACGCTTTGTCTATTGTTGGTCACAAAACTATCCATATTTTTCAAAACCACAAGGATGTAACGGCTTTTTTTCAACAAAAGTTCGTTATTCCACATTTATTTTAAAAATTTCTCAATTATTTCCCGTTTCCTGCGGGGCGATTATAAATTTATTAATAATTGTCCCGCTTTTATTTTTTACGGACTGCGCCTTCTTATTGTTGCGCCAAAGTCAAAAAACCTTCAAATTGTTTAAAATGAAAATAATCTCATCAACAAACTTGCGGCAGTTTCGATAATTTCAAGGATATAATTAGATTTGCGCTTTACTCAGAAAAATTGATCGTTTAATACAAGCATGAGTTCAATCGAAATTAACAAAGACACATACCTGATGTGGTACGAGTCAATGCTTTTAATGCGCAGATTCGAAGAAAAAGCAGGACAGTTATACGGACAGCAAAAAATAAGGGGGTTTTGCCACTTATATATAGGGCAGGAGGCTGTATTGGCCGGCGCGATGTCGGTGATCAAACAGGAGGATAGCATGATCACCGCTTATCGCGATCATGCCCATGCACTGGCAAAAGGCGTTACACCCAATGCAGTAATGGCCGAACTGTATGGCAAAGCAACCGGTTGCTCAAAAGGCAAAGGCGGTTCCATGCACATGTTTGATAAGGAAAAGCATTTTTATGGCGGCCACGGTATAGTAGGCGGCCAGGTTCCGCTGGGTGCGGGTGTCGCATTCGCCGAAAAATTTAAAGGAACCCAGTTCGTAAACATCACCTACATGGGCGATGGTGCTGTACGCCAGGGTTCGCTTACCGAAACCTTTAACATGGCGGCCCTTTGGAAATTGCCGGTTATATTTATTTGCGAAAACAATGGTTATGCCATGGGTACCTCGGTTGAACGTACCACCGTGCAAACCGATATTTATAAATTAGGAGAGCCTTACGGCATTCCTTCATCAGCAGTTGACGGCATGGACCCTGCTGCCGTGCACAAAGCAATGGACGAAGCTGTTCAGCGGGCGCGCAACGGCGAAGGGCCTACTTTCCTGGAGATGCGCACCTACCGTTACAAGGGACACTCCATGTCTGATCCGCAAAAATACCGCACAAAAGAAGAGCTGGAAAGCTATAAGGCTAAAGACCCGATCGAGCTGGTAAAACATGTTATTACCAGCGAGGGTTATGCCGATGAAAAATGGTTTGAAGAGATCGAGGCCAAAATTAAAGCCGAAGTGGAAGAATCGGTAAGGTTCTCGGAAGAGTCGCCTTGGCCGGAAGCATCAGAGTTATATACTGATGTGTACGTGGAAAAAGATTACCCTTTTATTAAGGACTAATCGCAAATAATAATTTAACAGAACTATTGAT
Source organism: Mucilaginibacter sp. (assembly GCA_028288025.1). Taxonomy (GTDB): domain Bacteria; phylum Bacteroidota; class Bacteroidia; order Sphingobacteriales; family Sphingobacteriaceae; genus Mucilaginibacter. The sequence continues at coordinate 594 of JAQBOM010000017.1, read as the reverse complement.
CAGATAGGATATGGCCGAAGTAATTAAAATGCCAAAAATGAGCGATACCATGACCGAAGGTGTGGTGGCGAAATGGCATAAAAAAGTTGGTGATAAAGTAAAATCGGGCGATGTATTAGCTGAGATTGAAACTGATAAAGCCACAATGGATTTTGAATCCTACCAGGATGGCACCTTACTTTATATAGGTGTTGAAGAGGGTAAAGCCGTTCCTGTTGACGCCCCCATTGCTGTTTTAGGCGCCGAAGGTGAAGATTACAAAACAGTCTTGGCCGCAAACGGTGCGGTTTCTGCCAAAGCAGAAGCACCTGAAGAGAAGGAACAAAAACCTGCAAAAGGTAAAGTTGCTGAAGATAAAAAACCACAGGAAGCCGTTGCTGCAAAACCGAAAGTTGATAAAAAAAGCATACCCGCAACTGTAATCCGCATGCCGGCCCTTAGTGACACCATGACTGAAGGCGTGATTAATAAATGGAACTTTAAAGTTGGAGATACTGTAAAATCTGACGATTCGCTTGCAGATGTAGAAACAGATAAAGCCACCATGGAAGTGGTAGGATATGAGGCTGGAACCCTATTATACATTGGCCCAAA
>JAQBOM010000046.1 GCA_028288025.1 Mucilaginibacter sp. | reverse complement strand
GGCGGGGCGGCGTGGGGGGCCGGGCAGGGCGGCGGTGTCGTCCTGGACCATGCGCACCACGTCGGCGAGCGGCCTGGTCGCTCCCATGCGCAGCCGGCGGGCGTGCAGGGGCTCGCCCAGGGCGCGGCGGACGTCGTCCTCGGCCTGCCGGTGCTGCTGCTGGAGGCTGTGCACGCCGCCGAGGGTGGTGCCGGTCGGCTCCCACAGCCGGGCCACCGCGCCCAGGAGCACGGCCGCCCGGGCGTGGTGTCCGCGCACCGCGGCGATCCAGGCCAGCAGGTCCAGGCAGTAGGCGGTGCCGATGGTGTCCTGCAGGTTCCAGGCGCACGCCAGGGCGGCCCGGCTGTCGCGTTCCGCGCCGGCCACGTCGCCCTGGACCCAGCGGGCCAGGGCCCGCAGCAGCCGCAGGTAGCCGGTGACCCAGCACTCGCCGGGCTGCGCCTGCATGGCGGCCAGTCCGCGGGTGCACAGTTCGATCGCGGTGGCGGCCTGGCCCGACAGCGCGCAGACGAAGGCGACCTGGGCGTCCAGGACGGTCAGGGTGAAGTCGTCGCCCAGTGCCGTCAGCCGGCCGCGGGCCTCCTCGCAGCAGGTGCGCGCGGGTTCGGCCTGGCCGAGGAAGCCCAGGGCCAGGCCCTGGAACATCACCGCGTGGGCGATCAGCCGGGCGTCGCCCAGGCGTTCGCCGATCCGGCGGGCCTCGGCCAGGTAGGGCAGTTCCGCGGCCGAGCTGCCGTGGAACACCCCCAGGTAGCCGTGCCGGGCCAGCCCCCAGCCGCGTTCGGTGACCGGTTCGGGCACCTGTGCCAGCGCCCGGTCCAGCCAGAGCGCGCCCTCGCCGAGCAGTCCCGCCGCCATCCAGTACGGCCAACTGGAGACCGCCATCGCCAGCGCCTCGCGCCGGCCGCCGGGGCGGGTGAGGGCGAACTCCAGGGCCGCGCGCAGGTTGCCGTGCTCCGCGCGCAGGGCGCGGAACACCGGGAGCTGCCGGGAGGTGGGGAACGCCTGCTCCAGTTCCCGCAGCCGCGCCGCGAACCAGGCGCAGTGCCTCGCCCGCACCTGTTCGTGCTGGCCGGTGTCCGCCAGCCACTGCGCCCCGTACTCGCGGATGGAGTCCAGCAGCCGGTAGCGCGTGCCCGCCTCGTCGTCCAGGCGCAGCACGACCGATTTGTCGACCAGGGCGAGGAGGTGTTCCAGGACGTCGCCGGGGTCCAGTTCGCCGCCGGCGCAGACGTGTTCGGCGGCCGGGAGGTCGAAGGTGCCCGCGAAGACGGAGAGTCTGGCCCACAGCAGCCGCTCGGGCGGGCTGCACAGTTCGTGGCTCCAGCCGATGGTGGTGCGCAGCGTGCGGTGGCGCGGCACGGTGGTCCTGCTGCCGGCGGTGAGCAGGCGGAACCGGTCCTCGAGGCGGGCGGCGAGTTCGTGCAGGGACAGGGCCCGCAGCCGGACGGTGGCCAGTTCGATCGCCAGCGGGATGCCGTCCAGGCGGCGGCACAGTGCCAGCACGTCGTCCTGGTTGGCGGGGGTCAGGGTGAAGGCGGGCATGACGGCGGTGGCGCGCTGGGCGAACAGGGCCACCGCGCCGGTTCCGTCGATGCCCTCGGGTTCCACCGGCAGCGGGGGGACGACCAGGAGGTGCTCGCCGGGGACGTCCAGGGGTTGCCGGCTGGTGGCCAGGACGCTGACCTGCGGGCAGGTGCGCAGCAGCAGGGCGGTCAGGATGGCGCAGGCGTCGACCAGGTGCTCGCAGGTGTCCAGCACGATCAGCGCGGTGCGGGCGGCCAGGTGTTCGGTGAGGACGTCCACCGAGGTGCGGGTGGCCTGTTCGGGCAGGGCCAGGGCGGCGCAGACCGAGCGCGCGAGTAATTCCGGGTCCTTGAGGGCGGACAGTTCCACCAGGAAGATCCCGTCGGGGTACCGCGGGCGCAGCCGGGGCAGGGCGCGCAGCGCGATCCTGGTCTTGCCGACGCCGCCGGGGCCGGTGAGGGTGAGCATCCGGGATCCGTGCAGCATCTGCTGCAGGCGGGCGAGGTGCTCGGCGCGGCCGACAAAGCTGGTCACCTCGGCCGGCAGGTCACCGGCGCGCCTCCAGGGACTGCTGCCTGAAGCACCCGTGCTCATGCGCCCAACGTACATCCGCGCCGGAGCCGGTGACCGTGAATCAAGTAAGACTCTTACGCTGCGCGACGCCGGTGGGGCGCGCGGCCGTGCGGGCGCGCTGCCGCGGGCGCCGGATCTGCGCCAGCGCGCCGCGTTTCGCCTGGTCAGTCCCCTCGCTCGGGCGAGGGTGGGGGCGGGGGGAGGTGTCGCGAGCCGCCGGGTCGGGCCGGTTCTTCGGGGCCGTGGGGCTGATCCGATAGAAACGGTTTCGGATGATTCGCGTGCCAGGACGGGGCGCCTGCCGACGGTCCCGGCACGGGCGGCAGGCACGGGTCGTGATCCACCGTGTCGTCTTCGGTACACCTTGGACCGCTATCGTTCGATCCGGCACACTCCTGTGTGCATGCTGAGAGAAAGATGCAGGTCGATTCCGCCATGGTGACGACATTCCCCACACCGACCCCTGCGGCCCGTCCCGGGCTCGGGAGGGCGCGGTGGTCCGTGGCCGTGGCCGGGCTGGTCGCCCTGGCCTTCAAGCTGTTCATCGCCTCGACCACGGCCGGCACCAACGACGTGCGGCTGTTCGCGAAGTTCGCGGCCGAGATCGGCAAGGTCGGCCCGGTCGGCGTCTACGGCTACAGCGTCGGCACCATGGTCTACAACCACGGCCCGATCACCGGGCTGCTGCTGTGGGTGTTCTACCGCCTGGAGCACTGGGGTGCCTCGTTCCCGCTGCTGATCAGGATGCCGGCCTGCTTCGCCGACTTCGCGACCTGCCTGCTGGTGTTCGAGCTCACCCGCGACCGCGTGGGTGTGCGCAGGGCGCGCTGGTGCGGGATCGCGGTGGCGCTCAGCCCGGTCCTGGTGGGGGTCTCCGGCTTCCACGGCAACACCGACCCGCTCTTCGTCTGCTTCGTCCTGGCGTCGGTGTGGATGCTGTCCTCGCACCGGCGGATGGTGGCCGCCGGCGTGTTCATGGGCCTGGCGCTGTGCGTCAAGACCGTCCCGGTCGTGGTCGTGCCGGCCCTGCTGGTGGCGGCGTACAAGCACAACCGGCGCAGCCTGGTGCTGTTCACCGCCGGATTCGGCGCGACCCTGGCCCTGCTGTGGGGCCTGCCGCTGCTGGAGCACTACCAGGGGGTCAAGCAGAACGTCCTGCAGTACGCCGGCGTCCCCTACCGGCCCTGGGGCATTCCCAAGATCGCGTCCTGGGCCGGGGTGCCCGCCTCCTGGCTCACCTGGTGGGAGGGCCCGGGGCACAACTCGATCGTGGTCGTCTCGGCCGGCCTCGGCGCGCTCCTCGCCTGGCGCAGGCCCAAGGACGTGGCCGTGGCCGTGGGCCTGTCGCTGGCCACGCTGCTGCTGATCAACACGGCCAGCGCCGACCAGTACCTGGCCTGGCCCGCGGCCGGGGTCTTCCTGGTGGAGTTCTGGAGCGGCCTGGCCTACACCCTGATCGCCGGGGCTTTCCTGACCGAGCTCTACGCCAAGTGGAGCGGCGGCTTCCCCTGGGGCTACGCCCAGGCCTGGTACTGGACCCACGAGGAACTGCTGGTCGCCGGGGCCGCGTGGGGCGCGCTCGCGGTCAACGTGGCCCTCGGCACCCGCATGATCTTCATCAGGTCCGGTCGGCGGGCGGACGATCCGCCGGTGGCGGACCTGTCCCCGGCGCTGCGCCAGGAGCACTCCGCCCCGGCCAGCTGACCCCCGGCCGCCCGGCCCGGGGGCGGCGGGTCACGGGTCGCGCGCTGCGACGCG
>JAQBOM010000053.1 GCA_028288025.1 Mucilaginibacter sp. | reverse complement strand
GACGAACGCCTCGGTCATCGCCGGACTGACCGCACGCACCAGCACCCAGGGCAACATCTACTTCAACATCGACGACTCCGTCGCCCACGCGGGCTACTACACGGCGACGTTCACCATCGCCTACTACGACCAGGGCACCGGCTCCGTCTCCGTCCAGTACGACAACGGGAGCTCCGACCCCTACAAGTCCGCAACGGACATCCAGCTCACCGGAACGAACACCTGGAAGACCGCCACCGTGAGCGCTTCGGACGCCTACTTCGGCGGCTCGCAGCACTCCGCAGCCGACTTCCGGCTCCGCAACGGCAGCGGCCAGGTCACCGCGCACAGCGTCGCAGTGAAGATCACCGGAAGCGGCGTCCCCGACACGGCTCCCTTCGCCCCCGCGGTCACCCTCGCCTCACCCCAGGCGGGAGCCGTCGTCGGCGCAAGCCCGACCGTGTCCGGCACCGCTGAACCGGGCGCCACGGTAACCGTCACCGCAGAGGGCACCCAGCTGTGCGGCACCACGGCCGCGGACGACGGCTCCTGGTCGTGCACTGCGTCCGGCAGTCTCGGCACCGGAGCCCACACGCTCACCGCCACGGCACAGGACGTCACCGCGACACCCTCGGTTGCGGCCACCGTGCAGGTGACTGCGGGGTAGCCACGCACGATCCCGACCCGACCACGGGCCGCGAAGGCGTCCAGGCCCGGTACGCCGAGCCTGGACACCGCCGGGCGCGCCGACCGCGGTGCTCGACCGTTGGATCAGCCGCTGTAGACGCCGATCTCGCTCACCGCCATCTGCCCGCCGGTTTGGCCGCCTTGGTTGGGCAGGTCGGCGATGACGCGGATGTAGCGCGCCGTCGCGGGGGCGGCCAACTGGACACCGGAGAGTCCTCCTGCCGTGTCGGCGTGGCGGGCCACGGTCCAGTAGGTGGAGCCGTCGAGGGAGACGTCGATGTGCCAGTTGCTGGCGAACGCGGCGGCCGGCTGGAGCAGGGAGATGACGTTGACGGACTGCGGCTGTGTCAGGTCGATCTGCTGGATCCACCGGTACTGCCCGCTCGCCTGCGACGAGGTGGCGGTGTTCCCGTCGTCGGCCAGGGACGGAGTGGAGTTGGACTGCATCTGCGCCTGCGTCCCGTCGATGTACAGCGCCTGGGCGGGCTGGTTGAGCGCCAGGTTGGGCTGGCCCGAGGTCGGGGCGTACGCGCCCACCTCGCTGATGGCCATCTGGTCTCCCCGCTGGTTCCAGTTGTTGGGCGTGTCCGCGACGATGCGGAGGTACCTCGCGGAGACCGTGCTCGGGAAGACGACGGGGATGGTTCCCCAGCCGCTGCCGGTGACGGTTCCGACCGTTGTCCAGGTGCTGTTGTTGGTGGAGGCGTCGACGTGGAAGGCGGTGGCGAAGTGAGCCTGCGGCATGGACACGGTCACGTGGCCGAGGCTCTGCTGAGCCTGCAGGTCGACCACGAGCTGCCAGCGGAACTGGCCGCTGGCCTGCACGTAGGTGCCGGGGTTTCCGTCGGTCGCGTAGGACAGCTGTGAGTAGGACTGCAGTGTGGCCGTGGAGCCGTCGAGGAACTGCGCCTGGGCCGGCTTGCCGAGGGCGAGGTTCGTCTGGGCCTGACCTGCGGGAGCCTGGGCGAGGGACGCGTACTGCGGTTCGAGTCCGGCGTTCGCGATCAGTGACGCGGGCACTCCGGTGCCGTCGGCCGACACCTGGGTGTTGCTGACGGTGGCGTTCGCCGGCGCTCCGCACGGCCAGTCGGGGGTGGTGTTCTCGACGTAGTTGCCGGTGAACGAGAACTGGCCGTAGGGCGTGCCGCCCTGCTCGTTGCATCCGCCCATGGACGGTGTGTTGTTGGCGAACATGGCGTTGCCGGTCATCGTGATGTACTCGCTGCCGCCATCGGTGTAGATGGCATGGCCGCCGTTGGCGGAGTTGGTGTTGCGGACGACGTTCCCGCTGATCAGCAGGCCGTCGGCGAGTGAGTCACCCTCTATGCCCAGGACGTAGATGCCGCCGCCGTCCGAGCGCTGCTGCATCTGGTCGAAGACCAGGTTGTTCAGGATCTGGTTGCCCATGGTCGCGGTGGGGTTGTGCCCCCAGCCCCAGTTGGAGCTGATGCCGCTGTAGGGGACGTTGTTGATCTGGTTGTGCGCGATGGTGTCGTAGCGGGTGTAGCCCTGGAAGATGCCCACACCGCCGGTGTACTCGACGGCGATGTTGTGCACCCAGTTGTCGGAGATCGTGTTGTTCGCGGGCAGCAGCGCCAGGTCGGTCGGGGCGGCGTCGGTGCCGTTGCCGATCTCCACGCCGTTGCCGGAGATGTCGGTGAACACATTGCCCTGGATGGTGGATCCGTTGACGTTCTGGCCGAGTTGCAGGCCAGCGGCGCCGAGGTGCTCGAAGGTGCTTGCGGTGATGCTCAGCCCGGTGGTGTGGTCGAAGACGACGTTGCCGGGCGTCATGGTCCAGGCCCCGTAGGGGCAGGTGCCGGGGCTGGTGGTGGAGTACCGGGTGCAGGTGCCCTCGTTCTGCCAGGCGTTCTGGCCGGTGAGGCGCATGTTCGCCTGGACCTCCGAGAAGCCGTCACCGCCCTCGGGTGCGGTCCAGCCTCCGTATTCGAAGGAGATCCCGGAGAGGGCGAGGCCGTTGAGCGGCTTCTGTTCGGTGCCGGTTCCGGAGACGAGGGTCTGCAGGCGCGGGATCTCCACGTCCGCGGTGCTCATGGTCTGTCCCGCGCGGGGGATGTAGTAGACGGTGTTGCTGCTCTGGTCGAGGTACCACTGGCCCGGGTTGGTCAGCAGGGCCTTCGCGTTCTCCACGGAGCTGGGCAGGTCGGCGTTGACGCCGTAGGGCTTCTTGGTGGAGTTGTCGAAGCAGGGCTGGTCCATGGTGATGGTGGTGCCGGAGACCGAGGCGATGTCGCAACGGGCCTGGGTCCAGGCGACGTTGTAGACGAACT